>NZ_FOKD01000015.1:0-151136 GCF_900112095.1 Pseudomonas sp. NFPP24
CCGTAGAACAACAGCTCCGACGTCTGCAGCACCACCGCCAAGCCTGCAGAGGCGAGGGCGATCATGCCGGCAAAGGCCAGCAGGCGACCGATACCGGCAAGGCATGAGGTGCGATAGCCATAGCGAGTGGCATTGCTCACGGACAGCAGGTTGTTCGGGCCCGGCGCCATGTTCAGGGCGAAGCAGGCGGGGAGGAAAAGGGCGAGGGTGGCGAGGTCCATGGCGGCTCCGGGTTCGCGGGTGCGGGGAGGTGTGAGGATAAGGGGAGTGGAAGTCGTTGGACAGCCTCAGCCGTTCATGTTTTGAGCTGTTTCGGCATTTGCGACACCGCCTGGGCGACTTCAGCGGCCATCTGTTCAGCACTGCGCATCCCGTTAATCTGTAAGACCGGTACCGTCTGCTGTGACAGCCATGATTCGTGCCACGCCCGGTTGCGCCCTGAGAAATTCGGGTCGTCGTATTGCGAAGCCCATTCCCGGAAGGCCGCGTGTATCGCATGCATATCACCACCGGGTGTGATCCGATCGCCAAAGCGGGCCTTTTCGCGGGCCGCCAACCGTTCGAGGCGAACGGGCGTGGGTGTGACCACAAACACAATCAAGTCAGCATCGGCGATCAACGCATCGCCCCAGATCATGCACGAACCGGTCAGCACCCAGTCGTCGTCACCGAGTGCTTGTTGCATCAGGGACACGCGGTCGCCGGGGGGGCGCTTGGTGGTGAATGGAGGGTTTGTGGGCATCCAGTAAAAATCATCGACGTCGACGTGTCGTATACCGAGCCGTATCGCGAGGTTGCGACCCAGCGTGGTGACGCCCGCGCAGGATGCACCTGTGATGTAGATCCGCATTTTTCCTCCATGAATACAAGCCGGGTTGGCGAACGGCAATCACGCAACCGGCCTTGAACGTGCTGATTTTGACCCTCTGAAGTTCCATTGCATAGTCTTTACCGGGCTCGGGAATGAGTGTGACAGGCGCGGGAAGGCAGGACATTTGCGAACCGCCCATGGCGAACCCTGCAATAAAGGGCCTGTGAAGGTGGGTCTTGAGGGAGAACGATTGATGCCTTCGCCTAAGCGTCGGGTCGAGGCCTATTGATCAGCCTTCCAAATCGCCAGTTCATAGCCATCCGGATCGGTGAAGTGGAACCTGCGTCCACCAGGGAACGAAAATATCTCGCGGGTGATGACAGCCCCCAGGCTTTTGAGCCGCTGCTGCGTGGCATCGAGGTCATCGGCGTACAAAATGACCAGAGGCCCACCCGGCCGAACCGGCTCCCCCGTGGTGAACCCGCCAGTCAGACGCCCATCGCTGAACTCGGTATAGGTGGGGCCGTAATCGATAAACGTCCAGCCGAACGCGCCGCCGTAGAAGGCTTGGCTGCGGGCAATATCGCTGACGTTGAATTCGATATTGTCGATTTGCCGGTCTTTCCCTTGAGTGCTCATGCTTGCCTTCCTGGCCGATGTTAAGAGCGGCGAGTGTAGCGTGAACGCCTGCCTGCATGAAGACAGCAATCGTGCCTATGATGCACTCGACTACAGAATTAATCGGAGCGGACAGTGTGCTGAAGATTGGAATCCTGGGCGTCGGTGAGCTGGCGGAAAAGGTGGTGATCGGCCTGCGGCGCAGCGAGTTTGGCGGGCGGGTGCTGCTGTCCCCGCGTAACCACCAACGTGCGCAGCAACTCGCTGAACAGTGGGACTGTGAGGTGATGGCTGACAATCAGCAGGTGGTCGATGGGGCGGACTTGTTGGTCCTGGGCGTGCGCCCGGAGGTGGTCGATCAGCTTTCGAATGAAGTGCAGCTCAGACCTGAGCAAACGCTGGTGTCGCTGGTGGCGGGATTGAAGCTGGCCGAGCTTCAACGTCGGTTCCCGCAAGCGCGTGTGGTGCGCGCCATGCTGTCCTATGCCGCGCAGATCAACCAGGCGACCGTGGTGGTCACGCCCGGTGGCGAACCCCATGCAACGCTGCTGGGCGCGCTCGGTTCATTGGTTGTATTGGACGAGGAAGAGGCGTTCGAACTGGCCACTGTCGCGGCCTGCATGAACGGCTGGTTCTATTTTTTCCTGAGTGATCTTCAGCAGTGGTTTACCGACAAAGGCCTGTCCAAGGACCAGGCCGCCCAACTGGTGATGGGCAACCTGCAAGACTGTCTGGCCAGCGCCCGCCACCAGCCATCCGCGAGCCTGGAAGCGTTGGGGCGCGCGATTGCGACACCGGGCACCTTTACGGCGGCCGGGTTGGCGGTGTTGAGAAACAAAGGCGCGACGCAGGCATGGCGCGAGGCGGCTGACGAGGTGCTTGAGCGGCTGCACAAGCCTGCACGTTTATAGCCGGTGATGCTCCAGCAAAAAGTCCACAAACACGCGGATCCGCGCTGGCATGCTCGCACCGCCGACAAACACCACGTGGATCGGCTCCCGGTCGCCGGGGTTCCAGGATTCCAGCAGGCGCACCAGGTCACCGCGTTGCAGATCTTGTGCAACCGTGAACTCGCCGATGCGTGCGATACCGGCGCCTAATCGCGCCAGTTGAGCGAGGGCTTCGCCACTGCTGCATTCGATATTGCCGTTTATCTTCAGGGAAAACTCCCTGCCGTCGCGGGCGAAGGGCCAGTCGGATTGCGCACGGCGGAAGTTGAAGCGCAGGCAGTTGTGGCGCAGCAAGTCGTTGGGTTCCAGAGGCGTGCCGTGTTGCGCGAGGTACTCCGGCGATGCCACCAGGACCTGGCCGGTGTCGCCGATGCGCCGGGCTGTCAGCGGGCTGTCTGGCAGGTCGCCAAAGCGGATCGCCACGTCAGCCTGGCCGCCGAGGATGTCGACCACTTCGTCGCCCAAGGTCAGGTCCACCACAATGTTTGGGTAGCGGGCGCTGAACGCCGCCACCAACGGCACGATGGTCATGCGGCCGTGGCCCAGGGCCGCACTGACCCGCAGCCGGCCTTTGGGCGCACCCTGGTCGGCGATGGCTTCTTCGACTTCCGCCATGTCGGCCAGGATGCGCCGGGCCCCGCGAAGGTACGCCTCGCCTTCGGCTGTGAAGGCGAGGGCGCGGGTCGTGCGAATCAACAGGCGGGTGCCCAGGCGTTGTTCTGTGCGTGCGATGACGCGGCTGACGGCCGAGGGCGTCAATCGTAATGCCCGCGCTGCTGCCGACAAGCTGCCTTCCTGCGCCACCATCGCGAATACCGCCATCTCACCCGATCTGCCGTTGAAATCCATTTTTGCCTCGCGCGCAAAGGTGATTGCCAATTAAACGGTCTAGTGCCGTCAAAGCGTTGATCGTAGCATTTGCGGCATAAATGAGGAGTCTTCCATGCGTATCAATCCACCCCTTGTAGCCCTTGCTGTCGGTGCCTTTGGCATTGGCGTCACTGAGTTCGCGCCCATGGGCATGTTGCCCACCATCGCCAATGACCTGGGCGTTTCGATTCCCACTGCGGGGCTGTTGGTCAGCGCCTACGCCCTGGGGGTATTGTTCGGTGCGCCACTGATGATCTTGACCACTGGCAAGATTCCCCGTCGTCACTTGCTGGTCGGGCTTATGGCCATTTTCACCCTGGGTAACGTAATGTCGGCGCTTGCAACCGGCTATTACGATCTGTTGATTGCCCGCGTCATCACTTCGCTCAACCACGGCGCGTTTTTTGGTGTCGGTTCCATCGTCGCGGCCAGTGTGGTCGCGCCGGACAAGCGCGCCGGAGCCGTCGCCGCGATGTTTATGGGTCTGACCCTGGCGACCATTGGTGGGGTGCCACTGGCGACCTGGTTGGGTGAACTGCTTGGCTGGCGTACGGCGTTCTGGGGCATTGGCGGACTGGGCCTGGTGACCATGGTCGCGCTGTGGTTCGCGCTGCCTGACCTGCCGCTGCCGAAAAGCGACGGTGTGCTGGCCGAAATCAAGGTGCTGGGGCGTGGTTCGGTACTGGCGGCTCTGGCCCTGACCGTGGTGGGTTCCGGTGCTATGTTCACCGTGTTTACCTACATCGCGCCGATCCTGAGCAACGAGACCCATGCGTCTACCCCCTTTATCACGGCCATGCTGGTGCTGTTCGGCGTCGGGTTGACCCTGGGCAATGTATGGGGTGGCAAGGCGGCAGATCGCTCGATCGACCGGACCCTGATCGTCTCGCTGAGCGCACTGATTCTGGTCCTGCTGGCCTTCGCATTCCTGATGCGTTGGCCGATACCGGCAGCGGTGAGCATCCTCATCTGGGGTATCGCCAGCTTCGCCGTCGTGCCGCCGTTGCAGATGCGTGTGATGGAAGCGGCCAAAGATGCGCCGAACCTGGCCTCGGCCGTGAACATCGGCGCCTTCAACTTCGGCAACGCGATTGGTGCAGCGGTGGGGGGAGCGGTGATCAACGCAGGGCTGGGCTACCCGGCGATTTCCCTGGCCGGCGCGGCGATGGCGGGCATGGGGTTGCTGATGGTCGTGACGTTCGCCTGGGGGGCTAGAGCGCGCATGGCTGCGGCGGTTTAGCAGATGCGCACCAAAGGGTTCGCTGCGGCACCTGCAGAAAACGCTGTTGAAGGTCTGGATGCGGCAGCAGGCAGGTGTCGAACTGATCCTACCTGCGTCCAGCGGCGTTCACCCTCCTGCCGTTTACCGTGAAAGCAAAGGTGCGGTGCTTGTTTGCTCACCACCCACGTCGTGCAAGGACATCCGCGACGTCTCCGGCAACGCCAACCCACCGGCCAGTGCCAGCAACGCCACGGCAATCAGGTAAAACGCCGGTGACAGGTTGCTGCCCGTGGTGCTGATCAACCATGTCGCCACCAGCGGCGCGGTGCCGCCGAAGATCGTGTACGCCATGTTGTAGGTGATCGCCGAAGCGGTATAGCGCGTACGGGTCGGGAAGGTCTCCGAGAGCAAGGCCGCCGTGACCACGCCGCACAGCACCGCCCCAACCGCCAACAACATCACGCCGACAATCGACGCCGCAAACGAACCGGAGCTGGCCATCAGGAACGACGGATACACCACCACGATCAACAATACACAGGCAGTCATCACCGTGACGCGCCGCCCGACCCGGTCCGAATACAGCCCCGCCAGCGGGCAGATCGCCGCCGCGAAAATCAACGCGATCAGCGACACCAGTAGCGCCATCGCCCGGTTCAACCCGCCCGCTACTTGCAGGTACGTCGCGAAGTAGGTGGTGAACATATAAAACGACAACGCCGTCAGTGACACAAAAGCGCCCAGGCAGCAGATCGCCGCACCATGGTTGCGCAAGGTTTCCTTGAGCGGGGAGTGGGCGACGGCGTGCTCTTCCTTCACGGCCTGGAAGGCAGGCGTCTCGTCCAGCTTCCAGCGCAGGTAAAGGCCCACCAGGCCGAGTGGCGCGGCAATCAGGAACGGCAGGCGCCAGCCCCAACTGCCCATGGCTTCGGCGGACAATGACGCCTCAAGGGCATAGGCCACCACGGCGGCGGCGGCGAAAGCGGAAAACGTCGACACCGGCACGAAACTGCCATACCAGGCGCGTTTGTCACTCGGCGCGTGCTCCATCAGATAAGCACAGGCACCGGCGTATTCACCGCCGGCGGAGAACCCCTGGGCACAGCGGATCAGCGACAACAGAATCGGCGCCGTGACGCCGATGGCGGCGTAGGTGGGCAGCAGGCCGATCAACGTGGTGGCAGCGGCCATCAACAGGATGGTCATGGCCAGGGTGCGCTTGCGGCCGATGCGGTCGCCGAGCATGCCGAAAAAAATACCGCCCAGGGGCCGGAACGCGAAGGCCACGGCAAACACGGCGAAGGTCTTGAGCAACGCCGCGCTGGCGTCGCCGCTGGGGAAGAATTGCTGGGCGATGGTGGTGGCGAGGAAGCCATAGACGGCGAAGTCAAACCACTCGACGAAATTACCGATGCCGGCGGCGATGATGACCTTGCGCAGGGTTTGCGGGCTGACCTGTTCGGTGGAGGGGCTCGTCATGGGGGAAGGCCTCAGGATAGCTGGGGGGATGACCGATTATCGGTGCAGGTGCTTGGGCGGCGGGGCCCAAAAGAGTCGTCCGCGTAGTCAGTAGCGACGGGGTGGGGGGAGGCACGCAGGAATTGGGCCAGGTCAGGCAATGGCGCCAGGCGTCGTCGGTCGGGTACTGCGGATGTAGCGTGCTGGCGAGGACCCCAGCGTCTTGCGAAACATGCTGATAAACGAGCTGACGGACTCGTACCCCAGCGCCTCGGCGGTACGCTGCACCGACTCGCCCTCGGCCAGGTTCTGCAAGGCTACGATGATTTGCCATTGCTTGCGCCATTGGCCAAAGGTCAGTCCGGTTTCGCGCTTGACCAGGCGCGCCAGGGAACGCTCACTCATCGCCACCTGCTGCGCCCATTGCGCCATGGTGCAGCGGTTATCCGGAGCCTCGGCCAGACGACGGGCGATGACGCGCAGCTGCGCCGAAGCGGGCAGGGGCAGGTACAGTCGCTCCGAAGGGGCCTGCTCCAGTTGTTCAAGCAGCACGCGGGCCAGGCGTGCGCTCGCGCTCGGATCCGGATAGTCCTGGTCGAGGGTGCTCAGGTGCAGGATCAGTTCGAGAATCAGTGGCGACAGCACCAGCGTGCAGCAGGTTTGCGGCAACGCAGCCGCATTGGGCTCTATGAACAGAAAACCGACTTTGCCGTTGGCGGTGATGCGGTTGCTGTGAGCGATACCCGCCGGAATCCACACGCCGAATCCTGTAGGCACCATCCATACACCATCCTCCACCGTACACACGATGCCGCCGTGATAGGCCACCACCAGCTGGCCTTTGCGATGGCTGTGCACCGCGTATTCCGCGTCGTTGCGCTGTGCGCCCAGCATTACCGCCACGGCGGGTTGACCCAGGTCGTCGAGTTCGAATTGCTCCACCGTGTACAGGGTTGTCTCGTTCATCAAATCCCCCGTCGACTGTCCGAAATTGATTATAGGCTGGCAGCATACTCAATATCGGCCGTTTCTGGCACGCCCTACCATGCTCACCAAGGGCCTCACCCTGAAGGCCGTTACGAGACTTGAACCATGCTGAGCGAAATCACGATTGCCAACCTCTACCTGCCGCCGTTCCTGCTGTACGTGGGAGCGGCGGCATTGGTCTACGGTGTGCTGGAGCGGGTCGTGCGCACTTGGCTGGACCGGACCTGGCACCCCAGCCTGGCGCGGTTTTTTGTCTCGCTCATTGTCCTCTCGACCCTCGTGCTGAAGCTGTGAGGGCGGCGCCATGACGCTCAATAAACTGTTCAAGATGGCCGTGACGCTGGGGTTGGGGCTGGTTGCCCTGTTGTTCTGCATGCAGTTGTGGCGCGCCTATGTGCTGGCGCCCTGGACGCGGGATGGGCGGGTCAGCGCCCAGGTCATCCACATTGCGCCCGAGGTGTCCGGGCAGGTGGAACGCTTGCTGGTGGGCGACAACCAATGGGTTGCCAAAGGTGCATTGCTGTATGAGATCGATCAGCGTGCCTACCAGATCGCCCAGCAACAGCGCATGGCGGAGCTGGCCGAGGCTCGCAGTGTTTTCGAGCAGCGCACTGCGCAGTTCAAGCGCCGCAGCCAACTCGGCGATGCGATTGCACGAGAAGAAACCGACAACGCCGCCCAGCAATTGGCTGTGGCCAAAGCCCGGCTGGACGCGGCGCGCAGCCAGTTGGCCCAGGCCCAGCTCGACCTGGGGCGCACTGCCGTGCGTTCGCCGGTCGAAGGGTATGTGACGCAACTTCGGCTTCAACCGGGTGACTACGCCGTGGCGGGCAGCACCAATATTTATGTGGTCGACAGCCAGAGTTTCTGGGTGACCGCCTATTTTGAAGAAACCAAGCTGCCTGGCGTGCTGTTGGGCGCGCCGGCGTCGATCAAACTGATGGGGTTTGCGCCGCTGCTTCAAGGGCATGTCGCCAGTATTGGCCGGGGCATCGCCGACACTAACGAGCTGCGTGGTGACAGCGGCTTGCCCCAGGTGGCACCGACGTTCAGTTGGATACGCCTGGCCCAGCGCGTGCCTGTGCGGATCGAGTTGGACAGCGTGCCACAGGGAGTGGAGTTGGCGGCGGGCATGACGGCGAGCATTGAAGTCGGCCAGGCAAATGCCGACGCGCGTTGGCGGCTCACGCGCTGGCTGCAGGCGTTCATGTGATGGCCGTGCATGTGTGGTGCTGGTTGGCCGCGCTGCCGCGGCCATGGACCCGGGATACCTTGGGCTATGTGGGCCGCAGTGTGGCAGCGGCCGTGCTGGCACTATGGCTGGGTTTGCAATTGCACCTGGACTCGCCGTTCTCGGCAGCGTCGACGGTGTTGCTACTGATTCATCCGATCCAGGGCGCGGTGGTGGGCAAAGGTGTGATGCGCGTCGTGGGTACCCTGCTGGGGTTGGCCGTTGCCGTGATCCTGATAGGGATGTTCGCCCAACAGATGCTGCTGTTCATTCTGGGGATCGGCGTGTGGTTGGGGCTGTGTGTCGCAGCCATGACCCTGCTGCGGCACTATCACGCCACGGCGGCCGTGGTTGCGGGCTATACCGTATGCCTTGCCCTTGGCACTGCCATCGTTGCGCCTGAGCAAGGCTTCGATCACATCGTCACACGGGGAACGGCGGTGGTCCTTGGGGTCTTGAGCCTGAGCCTGGTGGCCTCGCTGCTGGGGCGCAAGACGGTCGAGGCACAACTGAAGCAGGCGCTTGGGGACGTTTCCACGCGCACGCTACGGTTACTGGCCCTTCGATTCAAGGGCGACGCAGGCGACCCCGCGCAACTCGCCCTCGATATAAATAAGGTGGATGAACTGCTCGGGATCGGGCGAGGTGAGTCGTACCTGATTCGTTCCAGGCTCAAGACGCTCCAGGGTGGGCTGGCGCATTTGCAGGCCGCCGTGCTGGTCACTCCAAGCCTGCCCCCGTTGCCCGCGTGCGTTGGAGCGGGCCAGGCCCTTGAACAACTGGCGCAGATCCCCTTCGATTTCGTCACGGCTGCCGCGCGGGTCAGCGTCCTGCAAGGCGTTCTTGAGAATGAAAGTGAATCCCCGGATGGGTTGACCGAGGCATTGGCGGACCTGTCCGGCGCCTTATCGAGTTTTGCCAGCCTTGAAAGCGCCACCCCGCCGCCTGTACGGACGGTAGCTTTCCATCGTCATTATGGCGATGCGCTGCGCAATGGGGTCCGCGCCTTGGCCGCCACCCTGGTGACCGGCGCGGTGTGGTACCTGACGGGCTGGGACCAGGGCCCGACCTTGCTGGCGGTGTTGGGGCCGTGTTGCACCTTGCTGGCGACCCACCCGGCGCCTACCCGAGGGCTTGACGGCTTCCTCAGGGGCACGCTCTACGGCATTGTGGCGGCGGCTGCCTGCAAGTTTCTGCTGCTGCCTCAGATCAATGGTTTTGCGCTGCTCAGCGTTGTATTGAGCGTGTTCTGGGTATGGGGTATCCAGGCTACGACCCAGCCGCGCCATGCCCTGCAAGGCATTGCCTACCTGATTGCGTTCAACACGCTGGTAGGCACCGGCGGCACGGCCCATTACGATTTCATCGACTTCGCCAATCAGGCGCTCGCCTGGTTGGTGGCGATGGCTATCTGTATGTTGGCGTTCCAGATCCTGCCGAGGAAACCCGGCAGCCATGTGCGCGCCCTACAGCACGCGCTTCTTCGGGACATCTTGCGACTACTGCGTGTCGGGGGACGTATGAACCTGTCGAAGTGGCACGCCAGGCAGCTTCATCGGCTGGTCTCATTGCGGGCATTGTCGGGCACGGATGACTCGCCAGTCGATGCACTGGGCTATCTGTCACTCGAACTGGGGCGCAGCCTGGAGCGGCTGCATAACGCCGCCAGGCTGCTGGTCCCAGGAACCCCGATTGCACAATGCGCAGATCGCGGTGCTTATCGCCTGGCCCGGTATGCCGGTCACCCTGCAATCAACGCACTTCAGGCGCGGCGGACGGCGAACGCGTTGAGGCGGCTCGGTGAGCCCGGTCTGGCTGAGCGGTACCAGGTGGTTGCCCGCCTGTTGGCGCACTATGCAAACCTTGCGGGCGCTGCCGACAAACCAGACATCATTGATGAAACCTGCGCCCCAACGCATCCAGGCGCACCGCGATCGGCGGCAACCGCTCGCTGCTGCGTGCCAGGGTTTCCACATCGTCCGCGGTGCTTTGCGCAATGCTCTGCACCGACTGCAGACGCCCGACAATCTCCAGGTTCGCCGTGGTCTGCTCGCGGGTTGTGGTCACGATACGGCCATTGAGGTCATCAATGTGGGCGATGTCGTCGCCCACTGCGCGCAGCATGTCAACGGCCACCTGGCTGTCCTCCACGCAGCGCTCTACGCCCTCGCGGCTATCATGCATGGCTTGCACCGCCTGCCGGCTGCCGTGTTGCAGGCCTTCGATGATGGTTTTGATTTCCTGGGTGGATACCGCCGTGCGTTGCGCCAGGTTGCGCACTTCGTCGGCAACCACGGCGAAGCCACGGCCTTGCTCGCCGGCGCGGGCGGCTTCGATGGCGGCGTTGAGGGCCAGCAGGTTGGTCTGGTTGGCAATGCTGCTGATCACTTCAAGCACGGTGCCGATCTGTTCGGTTTGCAGGGCCAGGCCCTGCACCGTGTCGTGGGTGCCGCTGAGGCGGGTGGCCAGTTGGGTGATTTCCTGCTGGGCGCGGCCGACGCTTTCCTGGCCGCGCAGGATCTGTTGGCTGGCCTTGCCGGCATGATCCACCGCTTGCTCGACGTGCACGGCAATGTGGCCCATGGCGTCTTCCATGCGCTGCATCGAGCCGCTCATCTCGGTGATTTGCGCCAGTTGGTGCCGTGCGCCTTTTTCCAGGGTGCCGCTGGCGCTGGCCAGTTCCTGGCCGAGTTGGCCAAGGCCGTGGGAGTCACGGGCGACGCCGTCGATCAGGCCGGTCAACTGATGCAGAAAATGGTCGAAACGCTTGGCGAGGGAGACGTGGGTTTTGCCCTGGTCGCCTTGGGCGGTTTCAACGGTGAGCTGGGAAGTGACCGCCAGCATCTTCTCGAGCATTTCCTGGCTCTCGACCGCTTCGGCCTGGCTGTGCACGGCCAGGTAGAGCAGGGCGACGGTTTCCATCACCACGTAGAACGCATGCACGAACACCATGGTCCAGCCGCCGTGGTGTTCCATCACGAACACTGGAAAGCCTTGATGTTGCAGCGCATGGAAAACCACGTGGTGCACGGCGATGGTGGCCGCCGCCACCAGGATCGGCAGCCAGTCACGGTAAAACGTCAGCACCGCGAGCAACGCGAAGATGCCGAAGTGCGCTTCGATCAAGCCCTGGGCCTGGTTGATATGCAATGCCGCCATGACCATCAAGCCCGCGCCGAGCGCGCAGCGCATGACACGGGTACCACCGATGGCGCGGTAAAGCGCGGTCAGCACCACGCTGGTACTACCGCCGACTATCACGGCCTGCACCAGGGTGTCGTGCCAGAACGCCAGGCCCAGGGAAAACAGGAACATCAGCCAGACCAGCGCCAGCATGATGCGGTCGGCTTTACGGTAGTGCTCGGAAAAACGCGTGCGGGTGGGCATTCACACTTACTCCATGTGGTCTGGCCGGAACAAAGCGAAGGGCAGGGTGGAGCGAATCAGGTGTTTTTGATTGTTATTGGATTCAGTGATGCCAAGCGTGTATCGGCATCGGGAGGCGGGACTTTAGGGGCGGCTACCCGGGCGGATAGCCGTGGTTCGGACGCCGGTCAGAAGCTGTACTTTGCCGTCAGCATCATATTGCGTGGGTTGCCGTAGGAGTCACCGCCATAGCTCACGGAGTTGGAGATGGACTGGTAGTAACGACGGTCGAAGATGTTGTTGGCGTTGAGTTGCAGGTCAAGGTGCTGGTTGACCTGGTAGCCGGCCATCAGGTCGGTGACTGCATAGGCGCCCTGCTGCAGGCGGTAGGTGCTGCCATCCGCGACTTTGAAGTCGTTGTACATGCGGCTCTGCCAGGAGACGTTGCCGCCCACGCGGAGTTTTTCCAACGGGCCCTGGAAGCGGTAGTTGGTGGTCAGCTTGAACAGGTGCTCCGGGGTGTCGGTGTCGAACTGCTTGTTGACCTTCTGCGGGTTGGCGGCGTCCTTGATGGTGTGCGTGCGCGCGTAGGTGTAGCCACCGCCGACCTGCCAGTTCTCGGTCAGGGCGCCTTGCAGTTCGAAGTCGATGCCCTGGCTGCGAATCTCGCCGGACGCCACAGAGCAGGAGGCCTGCGGGCAGTTTGCGACTGTCACGCCGACGGCACGGTTTTCCTGGTCGACGCGGAACAGCGCCACGCTCGCGTTGAGCGCACCCCCCAGGTATTCACCCTTGATACCCACCTCGTAGTTCTTGCCGACGATGGGCTTGAGCGGGCTGCCGGAGGTGTCTTTTTCGCTCTGGGGCGTGAAGATGTCGCTGTAGCTGACATACACCGAGTGGTGGTCGTCCAGGTCGTAGATCAGGCCGGCGTAGCGGGTGAGGTTGCGGGTGACCTTGTAGTCGCCGGTGTTGCTGCCATGGGCGTCGTAGTCGTACCAGTCCAGGCGCCCGCCGAGGATCAGCTTCAACGGGTCGGCCAGGTTCAGGCGGGTGGTGACGTAGACACCATCCTGGGTGGTCACGTCACGGTCATTGGTGGTATGGACGAAGTCCGGTTTGCCCGCTGTGAGAGGCCAATTGGTGTTGTAGGGGCTGTAGTTGTGGGTGGTCATGTCGTAGATGCGCCGGCTGGCGCCTACCACCAGTTCATGGGTACGCCCGAACGCCTGAAAGGGGCCGCTGGCGAAGACGTCGGCACCTGCCTGGTTTTCATCGTAGGCCGCCTGGTAGACCGTGCGCGCCAGTGTGTTGGCGACCCAGCGCGACTGGTAGGAACCGGAGAACAACGCGTTCTGTTCGGCATAGTTGGCGTTGACTTGCAGTTTCCAGTCGTTGGCCAGTTGCTGGCGCAGTTCGGCGAATACGGTGTTGATCTCCTGGTCCTTGTTTTCCCAGTCGGTGCCGGGGTTGTAGGAGCGCGGCAGGTTGAGGTGATGGCCATCCAGGCCGACCATCGACGAGCCCCAGAAGTAATTGGTCTTGTCCTTCTGGTTGGAGAAACCCAGGGTCAGGGTGGTGTCTTCGCTCAGGTCGGCTTCGGTGACGGCATAGAACAGGCCGTGATACTCCTCGGCGTTGTCGATGAAGCTGTTGGCATCGCGGTACGAGGTAACCACGCGACCGCGCCAGGTGCCGCTGTCGTTGAGCGGGCTGGAGGCGTCGAGTTCGCCGCGATAGTCGTCCCAACTGCCAGCGGCGCCGGTCAGCGTGACTTTCTGCTCGTCCAGTGGGCGCTTGCGGACCAGGTTGATAGCGGCGGAAGGGTTGCCCGCGCCGGTGACCAGGCCGGTGGCGCCGCGCACGATTTCGACGCGATCGAACATCGCCAGGTTCGGTTGTGCGCCGACACTGGCGCCGTTGTAGCCGCTGGGGATGCCGTCATACATCAGGTTGTCGATGTCGAAGCCGCGTGACGTGTAGGACTGCCGGCCAGGGCCACTGGAAAAATTCAGGAACAAACCCGGGGTGGCCTTGACCACATCGTTGATGCTGGTCATCGCCTGGTCATCCATCCGTTGGCGGGTAATGACGGTAACGGCCTGTGGGGTTTCGCGCATGGTCAACGGCAGCTTGGTTGCCGTTTTCATCGCGCCGGTGGTGTAGGACTGGGTGCCTTCAGTGGTTTCGCCCAGTTGCTCTTCGCCGGAGATTTGCGTGGCGCCCAACTCAAGGGTGGCGGCCGGTGCCTGGGTATCGGCGGCAAAGACCGCGGAAGAACTGGCCAGACAGACCGCCAATGCCATCAGGCTGGGTGAAAAAACGTTACCGCCGTGTTGTTGCAGTGACATGGAACTGACTCTCCCCGAACGCCGTCCCTGGCGAATAATAAATCTGTTGATAATTATTCGCATTAGTCTGGCAGATTGTTCCTGTAGGAAAAAGCCTTCAGGGAGAATTAGTTAACGAATTTTTCACATCGCAGTGACGGCGATTTGCTACATCGCGCCCCTGGAAAGCGCCGGTTATTCGCGCTGTGGAATGGCCACCCGACTCGTCGCCTTGACCTCCCTCAGCGCCAGGCTCGATTGAATCGACGCAATCCCTAACTGGCGCCGCAACACGCTCTCGACGAACTCGCTGTAGCTGTCCAGATCTTCGGCCAGCACCTGCAACAGGTAATCGGCATCCCCGGTGATCTTGTGGCACGACAACACCTGCGGCAGTTCCTTCACCACGGTCTCGAACGCGTCCGGCGCATGGTCGGTATGGATCGCAAAACGCACATGCACGAACGCCAGGATATCCAGCCCGAGCATCTTGCGGTCGAGGTTGGCCTGGTAGCCCTTGATCACGCCTTCTTCTTCCAGGCGTTTGCGTCGGCGCCAGCAGGGCGTGAGGCTCAGGGACAGGCGCTCACTCAACTGCGCGTTGGAAATACTGGCGTCTTGCTGCAGCAGGGCGAGGATGGCGAGATCGGTGTCGTCAAGAACGACCTGTCTGGTTTTATTTTTCATAATCATGCGCCGTTGAGGTAAATATTCTCGATAAACCTAACAGTGCCGTAAGTAAAAGCAAAGAAAGCCCACTGCCGCCAGAACAAAATAGACCCTGTCTTTTACTGGCGGATGCCCTCACATGTTGACTGTTTTCAGCGAAGCCCACCGTTTGCACCATGGCACCGAACTCAAGGACGGCGTGCTCAAGCCCTCGTTCGAACAACCCAGTCGCGCCGACACCGTGCGTGACCGGGTCCGTCAGGTTGGCCTGGGCGATATCATCACGCCGCGCCGTTTTGACCGGGCCTGCTACGTCGCCGCCCACAGCGAACGCTACGTGGCGTTCCTCGAAACCGCCTGGGCCGAATGGACTGCCATCGGCCGCAGCCATGACGCCTTGCCCCTGGTGTGGCCGGTACGCGACCTGGCCAACCAGCAGGTGCCGGCGTTCATCGACGGCAAGCTCGGTTTTTACGCGATGGACGCCGGTTCGCCGATTACCCGCACCACCTGGCAGGCGGTGAAGACCAGCGCCGACATCGCACTGACCGGCCTGGCGTTGCTCGACGAAGGCCATCGCAGCGCCTTTGCCCTGTGCCGCCCACCGGGCCATCACGCAGCCCGTGAATACATGGGTGGTTACTGCTACCTCAACAACGCCGCAATTGCCGCGCAGCACGCCATCACCCAGGGCGCTCGGCGCGTGGCGGTGCTGGATGTGGATTTCCACCATGGCAATGGCACCCAGAATATTTTCTACGACCGCCCGGACGTGATGTTCATATCCCTGCATGGCGATCCGGCGGTGTCCTACCCGTACTTTTCCGGTGCCGGCAGCGAGCGCGGCGTCGGCGCTGGGGAGGGCTTCAACCTGAACTACCCATTGCCGAAAAACACCACCTGGACCCATTACCGCACCGCCCTGATCGACGCCTGCCAGCAACTGCGCCGCTTCGCCCCTGAAGTGTTGGTGATTTCCCTGGGCGTCGACACCTTCAAGGACGACCCTATCAGCCACTTCCTGCTCGACAGCGAAGACTTCCTCCGCATGGGGGAGATCATCGCCAGCGTCGGCGTGCCCACGCTGTTCGTGATGGAAGGCGGCTACATGGTCGATGAGATCGGCATCAATGCGGTCAACGTGCTGCACGGTTTCGAACACCACAGCCAATAACAACGACCCCTCGACTTTTCTTCTGCCAAAACTCAAAAACATAACAAGAGGTTTTGTGATGAAAGCAACCACGCCCGGGCTGTGTGAACAGCCTGCGTTGCAACGCACCCTGAGCAACCGCCATATCCAGTTGATGGCCATGGGCGGCGCGATCGGCACCGGCCTGTTCATGGGCTCCGGCAAGATCATCGCGCTGTCCGGCACCTCGATCATCCTGATCTACATGATCATCGGGCTGTTCGTGTACTTCGTGATGCGCGCCATGGGCGAGCTGCTGCTGTCCAACCTCGACTTCAAGAGTTTCGCCGACTTTGCCGGTGCTTACCTGGGGCCGCGCGCGGCGTTCTTTCTCGGGTGGTCGTACTGGTTGAGCTGGAGCGTGGCGGTGGTGGGGGACGCGGTTGTGGTCGGCGGTTTCTTCCAGTACTGGTTCCCCGATGTACCGGCCTGGATGCCGGCGGTGGGCATGTTGCTGACCCTGTTCGCACTGAATGTGCTGACGGTCAGGCTGTTCGGCGAAGTGGAGTTCTGGTTCGCGATCATCAAGATCGTCGCCGTGGTGACCTTGATCGGGGTGAGTGGAGTGCTGATCGCCAGTTCGTTCGTCTCGCCCACCGGTGTCACCGCTTCGTTGAGCCACCTGCTGGATAAACAGGCGGCATTTCCCAACGGCCTGTTCGGCTTTTTTGCCGGCTTCCAGATGGCGATCTTTTCCTTTGCCGGCACCGAGTTGATCGGCACCGCCGCCGCCGAAACCCGTGCGCCGGAAAAGACCTTGCCCAAGGCGATCAACTCGATCCCGCTGCGCATCATCCTGTTCTACGTGCTGGCCCTGGCATGCATCATTGCGGTGACCTCCTGGCAGCAGGTGTCGCCGAGCAAGAGCCCGTTTGTCGAGTTGTTCCTCGTCGCAGGGTTTCCCGCCGCAGCGGGCATCGTGAACTTTGTGGTGCTGACCTCGGCAGCGTCGTCGGCCAACAGCGGGGTGTTTTCCGCCAGCCGCATGTTGTTCGGCCTGGCCGACCTGGGTGATGCGCCGGGTATCTTCCGGCGCTTGTCCAACAGCAGCGTGCCGTTTATCAGCCTGGCGTTTACCAGTTTGCTGATGTTGCTGGGGCTGGTGTTGCTGTTTGTGGTGCCGGAGGTGATGACCGCCTTCACCATCGTGTCGACGGTGTCGGCGATCCTGGTGATTTTTACCTGGTCGACCATCCTCGCGTCCTACATCGCCTACCGCAAAAAACGCCCGGACCTGCACGCCCAATCCACCTACAAGATGCCAGGCGGTGTGCCGATGGCCTGGTTTGCCCTGGCGTTTCTCGCGTTTGTACTGGGCCTGCTGGCGTTGCGGCCGGATACACGCCTGGCGCTGTGCGTGATGCCGGCCTGGTTCATCTGGCTGGGAATCGCCTATCAGTTTTCGCGCTTTCAGGGTCTGCGCTTTCAAGGTCGTTGAAAAAACCGGCCATATCTGGGTGATTTGTGGCCAGTTCTGACTAAAGGCCAAAGGGCTGGCTTTCAGGGGGCCAGCCTGGTGAAGACGTAATCGCGGTCTTTCACCAACGCCTGGTGGCAGGCAAAACACGTCTGGTGCTGCGCTTCATCGGCGGGTTTGCCATTGATGAAGCGTCCAAACCCCCAGCCACCGGTGGATGCGTATTTTTTCGAGTCCTTGACCATGAACTGCACCGTGGTCGCCGCGCCAGGGATGGACGCGGTCTTGAAGTCCGGTGACGGCTCGTGTTTCCACGCCAACTTGGCCAGGACGGTGCCATCCGGGAAAGGCAACTTGCCCTCCCGGTAAGCCTTGAGCGCAGCGCTGTTGCCCAGCACCACGCGCAGTTCGTTCAACGGGTCGGCTTCCTGGGCCGGCGCCACCAGTTCCCATTGGCGGTAGCCGTCGGGGATGGTCACGCCGTAGATCGGCGAGGCTGCGCTGTCGGCGAAGGCGCCGGTCGAACTCGCGAGGGCCAATGCGGCCATGCACAGGCGCTTCATCACAGGTGATCCGCATCGATGACCGCCTTGGCAAATGCCTCGGGCGCTTCCTGCGGCAGGTTGTGGCCAATGCCACCCTTGATCAGGCGGAACTCGTACTTGCCGGTAAAGCGCTTGGCGTAGTCCTCGGGCTGCGGGTGCGGGGCGCCGTTGGCGTCGCCTTCGAGGGTGATGGTCGGCACGCCAATGGACGGCGCCTGGGCGAGTTTCTGCTCCAGTGGGTCGTACTTCGTCTCGCCCTGGACCAGGCCCAGGCGCCAGCGGTAGTTGAACACGGTGATCGCTACGTGATCCGGGTTTTCCAGGCCTTTGGCGCTGCGGTCGAACGTGGCGTCATCGAACTTCCACTGCGGCGACGCCAGTTGCCAGATCAGCCTGGCGAAGTCGTGGGTGTTTTTCTGGTAGCCGGCGGCACCGCGCTCGGTGGCGAAGTAGAACTGGTACCACCATTGCAACTCGGCTTTGGGGGGCAGTGGGTTCTTGCCGGCGGCCTGGTTGCCGATCAGGTAACCGCTGACCGACACCAGCGCCTTGACCCGCTCCGGCCACAGTACCGAGACGATGTCCGCCGAGCGCGCGCCCCAGTCGTAGCCGCCGAGTACCGCTTGCTTGATCTTCAGGGCGTCCATGAAGTCGATCACATCACTGGCCAGCGCCGCCGGTTGGCCGTTGCGCAGGGTGTCATTCGAGAGGAAACGTGTGTCGCCATAACCCCGTGCGTAAGGGATCAACACGCGATAGCCCTTGGCCGCCAGTAACGGCGCGACCTGGGCGTAGCTGTCAATGTCGTAGGGCCAGCCATGCAGCAGGATCACCGCCGGGCCGGTGGCGGAGCCGACTTCGGCATAGGCCACATCGAGCAGGCCGGCCTTGACGTGCTTGAGGGCACCGAAGGCGGTTTGCGCGCTGGCGACAACTTTGGTCGGTGCCTCGGGCATTTCGGCGTGGGCCATGCCCAGGATGCCGAATTGCGCCAGGGCAATGGCCAGGAAAAGTGGTGTGGAGCGGCGGTTCAACTGAGCGTGCATGGCGAGCCTCCTGCGGCTGGATGTGTGCCGGTGCTCAGTTGAACGCCCGGCTGTATCTGGCCTGTTTCAGGAAACCCGCCGAGTTAAAGGCTGTGTATCGCAGCGGGCTGCGTACACACTGCGATACAAACCTAGAACGCCACCCTGACACCCACAGTGCCTTCGTGGCCGTTGTAAGTGTTGCTGTCCAGATTGCGGTTGGAGCCGATTTCGCCATACAGAGCCACATCGCGAGCAACCTGCAAGATGGCACCCAGGCTGACTTCCAGGGTGGTGGATTTCTGTTCGGTATCGATCCGGCTGGTGCGGTTGTAAATCACACTGTTGTCCCCGGCGCTGGCGTGCCAGACGTTCGCGCGCGCATAGGGCTGCCACGGCATGCCACGGACGTTGTAATCACCGCGTAGCCTTACACCCAGGCGGGAGGTGACGCTGGTATCGGCGTCGTACTTGACGTCGGAGATACCGTCGTTCTGGCTGTCGAGCTTTGTCTTGCCGACGATCACTTGAGCCTGTGGTTCCACTGTCCAGCGCGGGGTGACCTGGAACGGCCAGCCGACTTCGACGGACGCGCTCATGTTGCGCCCTCGGGTTTTCATCTTCACGCCACGGTCCGATTCGTTGTTGCCATTGAAACGACTGCCCATCAGCACCAGGTCCAGATACGCCCGATTGGCACCGATCAGCGCCCAATACCCCCCCACGCTGTCAGCGCGCAAGGTGGTCTTGCCGGCGTCCAGATCTTGCCAGCCACCGTTGAAGCCCTTGACGTTGCCTTTGAGCGTACTGTGGCCCACAAACAGCCCAATACGATGGGTACGCCCGCTGTCGTCGGTGGCGGTGTAGGCATCGCTGCCTACCTGGAAGCCCTTGACCGTGCTGTCCAGCGTCGGGCTCACCGTGCCAGCAAACCCTTGACGGCTGCTGCTGCCGTAGACTCGGCCCCAGCCGGCCAAGCCGTTGCCGCTCTGTTGTTGGCTCTGGTCCCCCATGCGTTCGTGATAGGTCCCCAGCATGGCGAGCACGATCTGCTTGGCAGCTGGAAACAGTGCGGCGTAGATCGGCACTTCCTTGCGGTAGATAGGCTCTGGCTCGGTCCCTGGGTTAGGGGGCAAGGGACGCTCGCCCGGGCTCGGTAAAGGTACGATGATCTCAGGGCCTGATGGCTGCACCGGGACAGTGGAGCGCAGGTAATAATTCTCTGCCGTGCCTGCGGTTACACCGCCCTTGAACAGGCGGTAGTCGAACGCACCCGCGGAGACCGGGCCGGCGAGGGTAAAGGCGTTGGCACTGCCGGAGGCACCATTAAGGGCCTGCACCACCTGGATACCATCCTGCAGCGTTGCCGCACCCGCACCCCCCAGGTTGGTCACGCTGATCGCTGTGCTACCCCCAATGACACCTTGGTCAATCACCAGCCTGTCGCTGGGCGAACCGTCGCCCCCCAGAACACTTTGCAGTGCAAAGCGCCCACCATTGCCGGTGTAATTGCCCCTGATGGTCAATGAGTCGCTGGTGCTGGAACTGCCCGTGGTCATGTCGATCACGCCGCTGTTTTTTACGGTAACCAACCGGCCGGCGGTAAAGGCTTCGATCACGCCCGTACCGGCCTGCAGTTTGCTCGTGCCATCCAGTCCCAGTGTGCCGGTACCGGAACCGCTATCACCCAGCTTGAGCGTCGTACCGCTCAGGGTCAGCTCGGAGCCGTTGTCCAGCTGGATGGCTTCCCAGTTGGGCAGCAGGCCAGGGTCCCCGGCCTTGGTGTTGTCCAGGGTAAGTTTGTCGTTGCCCAAACCGCCGTCCACCAGTTGCGCTGCCGCCAATTGAGCGCTTGTCAGATTCTGCAGCAGTGCCGTGTCGTCCCCCGCACCCATCAGCACAAACGAATGCAGGTTGCCGCCGGTCCAGATGAAGTCGTCATTGCCGAAACTGAGGAGGATCTGCCCGTTCACCTCACCGCCCGAGACGGTCACGTGGTCGTCACCGCCGCTGACACTGATGTTGCCGCCCACAAATGCGGTGCCCGAGATCAGGATGGTGTCGTTGCCGAAGCCGGTGACCAGGTTGCCGATGATGCGGCCACCCGACATATCAAAGATGTTGTTGTCGAGTTTCATGTCGACGCGACCGATGGTGCCGGCGGCCATTTTGGCATCGTCGCCGTCTTCGAAGGCGCCTGTGATGGTGCCACCGCTCATCCTGAAGATATCCCGGCCGTTGCCTTGAAACACATTCGCTACAGTGCCGGCGCTCTGGGCATAGGTGTCGATACCGTCCGCCGTGCTGACGGTACCGACCCGACCGCCGCTGATATCCACCTTATCCTCCCCGTCGCCATACGTCACGTCGCCAGTCACCTGGCCCGTCCCTGAGACATTGAGCGTGTTGTTACCCCCGGTGTCGGTAAAGCCCGGCGCCGTGCCGCTGTCACAATTGGAGACGTCATCGCCGGCCGTGTTGTTGATGGTGCAGGCGCCATAAGAGGCCAGCGGCCACACCGTTATGACGATCAGGTACAACCAAGAGAGTGTCCGTGCGCGCATGATCCGTCCTCACTCGAGGGGATAGTTGCCCCGGCGCCTGCAAAGGCAGGCGCGGGCCAGACCATGACAACGTGATGCGCGATACGGAGCAGGGACAGCGGGTTACCTGATTCTGAAAACACCGGCCAATGCAAAGGGTTGGCATGGCTTTCTCGACTGCACCTGACGTGGTGCAGCGCTTTTTCCACCCTAGCCAGCGATTCGCCAGGCCGCCACTGTCAGAATTAACAGGTATGAACGAGTTGGGTGTCAGGACAGCACGATTTCATAAGGTTCACGCATTCGTTCCAGCAGCACCTGGGCCAGTATGGGCGGCAAGCCGATCTGCGGGTCACCGGCCAACTGGCTGGCATAGGCATGGGCGGCGTGGAGTTTGCGCGCCACGGTCCAGGTGTCCAGGCGTACTTTGCGCGCGCGTTGCCAGGGAATGAGCGCGCCTTCGCGAGCAGGCCAGTGCCACGCCCAGATCGGCAGTTCGTGCAACTGCGCGCCCACCAGGCTGCACGCCTTGGCACTGGCACGACCGACCGCGTCATGGTCGTCATTGCCGTCGTTGCGCCAGGTGCTGAACACCACGTCGCCGGGCTGCAGGTAACGCGCAATGAATTGGCTCAGTTGTGGCTCGCGGGCGGCGAGGGCGTTGTCGCAGAAACCACCGCGAATCCACTTCAGGCTGTGCAGCGGCATGCCCAGGCGGCGCAGGGCTTCAGCGCTTTCCTGGGGGCGGACCACGCTCAAGCGGCTCGCCGGCCACACGTTGGACCCAGGATGGCTGGCGCTGCCGTCGGTGATGGAGATCAGTTGCAGCGGGTGTTCCAGCGTGCTGAGCAATTGCAGCAAGCCGCCGCAGGCCAGCACTTCATCGCCGGGATGAGGCGCGATGATCACCACGCGTGCGCCAGGCGGCACTAATGAGGAGGGCGTAACGGGGGGGATCAGCGCCAGTTGCGGGGCGCTGTTCCAGACTTGCGCGGGGCCGCGGCGGCCATCGCTTAAGGAAGCAAGCTTCATGGGGTGTCACATCCTTGTCGGTTGATGCGGGGTCGTGCCCCGTTGACGGGGACGACTCTCTTGTTTCCACCACAGGCTCCGCCGCAGTGGCTGCTTGGCATCCCAACCCTGGAATGCCAGCAAGGCGTTCTCAGCATAGACAAGGATTGCTCGGTTTCACATTCGGTAACGGCGTTTTTTCAGGTGGCGTGCATCAGGCTCTTCAAGTAATCGCCGAATCCCCCTTGTGCACGGGCGTCCAGGCGCGCACTGGTAATCACCTGCGGGCCGTGGCTCCAGGCGATGGAGGCGCCGCATAGTTCCAGGTTGCGCACCAATTGCACATCCTCATGGCACGCCAACGGCTCGAAACCACCGGCGCGCACGTACGCACCGGCGCTCACTCCCAGGTTGGCCCCGTGTATATGCCGATGACCGTCGCGGGCCTCGTAGCCCTGGTGGTAGCGAATCTGCGCGACGGGGTCGAAACCCTCGCTCCACGCATCGACCGTGACGGTGCCGCACACGGCGTCCACCTCCAGCGCCAATTGGGCCACCAACCAGTCGGGGGCTACCCGGCTGTCGGCATCGGTGCAGGAGATCCAGCGTGCGCCCTGATTGAGCAAATGCCGCGCACCCACGCCACGCACATGCCCCACGTTGCGCGCCTGGGCTTCCAGGCACTGCACCGGGTAGGCCTGGGCAATGGCGGCGCTGGCATCGCTGCAGCTGTCGAGCACCACCAGGATAGTCACGGTTTCGCCGAGCAACCCAGGATGGCGGGCGGCGATCAACGCGGCTTCCAGGCAGTCGCCGAGCAGCGCTTCTTCGTTATGTACCGGGATCAGAATGCCGATCATCGCAGGCCCTCAAGGGTGGCGACCGAGGTGCCGTCGCGGCTCCAGAGGTCGAGCAGGAAATCAGGTTCGTGGTGGCTGGCGACGCGAGGCATGTCCAGGCATTCCTGGAGCAGGGCGTGTACCTGTTCCGCGGTTTGCGGGCAACCGTCGATAGGCGCGCGCCAGTGACAGGCCAGCAGCTGGCCGTCGGCGGTCAGCGCGGTGCGGACGCGATCGATCAGTTGGCGCAGGTCATCGGCGTCGAGGTAGTAGCACCACTCGCTCAATACGATCAGCTCGAACTGGCCCGCCGGCCACTGTTCGGGCAAGCGGCACTGCTGCACCTGGGCCTGGGGGAACCCCAGCAAGCGAGTGCGCGCAAGGGCCACGGCGGCCGCGGCGGTGTCGCAGCACAGCAGCCGATCACAACGCGGTGCCAGTTCGAAACTCAGCTCACCATTGGCGCAGCCGGGTTCGAACACCGAGGCGTAGCGGGGCCGCGTGAGTATCGCCAGGGTCAGCGCACGTTTGCGCCGCTCATACCAGCGCTGGCGAAAGGCCCAGGGATCATCGCTGTCGGCGAACAGTTGGTCGAAGTAAGGCGTGGCCACACTCATACAAATACCACTTCAAAGGGTTGCAGCAGACGCTCCACCACATAGGGCGCCAGCACCGGCGCGAGGCCGATCTGCGGGTCGCCTTCCAGTTGGCTGGCGAAGGCGTGGATGGCATGCCGTTTGCGGGCAACGGCTTCACAGGTCAGCGGAATCTTGCGTGCACGGTGCCAGGGCACCCCGCTGTCTTCGGGCGTTGCCCAGTGCCAGGTCCACACCGGCAGCTCATACAGGGTAGCGCCGACCGCCGTGCAGGCCTGGGCGCTGGCACGCCCGACGGCCTCATGGTCGCAATGGCCGTCTTCGCGCCAGGTGGTAAACACTACGTCGGTGGGTTTGAGGTAGCGCTGGATAAACCCTACGAGTTCCTGTTCCCGCGCCGCCACCTGGCTGTCGGTAAAACCGGCGCGCAGCCATTTCAGGCTGTGCAGCGGCAACCCCAGGCGGTGCAGGGCCTGTGCCGATTCCTGCGGGCGCACTACGCTCAGACGTTCCACCGGCCAACGCTGTGAACCGGGGTGGCTGGCGCTGCCATCGGTGACTGAGATCAGCTGGATCGGCCGACCCAGTGCCGCCAGGCCCTGCATCAGGCCGCCGCAGCCGAGGATTTCATCATCCGGATGTGGTGCGATGATCACCGCACGGTGGCCGGCGGGTACCAACTGCTCGACGCTGATCGACGGCAAATCGGCCATTTTAGGCGAGGCCTGCCAGTGATGCAGCGGCGTGCCCTGGCCAACGATCGGATTGGGTCTCATAACTGCCACCTCCCTGTGGGTTCACCGGCCACCAGCTCTCCGAGCCCGGCCAAGTCGCGTTCGGCATGACTCTGGCGTACATACACCGGCAGGTCCGCCATCAACTGGGCAAAGTGCGGGTCCTTGCAGTAAGGACCGGCGCCGACGGCGCGCCCGACATGGCGTATGACCTGCTCGACCGTGTCTTCGATACAGGCCCGCGTCTGCTGGGCCAATTGCCGGGCGTCAGCCTTGGGCTCAAGGTCGATCTGTGCCGCGCTGGCACGCAGCACACAGGCGGCGCTGTTCAGTGCGCTGTCGACGGCGCCCAGATGAGCCAGGGCGTGGGGTTCCGGGCGTTTACTGCACTGCGCGCGCAAGACCTCGGCCAGGCGTTGCGCGGCGCCGTACCAGCAGGCGGCGATACCGATACCGCCTTGCCAGAAGCCTGGGCGGGCGAGGTAATCCCCCGGTCCGCCCACCGCCAATCCCCAGGCCCCGTCGAACACGACTTCCACACTGCCGGTGGCCGCCATACCCACCGCGTTCCACCCCTCATCCGTGACCACAATGCCGGGTTGATCCATGTGCACGGCCACCAACTGCTGGCGATCGTCTTCGTCCCAGGCGGTCAACAACCCATGGCTCACCACCGCCGCGCCGGAGCACCAGGCCTTGCGGCCTTGCACCCGCAGGCGATGGCCCTCCTGGCGCACGCGCACCTTCGCCGTTGGCGGCTCGGCGGCCCACATGCCCCACGTGCTGCCCAGGGGCGGCAGTGGGGAGTTGAGCTCGGCAATGATTGCCAGGGCATCGGTGTGGCCTTCGAACAGCTTGCACAGGCGCAGGTCATGACCCGCCACCTGCGCCAGGCGACTGAACCGCGCCAGGGTCTGCCCGCCGCCGGGCGGCGGCAGTTGGTCCAGGCCTTCTTCCTGAAGCGCCTTCAGGGCGTCGCCCAGGGCTTGCGTGTCCGCATAGCCCCGGAAGCCTTGAAGGAATCCATGCAGAGCCATCTCACACCTCGTCTTCGCGCTGCAACTCGAACAACAACAGCGAGCGCCCGGTCACGGCGTACTCGTGATCGAACTCAAAGCGTTCCTGACCGCGTACGGCGGGCTCATTGGTGTCGAGCATGCAGGTCCAGAACTCACCTTCGGGCACCGGCGGCAAGCGGAAGTTGACCATGTCGTGATGGGCGTTGACCACCAGCAGCAAGGTAGCGTCGGCGCCGGGACGGCGAATCCCGGTTTCCTGGGCGCGACCATCCATCAACATGCCCAGGCAGCGACCGTTGCTGTCCTGCCACTGTTCGGTGGTCATCTCGTTGCCATCCGGGGCCAGCCAGGTGACGTCCTTCACGCCGATGTCTTCGTTGTAGTCGCCCACCAGGAAGCGGCCACGACGCAGGATCGGGTAGGCCAGGCGCAGCTTGATCAGACGCTTCACAAACTTGAGCAGCGCCTTGCCATCTTCGTCCAGGTCCCAGTTGATCCAACCGATCTCACTGTCCTGGCAGTAGGCGTTGTTGTTGCCGTGCTGGGTGCGCGCAAACTCATCGCCAGCCACCAGCATCGGCGTGCCTTGGGACAGGAGCAATGTGGCGAAGAAGTTGCGCATCTGGCGCAGCCTCAGGGCGTTGATTTGCGGGTCGTCGGTCGGGCCTTCGACGCCGTGGTTCCAGGACAGGTTGTTGTTGCTGCCATCCTGGTTGTTTTCGTCGTTGGCTTCGTTGTGCTTGTCGTTGTACGACACCAGGTCGTGCAGCGTGAAACCATCATGCGCGGTGATGAAGTTCACCGAGCTGTAGGGACGGCGCCCACGGTGGTTGAACATTTCGCCGGAGGCGGTCATGCGGGCCGCGAAGTCGGCCAGCTGGCCGTCATCGCCTTTCCAGAATGCACGCACGGTGTCGCGGAAACGGTCGTTCCATTCCACCCAGCCCGGCGGGAAATTGCCCACTTGATAGCCACCGGGGCCGCAGTCCCAGGGCTCGGCGATCATTTTCAACTGGCGCAGCACCGGGTCCTGGCGGCAAGCCACGAGGAAGCTGTGACGCTCGTCGAAACCCTCGCGGTAGCGGCCAAGAATGGTCGCCAGGTCGAAGCGGAAGCCGTCGACGTGCATCTCGGTCGCCCAATAACGCAACGAGTCGGTGACCATCTGCAATACGCACGGGTGGCTCAGATCCAGGGTGTTACCCGTGCCGGAGTCGTTGATGTAGAAGCGCTTGTCGTCCGGCATCAGGCGGTAGTACGAAGCGTTGTCGATGCCGCGCATGGACAGCGTCGGGCCGCGCTCGTTGCCTTCGGCGGTGTGGTTGTAGACCACGTCGAGGATTACTTCGAGCTTCTGTTCATGCAGGTGCGCGACCATCTCCTTGAACTCGGCAATCTTGCCGCTGGCCAGGTAGCGCGGGTCGGGGGCAAAAAACGCGATGCTGTTGTACCCCCAGTAGTTGGTCATGCCTTTTTGCAGCAGGTGCTGGTCATTGACGAAGGCATGCACCGGCAGCAGCTCCACCGACGACACGCCCAGTTGGCGGATGTGCTTGAGCACGTCGTCTTCCATCAGCCCGGCGCAGGTGCCGCGTACTTCATCGGCTACGGAAGGGTGACGCATGCTGATACCGCGAAGATGGGTCTCGTAGATGATCGTACGGTCCCACGGCACGCGTACCGGTTGGTCGTTGCCCCAGGTGTGCGCCGGGTCGATCACCTTGCATTTGGGCACGAAGGGTGCGCTGTCGCGCTCGTCGAAGCTGAGGTCGTCGTCCGGGTGGCCGATGGTGTAGCCGAACAGCGCCTCCGACCACTTGAGCTCGCCCACCAACTGCTTGGCGTAGGGGTCGATCAGCAATTTGTTGTGGTTGAAACGGTGGCCGTTGGCCGGGTCGTAAGCACCGTACACGCGGTAGCCGTAGATCAGCCCGGGGTGGGCGTCGGGCAGATAGCCGTGGAAGGTCTCGTCGGTGTACTCGGGGAGTTCGATACGTTCCAGCTCGACCTCGCCGGAATCATCGAACAGGCACAGTTCGACCTTGGTTGCGTTGGCCGAGAACAGGGCGAAGTTGACGCCCAGGCCATCCCAGGTCGCGCCCAGCGGGAAGGGCAAACCTTCACGGATCCGCGACGGTTCATTGCCCGGCGTCGGTGGGGTTTTATCGGGTTTGCTCATTGAAAACTTGCTCCTGCAAAGATGTTTTTCAGGCCGAACGCGGCCGTGCCGACGAAATTTCAGCTGAGAATCTGGAAGGTGGAATCACCTCTTGCCGACCGTGCCGGCAAGAGGGGGGTATCAAGGCTTGGGTTTCTTCGGCGCGGGAGGTTTTTTAGCCGCCGGTGGCGCCGGCTTGCTGGGCGCAGGCTTGGCTTTGGTGGCTGGCTTGGGCTTGGCGGCCGCCTTGGGTTTGCTCGGCGTCAGCGCTTCGGCTTCGGCCAGTTTGCGCGCCATCTCCCAATGCCGCGCGTCTTGCCCATGGGGCTTGCCTTCGGACTCCCAGATCTGGTGCGCCAACTCTTTTATGCGTTTTTCGTCAGTACTCATCGCAATGCTCCTCAACAGAAAATTTTCAGCTTTCTTGATCATCAGGATTGATAAGGACATTGACCGGGAAATCCCCCAGGGCAGTGCTGATCAACAGCTCCTTGTCTGGTGTGACTGCGCCTGTATGAAAAAGTCCCTTCCAGTTTTTGTTTGTCGCGGCGAACGGTAATTTCACCCGTGTGTCGCCCCAAACCTGCGCATTGATCTTGGGATGCACACCGTTTTCAAGCAGGTCATGCGCCCATCTCGGCACCACCACCAGCAGGTAGTTGCCCTGGTGCTCGCGCGCGAACGCGACCACCCGTTCGGCGTGTTTGCCAAGCACTTGCAGCGGTGTGTAGGTTCCTTTGCGGAACAGCTCGGGACAGGCCTTGCGCAAGCCCAGCACCTGGGCAATCAATGCCTGTTTGATACGCCCGTCGCGCCAGTTGAACAACAGTTCGCCGATGTCCGGTGGGGTATCCAGCGCCTGTTGCCGGGCGTTGAAGTCCACCGGCCTGCGGTTGTCCGGGTCCACCAGGCTGAAGTCCCAGAACTCAGCGCCCTGGTACAGGTCCGGTACACCCGGCACCGTCATGCGAAGCAAGGATTGCGCCAGGCCATTGAGCGCACCGGCCGGCGCGATGGCCTGGGCCGCCGCGCCGATAGCAGTGCGCAACACCTGGCCTTCATCGCTGAGCAACAGCCGCGCCAGGAAGGCTTCGACGCCTTGTTCATAGGCTTCGTTGGGCGCGCTCCAGCTGCTTTGCAATTTGGCTTCGCGCAGGGCTTTCTGTTGCCATTGCCACAGGCGCTGCCGATAGCCCTCGAAGTCATCGGTCTGGTCCAGGGGCCAACTGCCCAGCAGTACCTGGTAGAGGATCAATTCATCGCCCGCTGAAGGCGTGCTTGCATCCGTCTTAAGTGGCGCGGCGAGGGCGCGCCACTGCTCGACCTGCTCGGCGTACCACGCCGCGCACTCGCTCAGCACGGCCAGGCGCGCGCGGGTATCTTCGCCGCGCTTGTGGTCATGGGTGGCGGTGGCCAGCAGGTTGTCAGGGAAGCTCTGCAGGCGTTGCTGGTTGACCCCATGGAAGTCGGCCAAGGGGGCGCTGAATTGTTCGGTGCTGAAGCCCACGTCGTTGCGCGACAGCAATACCGCCGAGCGATAGAACGCGGTGTCTTCCACCGCCTTGGCGGCGGCGGGCGACGTCAGTTGCTGGAAGCGCACGCAGGCATGCTTGAGGATCTTGCGTTCACGGCCCACCGGGCGATTGCGCCACGGCTGGCCGCCCAGCCAGTTGGCCAGGTGGTCGAGCACCGGCCAGTCGCCTTCGCCCAGGGTGGTGCGGGCGCCATCCATGGCCTGTTGGAACAGCCTGTCGTCGGCGGCGCTGCGGCCACGGGCGCTGATATAGGTGCGGTACACCGGGAAGTGCACGATCAGTTCCTGCAAGGCCCGGCGGATGGCGCCGAGGGTCAGGTCGCGGGTCATCACATCGTCGCGGGCCACTTGCAGCAGGGCCTGGGCCACGCTTTCAAAGTCGCCGCCGAGGGAGCCGTTGAGGATCTGCTGGCGGGCCAATTGCGCTTCTTCGATAAACGCAGCAGGCCGCTCGCTGTGACGGGTCCACAACGCGGCCAATGGCGCGAAGCCGTCCGGGTGATGTTGCAGCAGCGACAACTGGTTCATGAACTCGTAGCCGGTGGTGCCGTCCACCTGCCAGTCGTCGCGCAGGGTTTCGCCTTCGCCGAGGATCTTCTCCACGAAGATCGGCAAGTGCCGTTCGGGTGACAGCGAGTCCACCCGACGGCGCAGCTTGCGGCAGTAACCGCGCGGGTCGGCCAGGCCGTCGATGTGGTCGATGCGCAGGCCATCCACCAGGCCTTCGCTGATCAGTTCGAAGATCTTGCCATGGGTGGCCTCGAACACAGCGCTGCGCTCCACGCGCAGGCCACCGAGTTCGTTGACGTCGAAGAAGCGCCGCCAGTTGATATCGTCCGCCGCGGTGCGCCAACTGGCCAGGCGATAGGCCTGTTGTTCCAGCAACTGATGCAGGCGCTTGAAACCCTCGGGCTGGCGGCCGTCGAAAGCCTTCAAGCGCTGTTCGATCGCCGGCAGCACGTCGGTGGCGCGCTCGGCCAGCGCTTGCTTGAGCGACGCGGCCGCGTGGTAAGCGTCGTCCTGGTGGGCGAGGGCGCTGAAGCGCTCGGCCAGGGGGTGGAGCCGTTCATCGGTGCCCAGGATCGCCGCGTAATCCTTGGGGCAGATGGGGAAACGGTGTTCGTAATGCTCGACATAGAACGCGCCGTGGTCGGCATCGAAGTGCAGGGTCAGGGTGCCGGCCTGCAGGGCTTCGCCGTAGTCGCTGCCGAGGAACGGCATCAGCAATTGGCCTTTGAGCAAGGGGTCGGGCGAATGCCATTGGATGTCGAAGAACTCGCTGTAGGGGCTCAGGCGGCCCCACTCCAACAGGTCCAGCCACCAGGGGTTGTCGGCCCCGCCGACGGCCATATGGTTGGAGACGATATCGAGGATCAACCCCATGTCGTGTTCACGCAGCGCAGCGACCAGGCGCCGCAGGGCCGGTTCGCCGCCGAGTTCCGGGTTGACCGTGGTGGGGTCGACCACGTCGTAGCCGTGCATGGAACCGGCGCGTGCACTCAGCAGCGGCGAGGCATACAGGTGGCTGATGCCCAAACGGGCGAAATACGGCACCAGTGGCACCGCATCATCGAGGGTAAAACCTTTATGGAATTGCAGGCGCTGGGTGGCGCGCAGGGGCAGGGCTTTCATCGGTCACGCTCATAGGCTTGGTTGCGCGCGACGGCCAACAGTTCGAGGCGGCGGGCGGCGCCGGCATTGTCGAGCAGGCTGGACGCCTCGCCCGACAGGCGGCGGCGCCAGTTGGGGTGGGTATCGGTAGTGCCGGGCAGGTTGGCTTGCTCCTCAACGCCGAGGGCGTCCTCCAGCGGCAGCAACACCAGTGGTGCGCGGGTGTGGCCGAGGTAGCGCACGCTGGCGTCGATCATGTGGTCGGTTTCATTGCGGATCTCTTCGACGAAGTTCTGCGGATCCTGGCTCAAGGCCTGGCGCAGTGCCTGGCGTTCGCGCAGGCGGTGCTCGCTCCATTGCTCCACGGTCGGCGCATCGATCAGACCCAGCTGGATGTTCCACTCGATATCGCGGCTGTGCCACCAACCGTTGAGGGTCGGCAGGTCGTGGGTGCTGGTGGTGGCCAGGGCGTTGTCCGGCCAGTCGAGGATCGGCTTGAACTGGCCTTCGTGGTTCTGTTCGAACAGCAACACGCGCATGCCCAGGATCGAGCGGGCGATGAGCTTTTCGCGCAGGCCGTCCGGCACGGTGCCCAGGTCTTCACCGAGCACGATGGCCCGGTGGCGGTGGGATTCCAGGGCCAGCAGGCGCAGCAGGTCGTCCACCGGGTAATACAGGTAGGCGCCGTCACGCGGCGAGGCGTCCACGGGCATCACCCACAGGCGTTGCAGGCCCATCACGTGGTCGATGCGCAAGCCGCCGGCGTGGGCGAAGTTGGCGCGCAGCATTTCGATAAAGGCGCGAAAGCCGTGGCGCTTGAGGCCTTCGGGGGAGAACGCGGAAATGCCCCAGCCCTGGCCGGCGCGGTTGAGAATGTCGGGTGGCGCGCCCACGGTCAGGTCGGCGAGCAATTCATCCTGGCGGCTCCAGGCCTGGCTGCCACCCCCGTCGGCGCCCACTGCCAGGTCGGCAATCAGGCCGACGCCCATGCCGCTGCCGCGTGCGGCTTGTTGTGCGCGCTCCAGGCAACGGGCGATCAGCCATTGGCAGAACGCAAAGTAGCCGATCTCTTCACGGTGGTCTTCGGCGAACAGGGCCAATACCGGGCTCTGTGGGGTGCGCCAGTCTTCTGGCCAATGGCGCCAGTCGAGGTCTTCACCGGCGGCGGCGCGGGCGGTTTGCACGGCTTCGAAGCGGCAGTGGTTTTCCAGGGCCTCACCGCCGGCCTGGCGGAAACTCTGGAAGTCGGCGTGTTGCGGGTGGTGGCCGTGGCGGAAGTCTTCGTACAACGCACGCAGCAGGCGCTGCTTGGCGTTCGCTGCGGTGGGCCAGTCAATCAGGCTGTGTTGCTCCAGGTCGTGCAGTTCATCCGCCAGGCCGCTGGCTTCGATGGCGTTGCGCACTTCGCGCTCGCCCAGGATGCAACCCGGCGAGGCATACAGGCTGTTGAGGAACAAGCGGCTGGAGGGAGAGTACGGGCTGTAGCGCGCGGTGTCGGCGCTGAACATCGCGTGCATCGGGCTGATCGCCAGGGCATCGGCGCCACGCTCGGCCGCTGAGCGGGCGAGGTGCTCCAGGGCCAGGGTGTCGCCGAAGCCGCCATCGCCCAGGCGGCGCAAGCTATACAGTTGCGCGCTGAGGCCCCAGGCGCGGGCAGGTCGGCTGTCGACCGCTTCGGCCACGCTGTAGCAATGGGTGGGCGCGACGGCCAGGGTGAAGGTCTGGTCGGCAATATGCACCTGGTGGTAGCCGAGGGCGATGACGCCGGGCAGGACGGCGTCGCCATCCAGGCGCAGCTCCAGGGTTTCACCGTCTTCCAGGCAGACCCGGCACAGGGTGTCCGGTTCGAAGTAGCGGGCCAGGTCCAGGCCTGCGCCGCTGTCGATGGTCAGCAGGGGCGGCAGGTGTTTGTCTTGTTGCACCTGTTCCAGTGCCCGCAGGCTGGCGTTGACTTCGGCATCGGTATCGGCGGGGTGGCCCAGGCCTTTGAGGACGGCGCGCAGGGCGTCGGGTTTGACACGTTGCGGGCGGCCGTTTGCGTCGATCCAATCGACGGCCAGGCCCGCTCGGCTGGCGAGGATTTCCAGGTTCGCTTCGCTCAAGGGTGCTCTCCAACAGGGGATAGGGTGACGCGTGCGCTATACGGCGGCAGGTGCGCGCCGGCGTTGGCAGGCGTTTCAAACAGCACAGGCGCCGTCGCTGGCTGATCCAGCGGGTTGGCGCTCAGGTTGAGGTCGATCTGCAACAGGCTGCCATTGCCCAGGCGCCAACGAGCGCTGACGGCGCCTTCGGCCAGCACCTCGGCGCCCAGGGCCACGCTGCCGGGCAAGTGCGGCACGATGTGGCCGTGGCGCAGGCTCAGCAGTTGGCGGTAGAGCTCGGTGTGTTCGTTCTCGTGAAAGCTTGGCGTGGTCTGCAAAAAGGTCGTCAGGGCATTCGGGTCGGGGATGCGTTCGCGTCGCTCCGGGTCCTGGAACGCGGCGAAATCCTTGAACTCATTGCGACGGCCTTCGCGCACGGCTTCTGCCAGTTCGCCATGGTGATCGGTGAAAAACAGGAACGGCTCGCGGGCGTTCGATTCGTCGCCCATGAACATCAACGGGATCATCGGGGAGAGCAACAGCAGGGCGGTCGCCGCCTTCAATGCCTGCGGCGAGCAGAGTTGATGCAGCCGCTCGCCCAGGGCACGGTTGCCAATCTGATCGTGGTTCTGCAGGAAGGCCACGAACGCGCCCGGCGGCAGATGCCCGCTGGGTTCGCCACGCTCATGGCCATGCCGGGTGGTGTGGCCCTGGTAGATAAACCCTTCGCCCAGGCAGCGCGCCAGTTTGGCCGTGGGCTCTTCGGCGAAGTCGCTGTAATACGCGTCGGTTTCGCCGGTCAGCAGCACATGCAGGACGTTATGGAAGTCATCGTTCCATTGCGCGTCGAAATCCTGCTGCAGGAGACTGGCCTGGTTGAGTTCGTTTTCCAGCATCAGCCAGACGTGCCGGCCGGAATCCACCTGTTCGCGCACCCGGTGCGCCAGTTCCTTGAGGAAGTCCGGGTTGTCGATGGCGTGGACGGCGTCCAGGCGCAGGCCGTCGAAGCGGTATTCGAGCAACCACATCAAGGCGTTATCCAGGAAAAAGTCGCGCACCTCGCGCCGGTTGAAATCGATCCCGGCGCCCCAGGGCGTGTGCACGTCTTCCTGGAAGAAGCCCTTGGCATACTGACCCAGGTAGTTGCCGTCCGGCCCGAAGTGGTTGTAGACCACGTCGAGGATCACCGCCAGGCCGTGCTCGTGGGCGCTGTCGATCAGGTGCTTGAGCTGTTCGGGCGTGCCGTAGGAGGCTTGGGGCGCGTAGGGCAGGACCCCGTCATAGCCCCAATTGCGATCACCGGGGAATTGAGCCAACGGCATCAATTCAATCGCGGTAACACCCAGCTCGGCCAGGCGTGGCAGATGTTGTTCGATGCCGGCATAACCCCCCATGGCGCCGACATGCAGTTCATAGATGACGGCCTCGTGCCAGGGGCGGCCTTGCCAAGTGCTGTGGCGCCAGTGGTAGGCAAGGGAATCGACCACCACGCTCCAACCGTGCACATCCGCAGCCTGGGCCCGGGAGGCCGGGTCGGGTACATCCATTTGCCCATCGATATTGAAGCGGTAGCGCGTGCCCGCCGGGCACGCTATTTCGGTTTCAAACCAGCCATCTGCCTGGGGCAGCATGGCAACAGATTTGCCGTGTTCCAATTCAACGCTGACATAAAACGCGTCTGGCGCCCACAAGGCGAAACGCGTGTGTTGCGCGTCCAGCATGATTGCGCCGTGGGGCCAGGTTTCCAGAGTCCTTAACGGCATCTATAGAGACCTCCCGATGATTATTTAGCGGATTTCCCCAGTGCTTTAGCCACCAGTCGCTCGTACAGCTCGGCGTAGGGTTCCACCGCCTGGCTCCAGTTGAACGGTTGGGTCATCGCTCGGCTGCGCATGGCATTGAGCAGGCCAGGGAAGGCAAACACTTTGAACGCGCGGTTCAAGGCTTCTTTGTAGCTGTCGACCGTGGATTCATTGAACAGAAAGCCGGTCACACCGTTTTCGATGGTGTCGGCCAGGCCGCCGGTGTTGCGGGCGACGGGCAGCGAGCCGAAGCGCTGGGCGTACATCTGGCTCAGGCCGCAGGGCTCGTAGCGCGAAGGCATCAGCAGGAAATCGCTGCCGGCGAACATGCGGCGGGCATCGGTCTCGTTGAAGCCGATGCGCACACCGATCTGGCCGGGAAAGCGCAGCGCCAGTTCGCGCATGGCGTTTTCTTCTTCCGGTTCGCCGCGACCGATGATCGCAATTTGCCCACCTTGCTCGACGATGAAACTGGCCACCGCTTCGGTGAGGTCCAGGCCTTTCTGGAACACCAGACGCGAGACCACGGCGAACAGCGGGCCGGTCGAGTCATGCAGGCCGAACAGGTTGCGCACCTGTGCGGCATTCACGGCTTTGCCTTCCCAGTCGCCGATGTTGAAGTTGTGCGTCAAGTGCGGGTCGGTGGAGGTTTCCCAGCTGTCTTCAATGCCGTTGGGAATACCGCTGAGCAAACCTTGCTGGGTCTTGCTGGCCAAAAAGCCATCGAGGCCGCAGCCGAACTCGGGCGTCGTGATTTCCCGGGCATAGGTGGCGCTCACCGTGGTGATATGACTGGAATACGCCATGCCGGCCTTGAGGAACGACATCTTGCCGTAGAACTCCATGCCTTCCTGCTGCAGGGCGTGGGGTGGAATGCCCAGCTCTGGCGTCGACGCCAGGCTGATCACGCCTTGATAGGCCAGATTATGGATGGTGAACAATGTCGGCGTGCGTGACCCACGCCAGTGCATGTACGCCGGGGCCAGGCCGGCGGGCCAGTCGTGGGCGTGCACCAGGTCCGGGCACCAGTGGATCTGTGCCAGGTTGGCGGCCATGTCGGCGGCGGCCAGGCCCAGGCGGGCGAAACGAATATGGTTGTCCGGCCAGTCGCGGCCGTTGTTGGCGCCGTAGGGCGTGCCTTCGCGCTCGTAGAGCTCGGGGCAGATCAGTACATAGATGACCAGGCCATCCTTGAGGTCCATGCGCCCGATCTTGCACGGCGGCAGCGCCGCGTGGCCGCCCAGCTCACCGATGATATGGATCGGGTTGTCGCTTTCCATCACCTGCGGATAACCGGGGATCAGCACCCGCACATCGTGCAGGTGGGCCATGGCGCGGGGCAGGGCGGCGGAGACGTCGCCCAGGCCACCGGTTTTCACCAGGTCGGCGAACTCGGAGGTCACAAACAGGACTTTCTTACGGTTGGGGTTGTGGCTCGGAACCGGCCGCACTGTGGTGAGGTCAGCCAACGCGGCGACCCCGCCAACGCTCTGACTAACACGCTCTCCCTGAATACTTGCAGCGGCACTGATCATAATTCTCTCCACGTGTTGGTCGGCTAATGGCCGGCTGCCATTAACTCCGTCGACCGCATCCTGCGGCCACGCGCACAAGCGCTGTACAGATCTGGCAAGGCTTATGCCAGTTGCACGGTTGGCAGATATAGATTGGATGGACGGGCATCGGGCTGGAACCGTGTGTGCTCGTCGTACCTTAAAACTTGACCAATGGCCGAGTTGAAAAGTTTAGATTTTTTGCGGGGTTTTTGTTTTGGAACGGACCCATCGGTCATGAGTCTAGGACAGATCCCAGAGCCTGTAGGCTTTCTGGGAATATTTTGTAGGACAAAAAAATTGTAACCATATGCCAGGTGCTCTGTGGCGAGCAGGCTTGCCCTGCGTTGGGCTATGGAGCATTGGGGAGCGCTTCGCGCTCCAACGCGGGGCAAGCCCGCTCGCCACAACAAGCCCGCTCGCCACAACAACCCGCTCGCCACAGCAAGGCGGTTCGCTATAAGAGTGCGAACGCACAGAAACGGTGCGTCAGCCCAGCACGCGAATGGGCGTGCCGTTCGTCCAGGCTTGAATGTCTTCGATCATCTGTGAATAGAACTGCCGGTAATTCTGCTCGCTCACGTAGCCCACGTGCGGGGTGGCCAGCACATTCGGCAACCTGCGCAACGGGTGATCCGCCGGCAACGGTTCCTCGGCATACACATCCAGCGCCGCCCCGGCCAGGCGACCGCTTTCCAGGGCCTGCACCAGTGCCTGCTCATCCACAATCGGCCCGCGTGCAGTGTTGACCAGGCGCGCGCCGGGTTTCATCCAGCCCAGCGCCTGGGCATCCACCAGCCCACGGCTACGGTCGCTGAGTACCAGATGAACGGTAAGGATGTCCGACTGTTCAAACAGCGCTTGCTTGCTGACCCAGGTCACGCCGGACTCGGCGGCACGTTCCGGCGTGAGGTTTTCACTCCAGGCAATCACGCGCATGCCGAACACCTGGGCGAACTGCGCGACCTTCTGGCCAATGCTGCCCAGGCCGAGAATCCCCAGGGTCTTGCCGTGCAGGTCGCCGCCGAGGCCCACCTGCCAATGGCCGGCACGCAGCGAATTGGCTTCGGCCACCAGGTTACGGGTGGAAGCCATGATCAATGCCCAGGTCAGTTCCGGCGCGGCGTGTTTATAGCTGTCGGTGCCGCAGACCTGAATGCCCAGGGCCTTGGCGGCGGGAATGTCGATGGCGGCGTTGCGCATGCCGCCGGTCACCAGCAATTTGAGCCGGGGCAGGCCTTGCAGCAGGGCCTTGTCGAAGGTGGAGCGTTCGCGCATCACGCAAATCACCTCGAACCCCTGCAAACGCTCGATCATCGTGGCGGTATCCGCCGGGTAATCGTGCAGGAAGTGCACCTGGCCTACTGCCTCAAGGACTGACCAATCCACCACGCCTCTGGCCACGTCCTGCCAATCATCAATGACTGCGATCTGTACCGACATTCAACGAGTGCCTCGAAAAAGGTTGGATTAAAGGGCGTTCAGCCCCTGCAACAGTGCTGCGTGAAACCGGGCCGGCTCTTCCATTTGTGGCGCATGCCCCAGGCCTGGGAATTCCACCAGGGTGGCATGGGGGATCAGCTTGGCTGCCTGCTTGCCAAGCACGGCGTAGTTGCCGAGCTTGGCTTTGACGGCTGGCGGCGCGACGTCTTTGCCGATGGCGGTGTTGTCGGACGTGCCAATCAGCAGCAGCGTCGGCATCTTCAGGTCCTTGAACTCGTAGTACACCGGCTGGGTGAAGATCATGTCGTAAATCAGCGCCGAGTTCCATGCGACCCGCGTATGCCCGGGGCCGTTGCTGAGGCCGGCGTACATGTCTACCCAGCGCTCGTACTCCGGCTTCCAGCGCCCGACGTAATAAGTGTTGAGTTGGTACTTGCGGATGCCCTCGGCACTGACATTCAGCTCACGGGCATACCATTGGTCGACGCTGAGCGAGGGCACCCCCAGCGCTTTCCAGTCTTCCAGGCCGATCGGATTGACCAGCGCCAACTGTTCGGTTTGCCCGGGGTACATCAGCGCGTAGCGCGTGGCAAGCATGCCGCCGGTGGAATGGCCGACAAGGGTAGCCTTCTGAATACCGAGCTTTTCCAGCAGTTGGTGGGTATTGAGGGCCAGTTGCTGGAAGCTGTATTGATAATGATCGGGTTTGCTGGAGCTGCAGAAGCCTATCTGGTCCGGCGCGATCACGCGGTAGCCGGCGTCGCTCAGGGCCTTGATCGAACTTTCCCACGTCGCGCCGCAGAAGTTCTTGCCGTGCATCAGCACCACGCTGCGACCGTTGGGCTTGCCATTGGCCGGAACGTCCATGTAGCCCATTTGCAGGGACTCGCCTTGGGATTGAAACTCGAAATGCTTGAGCGGATAGGGGTAGTCGAAGCCTTGCAGTTCAGGACCGTAGGTGGCGGCAAACACCGGCGCGGCGGTGGCCGTGATCAGGCCGGCGATGCAAAAAGCGCGGAACAGAGGCATGGGCAGGGCTCCTGGAAAGGTGGTTCGGATGCTGTTGCCCAAGGATTAAGCAGCGATTAAACCCATTGCAAAGTCACGGCGGCCAGCACGCCATAACGCAGGCCTTTGGCCAGGGTCACCAGCAACAGAAATCGCCACAACGGCTCGCGCAGCACTCCGGCTACCAGCGTCAGCGGGTCGCCAAGGATCGGCACCCAACTGAGCAACAGCGTCCAATGGCCCCAGCGCTGGTAATGCTGGCGGGCTTTGTCCAGTTGCTGGTCGCTGACCGGAAACCAGCGCCGCCCCTTGAAGTGCTCCACCCAGCGTCCCAGCCACCAGTTCACCACCGAACCGAGCACATTGCCCAGGGTGGCGATACCCAGCAACAGCCACAGGCTGTAATGCCCGCTGAGCAGCAGGCCGACCAGCACGGCTTCCGATTGCAGGGGCAGCAAGGTCGCGGCGCCAAACGCCGCGAAGAATAACCCCAGGTAGCCCGCGATCATTGCGCCGGGTATTCAGCCACGACGACATCTTTACCCTCACGGGTCAGGCCGATGACCTGATAGGCCTCGCTGCGGCCTTCCACTTCCATGCCGGGCGAGCCCATGGGCATGCCCGGCGCGGCGATTCCCAGCAGGTCGTCGCGCTTGCGCAGGGCCAGCACCTGTTCGGCGGGGACGTGGCCCTCGACGAATTTGCCGTCGATCACGGCGGTGTGGCACGAGTCCAGGCGCGGCGCTACGCCCAGGCGTTGCTTGACGGCACTCATGTCGGCTTCGACGTGGTCATTGACCTTGAAGCCGTTGCTTTCCAGGTGGCTGATCCATTTTTTGCAGCAGCCGCAGTTGGCGTCGCGGTGCACGTCGATGGGGATCAGGTCGGCGGCCTGGGCCAGGGTGGCGGTGAACAGGGTCGACAGCAGGGCCAGGCGCAATGGGATTTTCATAGGATCTCGCGTGCAGGTGGGATGGCGGCGATCATGACGACGTCATCGCAGGCAAGCCAGTGTCCACAGGGCGAGAATGTTTCAAGATTATACGAGCGGTGGATTTTCCAGCCTGTGCTTGAGCTGGTCCAGGGCAAGCGCCGACAGTTCGATCATGCGTTTATGCAAGGTGGCAAGTTGCAGTTCGGTTTCATAGGTCAGTACCCGCTTGAACAGCGTGCCGCCCTGGTGGGGCATGAGGAAGTAGTGAATCGAACCATCCACGGCCAGGGACGTAAACACGGTCTTGAACTCGCCGGGGCGCCGGGCGATCTGCACGCGGTAGCTCATGGGCACGCGTACACCCAGCAGGTCGATCATTTCGGTGAAGCGGGCGCCGGCGGGGAGTGAGCCGGTGGTGCCGGTGTCGGCTCCGAGGGACGTGGGGTGCCATTCGTGCCAGCGATCCGGCTGGGTCACATAGTCATAAACGGCATCGATGGGAGCCTGGATAAAGCGTTCCTGACTGATCCGTTCCAAGCGGACCGACTGCTCGGCTGCGCGCATGGCACACCTCCTGTGCGTCTTCGAACTGTCAGAATAGTCCCACTCCCGCACATTGCACGGGAGTGTTTCAGCCGTTTATCAGCACACCTTGAAACGACTCATCAGGGTAATCACCCGCCCATTCGCCTCGAGCAGGCTCTGGGTATTGTTTTCGGTGGCGTGGCCGCTCTGTACCAGCTCTTCGACCATTTGTCGGATCTGCACCATGCTGCGGTTGATCTCCTCGGTCACCGCGCTTTGCTGTTCGGCGGCCGTGGCGATCTGGGTGCTGAGGTTGTTGATATGGCTGACGGAGCCGGCCATTTCATCCAGCCCGGTATTCACCCGCGCCGTGGCGTCCGCCGCCGACTGGCAACTGGCCTGGGTGTTTTCCATCGCGGCCACCGAGGAACTCACGCCCGCGGTCAGGCGCGTGAGCATGTCGTTGATCTGCGAGGTACTGGCCTGGGTGCGTGCGGCGAGCGCGCGCACTTCATCGGCAACCACCGCAAACCCACGGCCTTGCTCGCCAGCCCGCGCCGCTTCGATGGCGGCGTTGAGGGCAAGCAGGTTGGTCTGCCCGGCAATCGCGCCGATCACGCCGAGGGTTTCGGTGATGCGTGCAGCGTCCTGGCGCATGTTCTCTACGCTGTGGGTAGCGCTGGAGACTTCGCCGATCAACGCGCTGACGCTGTTGGACGCCTCACCGACCACCACGCGGGAACGATCGGCATGCTCGTTGGCGCGCTGGGTGAACGCGGCGGTTTCGGCGGCGTTTTGCGCCACGGTGTCGGCGGTGGAGCTCATTTCGGTAATGGCGGTCACCGTCTGGTCGGTCTCCGACGCATGCCGCACCAGGATCTGGTTGGTGTGCGCCGAGGTCTGTTGCAACTGCGCAAGGCTCGACGACATGGCGCCGGTGGCCTGGGTCACTTCGCCGATCATGTTTTGCAGGTAGACGATAAAGCGGTTAACCGAATGGCCGATGGCGCCCAGTTCGTCTTCGGCACGGATGGTGATGCGTCGCGTGAGGTCGGCGTCGCCGGCGGAGAGTGCGTCGATATTGGTTTTCAGCGACTTCATGCGCTGCACCAGTTGGCGGATCGCATATACCGCGAGCAGCACCAGCAACAACACCATGGGGATCTGCAACAGCGCCAGGCTGCCGAGCACGTCATTGCGCTGGGCGGTGATCAGCGAGGTGGGCAGGGCGGTGGCTAGGAACCACGGGGTGCCCTCGATAGGGCGCATGTAGAAGGTGCTGGCCACGCCCTGGTTGTCGAACTCATTGCGTTGCAGGGCCTGGTCGCGATGGGCCAGGGCTTTGCTGACCTGGGCGGCAAACGCGGAAGTGCCGGTGAGTTCGCTGATGTTTTTCAACACCACCGGGCCGCTGATGCGCGAGCTGTTGCTGATGATCTTGCCGTCGCCTTCAACGATCAGCATTTGCCCGCCGATGTCTTTCTCTTTGCTGGCCACCAGGTCATTGAAGAAGCCCAGGGTCACGTCGATGGTGGCGACGCCATAAGGCACGCCGTCGCGCTGGATTGCCATGGCGCAGTTGGTGCGCGGCTCCTGGCTGGCGTCGTCCTTGTAGGCGGCGGCCCAGGCACATTGACCGCGTGGCGAAGCGAGGCCGCCCTTGTACCAGCTCTGGTCGTAATAGTTGGGCGCCGGGTCGCTGTTCCAGAAGGTGTTCACGGTCAGCTTGCCCGATGCATCGCGGTGCCAGAACGTGCTGTGCTTGTTGCGCCCCGGGGTGCGCTGGTTGGGCAGCGGCCAGATGCCGCCGCCGAAGACTTTCAACTCGCCATACTGGTCGACCAGGCCCGGCAGGACTTTGTCGATGGCATCGCTGTCGAGCAATGGAATGGTCTGGGTGATGCTGCGTTGCTGGGACTGGACCTTGTTGAGTTCGCCCTGGATCTGCTCGGCGACCTCGGCGACACGGTTGAGCACCACCTGCTCTTCGGTGTGCTGTAGCTTGGGTGCGACCAACTGGCCGATACCCACCACGGTCAACACAAATAACACCAGGACGAACAGCACCAGGAACAGGGTATAGCGGGCTTGGATGGAGCGCAGTGGGGGCATGGGGTCGTCCTTACGAAGCGTTTATTGTCGACGCGGCTTTGTTAGAGCTTCGTAGGGCTATCGGCTTGGCAGGACAGAGCTTTAGGTACGATGGTGCAAGAAAATACCGCGCCGGTGACCGACGCGGTATTTATTCAGATATCCAGCATAGCCATGACGGCCTCGGGGTAGCGCAAGCCGGCGGGCGCCTCGGCAGGGAAGATGGCCTCCAGCGCCGCCAGTTCGCCCGGGCTGAGGCTGACCGACAGCGCGGCGACATTCTCCTCCAGGTATTTGCGCTGCTTGGTGCCGGGAATCGGGATGATGAAATCACCCTGCGCCAGCACCCACGCCAACGCCAGTTGCCCGGCGCTGATACCCTTGTCGGCGGCCAGTGCCTGCACGTTTTTCACCAGTTCTAGGTTCTTGCCGAAGTTCTCGCCCTGGAAGCGTGGGCTGAAGCGGCGGTAGTCATCGGCGCCGAAGTCGTCCGGGCTTTGCAGCGCGCCGGTCAGAAAGCCACGGCCCAGCGGGCTGTAGGGCACAAAGGCGATGCCCAGGCGCTGGCAGGCAGCGAGGCAGCCGTTGTGTTCCTGGTCGCGGCTCCACAGCGAGTATTCGCTTTGCAGGGCGCTGATCGGGTGCACCTTGTGGGCGCGCTCCAGGGTGGCGGCGGAGCCTTCGCTCAGCCCCAGGTAACGCACCTTGCCCTGTTGCACCAGCTCGGCCATGGCGCCGACGGTCTCTTCGATGGCGACCTCCGGGTCGATACGGTGTTGGTAATACAGGTCGAGGGTTTCTACGCCAAGTCGTTGCAGCGTGCCGTCGATGGCCTTGCGGATGTATTCAGGGCGGCCGTTCACACCCCGCACGGCGGGGTTGGCCGGGTCACGCACGATGCCGAACTTGCTGGCCAGGAACACCTGGTCGCGCTTGCCGACGATGGCCTTGCCGATCAGTGCTTCGTTGGTGTGCGGACCATAGATATCGGCGGTGTCGAGGAGGTTGATGCCCAACTCCAACGCGCGGTGCAGGGTTGCCGTGGCTTCGCGGGTGTCGCTGCCGGGGGTGTAGAAATCGCTCATGCCCATGCAGCCGAGGCCGATGGCTGAGACGAGTGGGCCGTGGGTGCCGAGTGTGCGGGTATGCATGGGGTGTGCTCCTTGGGTGGGAAGGCCTGCATTGTCACGCTCGACAAAACCGGGATAAACCGGCTAAAAGCACTAACACTATTCGTAATATCTGAATAATCAGCGCAAGGAACCGCCCCTTGGACCGTTTCAACGCGATGCGCGTGTTCACCCGGATCGTCGAATTGCGCGGCTTTGCCAAGGCCGCCGACAGCCTGCAATTGCCCCGCGCCTCGGTGACGGTGTTGATCAAGCAATTGGAGGCGCACCTGGGCGTGCAACTGTTGCAGCGCACCACGCGGCAAGTCAGCCCGACGCTGGATGGCGCGGCGTACTACCAACGCTGTGTACAGTTGCTGTCGGACCTTGAGGAAACCGAGGCGGTGTTTTCCACCCGGCGCCAGAATCCACGCGGCACCCTGTGCGTAGACATGCCGTCAGGAATAGGGCGCTTGATCGTGATCCCTGCATTGCCGGCATTCACCGCCCGCTACCCCCAGATCGAACTGGAGATCAGCCTGAACGACCGTCCGGTGGACTTGATCCGTGAAGGCGTGGATTGCGTGCTGCGTGGTGGTTTGGCCCTGGATGAGTCGCTGGTGGCACGGCCTCTGGCGATGATGGATCAATTGACGTTGGCGAGCCCGGGGTATCTGGCGCGCAGAGGGATGCCTGCGTCGTTGCAGGACCTGGCCAACCATCGGATGGTCGAGTATGTCTCCAGCGTCACGGGCAAACGCTTTGGCCTGGAGTTTGAGGTCGACGGCCAATTGCGCACGGTCAACCTGTCAAAAGGCTTGGCGGTGAACAGTTCCGATGGCTACTTCGCGGCCTGTGAAGCCGGGTTCGGCTTGATCCAGGCACCCGGTTACCATGCGATGCGCCAATTGGCCGAGGGCACCCTGGTGCAGGTATTGCCCAGCCTGGCGGTGCCGAAAATGGCCCTGTCGGCGCTGTATCCGCCGCACCGTCAACTGTCCCAGCGTGTGCGGGTGTTCGTGGACTGGCTGGTCGAACTCTGCGCCCGGCCCGACACCGGTTTGCAGCGCTAGGCCTGGGCCTTGCGATACGCCCCAGGCTGTTGCCCGGTGACCTTGTGAAACGCCCGGGTGAACGCTGCCACCGACTGATACCCCACGGCCAGCGAGACGTCCGCTACCGTCTGGTCCTGCTTGAACAGTTGGCAGGCATGGCGCATGCGCATCATCAGCAGCACTTGCCCTGGCGACTGCCCGCACAGTTCATTGAAACGCTTGAAAAACGCCGAGCGCGACAACCCGGTGCACGCGGCCATGCTTTCCAGGGTCCAGGCCTCGGCGGGCTGGGCGATCAACTGCTCCAGCAGGTTGGCGAACGCCGGTTGCCGGGCCAGCGCCGCCAGGCCGCCGAGTTCACGGTTGTCCAGCACTTGTTGGCGCAGGACATACAGGAACAACAGGTGGCACAGCCGCTCAAGCAAGGCAGAGGAGGGCGCAGGCACGCGCTCGCACTCTTGCAGGATCAGGTCGAACAGGTTGCGCGCGGCGGCCAACGAAGGGTCGCCTGCGCGCAGGATGATCCAGGCGGGCAGGGTGTCGACGATCATCGCCGACAGGCCGGACTGGAAGTGAAAGAACCCGCAGACCAGGCCGACGCCATCGCTGGCGGCGCTGTCCAGGGGCTCCATCGGTACACGGGGGCATTCCTGGGCGCCGGCGGCGGTGGGCTCACCGGACAGCCGATATTCCAGGTCGCGCAACAGGAACACCGCGTCGCCGTTATCCAGCCGATGCGGCGTGGCGTCGCCCTCGATATGCAGCCAGCACTGACCCTGCACAATCAGGTGGAAACTGGCGCTCGCCAGGCCGTGGGTGCTCGCATGCCAGTCGCCGCAGTAGCGGCCCACATGGAACAGGCTGGTGTCGAGTTCGAGGCTGTCTAATAACCAATCGACAAGTGCACTGGACGAATTCATCTAATGGAAAGACTCAAGAGCAAGTAATCGCTACTTTAGCCTATTGAGACGATTTCTTATAACCAACAGACTGGATACACGAACCCATCAGGAGACCACTCCATGTCCCGTGTACCCCTGCTTACCCCTGAAACCGCGCCGGACGCGGCCAAGCCCTTGCTGGAAAACGCGCTGAAAGGCTCGGGTTTCATCCCCAACCTGCTGGCGGTACTGGCCAACGCTCCGGCGGCGCTGGAGACCTATATCACCGTGTCCGGGCTGAACGCCAAGGCCGAACTCAGCCTGGCCGATCGCGAAGTGGTGCAGTTGATTGCAGCCACCACCCACGGCTGCGATTTCTGTGTGGCCGGGCATACTGCCGTGGCACGCAACAAAGCCAAATTGCCGGAAGAAGTCATCGACGCCCTGCGCCAACGCGGTGAGCTGCCCAATGCCCGCTATGAAACCCTGGCTGCGTTTACCCGCGAAGTGATCGCCACCCGTGGCGATGTCAGCGATGCCGGTTTTGATGCGTTCCTGGCCGCCGGTTATACCCAGGGCCAGGCGCTGGAAGTTATTTTGGGCGTGAGCCTGGCAACCCTGTGCAACTTCGCTAACGTGTTTGCGCGCACCCCGTTGAACCCGGAGCTGGCGCAATACCGCTGGGAAAAACCCGCAAGCTGAAGATGACCCACCCGCTGTGAAAAGGAGAAACATGAATGCTTGACCCAATCTTGAGCCGTTGGCTCGATGTTCAAGCGCAGGCCCTGGACGTGGGCAGTTGCGATCCACAGGAAGTGCTGCCACGGCTGGCAGAGGCCAATGTATTGCGTATCGGCGTGCCGGCTCAGCTTGGTGGCCTGGGTGGGGATGTGGCCGGCGCGGTGGAGGCTATCGCCAATGTTGCCAGCCATTCCCTGGCGGCGGCGTTTGTGTGCTGGGGCCAGCGTTCGTTTATCGAATATTTGCTGCAAAGCCCGAATGCGCAACTGCGTGAGCGACTCTTGCCGGACCTGCTCAGCGGCAAGTTGGCGGGGGCCACGGGGCTGTCCAACGCGATGAAGTTCTTGTCGGGTATTGAAGCCCTGCAGATCAGCGCCGAGCCTACCGACGACGGCTGGACCCTCAACGGCCGGCTGCATTGGGTCACCAACCTGCGCAAAAGCGGTTTTGTCGCTGCGGCTGCTATCGAGCATGCCGGGGGTGGTGCGCCGTTTATCCTGGCGATTCCGGATGCGGTGGCCGGCTTGCAGCGCTCCCGCGACCTGGAACTGCTGGGGTTGCAGTCCAGCAACACGGCGGCCCTGGGGCTCGAAGGCGTGGCGCTGAGTCGCGACTGGTTGCTGCATGAGGATGCACGCAAGTTTTTACCTGCGGTGCGCCCGGCGTTCCTTGGGTTGCAGTGTGGCATGTCCATCGGCCTGGCCCGGCGCTCCCTGGCGGAAGTGGCCAACCACCTGGGCGCGACCCGTACGGTGTTGCGCGAAGAGCTGGAGACGCTGCGCGGGACTTTGGATCACCTGGTCAGCGACCTGAAGAACGGCCTGTTGGCCGGGCGCTTTGCGGCCGAGCCGGCAGCGTTGTTCAAGCTGCGCATCGCCCTGGCCGAAACGGCCGCCCATGCTGTGCAACTGGAGTTGCAGGCCAGCGGCGGCAAGGCCTACCTCACCGCCCACGGCAGCGGCTTTGCGCGGCGCTGGCGTGAGTCGGCGTTCGTGCCGATCGTGACCCCGAGCCTGGTGCAATTGCGCACCGAGTTACAGCGCCAGGCCAATCTATGACGAACGCGGTATTGAACGCCCAGGGGATTTGCCTGGGGTACGCCGGCGGTCCAGTGTTGCAGGGCTTTGACCTGCAACTGCAGCCCGGCGAAGTGGTGTCGATCCTCGGTCCCAGCGGGGTAGGCAAGTCCAGCCTGCTGCGGGTGCTTGCCGGTTTGCAGGCGCCGCAGGGCGGCAGTGTGCGGGTGCTCGGTGAACCTGTGGATGGCCCTCACCCGCGTGTTGCGGTGGCGTTTCAGGACCCCAGCCTGCTGCCCTGGCTGAGCCTGGAAAAGAACGTTGCCTTCGGCCTGGACTTCGCCCGCCAGCCACACTTGAGCGTTGAGGAACGCCGCCAGCGTGTCGACCACGCCATCGCCGCCGTTGGCCTGGAGCATGCGCGCCAGCACTTCCCGGCGCAGCTTTCCGGCGGCATGGCCCAGCGTACGGCGCTGGCCCGTTGCCTGGCGCGCCAGCCCCAAGTGCTGTTGCTGGATGAGCCGTTCGGTGCCCTCGACGAGGTGACCCGCGCCGACATGCAGCACCTGCTGCTCAAGGTCAACCGCGAGCAGGGCTCGGCGGCCGTGTTGATCACCCATGACATTGATGAAGCGCTGCTGCTGTCGGACCGCATCCTGCTACTGGGCAACCGCCCGGCGCGGACGTTGGGCGAGTGGCTGATCGACCTGCCGCAACCGCGCGAAGAACAGGTGGAAGCCATCGGCGCGCTGCGCATCGATATCCTCAAAACCCTACGGCAGGCGAGCCGCCCTCAACCCAACCCCCTTGACCTGCTGGAGCCTGCCCATGTGCCTGGATGACCTGACCCACTCACGTCGCGACTTTCTCAAACTCTCCGCCGTGCTCAGTGCCGCCGGCGCCTTGCCGCTGCTGAGCAGTCTGCAGGCCCGCGCTGCCAGCGAGCCGGACGCACCCGTGCGCATTGGCTACTTGCCGATCACTGACGCCACGCCGTTGCTGGTGGCGCATAACAATGGCCTGTTCGAAGCCGAAGGCATCAAGGCCGAGCGCCCGGTGCTGCTGCGCAGTTGGGCGCAGGTGATCGAGGCGTTCATTTCGGGCCAGGTCAACGTGATTCACCTGCTGTCGCCAATGACCGTGTGGGCACGCTATGGCAGCAAGGTGCCGGCCAAAGTGGTGGCGTGGAACCATGTGGGTGGCTCGGGCCTGACCGTGGCGCCGGGCATCACCGATGTGAAGCAATTGGGCGGCAAGTCGGTGGCGATCCCGTTCTGGTATTCGATCCATAACGTAGTAGTGCAGCAACTGTTCCGCGACAACGGCCTCACGCCGGTGGCGCGGGCGGCGGGCAGTGCGATTGCGGCCAATGAGGTCAACCTCATCGTGCTGCCACCGTCGGACATGCCACCGGCGCTGGCCAGCCAGCGTATCGATGGCTATATCGTCGCCGAGCCGTTCAACGCCCTGGCGGAAAACCTCAAGGTCGGTCGCGTGCAGCGCTTCACCGGTGACGTGTGGCGCAACCACGCATGCTGCGTGGTGTTCATGCACGAGCACGACCTGACCAGCCGCCCGGAGTGGTCGCAGAAGGTGGTGAATGCCATCGTCAAGGCGCAGGTGTGGACCCGCGACAACCGCGAAGCGGCGGTGAAGCTGCTGTCCAAGGACGGCCCTAACCGCTATACCCCGCATGCCGAGCCGGTGTTGAGCAAAGTGCTGGCGCCCGCCGCGGCCGACCGTGTGGCCTACCTGGCCGACGGCGCGATCCAGCATGGGAGTTGGGATGAGCACCGCATCGATTTCCAGCCCTACCCATTCCCCAGCTACACCGAGGAACTGGTGCGCCGCCTGAAGGACACGCTGATCGAGGGCGACAAGAAATTCCTCGCCGACCTGGACCCGGCGTTTGTCGCCAAGGACCTGGTAGACGACCGTTTCGTGCGCAACGCCATTGAGTCCGTGGGCGGCATGAAGGCCTTTGGTTTGCCTGATGGGTTTGAGCGGCATGAGGAGATTGGCGTTTGAACAAACGGGAAATCCCGGGCTGGTTGCTCGGGTTGAGTGGCTTGGCGGGGTTGCTGTTGCTCTGGTGGCTGGGGGTGAAAGTGTTTGGCGCGGCGGACGGCTTGTCGGCACGCTTTTCCCTGGCCGCCACGGCCGCCAGCCTGTGGGAATTGCTCGGGCGCGGGGAGTTGTACCTGCACATCGCCGTGAGCCTCAAGCGTATTCTCGTTGGGTTGCTCCTGGCCTTGCTGGTCGGCGTGCCGCTGGGATTGCTGGTGGGCAGTTCGCGCAACCTGGAGGCGGCGACCACGCCGGCGTTCCAGTTCCTGCGCATGATCTCGCCGCTGTCGTGGATGCCCATCGTGGTGATGCTGATGGGGGTAGGCGACCAGCCGATCTATTTCCTGCTGGCCTTTGCTGCCGTATGGCCGATCATGCTCAACACCGCCGCCGGGGTGCGTCAGCTCGACCCACGCTGGTTGCAGTTGAGCGCCAGTTTGAGCGCGACCCGCTGGGAGACCTTGCGCCGGGTGATCATTCCCGGCGTGGTGGGGCATGTGCTGACGGGCGTGCGCCTGGCCATCGGCATTCTGTGGATCGTGCTGGTGCCGTGCGAGATGTTGGGAGTCAGTGCGGGGCTTGGGTATTACATCCTCGATACCCGTGATCGGCTGGCTTATTCGGAGCTGATGGCGATGGTGGTGTTGATCGGCTTGTTGGGCTTTGCGCTGGATGCCTTGGCGCGGTGGCTGCACCAGCGGTGGGTGCATGCTGGCTGATAGGGCAAACAACGGCCCGGATACATCCCCGGGCCGTTGTTTGCGGGAGAGCAGCAAGTAAGGTCAGCGTTCTACAAAAATATGTAGATCACCCGGAATGCCGCCTCCCCAGCCTACCGGTTTTGTAGGGTCTTGAGGCCGGCCAATTAACTGCTTGCCGACCTGCCCTTTGACGTTATCTGCGTTAGCCACGTAGATGCCGATGCTTTTTGTCAACTCAGCCAGGCCTGGTACATTTTCGCAAGTGTTCATATGGGCGCACCCAACCAGTGCGACCCATTTTTCAGTTCCTGAAGTCGCCTGGATGGTTTCCGAGGCATAGTAGTTGCACTCCCTGAGGCGGCGTTGCGAGCTTTCGCCCGTTGTTGTACGCTTTTTATGGGGCTGGTCTTTGTGTCGCGTGAGGAAGCAGTGATCAATGGGCATGACTTCTATGCCATTGGCCTCAAGCTTTCCGAGTAGTTCCTCAAGCGTCGGATTAGTTCGACGCCCTTGTTCACCCAGTACACCTATACCGTCATCCCGCAGGCCTTTCGGCGTATCGATAAGCCCTTCGAAATACACTTTCTTGACGCCTTGGTTCTTTAACGTTTCCACGTTAGCGAAAAGCACCTTGAAACTCGCCATCTGTGAGTGCTTTTCCCCCAACACTATGCCGTTAGAGGTTTTGAACGCCTTTTCAAACAGTGTTGGCACGCTGACGGATTTGGGCACCGATGGGATAAGAGGACGCTCCAGCTTGTTTATAGGGGGCAGGGCGTCATAAAATGCGTTCATTTCTTGTTTGAACTTGTTCATGGTTGCTTCTATGGTATCCGGTTCGAAATGGTCAAGCTCCAACTTGCCTTGCAAGCTTTCTACGTAGTCGCCCTTGGGTAATGGCTTTTTGATGTGTAACGGACGAGCGTCGGTATTCAAGGGGTTGAATCGATGACTTTTGTTGGGTTTTCTGTGTGTTGTGGGAGAGTTAGGATTCAAGGTGTCCTGCACGCTGAAATCCTTCAGTGGCGGGCCGTAAGGCTTCATCGTGACCGGGTCATAGGCGTACCGTTGCCCATTATGAATAATGCTGCTGGTCTCCAGGGTTTGCTCCCCGACCTTTAAGGTCCCCCATGTGACATCACCGTAAGGCGGCGGAGTCAAGCCTGCCGCAATCTTGGCTTTAGTAATGCCTTTGCGTGCGAGGCGGGTGCCCCCGAGCAACAAATCACCTACACCATTCAACGGGTTGAACTCACTGATAACGGTGGTTCCGACGATTCTCGAGCATTGCAGCGCCTTCTTCGTCATGGTGATGGCTTTGGTACCAACCTTGGCGACTTTCGCTGCGGCCGCTGCACCGGCAGTGACAAAACTGAAGACGTCCAGGAACAGGTCTGTTGCGCCGTCGATGTATTGACCCTCCTTGAAATTGCAAATCGCCGATCTGAGAGGGATCAAATCCAGGAAAAAGTTGGTCAAGGCCCATTCGGCATCCATCTGCTTATCGAAGCTGGTGACGCCCTTGGCTTGCTTGATGACGTCCCGATTATCAATGTGAAGGTGTTTCACAAAGGTATCTGCAATGGCCTGGGTTCGAGCGCTTGTGAAGGTGGAGGGGGTAGGCTGCGCTGATCCGGCTTGTGTGTTCTGGCTGAAGTCGGCATTGGCAACGGGTGTGAATTTCTCGATCGGATAGACCCGATTGGCATCGCGCTCACGCTCGCAGGTCAGGACACTGTTACTGACCTGCGTGATGGAATGCTTGCTCAGGTCCACCTCATACGTGGTGGTGCCATTCGCGCCAGTGGCCTTGACGTAGAGCTTTTCATTTTTATGGTGGAGGGTTCTGTCGGTGAAACCGAGGCCCAGGCGATAGGTATTGAGCTGATAGAACTCAAGCTGCCCGTACTCGAGGTTCTGCCTGTCAGCCAGTGGAAGCTGGGCGATCATATGTTTGATCGCTACGCCGATGCCTTTTTTCTTGTCGCTGATGGCCTGTGCAAGTTGGCTGTTGAATTCGGCATTGACTCCCAAATTGAGCGACTTGCCTTCCAGTGCGGCATTGATGCGCGGGTCTTGGCTCACCCATTCGTAGTTGTCCAATCCACTCATTGCAATGTCCAGGAGCGACATCATGCCCGCAGGCGCGCGATTCGGGTCGTAGACCGGTTGAATTGAAGGTTGCTTGGTGTCATGGACCTTCAGCAACTTTTCTTCAAACGGAACGCTTTCGCCAAACCGCTCCTTGAGGCGAGCGAGGGCGATATCCCTGCGGCTGGGCATTTCGGATTGGATCAGGCTGGAGGCGTCAATCTGCTCAATGGCCTGTTGGTTGAACGCGTTTCTGACCACCTCAATGTCGGCTGCGTTGTAACGTCCGGCCTGCTCCGGAGAAAGAACGCCATTGACCAGCCCCCATACTCGCAGGGCAGCGATCTGCGCACGTTGAGTGGCCTGCGGATTGTAAAGGGCGGCAGTTTCAGCTTCAGCCATGACTTGGTTAAAGGTCATGTTTTGCACTTTTCCTGGCGTCTTGGCCTCTATCGATGCTGCCGCGGTCCGCAGCCTGACCCAGGCGGCGCTGGCGTACACCACAGCGTCGGGAACGTCTTTGATCAAGAGTTCGGGGTGCTTCATTAAAAGCAACAGGTGTGCACCTGTTTTGGACATCTCGGCGGAGGTTCTACCTGATTTGCTCAGGTGCGTACTCAAGCCGTCTACAATCATCGATAAAGGCTTGCCCCAATGGGTTTTGTTGGACAAATCAAAACCGGCCACTTTATTAGGGTTAGGCTCGGTCAAGCACTCCGGGTCCATTTGCAGAATTATTGCTGTCTTGAGGCATTCGTACGCGCTTTCGCGGGTGGCAACCCAATTCATTTGCTTGCACAGGGTTTCAGCCATCAATAACCCCTCGGCAGTACCCATCAGCATTTCCCCCACTTGGATGGGATCACTCAGGACTCCCTCGGGAAGGGGGGCCTTGTAACGCAAAAACTCCAGCAACCCCCCCTTCACTCCCATGACCAAGGGCTTGTCACCGAGATGATGTTCGTAGTTCATGGCGAACTTACGCAGGCGCCCTTGATCAGCTGTGCTCAAGGGAATAGGCCAGCTCAACGCACCACCAAAATTGCCAAGGGGGTGTTCCAGAGCTCTGTCGATCAGGGCTCTGGCCAGGGCGATCAAGGAATAGTGGCTGTCCGGTACGGGGAGGCCGTTGGAGGTGATGTAGTTCTCCAGTGTGGTGGTTCTGCCGGCTTCCTCAGAGGAAGATGAGCCCGGCGCGACTTCCATCGACGTGGACTTGAGTGCCGTGAGGACAGCCAGCGGGGTGGCCGCTTCACCCAGTTGCGCCGCCAGCTCATTGAGTTTGCGTGCCAGGGTCCTGAAGTTCTTCTGATCTGCGAGCTGTTGCTTGAAGTCACCGCTGTCTGGGCAATTGTCTGTTTGTGGCTGGGGAGTGGGGCCTGCTGCCGAATCGAGGTGTGCGCTGGCGGTGTCTCGGAGGGTGGATAGAGATGGACCGTTAGGGTGGGGCGGTTGATACGTGTATGACTGCTGAGGCGAGCGAGTATGTAGTTGGGTCATTGTTGGGTACCTATTCAGACGTACTGAGAACAAGCGCCTGTCAACGGGAGGTTCCCTTTTCCCATGGCGCACCGCTGTGTGCTGAAAACGTCCGTTCGCGTTCCGGCTGCGGGTACCAGGTTTTGTAAGATCGGATGTAGGCGGGGAGTAGGCGGGCTGGTCAAGTGCAGTCAGTTCCGTACCGACGACAGCGTCAGCATTGCACTGTCAGGGAATATTTTCTGCTTACTCGGGCTGGGTTTATCGCAGCGTGCGCCAGACGAGCCAAAGCGTTTCATCACCTGTAACATGAGCGCCTATTGATCCCGTTCCACTCCCAGATACAGGACCCCCCTGATGACCCAAAAACAGCGTTTGAAATATTCGATTCTGATTGCCCTGGCCGTACTGGCGACGATGTTCGGCCTGTCCTATTTGCAGAACACCGGGGTCATCAGCGAGAAGACATTCCAGACCATCGCCATTGCCGTCGCAGTGGTCGTGGTGGTGATCAACGGCATCATGCGCCGCAAGGTCAAGCTTTAACGGCGATCAGGCGCGGCCTTCGAGTACCTTGGCAGCCTCTTCATGGAGGCTGTAGCTTTTGTCCGCATTGAGGGTGATCACACCTTCGCTGCACAGGCGCTTGAGTACCTCGCGCACGCTGAGAAACGACAACGGAATGCCCAGCTCCAGCAAGTGGCTGTGCACGCCGCGTACGCCAAGGGTGCGCTGGTTGTCGGCGGCGGTGAGCAGGGCGTCAATGACCTTCAGCCGGATCAGGCTGGTACGCAGGCCAAAACACTTGAGCAGATGGCGGATACGCTGGTTGCCTTGCTGTTCGGGCGTTTTGCCGAACGCTTGCGGGCCGCTGCCGAAACTGGCGTCGGCCGCGTGTGAATGTCCATCCGTGGGCACTTGCGGGTTGTACATGCAAAAACTCCTTATCAGAGCCTGATCAGGAAAAAATGAGCGCTCTTGGTTAATAAGACGAACGAGCGAGCGAAATCATGAAGTGTCGGATGTAGAAATTTCGTCGGTATCGGTTTTGTCACATCCCCATCGCCTTAAATAAACGACCCCGTGCATTAAATTATTCCCGGTGATTTGCGTTCTTACGGTGGGGTTATTGCCCCTTGTGAGACGGTTAAATCTGACGGTGGAGTCTGCGTGATTATTTCCAATGGGTTGTCCAGGGTCTGCATGGCCGGAGTGTTGCTGGGGTTGGGCCTGGCCGCCTCTGCGCGGGAGCAGGTGACGCCAGCGGCGGCGGACATCCGCCGCACCAGTTACGGCGTACCGCATATCCGCGCCAACGATGAACGTGGCCTGGGCTTCGGCATTGGCTACGCCTACGCCCAGGACAACCTGTGCCTGCTGGCCAATGAAGTCGTCACCGTAAACGGCCAGCGCGCCCGCTTCTTCGGCCCCGAGCAGGCGACCCTGGAAGAGCGCAACAACCTGGCCAGCGACCTGTTCTTTGGCTGGCTCAATACGCCGGATGCGGTGGCGGCATTCTGGAAGGCGCAGAGCCCGCAGATCCAGCAGCGTATTGAAGGTTATGTGGCCGGCTACAACCGTTATCTGAAAGAGCAGGGCGCGCCTGCGCAGTGCCAGGCGGCGTGGGTACGGCCACTGGTGGCTGAAGATCTGGTCAAGCTGACCCGCAGGCTGTTGGTCGAAGGCGGTGTCGGCCAATTCGCCGAAGCCCTGGTGGGTGCGGCGCCGCCTCAAGCAACCGCCAGTGTGTCGAGCAGTGCGAAGGCCTTTGATCAGGTCGTGGCCAATCAACAGCGTTTCGCCTTCGATCGTGGCAGTAACGCCGTGGCAGTGGGGCGTGACCGCTCGTTCAACGGGCGCGGCATGTTGCTGGCCAACCCGCACTTCCCCTGGGTGGGCGGCATGCGGTTTTACGAGATGCACCTGACCATCCCCGGCCAGCTGGATGTGATGGGCGCTGCGCTGCCGGGCCTGCCGGTGATCAATATCGGCTTCAACCAGCATGTGGCGTGGACCCACACCGTGGACACGTCCAAGCACTTCACCCTGTACCGCCTGACCCTGGACCCCAAGGACTCCACGCGCTACATGCTCGATGGCAAATCGGTCGCCCTGGATAAAACCACGGTGACCGTACAGGTCAAACAGGCCGATGGCAGCCTCAAGGACCAATCGCACACCGTCTATAGCTCTCAGTTCGGTCCAGTGGTGCAGTGGCCGGGCAAGCTCGATTGGGACAGCCACTACGCCTTCAGCCTGCGCGATGCCAACCTGGGCAACGACCGCGTGCTGCAACAGTGGTATGCGATGAACCGTGCCGGCAGCCTCAATGAGCTGAAAACCTCGGTACACACCCTGCAAGGCATCCCGTGGGTCAACACCCTGGCCGCCGATGACCAGGGCCAGAGCCTGTACATGAACCTGTCGGTGGTGCCCAACGTCAGCGCGGCCAAACTGGCGCAATGCAGCGACCCACGCGCCGGCCTGCAGATGATCATGCTCGACGGCGCCCATAGCGCCTGTGCCTGGGACGTTGATCCGCGCGCCGCCCAGGCCGGCATCTTCCCGGCCGAGCAGTTGCCGCAATTGCAACGCACCGATTACGTGCAGCACTCCAATGACTCGGCGTGGCTGGCCAACCCCAAGGCGCCGTTGACCGGTTTCTCCCCGCTGATCAGCCAGGACCATATCGGCCTCGGCCCACGCGCGCGCTTTGCCCTGCAACGCCTGCAATCCCTGGCTAAACCGATCAGCGTCAGCGACCTGCACAACATGGTGATGGACAACGAGGTGTACCTGGCCGGCCAAGTCATGCCCGATCTGCTCGCGTTCTGCGCCAGACACCTCGGCAGCGACGCCACTGCCTTGCACGCCCTGTGCTCCAGCCTGAAAACCTGGGACCAGCGCGCCAACCTCGACAGCGGCCTCGGCCTGGTGCACTTCATCAACCTGGTGCAGCACCTGCAGCAGATCCCCGACGCCTGGCGCGTGGCCTTCGACCCGGCCCAACCCCTCACCACCCCACGCGGCCTGGCCATCGACCGCGCCGATGTGGCCAAAGCCCTGCGCGAAGCCATGCTGGCCTCAACCGCCGACGTCGCCAAACGCGGCTTGACCGCCAGCAGCACTTGGGGTGAGGTCCAAGTCGCCGGGCAAACCCCGATCCACGGCGGCCCGCAGGAACTCGGCATCTACAACGCCATGCAAACCGTGCCCCGCGCCGACGGCAAGCGCGAAGTGGTCAGCGGCACCAGCTACCTGCAAATCGTCACCTTCGACGACCAGGGGCCCCATGCCCAAGGCGTGCTCGCGTTCTCCGAGTCCAGCAACCCGGCTTCCCCACACGCCAAGGACCAGACCCGAGCCTTCTCCCAAAAACAACTGCGCCCGCTGCCCTTCACCGAAGCCCAAATCAAGGCCGACCCGCAGTACCAACAACTGCGCATCAAGGAGTAGGGCAGGCCCGCAACCCCTTGATGCCAATACGAAATATTTTTGAAATCAAGGGGTTGCACGCCTAGGCAAATACGTACATAATGGCGCCCATCGAACGCAATGAAGCATTAAAAACTTCAATGTATTCAATGAGTTAGAGTAGAGGCAGGGTTGTACAGCCCACTCAAGTTTTTATGCGGTGAGTGTCAGCAGTCGGGACATTGATCGTTTGAGGCCGAGTAGCAAAATGGTTATGCAGCGGATTGCAAATCCGCCTACGCCGGTTCGATTCCGACCTCGGCCTCCACTCTTGAAAACCCCGCAGATTAGCGTCTGCGGGGTTTTTTATTGCCTGGACGAAAGTACGGGCGTGCCGATCAAGGTTTTTGCAGGGCACGTCCCGCAGGCATGGAAAAGCCCGCAATTGCGGGCCTCTCGCACACGACTTTCCGGCTTATTTAAACAGCCCACCGATTGCATTGATCGCATCCGCTGCCTTGTTCACGTTTTGTTGGTGCTGCGGGTTGGTATTCACTTGGGCCTGGGTGTTGTAACTGGCGTTACTGCAGCTTTTGTTTGTCTGGGTCAGCGCAGCTTGATAGGCGGTTGCGCGCAAGGTATCGCCCTTGGCATTGGCTGCATTGATGTTCGCCTGCAGGTCGCGGACCTGTTGCTGGCAGGAGGAGGCGTTATTGGAGTAATTGGTGTTATTGGTGGTGTTGTTTGCACCACCCAGAGCAGAGGACAGAGCCCCTGTCAGGGCACTCAAGTCAGCGGCTTGTGCCGATAGGGCGATCAGACTGAACAGGGCGGCGGATGGAGCGAGCTTGGAAAGACGCATGGCAAACCTCAATGTTTTATTGTCTGCACGCGCGTGGCTCCCGAGCTGGTGCAGAGCAATATCCGTATAAGGTGTGTGCTCGGTTGCGGCAAAATATTATTTGGTCAAATTTTGAGCTTCAATATCCAGTGTCAATAAATGTGAATTCTTTCACGTTGTTCGTCGGCTGCGCGCCATTGGGGTATGCCTCCTGTGATTACAGGATTTCAGACCTGGCGATGCGCTGGTCTTTCACCTCACCTGCATACGCGTGAAGCCTTTCCTGTTGCGCTGCCAGCAACGCGCAGATCTTCATCAGCGCCACGGCCTCATCCGGCGTCCGACCGCTGGCGGCTAAAGCCGTCAATTCAACCACCGACCAGCCAATCACAGCGGCGGCGTCCTCCAGGTCGTAGAACAATTCCTGCTGTGCCGTTCTGGGGCCGTCGAGCCCCTGGATCAGTTCTTTCATTTATTGCCCCTCCCACTTCAGGTCAAACCCCATGATATCCATCCCGATCTCCGCCAGATCGGTCTTGAATGGAATTTCTCCCATCAAACGCCTGATGTGTCACAACGTCCAGCCCAGCCCCAATGCCTTGTGCAGCGAAGCAAAATCCTTGAGCAGTTCCGCATCCCCGGAAATCCGGCTCTCCTGGGCCTGGTAGCGGGTGCGCTCCGCATCCAGCCAATCCAGGGTGCTGGCGGTGCCCGCACGGTAGCGTTGGCGGGTCAGGTCTGCCGCACGCACTGCCGAGGCTTCCACGCTGCGCAACAGCATCACGTTCTGGCGTTGATGGCCGTACCGCGCCAGGGCCACATCGGCGTCGCGCAGCGCACTCAGTACCACACTTTTGTACTGCGCGAGCGCTTCGGCGCGACCGGCTTCGGCACCTTTGACGCTGGCGGCCACGCGGCCGAAGTCCAGCGCGTTCCAGGTCAGGCGCGGCAGGATCAGCCAGGTACCGTTGTCCTTGCGGGCGAGGTGGCCGGGGTCACCGGCGGAGAATGACAGGTCGCCCATCAGGCTGAGCTTGGGAAACCAGTCGGCAGTTTTCTCGCCGATCTGCGCGTTGCTGGAGGCCAGTTTGCGTTCGGCGACGCGGATGTCTGGGCGGGCCTTGAGCAGGGCGGCGGGGTCTGCCACGGGTACCACACCGGGGATGGCGGGCAGGGCTTTGGCGGTGACGAGGCGGCCATCCAGTTCGCCGGGCTCTCGGCCGCAGAGCAGGCCGAGTTGATCCAGGGATTCAACGATGGCGGCTTGCAACGGCAGGCGCTGGGCCTGGGTGTTTTCTGCCTGGGTGAGGACTTGTTCCAGTTGCAGCTGTGAGGCCACGCCACGGCTGCGACGTTGCTGGGTCAGGTCGAGAGCCTGGTTTTCGATGTCGACACTCGCGTCTACCAACGCCAGGCGTGCCTGTTGGTCGCGCAGGTCGGTGTAGGCCTGCACCACTTCGGCGGCCAGTTGCACCTGGGCGTCGGCCAGTTGCGCCTGGGCAGCGTCGGCTTCGGCTTGCGCGGCTTCGACGGCGCGACGTGTGCCGCCGAACAGGTCGGCCTCCCAACTGGCATCGAAGCCGGCCAGGTAGAGCGTCAACGGCCCGCGACCGGCACCGCCGCCACCCAGTGCGGAGGTGTCGGGCGAGCGCAGTTTGAGCATCGCGGCGTCACCGGTGACCTTGGGCAGGGCGTCGGCCCGCGCACCGCTGAGGCTGGCGCGGGAGTGTTTCAAGCGGGCCTGGGCGGTGGCGATGTCGGGGCTGTTGTTCAGCGCCATCTCGACCAGCTCATTGAGCTGCGGGTCATTCAACGTTCGCCACCACTGCGCCACAGCCGGGGCGCTTGGCGCTTGGCGGTCGGCATGGGGCAAATGCCCGGCGGCCAGGGTTTTCGGCGCGGCGTCGGGTGCGCCTGAGTAGTCCGGGCCTACGGTGCAGGCCGACAGCAGGCCAACGGTCAGGAGCAGAGGAAACGAGCGAGCAATCATGGCTGTACCGTGCGCTTTTTCAGGATGAAGATCAGGGGCAGGCACGCCAGCATTGCGAGTCCCAATACGTAGAACGAATCGTTATAGGCCATCACCGAGGCTTGGCGGGCGATGTCGTTGGCTAGTTGGGCCATGGCTTGCAACGAGGCGGTGGAGGCGTCGCCGGTTTGTGCCAGGTAGCTGGCGGTGTTGCTGGCCATGTGGTCCTGGGTCAATTGGCTGTTGGCCAGGATGCCTTCGCGCAGCCGGTCGTCATGGAAGTGGCTGCGCCGGTCCATCAACACGCCGAGCAACGCCAGGCCAATGGTGCCGCCGAGGTTGCGCGACATGTTGTAGAGTCCGGCCGCGTCGCCGGCGTCCTTGGTCTCGACCGAACGCATGGACAGTTGGCTGAGGGGCATCATCACCAGGATCTGCCCGAAGCCGCGCAGCAACTGCGACCACACAAAATCATGGCCGACGCTGTCGGCGGTCAACAGGGTGTCTACAAAGCAACTGGCCCAGTACAGCAGCAGGCCGGCGCCGACCATCCAGCGCAGGTCGTAGCGGCCGAGCATTCGCGGCAGGATCGGCATCAGCAAAAATGCCGGAATCCCCGACAACAGCATGATCGCGCCGGACTGCTGCGCGTTGTAGCCGGACAGAATCCCGAGAAATTGCGGCACCAGATACGCCGTGCCATACAGCCCCGCACCCACCGCCGTACCGATCAGCAACACGCTGCCAAAGCTTTTGTTGAGCACCAGTGGCAGGCGCAGGATCGGCGTACTGGAGCGCAATTGCCCCACGGCAATCAGGAAAAAACCAGTGACCGTGGCAATGCTCAGCCACACGATCAGCAGCGAGTCGAACCAGTGCTCGCGCTGGCCTTCTTCCAGCACCACGGTCAGCGAACTCAAGCCCATGGCCAGGCCCAGAATGCCCAGCCAATCGGCGCTGATAAAGCGCTGCAGGTTCATGCGCTCGCTGGGCAGGCCGGTGATCAGCAGGGTGATCAGCGCGATGCTGATGGGCAGGTTGAGAAAGAAGCACCAGCGCCAGTTGATGTTCTCCGTCAGCCAGCCGCCGATCACCGGGCCGAGCAAGGGGCCGAGGATCACGGTCATGCCGAACATCGTGGTGCCGATGGCCAGTTGGTGGGGCGGCAGGCGCGTGCGCACGATGGTCTGCGCGGTCGGGATCATCGCGCCGCCGGCGAAGCCCTGGCCGATGCGTCCGGCGATCATCGCGCCAAGGCTGGTGGACAAGCCGCAGAACATCGAGAACAGGGTGAAGGTGAGTGCGGTGCCGATCAGAAACCGGCGCAGGCCGAAGACTCGGGTCAGCCAGGCCGCGAGCGGGATCATCACGATTTCCGACATCAGGTAGCCGGTGGCGATCCAGGTGCCTTCGGTGCCGGTGGCGCCGATCTGGCCCTGGATCTGCGGCAGCGCCGAGTTGGTGATCGACACATCCAGGGTCGCCAGCAGGGCGCCCAGTGCGCCGGCGGCGACGGCAATCCAGTCGGTCAGCGAGGCGTTGCGCGGTTTCTCGGCGGCCACCCCGGCCATGCTCGCCTCAGCCATGGTTCGCGTCTGCGGTGTGGGTGTGGGTGTGGGTGTCGACTTCCACGGTGGCCGACAGGCCTGGCATCAATGCGGCACGCAGGTCATCCGGTATGTCCAGGGCAATGCGCACCGGTACCCGTTGCACGATCTTGGTGAAGTTACCGGTGGCATTCGACGGCGGCAGCAGGGCGAACTGCGCGCCGGTGCCGGGCGCCAGGCTGTCGATGTGGCCTTGCAGGTCGCGGCCGGGCAGGGCGTCGACGTGCACGGTGACGGTCTGGCCGGGGCGCATGCCACCGATCTGGGTTTCCTTGTAGTTGGCGGTGAGGTAGATCGCGCTGATCGGCACCACGGTCAGCAAACGCGTACCAGGTTGCACGTACTGCCCCACGCGTACGCCACGGTCAGCCACACGGCCGTCCAGCGGGCTGCGGATGACCGCGTCGTCGACGTCCAGTTGGCTTTGCGCCTCGCTGGCCTTGGCGACGCCCAGTTGCGCCTGGGCCTGCTTGAGCTGGGCCTGCAACGTGCCGTAGCGAGTCTGGCTGGACCGCAGCGCCGCCTGTTTGGCCGCCACGGTGCTGCGGGCCTGTGCCAGTTGGTTGTTCAGTTGGGCCAGGCGCTCTTCCGGTTCGGCGCCCGAGCGGGCCAGCGGCGCGTAGCGGGCGACTTCGGTCTGCGCATGCCGGGCATCGGCCTCGGCGCCCTGCAATTGGGCGCGGGCTTCGGCGATGGTGGAATCCTGTTGCACCAGGTCGGCCTGGGCCTTGGCAAAGTCGGCATTGCGTGCGGCGATGGTCGCGGAGGCTTCGTCGCTCACGGCCTGGTACTTGCGCGCATCCAGGCGCACCAGCACGTCGCCACGCTTGACGTTCTGGTTGTCGCTCACCAGAACGTCGGCCACGTAGCCGTTGATCTTTGGTGCCACGCTGATGCTGTCGGCTTGCAGGTAGGCGTCGTCGGTGGTCTCGATAAACCGCCCGGTGATCCACCACCAGGCGCCCCATGACACGCCCGCCAGCACGGCGACGCCGGCCACGCTGAGCAGGATGCGCCGGGCCTTGCCACGTTGACCGTTGCCGGTTTCTTCAGGCATGACCTGAGGGGAGGGAGGTGCAGCCGACATCGAGGTCACTCCAGATTTATAACGAGTGGAATAAATTCCTTTTTTCGCGAATTTTTGTCAACTGGTATATTTTGGTCCGGTATTCGAAGGGAGCTGCACATGGCACGACACAAACCTGCCGCCGAGGGTGGTTACCAGCGCGGCGAAGAAACCCGCGCCCGCATTATCGAGGCGGCTGTCGAGGTATTCGGCGCGCGTGGCTACGATGGGGCGTCCACGCGTGATATCGCCACGGCTGCCGGCGTCAACGCACCTGCGATCCAGTACTACTTCGATGGCAAGGAAGGCGTGTACCTGGCGTGCGTCGAGCACTTGATCACGCTGCTGTGGCGCAAGATGTCGCCGCCGGTGGAGGCGGCGGAAAGCGTGCTGGCCGATGCCGATTCCGGCGACAACGCGCTGATCGACGCCTCGCTGGGCATCCTGGGCACCGTGGTTTCAACCATCCAGGACAGCCCGCAAACCACGGCCTGGCGTGCGTTCATGGATCGCCACCAGGCCGGCTTGTGCCCGCAAAGCGCAACGATGGCTTTCGAGGAGCGTTTCAAGGCGCGTATTGCGCGGGTCATCCGCCAACTGATCGCACGCGTGGCCGGCCTGGCGCTGGAGGATGAGCGCACAGTGATCCATTCCATGGCGCTGTTTACCCAGGGCCTGGCGTTCCGCATCCAGAAGCCCAAGCTGCTGGAGGCGTTGCAGTGGAGCGAAGTGAACCAGAAGGAAATGGAACAGGTGCGGGAGGTGGTGCTGATGCAGGCGCGGTTCACTTTGGAAGGGCTGGCCCGGCACCGGGACCAGCACGCCTCCCGTTAATCGGCGGTTGCCGCCTACTTGCCGCCTGTCACGTCCAGAAAGGTCCCGGTGATGAACGACGCTTCCTTACCGGCCAGCCACAGGATAGCGCGGGCCACCTCTTCGGGTTCGCCGCCACGGCCCATGGGAATGCTGTCCTTGACCCGATCCACACGCCCCGGTTCGCCGCCGCTGGCGTGCATGTCGGTGTAGATATGCCCAGGCCGTACGCAGTTGACGCGTATGCCTTCGCGCGCGACTTCCTTGGACAGCCCGGTGGTGAATGTCTCCAGGGCACCCTTGGAGGCAGCGTAATCGACATACTCGTTGGGGCTGCCTAGCCGGGCGGAGGCGGAGGACACGTTGATCACGCTGCCACCCGTGCCATTGTGGCGCAGCGACATGCGTTTCACCGCGTGCTGCGCGCACAGCATCGGGCCGATGGCATTGATCGCGAAGATGCGCTGCATGCGGGCAAAGTCGAGGTCTTCAAAGCGTGACTGCAGGGCAATGATCGCGGCGTTGTTGACCAGCACATCGATACGGCCAAACGTCTGGTCAATGGCTGCGAACAGCTGCGCGACCTGAGCAGGGTCCGCACTGTCGGCGCGGATGGCCAAGGCACGGTGCCCCAACGCTTGCACATCCGCCACCACGCCGAGCGCCGCCGCCTCGTTGCTGACGTAGCTGATCGCGACATCGTAGCCTTGCGCCGCTGCAAGGCGCGCGGTTGCCGCGCCGACACCGCGGCTGCCGCCGGTAATCAGAATCAGCGGTGTCGAAGACACAGTACTCATTGCTTGGACCTCCTTTGAGGGGTTAAGGATCAGCCTATCAGCATCGTGCCGGTCGCAATGACCACGCACGCCAGGACTTTGCGGACAGTCAGCGACTCGCCCAAAAACAAATAACCGATCAAGGCCGCGAACAGCACGCTGGTTTCGCGCAGGGCCGAAACGGCGCCCATCGGCGCGTGGGACATGGCGTAAATGACGATGCCGTAGGCCAGGAGGGACACAAGCCCCCCGATCAAGGCCGTGATGACGCCGGGGCGTGGTGCGAAGAGGCTGCGTGTATCGCGCAGGCCGATGTACACCAGGGGCATCAATACGCCCCAGAGCGCACACATCCATACGGTGTAGGCCATCGGTGCGCCGGACAGCCTCGCGCCAATACCGTCCGTGACGCTGTAGGCCGCGATGAAAAAACCCGTGCCCAGGGCGTAGGGCAGGCTGGGCACCGCCCGTCTGCGCTGTCTGAAGGCTAGAGAAATAATGCCGCCGGATACCAGCACGATGCCGATCAGAGCGCTCGTGCTGAGCGTTTCACCGGCAAACACCAAGGCGCAAAGCGTGATCAGAATGGGCGAGGAACCGCGTGCGATCGGGTACGTCTGCCCCAGGTCGCCCACCTTGTAGCTTCGCACCAGGAACAGGTTATAGCCCACGTGCAACACGCCAGACAGCACGGCGTAGGGCCAACTGGCTGGCGCGGGAGGGGCGAGAAACACGGCGATGACACTGCTGGCGATGGCGACCGCCACGCACATCATGGTCATTGACCACAGCCGGTCGGCGCCGACACGCAACAATGCGTTCCAGCTGGCATGCAAGAGGGCGGCGAAGAGGATGAGTAGAACGATGGGTAAAGGCATGCGCCATGGTAAACACCACAAGGGCGTGTTTAACAGCGAAGTCCTTTCATCCTGTCATGAATGAATGTTCATGCATCACTGATAATTTTGCTGTGCCTGCATCGACTCGGCCAACAGCCAGTTACGAAAGCTGATGATGTGTGGCTGGGTTTCGATCCCTTTGGGGCAGACAAAGTAGTAGCCGACCGGCGACGCGAACGGCAGCTCAAACAGCCTGATCAGGCGGCCGTCGTTGATTTCAGCTTCAACATGGCCGCTTCGCGCCAGCGCAATACCTTGGCCCAGCAGCGCCGCCTCGATGGTCATGTTGGTGTCAGCGAACCTGACGCTTTCCTTGAGGGGTGCAATGCTGACGCCGATATGCTCGAACCAGGCGTCCCACTTGGGCACCAGGTCTGCGCCGTCGCGCGTCAGCAACGGGTAACGCAGCAGCTCAGCGGGCTCGTGGGGCGCGCCGAAACGGTTGAGCAGATCCGGGCTCGCCACCGGGAAGATCTGCTCGCGGAGCATGAATTCCGAGTGCAGGCCGGGATAATTGCCGTTGCCCAGCCGGATGGCCACATCCGGGTCTGAGCTGGAGAACTTGATGGCCTTGTCGCTGGTCTCCAGCGTGATCAGGATTTCCGGATGTTGCTGCGACAGGCTGGGCAACCTGGGCAGCAGCCATTTCAAGGCAAACGAATACGTGGTGCTGACCTTAAGGCGAACCCGGCCTTTTTGTTCCCGCAAGTCAGCCAGGGTGGCCTCAAGGTTCATGAAAAACTCGCGCACGATGGGCGCCAGTGCGGCCCCGGCCGGAGTCAGCCGCAACGCCTTGCCGCGCTGGAACAGCTGCAGGCCCCACAGGTCTTCGAGGTGCTTGAGTTGGTGGCTGACGGCGCTCTGGGTCACATGCAACTCTTCTGAAGCCGATGTGAACGTCGCATGCCGGGTCGCTACTTCGAAAGCTCGCAGCGTGGCGGTGGGCGGTAGATCTCTCATGACTGGGTCCGGGTCGGGTGCTGGCGATTAATCGGCATGAATACAGGTTCATGGTAATGGATTGGCAGGCTTTCACAGAAGCCGCAGACCATGGCCTTGTGAATTGTTGTGAAGCACAGATTAATGGCCCATTGCCCATGCTAACGTCTGCTCCTGGCTATCGTCAGCACGACGATTTCATTCGTACCATCAGGGGAGCAGCGCCGATGTCTACCACCGTAACGCCCGCCGGCAGCGGGGCAAACACGCCTAAAGCGTCACCGTCGGTGTTCGATGACAAGTTGAACATCGCCAAGTCCAGCAAAGTGATTGCCGACTACATGCGCCAGACCGGCAAGTCGGCCATTACCAAGCAGGAACTGACCCAACTGGCCAACAACGCCTCGGGCAAGGTGCCGGCCGAAGTCTGCGATGCGGCCAAGTACATGGAGCGTCATCCTGACGTCTTCACTGCCATCGAAACCCACGATGTGCCGGGCGCCGATAACCTCTCCGGCGTGTGGAACTTCGATTGGGCCGCCAACGGTGGATTGAACGGTACGTCGACCGACGCGATTGCGAAGATGCAAGACACGTTCGATTTCGCGATTGCCAAGTCTGCGCAGATCACCGAGATTTCCACGGGTAAAAAAGCCGAGCTGGATTCGACCAAACAACGGCCGCAGAACTAAAACAGTGCGTTGTACTGTCCCTTGCCAACGGGTTACACGATAGCCCAGGCAAAGAAAAGCCCGCGTGGGGAGCGCGGGCTAAAGGGATGTTCATTAGGAGCTGAGGCCACCCTAGGCGCTTGTCTGTGAAAGGTTTGTGAAAACCACGGCAAAAAAGTGTATGCCTCAATCCCGCCATGGCTGTACGGGGCAGGGCGGTCGATAACCCTCTACTGTCGCAGGCATACCACTGCCGTTTGGATGCCGCGTCATGTTCATGTCTACCAGCCTGTTGTCCGCCTTTGTGCTGTTTGCCTTCGTGTCCTCGATCACGCCCGGGCCCAATAACACCATGCTGCTCGCCTCGGGGGTGAACTTCGGCTTTCGCCGCTCGATGCCCCATGCATTGGGGATCAGCATCGGTTTCATGCTGCTGGTGATTTCGGTGGGGCTGGGGCTGGGCGAAGTGTTCAAGGTGTTCCCGTGGGCCTACACGGTGTTGCGCTACGTGGGGGCTGCGTACTTGCTGTACCTGGCGTGGAAGATCGCGACGGCGGACGGCATGTCCGACAGCCCTGATGAACAGGGCAAACCCATGACTTTCCTCGGCGCGGCGGCGTTCCAGTGGGTGAACCCCAAGGCCTGGATCATGGCGCTGGGCGCAATCACCACCTACACGCCGGCCGAAGGTTACGTCACCAATGTGCTGGTGATCGCGCTGGTGTTCGCCGTGGTCAACCTGCCCAGTGTGTGTGTATGGGTCGGATGTGGCAGCGGCTTGCGCAACGTGCTGCGTGAGCCGCGCTGGTTGCGCCTGTTCAACTGGACGATGGCCGGGTTGCTGATGCTGTCGCTGTACCCGATGCTGTTTGCCGGCTGAGCGTCAGACCGGCGAGATGGTCGCGAGCAGGCCGATGCCGATGGTCAGTACCAAAAAGCCGAACAGGAAAAGTGCCATCTTGGTCATAAGGCCTCCGAAGGGAAGGGAGTGGGGATGGGGCCATTGTCCGCCCAGACGGCGTTTCGATACAGACGCAGATAGCAAAGAAAAAACCGTATCAGATGCGCTTGCCGCTGTTCAGCCGGGGGCTTTCAGCGCGTGTGGCTGTTTCAGGATCAGCGCCGGACATCAAACGATAAGTACGCTGTGGCGAGCGGGCTTGTCCCGCGTTGGCCTGTGAAACAGCCCCAAAACCAGCGGCCAGAGAGTGCCTGACTCAGCGCATTCCTCAATCCAGGCTCGCTTCGCAACCCAACGCGGGACAAGCCCGCTCGCCACAGCTACAGTGTTCGCCCTTAATGGCCGGTTTTTCAAAGACCTCAACAATAAGAGTGGGCCAACCCTCGATGCAAAGACGTCAATTCAGCGGTGGCATGAAAGGCAAGAACCTGCGCTACCTCAACGAAACCCAACAGCCGGCGTCGGTCACCTGCGTCGGCTTCCTGTTGCTTGAACATTTCTCCCTGCCGGCGTTCACCCAGACCCTCGACACCTTCGTTACCGCCAACCTGCTGCGCCCCGACCTGTTCGCCTCACGCACCTTCGGCTGTGAGGATGGCGAAGTCATCAGCGACCTGGGCCTGGTGATACGCCCCGATGCGCGCCTGGATGCCGGAGCATTGCACGACTTGGACCTGCTGGTGATCTGTGGCGGTTTCCGTACCGAACTCAAGGCCGGCGTAGCCTTCATCCAGTTGCTGCACACCGCCGCCGAACAGGGCATCAGCCTTGCGGGGCTGTGGAACGGCGCCTGGTTCCTCGGCCGTGCCGGCCTGTTGCAAGGCTATCGCTGCGCCATCCACCCCGAACACCGTCCGGCGCTGGCGGAAGTCTCCAAGGCGACCCACGTCACCAGCGAACCCTACGTGATCGACCGCGACCGCCTCACCGCTTCCAGCCCGTCCGGGGCCTTCCATATGGCGCTGGACTGGATCAAGGGCCTGCATGACAAGGCACTCGTCGAAGGCATCGAAGACATCCTGGCCTTCGAAGAGTCCCGCTACCGCCGCATCAAACCCACCGAAAACGTCAGCGTCAGTGCGCCGTTGCGTGAAGTGGTGAAACTGATGGACGCCAACCTCGAAGAACCTTTGGAGCTGGACCAACTGGCGGTCTACGCCGGCCGCTCGCGGCGCCAGTTGGAGCGCTTGTTCAAGGAACAACTGGGCACCACCCCGCAGCGGTACTACATGGAACTGCGCGTGACCGAGGCGCGGCGGCTGTTGCAGCACACCGAGTTGTCGCAGGTGGAGGTGCTGGTGGCATGTGGGTTCGTGTCGCCGAGCCATTTCAGCAAGTGCTATAGCTCGTACTTCGGATATCGCCCCTCGAAGGAGAAGCGGTTGGTCAAGTAAAGTGCTGACTGACTCACTCTCTTTCAAGGATGACAAATGTCTCTCACGCTTTTGGATCGTTACCGCGGCAGCCTGCTGGGCTTGGCCTGTGGCGACGCAGTGGGTACCACTGTTGAATTCATGCCTCGCGGCACATTCACACCGGTCACCGACATGGTTGGAGGAGGACCGTTCAACCTGAAAGCGGGCCAATGGACGGACGACACCTCGATGGCGTTGTGCCTTGCGGAAAGCTTGTTGCGTAAAGGTGGTTTTGATGCAGCTGATCAGATGGGGCGATACCTGAACTGGTGGAAGTGGGGCTACCTGAGCTCTACCGGTGACTGCTTTGATATAGGCATGACCGTGCGCACGGCGCTCACGGCGTTTGAGTCGCAAGGTGATCCCTTTGCAGGTTCAACAGAGCCTTTTTCCGCAGGCAACGGTTCGATGATGCGCCTCGCGCCGCTGGTGCTGTTTTACTTTCCAAACCTGAAAAGCGTTGATGACTTTTCCCGAGAAAGCTCCCGTACGACTCACGGAGCCCAAGAGGCAATCGAGTGTTGCGTGGTGTTGGCGAGAGCCATCGGTATCGCGTTGAGTGGAGCAACAAAGGTGCACCTGTTGAATATCTCTTGCGCGGGTCTTTCTGCGCCCAAAGTCGTCGCGATTGCCCAGGGGGAGTATTGCAACAAGACCCGTGCGCAGATAACGGGTTCCGGTTACGCCGTGGCGTCATTGGAGGCGGCGCTGTGGTGCGTAAAACATACTGACAGCTTCGCCGACGCTGTGTTGGCTGCCGCGAACCTGGGTGACGACGCTGACACTACTGCCGCCATCGTTGGTCAGTTGGCGGGTGCATATTACGGCGTGCAAGGCATCCCGACGGGTTGGCTGGACAAGCTTTGTATGCGTGATGAAATTGAGGAAATGGCTGACGCACTCTACAGCACGGCTGCTCAAACCCCATGATTAAGCCCCCCGCTTGTGTGACCAGCGGACTAGCTGTGGCGAGCGGGCTTGCCCCGCGTTGGGCTGCGCAGCAGCCCTAAAAACGAACACCGCGTGCTGTCTGACAGGCCGCGGTGTTTTCTATTGGGGCCGCTGCGCAGCCCAACGCGGGGCAAGCCCGCTCGCCACAACAGGCAACTCACCGCAAAAAACGCGTTGGTCAGAATCGGTCCAGACGATAAGGCGTGAATAACGGAGTTTGACCCTTGCTCGCCAACTCCCCAATCATCTCCGCCGTCACCGCCGCCTGCGTCAACCCCAGATGCTGGTGCCCGAACGCAAGCAGCACCTTCCCGTCACACACCCGGTCAATCACCGGCAACGAGTCCGGCAGCGACGGCCGAAACCCCATCCACGGTGTCGCACCCTCTGCGCTGAGGTCATCGTGAAACAACCCCTTGCTCAACCGATGCAACTGCCAGGCACGCTGCATATTCGCCGGGCGGTCAAGGCCGGCGAATTCCACTGTACCGGCCAGGCGCAGGCCGTCGGTCATGGGGGTCATGATGAATTTTCGTTCCAGGGAAGTGACGGCAAACGGCAGGCGATGCGGCTCGTGGGGCAGCATCAGGTGATAGCCGCGTTCCGTGTCCAGCGGGACTTTTTTGCCGGTCAGGGCAGCGGTCAATCTGGCTGAGTGGGCGCCGCAGGCAATCAGCACCTGGCGTGCGCTCAGGGGGCCCTGAGCGGTGGTGAGGGAGACGCCGTGTTGGTCAAGCCGCCCATCCAGTACCTGGCGCTTGAGGAACTGCACGCCACTGGCCTTGGCGGCCTCGACCAGTTCGCACACCACCTGGAACGGGTCGAGGAAGTGCCCGGTGCCCGGAAAAAACAACCCGCCCTGGATGTGCTCGCTCAACTGCGGCGCAGCCTGGCGTATGGCATCGGCGGTCCAGAACGTCACGGGCACCTGCTGCGCTTGCATGCGCTGCTGCAAGGCCCGGAGCGCGTCGCGTGAGTCCGCTCGTTCGTACACCAACAATGACCCGTCTTCACGCAGCAGGTGCGCACGTCCGATGCTGGTCAGCAGGCGCTGCCAGGCGCCCAGGCTGCCTTCGTTAAGCGCACGAATACCCGCGACGGTACGCTGATAGCGCGCCGGACGCAGGTTCAACAGCAGCCGCGCAAACCAGGGCAGGGCGCGCGGCAGGTATTTCCAATCCAGGCGCAGCGGGCCCATGGGGTCCAGCAGCATGCCGGGCAAGCGCTTGAGGATCGACACGTCGGCAATCGGGAACACCTGTTCGGTCGCCAGGTGCCCGGCGTTGCCATAGGACGCGCCCATGCCGGGTTCCTGTTGATCGACCACCACCACGTGCCGGCCCTGACGCGCCAGTTGCAGGGCGCAGGCGACGCCGATAATGCCGGCGCCGACTACGACGATATCGGGATCGGACATGGCCTATGCCTCTCTCTGGCCGTCAAGCAAACGCCGCAGCCGCAACGGATTGCCCTGTTGGAGCGCATCCGGCAACAACGCGTCGGGGAAGTCCTGATAGCACACGGGGCGCAAGAACCGCTGGATGGCCGCCGTGCCCACCGAAGTGCTGCGCGAATCCGAGGTGGCGGGGAAGGCGCCGCCGTGGACCATGGCGTCACACACCTCAACGCCAGTCGGCCAGCCATTGACCAGCAGGCGGCCAGCCTTGCGCTCCAGCACTGGCAGCAGGGCCCTGGCGCTTGGCACATCGTCGTCATCCATGTGCAGCGTGGCGGTGAGTTGGCCTTCGAGATGTTCGGATACCCGGCGCACTTCTTCGTTATTCGCGCACACCACAACCAATGAAGCCGCACCGAAGACTTCGGCTTGCAGGTGTTCGTTGCTCAAGAACGCAGTTGCCTGGGTCACGAACAGGTGGGCCTGGCCCTGGTTGGGACCTTCAGTCGCCGAACCCTGTGCGACGACCTCGGCGTGTCCCGTCAGTGTGTCTATGCCTGACGTGTAGGCACTGGCGATGCCGGGTGTCAGCATTGTTTGCGCCGCACAGTTCGGCAGTAACCCACTGGCGGCACTGATGAAGCGATCCAGGGCAGGCCCTTGTACTGCAATCACTAACCCTGGGTTGGTACAGAACTGCCCCGCGCCCTGGGTCAACGACGCCACAAAACCCTGGGCCAATGCTTCAGCCCTGGCTGCCAACGCTGCCGGAAACAGGTACACCGGGTTGATCGAACTCATCTCCGCGTAGACCGGAATAGGCTCCGGCCGTGCCTGCGCTGCCTGGATCAACGCAAGGCCACCGCTGCGCGAGCCGGTAAACCCGACGGCCTTGATGCGCGGATCGGTCACCAACGCAATGCCCACCTCACGGCCCGAACCGTACAACAGTGAAAACACACCTTCCGGCAGACCGCACGCCTTGACCGCCTGCGCCACCGCACGCCCCACCAGTTCACTGGTGCCCGGGTGCGCGCCGTGGGCTTTGACGACGACCGGGCAACCGGCAGCCAGCGCAGAGGCGGTGTCCCCACCGGCCACGGAAAACGCCAGTGGAAAGTTGCTGGCGCCAAACACCGCGACCGGGCCCACCGCTATATGGCGTTGGCGCAGGTCTGGGCGAGGCAGGGGTTGGCGTTGCGGTTGTGCGTGATCGACCCGCACATCCAGCCATTCCCCGGCACGCACGGTGCGGGCGAAGGTGCGCAGTTGGCCGCAGGTGCGCCCTCGTTCGCCCTGGATGCGGGGGCGAGGCAGGCCGGTTTCGGCGACGGCGCGGTCGATCAACTCATCGCCCAGGGCCTCGATGTGCGCGGCGATGGTCTCAAGGAATGTGGCGCGCACTTCCAAAGAGGTTTCGCGATAGACATCGAATGCCGCCCACGCCAAGGCGCAGGCCTGCGCGACATGCTCACCGTTGCCGCCGAGGTAGGCCGGTTCCAAGGCGGAATCGGTGGCGGGGTTGATCGCCTGGATTGCTTCGCGATTGCCGGCAGTGGCGTGCTGACCGATCAGCATCTTGCCCGTCAGAGTCATGGGGATTTCCTGGATAAAAGAAGGTTGGCCGCTGCGAGCGTCGCAGCGGCGCGCGAAGGGTCAGGCGACGTTCTGTTCCGCCGACCAGTTGGCGTACCACTGGCGGAACAGGGCGTACTGGTGCTCTGCGTAACGACGCTGGGCATCGCTGAGGGCGTCGGTTTCGTTGAAGTGCAGGGCGTAGCCTTGGTCACCGTTCAGCACCATCAAGTGCTTGTAATACAGCACCAGGTCGCAGCCCTCGTCGAAGGACGACAGCACCGCCAGCGCGGCCTCCAGCTCACGCGCCTGGCGACGGGCCTTGGCATCGCCCTTGGCAGCTTTTTTACTCAGGGCCACCAGTTGCAGCACTTCCCGAGGCAGCGCGTTGCCGATGCCGGTGATGGCGCCGGTGGCATTGCAGTTGACGAAACCGTGCACCACCTGGGTGTCGACACCCACCATGAGGGTCACGTTGTCGTCCTGGGAGGTGATGTGTTCGGCGGCGTAGCGCAGGTCGGCACCGCCGCCGAATTCCTTGAAACCGATCAGATTCGGGTGCTCGCGGCGCAGTTCGAAGAACAGCTCGGCGCGGGTCGCGAAGCCGTAGTAGGGGCTGTTGTAGATCACCGCCGGCAGGTTGGGCGCGGCCTTGAGGATCGCCGAGAAGTGCGCCTTTTGTGCAGTGGCGGAGGCACCCCGGGACAGCACACGCGGAATCACCATCAAGCCATGGGCACCGACCTTGGCGGCGTGGGCCGCATGGGCCACGGCTTCACGGCTGTTCACCGCGCCGGTGCCGACGATGGTCGGCACACCGGCCGCCACCAGCCGTGCCACGCCTTCCTGGCGTTCGGCTTCGGTGAGCAACGGCCAGTCACCCATGGAGCCGCAGTACACCACGGCGCTCATGCCGATATCGATCAGCTCGCGGCCCTTGGCGACCAGGGCGTCGAAGTCCGGCTTGCGTTCCGCGGTGCACGGGGTCATCAGGGCAGGGATGCAGCCGGTGAAGATGTTGTCGCTCATTTTTATCACTCCAGTTTCCAGTCGGGGGAGGGCTCAGATGCCCCAGGCAAAAGGGTCTTGCGGGTCGATCAGCAAGGTGCTGTCGGCGGTCATGTGGGCACGGCCGGTGATGAAGGGGCGCACGCGTTCGCCGTCCCATTCGTAGCGACCTTCGAATTGGCTGCCGGTAATGCTGGCTTGCACCCAGGTTTCGCCGGGCGCGAGTTTTTCATCGGCGGCCAGGCAGGCCAGCTTGGCGCTGGTGCCGGTGCCGCAGGGCGAGCGGTCGTAGGCTTTGCCGGGGCACATCACGAAATTGCGGCTGTCGGCGTGGTCGTCGTCGGCGAACAGTTCGACGTGGTCGATCAGTGCACCGTCGGCGCCGTGGATGCCCTGGTCTTCAAGGGCCTTGAGCATTGCCCAGGTGTAGTCGGTGAGGGCGTCGACGTTGTCCATCTGCAGGCGCTGGCCATGCTCCGACACCAGGAAAAACCAGTTGCCGCCCCAGGCGATATCGCCATGGACTATGCCGTGACCGGGCACGAGCACTGCGATCTGCTCGCGATAGCGGTAGGCAGGAACATTGCGCAAGGTCACCGCGCCGTCTTCATGCAGGGTAGCCGCGACCGGCCCGACGGGGGTATCGATCGTGTGCACGCCTGGCGCGATGCGACCCAAGTGATGCAGGGACGCGACCAGGCCAATGGTGCCGTGGCCACACATGCCCAGGTAGCCAGCGTTGTTGAAGAAGATCACTCCGCAGATGGCGCCCGGCGTGACCGGCGCGCAGTACAGCGCACCGACCAGCACATCATTGCCACGTGGCTCCAGGATGCAGGCGCGGCGCCATTGGTCGTGCTCGGTGCGCAGGTGGTGCAGCTGATCGGCAATCGTGACGCCCTCCAGCGCCGGAAAACCGCTCATGACCAGCCGCGTCGGTTCGCCGCCGGTGTGGGAGTCGATCACATGCAGTCGCTTCATAAAACGCTCCTGAATCAGTAGGTCGCGGGCATCAGCGGGGCGCGAGGCTCGTCAACCGCTTCGCTTTCATCGGCTTCGTGTTCCAGCCGAACCAAGTGAGCTGGCACGCCAGTGGCGGCGCCCCAGTAGTAAATGCCGAGTGCGCAAGCCGCGACCACAATGGTGTCGAGCGGATGGCCGATCGCACCGATGCCACCAAAACTGCCGAGTTTGGACAGCAGGATGGTCACTGCGTAGAAGCCGATCAGCCAGGCAGACGAGCGCACCTGTTGCTTGAGGTTGAGGTGCGCGGTCGGTACCCAGCGCGCGCACAGCAGGTACACCACGAACATCAGGATTTGCAGGCCGAGCAGCCAGGACACCGTGCCCCAGCCGGACCAGTACACGATCAGCGCAGCGATGATGAACGACAGCGGACCGAGCACGGCCATGCCCTTGACCCGGAACGGCCGCGTCATCTGCGGTGCGTTACGGCGCAGTGCGGCGACGGTCACCGGGGCCACTGCGTAGCTGAGGATCAACGCGGCGGACACCACATTGATCAACGCTTCCCAGGACGGGAATGGCAGGGTCCAGAACACCGACAAGCCAAACGTCAGCCACAGCGCCGGACGCGGAATGCCGGACTTCTCATCGATGCGCGTGAAAATCTTGAAGAACGTGCCGGTCTGCGCCCAGCCATACACCACCCGCGGCGTGGCGTTCATGTAGATGTTGCCGCAGCCGCTGGGGGAGATCACCGCATCCGCCACCACCAGGTAGGCCAGCCAGCCCACGCCCAGTGCCAGGGCGATATCCCGGTAAGGCAGTGCCAGTTCCTTACTGATCCCGGCCCAGCCGTTGGCAAGCATCTGCGTGGGTACGCCACCGAGGAATGCGGTTTGCAGCAGCACGTAGATGGCAGTCGACAGCAACACCGAAAGAATCAACGCAATCGGAATCGTGCGCTGCGGGTTCTTCACTTCACTGGCCACCGAGATGATCGGAGTGAGCCCCAGGTAGGCAAAAATCACCCCGCCGGCCGACACCGCCATCTCAATCCCGGACAGGCCGAACGGCGCGAAGCCCTGCACCTGAAAGTTCGCCGGTTTGAAGAAGGTGAACAGCACACCGATCACCAGCAACGGCACGATGAACTTGAACACGCTGACCAGGTTATTGGCGATGGCGAAGGTTTTCACACTGCGGTAATTGAGCGCGAAAAAAACACAGAGCAGGGCGAACTGCACCAGCCAACCGAGGGTGGTCGGGTCGCTGGAACCGACCTTGGTCAGCTCGGGAAACCAGGCCGCCGCGTATTGGCGAGAGGCGACCACTTCGATGGCGACCAGGCTGGAAAACGCGATCAGCGTGATAAAGCCCATCAGGTAGCCCAGCAACGGGCCATGGGAGTAGACCGGATAGCGCACCACGCCACCGGCGCGGGGGAGTGCGGCGCCCAACTCGCAATACACAATGCCCAGCAGCAACACCGCGAACCCGCCAATGAGCCAGGAGATGATCCCCGCCGGGCCGGCAATGGCCGACACATGACTGGCTGCGAACAACCAACCCGAACCGAAGATGGCCCCCAGCCCGATAAAAGTGAGGTCCATCAATGAAAGTTGTTTCTTGAACTTGCCTTGACCTGACATAGCGTCGCCTTTTTGTGAGTTATTGGATAGGCATGCAGTGGCCATACAGTGAACTCACAGCCGGCGGCGCGATTGATGTTTTTTGCCGACATCGATGACGAAATCGGCACAGTTTTCGTGGCTCGACAGGGCGCCGGGCATCGGGCAATCTGCGTGCGTCGAGGCACTCAACGGGGATCGAAAGTCATGTTGCAGACTGCGTTTGCGGCCCTGTGCCAAGGGAATGAGGCGCATCGGCCCCACAGCATCGAGCAGCTCCTGGCCGGCGTGGTGCAGCTCCTGCCGATGCTGGATGTGATCCCCAACGCGGCGATTTTCATCAAGGACACCCAGGCCCGCTATGTCCTCGCCAACCGCACCCTGGTGCACCGCTGCGGCCTCAAGCAGCTGCAACCGCTGCTGGGCAAGACCAGCGCACAAGTGTTCCCCGCACAACTGGGGCCGGGTTACACCGAGCAGGACCGACGCGTGCTGGAACAGGGCTTTGTGCTGGAAGACCAGCTCGAACTGCACCTGTATGGCACCCGTGAACCCGGCTGGTGCCTGACCCACAAGTGGCCGCTGTACAACCACATGGGCGCGATCATCGGCCTGGCCGGCATCTCGGTCGACCTGCAAACCGCCAGCGAAAGTCACCCCGCCTACCAACGCCTGGCCGCCGTGGACGCGCATATCCGCACGCACTTCAACCGCCGCGTCACCCTCGGTGAGTTGACGCGCATCGCCGGGATTTCCGTGGCGCAGCTGGAGCGTTACTGCAAGCGCGTGTTCCACCTCACCCCCCGGCAAATGATCCAGAAAGTACGGCTGGAACACGCCCATCGGTTATTGCACAGCGACCTGCCGATCACTGAGGTCGCGCTGCAGTGCGGGTACACCGACCACAGCGCGTTCACTCGGCAGTTCAAGGCCTCGACGGGGTTTACGCCGAGGCAGTATCGGCAGGCGACGGCGCCCGCGGGCGAGCAATCCATCTAACGGCTCGCTATTTGGGATAGGTGCTTTGCGTTCAAGAAACAGGGCGGGACTGCTGGGTGGCAATAAGCTATTATGGCGCGCATTCGCACGGCACCGTTGATTGGAAAACAGGACGATTCAGTGACTCAAGGATTAGTTTGCAGGTTCAAACGCAGTTTCAATGCCTTTCTTAAATCCTGGAAAGCCGATAAGGCAATTCCCGAAAGTGAAGGCGCTTTTGAACCACTGACGCCTGCATTGCTTGAGGGCGGCCAGGCAGATCGCTATGAGAGTGTGTTTCTGCACGCGCTGCGAAATGACCAAGTTCGTAATATTGCGCTTACCGGCGGGTACGGTGCAGGCAAGAGTAGTGTCATCAGAACCTTTTTTGATCGCCACCCAGAGTACAAGCATGTTCTGGTTTCACTAGCGACCTTCACGAAGGAAAGTCCGGTAGGGGACAAAGCAGAAGCCGATCTGATGTTGCGCATTGAAGAAACAATCGTCCAGCAACTGTTGTATGCCGTTCCTGCGGGAAAACTGCCGAAAACGCGATTGAAACGCATCGTACAAGCCTCCAATTCCAGTATCACGCTGCACACGGTGTTCTTCGCATTGCTGATCGTCAGCGTTCTGCGGATATACCTTCCCTCTGTCAACATGCTCCCGAAAATCGACCCGGCTTGGCTTGTTCCAGCACTCATGCGCTTACCCGACTGGATCGCTCTGATTTTTGCGGGTGCGTCGAGCCTGTACATTCTTCATTCTGTGTTGAAGTACCTTTCGCTCTTCAGCATTGATGGGCTGACGCTCAAAGGCGGAAAGCTGGAAGCGACTCATCATGGGTCCGTACTGCACAAGTACGTCGACGAAATCATCTACTGTTTTGAACGCAGCGATATCGACGTGGTGGTGATTGAGGATCTCGATCGGTTCGGTATCCAGGATGTGTTTTTCCGGTTGCGGGAAATCAATTTCACGATCAGGCAGTCCCCGCAAATCAGACGTCCCGTGTATTTCATCTATGCAATCCGCGATGAGTTGTTCTCAGTGGGTGAGAAGACCAAGTTCTTCGACCTGGTCATTCCTGTGATTCCCGTCGTCAGCTCGGAAAACTCCGGAGAAAAGATGATGGACTTGTTGAAAGCAGAGCGCTTTAAATCCGTGATAGGGCGCCTTGATCGCGGGTTGATCGAGACGGTGTGCGACTACATTGATGAGATGAGGTTAATCAAGAACATTGTCAATGAGTTTGACATCTTCTCCAGCCTGCTCGGCGGTCGTGGCGTGATTCTTGACGCAAACAAGCTGTTTGCGATGGTGGTCGTGCGCAACTTGTACCCGGAAGCGTTTGCCGAACTGATCAAGCGCAGCGGGGATATCTACTCGATATTCACCGCGTTTCCTGCGTGGCGAGCTGAGCAAGTACGTAGTATCGAAGTCGATATCGATTACCTCCAGGACCGCAACGCGGACATGGCACCAGAGCTTCTAGAGCGGGAAATCGAACCGCTCAGAACTAAGCATGTACTGACCAAGCGAATGACGTTCAAAGTTGCCGCAAGTCAAGCGTACGGCGATGTCGTAGCCCAGAAGCTGACTGGACTTGAAGCCGTGATTGATTTGATGCGTGATGGTTTTTTCGATACCGATTACCACGATTACCTGAGCTTCTTTTATGAAGGCGCGCTGACGCAAGATGACAAGAATCTGATCCTGGCCTTACGCCGAGGCGAGTCTCCGCAGGTAATGACTGTCGTCAACGATCCTGCGAGGGTGCTTGGCAAACTTGAGCATGATTCCCTGGAAGAAGGGCGCGGTCTGATCTCAGGATTGGTCGAGTACCTCTGCAGTCAACGCAGCGCTTCGGATGAAGGGCCCCACGCGGGAAAACTCGCTACGATCCTTAACGCGGCGCCTCAATGCATGGACCGTTTTGCCGAGATGGTCGATTCACTTTTGCCGAGCTCACATGCAACCGCCCTGATTCAGTCTATCTACGAGATAGATCCCACGCTTTTAGAACGACTGGTGATATCTGTGCAGAGCGGGCCAAGGCAGGCCTTGCTCTGCGCGATCTTCAGCAGCTTGACTCCTGAGCAGGTCGCTGTGCTGGAAGAAGGCGACAGGGGCGTTCTGCACAGTGTTCAAGGATTGCCGGAAGTTGCCGATTTGGTTCCGCTTCTTGCACAGGGCGAAGGTGCCTGGAAGTGGTTGCATGAACAACCTGTGCTGTTTCATAACCTCAGCGATACAACCCGCGCAGATGACCTCAAGCAGTTAGTGAGTCTGGGGTTTGTCGAACCTCGACTGAATATGCTTCGCCTGATTTGTTCAACGTTTGAAACAGCGTCAGGCAATGACGAACTGATCACCTACCGCCGACTATTGGCCCTGGAATTGGGCGGTATAGACAAGCTGTTGGATCACGCCCCGCATATACTCATCAAGGAGTTGCTCAGCCAGAGCGTTGTGTTGGATGAATCCGCTGAGTCGCTGACAAAATTGCTTACCGCAGGGGCAGACAAGCCTGATCAGGTTGCTTCATTGCTTGAATACACGAAGTGTCAATTGATAGCACTTGAAAGCACGCCCGAAGCTATCTGGTCGCTTTTATTAGATGCTGAAAGGATCAGTGACAAATCTCAGGCAGTCTGGACGTATTTTCGAGCTATCCCTCCATCCAGCAACTTTCGCCGAAGTATTTTCGCACCGCTCAATGATAAGTTCAGTAAAAAGCCCGAAAAGGGGATTTTGACCACTTTCCTTGAGCGTCATGCAGAAGTCCTGGCCGACACGCTATGGACTCTTCATCCCGAGCACCATCACGAACTACAACGATACTTGCTTCAGGACAAAGTACTACGCAATGACACGCTCAAGCTGTTGCTGTCTACCACTACCCTGAAATCGATTGATATCTTGAACAACGTCCCCGACGTGCGCTGGGGAATGCTTGTTGCTTCCACCTTCCTGCCTTACACGGAGGAAATTAGTAGCATTGTCAAAATGAACGCCAGCCCGCCTGAAGCTGAACGTTTTGAGCGACGTAACCTTGAATTCGATGCAACGAATAGCGCCCATACGCCTCATATGACTACGACCGGTGTTATCGATACCTGATACCTCCGCGTCGGGCTCATTCACGACAACAGGTAACAGGCTTATGACCGCGGCTGAAAACAACCATGTGAACTGGCTGGTGGACCAATCGATGCTGCACGCGGCCCGCCAGCGCGCCAAGCTCTATTCGGGCCAGGGCCGGTTGTGGCAGCAGCCTTACGCGCAGACCCGGCCCCGGGACGCTTCGGCGCTGTCGTCGGTATGGTTTACCGCGTACCCGGCATCAATCGTGACCCGCGAAGGCGGCACGGTGCTGGAGGCGCTGGGGGATGAGGCGCTGTGGCATGCTTTGTCGAAAATCGGCATCCAGGGCATCCATAACGGCCCGCTGAAAAAATCCGGCGGCCTGAACGGCATGCAGCACACGCCGACCATCGACGGCAATTTCGACCGCATCAGTTTCGAGATCGACCCGCAGCTGGGCACCGAGGCGCAGTTGCAGGCGTTGACGCGCATGGCGGCGGCGCACAATGCGGTGGTCATCGACGATGTGATCCCGTCCCATACCGGCAAGGGTGCGGACTTCCGCCTGGCCGAGATGGCCTACGAGGACTATCCCGGCCTGTACCACATGGTGGAAATCCGCGAAGAAGACTGGTCGTTGCTGCCCGACGTTGCCGAAGGGCGCGATGCGCAGAACCTCAGCCCGGCGCAGGTCGACGCCTTGCGCGACAAACACTACATCGTCGGCCAGTTGCAGCGGGTGATCTTCTTCGAGCCCGGCGTCAAGGAAACCGACTGGAGCGCCACGGACGTGGTGCTGGGCGTGGATGGCAAGCCGCGTCGCTGGGTGTACCTGCATTACTTCAAGGAAGGCCAGCCATCGCTGAACTGGCTGGACCCGACCTTTGCCGCGCAGCAGATGATCATCGGCGACGCTTTGCATGCCATCGATGTGATGGGCGCGAAGATCCTGCGCCTGGACGCCAACGGTTTCCTCGGCGTGGAGCGCAAGCTGGACGGTACGGCCTGGTCCGAAAGCCATCCGCTGTCGATCACCGGCAACCAGTTGCTGGGCGGGGCGATTCGCAAGGCGGGCGGTTTCAGTTTCCAGGAGTTGAACCTCACCGTGGATGACATTGCGTCCATGTCCCACGGCGGTGCCGACCTGTCCTATGACTTCATCACCCGTCCCGCTTACCAGCACGCGTTGCTGATGGGCGATGCCGAGTTTCTGCGCCTGATGCTGCGCGAAATGCACCGCCAGGGCATCGACCCCGGCTCACTGATCCACGCGTTGCAGAACCACGATGAGCTGACCCTGGAACTGGTGCACTTCTGGACTTTGCATGCCCATGACACGTTCCTGTACCAGGGCCAGACCTTTCCCGGGAATATCCTGCGCGAGCATATCCGTGAGCAGATGTATGAGCGATTGACGGGCGAGCAGGCACCGTACAACCTCAAGTTCGTCACCAACGGTGTGTCCTGCACCACCGCCAGCATCATCACGGCGGCATTGGGCATCCGAGACCTGGACGCCATCACCCAAGCGGATATCCAGCAGATTCGCCAGATCCATTTGCTGCTGGTGATGTACAACGCCATGCAGCCGGGGGTGTTTGCCTTGTCGGGCTGGGACCTGGTGGGTGCGCTGCCGCTGGCGGCCGAAGAGGTCGAACACTTGATGCAGGACGGCGATACGCGCTGGATTCATCGCGGTGCTTATGACCTGGTGGATTTGAACCCGGACGCCGAATTGTCCGCAGGCCAGATGCCGCGCTCGAAAAGCCTGTATGGCAGCCTCAATAGCCAATTGCAGGACCCCGAGTCGTTTGCCTCGCAGCTGCAAAAAATCCTCGCGGTGCGCCGTGCCTACGACATCGCCGCCAGCCGCCAGATCCAGGTGCCGGAAGTGGAAAACCCAGGGCTGCTGGTGATGGTCCACGAGTTGCCCGCCGGCAAAGGCATCCAAATCACCGCGTTGAACTTCGGTGCCACGCCCATCACCGAAATCCTGCATTTACCGGATATTGGCGCGGGCATGGTGGTGGACATCATCAATGAGCGGGTCGAGGGTGACTTGACGGCGCAGGGCGAGTTTACGATTACGCTGGATGCCTATGAGGGCCTGGCGCTGCGGGTGGTGAGCAACTCGCCCGTGTAATGGCGGGAGCGAGCTGATTCAGGAGAGCTGCGGCATGATCAGCTCCGCCGGCTGGCGGGTGTGAGACATAGCGCCGGAAGTACCACTGGGTCTGTTCGCGGTCATTCGGCGCGGGCAGGGCGCATTCGATCGAGGACGTGGACCGTGGCAACGTCTTAGTCTCAAATTGTTACGAACCAATGACGTCAAACTGCCGGATTGCGGCGGGAGAGGGGGACAACCAGGCGTTTTGCCATTCCACATTCATAAAACCGTAACAAGATTGTTGCAGAGTTCCACAGCCCGTAATTCACAAGGATTTTCCTGAATGAAACGTCTGATGAAGTCTGCTGCACTCGCCGTTGCGGTTTCTCTCAGTGCCACCTCGGTGTTTGCTGCCGAGAGCATCCGCCTGACCGGTTCCGGTGCGAGTTTCCCAGCGCCGATCTACCTCACCTGGTTCAAGGATTTCAGCAAGAAGAGCGAGGGCGTCACCGTTGACTACCAGTCCAAGGGTAGCGGTGCGGGTGTACAGGACTTCCTGAATAAAACCGTCGATTTCGCCGCCAGCGACTCGGCCATGAAAGACGAAGACATCGCCAAGGTGGCCGAAGGCGTGCAACTGCTGCCGATGACGGCGGGTGAAATCGTGCTGGCGTTCAACTTGCCGGGCAATCCTAAAGAGCTCAAGTTGCCGCGCGACGTCTACTCCAACATCTTCCTGGGCAAGATCACCAAGTGGAACGATCCGAAGATCGCTGCCGCCAACCCAGGCCTGAAACTGCCGGATCTGCCGATCACTGTGGTCGTGCGTGCAGACTCCAGCGGCACCACTGCGGTATTCACCAAGCACTTGGCAGCGATCAACCCTGAGTTCCAGAAAGACCTGGGCGAAGGCAACACCGTCAACTGGCCTGCCAGTGACAAGTTCATCAAATCGCCGAAGAACGACGGCGTGACCGCCACCGTGCGCCAGACCCCGGGTGCCATCGGTTACATCGAATACGGCTTCGCCAAACTGGCCAAGGTTGACTTTGCCCAGTTGCAGAACAAGGCCGGCAAATACGTGGTACCGAACGCCGAAAGCGGCGCCGAAGCCCTGGCTGCGGTGAAAATGCCGGAAAGCCTGGTGGCCTGGCTGCCGGATCCGGATGGCGCCAAGTCCTACCCGATCACTTCCTACACCTGGATGATCTTCCGCAAGGACAACGGCAACCCAGCCAAAGCCAAAGCCATGCGTGAAATGGTCGAGTACAGCCTGACCGAAGGTCAGAAAATCGCCGACTCGATGGGCTACATCCCACTGCCTCCATCGGTTGTCGATCAAGTGCGCAAAGCTTCCGCCAACATCCAGTAAGGCTCGCCACGCCACTCCCGGCATGGGCCGTCAGCCATGTCGGGAGCGATCCCCCCTTGTTCCGGAATCAACCAATGAACAAACCCTTTGTCGTACCGGTTAACCCGGATTCTGCGTGCCAGCCACCCTCTACGAAGGATTTCCTGGTTGACCGTACCTTCCGTGCGCTTGCACGCATAGGCGTGGTGTTGGTGCTGGCGCTGGTGTTCGCGCTGGTCTTCGAAGTAGGGCGCAAGGCACTTCCCGGCATGGAAAAGCACGGTTTCGACGTGCTGTTCGGCAGTGTCTGGGACGTTAACCAAGGCAAGTACGGCATTCTGCCAGCTATTTGGGGCACGCTTTACAGCGCCCTTATTGCGTTGCTGATCGCGGGTTTTTTCGGTGTCAGCATGGCGATTTTTCTCACCCAGGATTTCCTGCCGGCAAAACTGGCAGCGGTGTTTCGCACCATCGTCGAATTGCTTGCCGCCATCCCCAGCGTGGTCTACGGCCTGTGGGGCATTTATGTGGTTATCCCGGCCATCCGCCCGCTCACTGCGTGGCTCAACAGCGAACTCGGCTGGATTCCTTTTTTCGGCACGTCCCTCAGCGGGCCTGGCCTGTTACCGGCTGCATTGGTGCTGGCGATCATGATCCTGCCGACCATCGCCGCCGTTTCCCAGGACGCCCTCACCGCAGTGCCTATGAAAACCAAGCAAGCGGCCTACGGCATGGGCACTACCCACTGGGAAGCGATTCTCAAGGTGATGGTGCCGTCCGCTGCGACCGGTATTTTCGGTTCCCTGGTGCTCGGCCTGGGTCGTGCCCTGGGTGAAACCATGGCCCTGGCCATGCTGGTCGGTAACGCCAACAACATTTCGCTGTCGCTGTTTGCGCCGGCCAACACCCTGGCGGCCCTGTTGGCGCTGAACTTCCCCGAAGCCGGCCCCAACGAGATCGAAGTGTTGATGTACGCCGCGCTGGTGCTGATGTTCATCACGCTGCTGGTGAACATCATCGGTTCGATGATCATGGTCTACGCCCAGCGGGGGACTAAATAATGACTGACCTTTCTACGCCTATGACGGCGATGCCGAGCCTGCAGCGTCGGTTCGAAGGCCGTGCCCTGCGCAGTCTGGTGCTGACCACCCTGGTGTGGTTCGGCGCGCTGCTGGCCAGCGTGCCGCTGATTTCCGTGCTCTACATGCTGATCACCCGTGGCGGTGCGCGCCTGAGCCTGGAAGTGTTCACCGAATTGCCACCTACCGGTTTCGAGACTGGCGGCGGTTTTGGCAATGCCATGGCCGGCACCTTCGTGATGGTCGGTATTGCCGCCGCCATCGCGGTGCCGGTCGGCATCCTGGCGGCGATTTTCCTGGCGGAACTGGGGCCGGACAGCAAGCTGGCAAACGCCTCGCGCTTTGCCGCCAAAATGCTGACCGGCTTGCCATCGATCCTGGCCGGTGTGTTCGCCTACGCTCTGGTGGTGATGACTACCGGCACATACTCGGCCCCGGCCGGTGGCGTGGCGCTGGCCGTGCTGATGCTGCCGATCGTGGTACTCACGGCTGAAGAGTCGATGAAGATGGTGCCCAAGATCATGAAGGACGCCGCCTACGGCATGGGCTGCACCCGCTCGCAGGTGATCTGGAAAATCGTCTTGCCCACCGGCATGCCCGCGATCCTCACGGGCGTCATGCTCGCCGTGGCCCGCGCCGCCGGCGAAACCGCACCGCTGTTGTTCACCGCGCTGTTCAGCAACTACTGGATCTACCACGACGGCAGCCTGGCAGTGATGAATCCGACGGCGTCCCTGGCCGTGCTGATTTACAACTTCTCCGGCATGCCGTTCGACAACCAGCTCGAACTTGCCTGGGCGGCTTCGTTGGTGCTGGTGATGATCGTGCTGGTCGTGAATATCGTGAGCCGTATTTTCGGCAAGCCCAAGTACTAAGAACGGGAGCATCTGAATTTTGAACATGTCAACTGCGCAAGTAGCCGCTCCGTTTATCACCCAGTCGCCTGTGGTCATGGACTGCAAGCTGGACAAGATTTTCTACGGCAACTTCATGGCGGTGCGTGACAGCCATGTGCCGATCGAGAAAAACAAGATCACCGGCTTCATCGGCCCGTCCGGATGCGGCAAATCCACGGTGCTGCGTAGTCTCAACCGCATGAACGACCTGGTGAAGGGCTTCCGTTTCGAAGGCCACGTGCACTTCCTCGGCCAGGACGTGTACGGCAAGGGCGTTGACCCGGTAGTCGTGCGCCGTTACATCGGCATGGTGTTCCAGCAGCCGAACCCGTTTTCGATGAGCATTTTCGACAATGTGGCCTTTGGCCTGCGCCTGAACCGCTACAAAGGCGACCTCGGCGACCGCGTCAAACACGCCCTGCAAGGCGCTGCGCTGTGGGATGAGGTCAAGGACAAGCTCAAGGTCAGCGGCCTCTCGCTGTCCGGCGGCCAGCAGCAACGCCTGTGCATCGCCCGCGCCATCGCCACCGAGCCGGAAGTGCTGTTGCTGGACGAACCGTGCTCGGCACTCGACCCCATCGCCACACGCCGTGTCGAAGAACTGATGGTCGAGTTGAAAAAGGACTACACCATCGCGCTGGTCACCCACAACATGCAGCAGGCGATTCGTGTGGCCGATACCACTGCGTTTTTCTCGGTGGACATCTCCCAGGGCACCCGTACCGGTTACCTGGTGGAAATGGGCGCGACCACGCAGATCTTCGAAAACCCGCGCGAACAAATGACCGGGGACTACATCAGCGGCAAGTTCAGCTGACCCGCCATTCTCCGTTTTCAGGATTGCCAATGACTGCAACACGTCGTCTTGATTTGCTCGCCATCGAACGCGCCCTGCGTGAGGTCCAGAGCCGTTTTGCCCAGCTCAGCCGGGACTTTACCGAGCCACGCGACCCCCTGACGGACGAAGTGTTGCAGAATGTGCTTGAAGGCTACGCCTTGATTGACGACTATGTTGCGCGCGGTGTGGATCTGTTCGACCTTCAGCAGTTGAACCTGATGCTGGAGATCAATGCCACCGTGCTGTGCGGCACAGACCCGGGACGCCGGCGTGAATACGCCCAGCACCTGGCGGCCACCGAAGTGCACTTTTTCAATAATGTCGAAGGTGGCATCAAGGACTTGTACAACTGGTACTGCAAGCACCACAGCGAGTCGGTGTGGAAGCGGGCCGCCGGGGTGTATGTGCGAGTGCTCAGCAAGCCGCAGTTGTTCATTGAAGGCAACCACCGCAGTGGCTCGCTGATCGTCAGCTACCTGTTGATGCGCGAGGGGTTGCCACCGTTTGTGCTGACGCTGGACAACGCCGAGGGCTATTTCAACCCGTCCTCGGTCATACGTAACTCCGCCAAGCATGGCGTCATGGCTTTGTACGAATTGCCGAAGATCAAGAAAAAATATGCCGCGTTCCTGGAAGACAAGGCCCCTGATCCAATGGAGTTTTTCCTGAGCGACACACCTGTGCCTGTGTATCAGGGAAATCAATGATGGGAAGGTACCCCGTGCTCGACACAATCAAGCAGGTGTTCAAGCGTCAACGCGTCCGTATCTCATTCGATATCGATGACACGCTGGCCTGCCAGCTGCACCACAGCGCGACCGAACACAGCCGCTTGCCGGCGTGTGTGCACCGTTGGCTGGGTGAGCCGCTGCGCAGCGGCACCCGGTCCCTGACCCGCGAGCTGCGCCGCCAGGGCTGCAGTGTGTGGGTCTACACCTCGTCGGGTCGTACGCCGTCCTACATCCGTCGTTGGTTGCTGCTGTACGGCATTCATGTGGACGGCGTCGTCAACAGCGTGCGACACAACCAGGCTCTCACCGAGCGTGGGCTGACGAGCACACCGTCGAAATTCCCACCGGCCTTCGACATCGACCTGCACGTCGATGACTCCGAGGGTGTGCAGCTTGAAGGTGTCGACCATGGTTTTCGCGTGGTGGTCGTCGACCCGGAAGACGAGCAGTGGGCGCAACGCGTGTTGGATGCGGTCGCGCAGGTCCGGGCGCAGCTTGCACGCCAGCAACCGCAGCGCCACAAGGTGCCGGTGCAGGCTTATCCGGGGTTGACGCTGAACGGTTGAGCGCAATAACGGGCATCAAGCAAAAGGGGCAACTGATTGATCAGTCGCCCCTTTTTTCTACTTGGCGCTCAATGCGTCCAGGAACTCGGTATGCCGTAACGCCTGGGAAAACATCGGCAGGGTGAAGTTCTCGGCAGCCTTTTGCTGTTCTTCGGTGAATGTCGCCGTGCAATCGGTCAGGGTCACGACGTTGTAGCCTTTTTCATAGCCTGAGCGCACGGTGCCCTCGACACAGCAGTTGGTCAGGAACCCTGCCACTACCAGGTTGTGGATGCCGTTGTTGCGCAGCACCAAGTCCAGTCCCGTGGTTGCAAACCCATCCAGCCCGCGCTTGCCCTCCACGAGGATGTCGCTGGTTTCACGGGGAATCGCATCGGTGATTTCGGCTCCCCAACTGCCTGTGCGAAACGCGCCGCCGTCGGCAACGCCTTTGAGAATCCCATAGTCACGCGTGGTCAGTTCGGGATAGCCATCGGCGAACTGGATTGGCAGGTGAATGATCCTTACGCCCGACTTGCGTGCCTGTTGCACCGTGGTTGCGGTGTTGGCCAGCATGTCGGACTGCTGCATGACGTCTTTGACGGCGTCATGAAACACGCCCCCTGGCGTGGTGAAGTCGTTCTGGAACTCGATCAGGACAAGGGCTGTGGCGTTTGGATTCATGTCGGGTCTCCGATAGGGTTGATGATAGAGGGGCGGCGTGTCGCTTCAGCATAGACACCTCTGGCGCGTTATCCCGCAACCACCGGTTTGACCCTGGTTTTATATTTCGCCATTCGTCTAATGCCGGGCACTCCAGACGCCGTGCCGTCTCTGAACAATAAGCGCGGATAACCCGAGCCTACAAATGGAGAACCCGTATGGACATCAATGAAAACGCCCCAGGGAATATTTCACAACAGGACGTGACCCGCGGCACAGACAACGAGACCGGGCATGATCCAAGGCATGACGAGGATAATATCCCGCTCCCGCCAGACGACGAGGCACCGCTTGAAGAGGATATGTCTGACGTGGATGCTGCCGATTCAGTCGCGCGGGAACACCCCGACAATTGATGAGCCTCCCGGCACAAAAAATCCCTACCTTTGCGTAGGGATTTTTGTTGGGCCGGTCGGCTGCTGATCAGTAGAGGGTGCGAGGCAGGCTACACATCGTTCCCGTCTGGAGATTGGCAAGCGTTGATTTGCACAGGGAAAGTACCGTCAGGCCAGGGGGGCTCTGAGGATGGAAACGAAAAAACCCGACCTGGGGCGGGTTTTAAAAGGCTTCATGGACGTTACTGGCTGCCCATGGAGCAAGAGATGGTGCCCGAACCCGGAATCGAACCGGGACGCCCTTACGAGCGGGGGATTTTAAGTCCGCTAGGTATTTCCAATAAATCAAAAGGTTAGCGATTATTCTGCACCGCTATGCATTGGTGTTACCTCCCTTGTAGCCCTTTGTTTTCAAGGGGGTAAAAATGATTGCGGTGCAAAATTCACTTGGTTGGAGTGACCTTTTTGCCGATCCTTTTCCTGATGTAGTTCTCGGTCATTACCACAGTGGTGTGCCCAAGTTGGTCGCGCGCCTGGAGAATGTCACCACTCGATTCGGCCTTGTCAGTACCCGCCTTAGCGCGCAGATCGCGCATCTGAAAATCTCCTTTCTCAACACCGGCCGCTTCTCGGGCCGCGTCAAACCTCCCGCGCAACATGCTCTTGGTCATTGGCTGTCCGTTATCCATAACGATGAGCCGGCTTGTTCGAATCTTATGCCCGTCCTTTCTCGCCAGGATTCGATCAATCACGACCTTTAGCTGTCCAGTAATCTCAATCCTCCTTTTCGCATTGGTTTTGCCCTGCATGACGGCCAGCCGGTTGTCGCGGATGTCGCGCTCATCCATTTTCAGGGTGTCGGCGATCCTCTGACCCGTCAGGTAGAACAGGTCCAGAGCATCCCTTAACGGTTGCTCGGCGTGTTGGTAGACGAGAGCGAACATCTCGTCCTCAATGTACTGGTCGCGGCCGGCCTCCTTATGTCCTTTGACGCCGGCGCACGGGTTGGCCAAGGCGGTATAGCCGCTGCGTCGGGCAAAGTTCCATATGGCGCTGAGCAGCGCCTTCTCCCGGTTGGCGCGCACTGGGGCTGTCTTGCCCCGCTGTCGGAGGTATTGCACGACGTGCTGCGGCTCAATCGCCTCCAGAGGCGCCGGCGGATCATCGAAGAACTTCAGCAGTTGCTTCAGCTCCCGGGCGTTATCCTTCTGTGTTGCCGGGCTCTTGGTGGGTACTACCTCGCCCATGTAGATGTTTGCGACATAGGCAAATGTCAGCACCGCCTGCACCATGGCAGACGAGGCGCGACTCTTTTCCAGCTTCGCGTATTCGACAATCGCCAGCCCATAGTCGCTGCCCAGGGCGATCTCCTTCCTTGGAGAGCCGCCGATGTCGTAGTAGTAATAGATGATCCCGCTGCGCTGCTTGCGCTTCCTGAGGCGGGTAACGCTGTCAGGGTTTGTTGGTTTCCTTCCCATTTAACTCACCAGCCGTGGCTGCCACTTTGGTTTCTCTGCTGATACAGCAATCGCCTCGCCGGTAAGGGACGACGCGATGACGCATGGCCATCCGCTGCGCTTGATGGTGTGGCGAATGCCGTTCCTTTTGAGCACCTGAATCTGGCCAGCTTTGGTTCTGGCACCGGTGAGCGTGCAGACGTCTTCGTGCGACAGGAAGTGAATTCCGTCCATACCTACCTCTTGCCGGCCGTGGGCCGCGCTGTCTTGATGATTTGAATGGCCAGGCCGAAGGTGATCAGCAGCCAGGCGCAGGTACCGGTGAATGCGTAGAGCAACGCCTCGGTGGTGCCGGTGCCAACTAGGTCGGGGCCTATCCAGATGAACCAGGTGCAAGTTCCGCCCAGGTACAGCAAAGCGCCCAGCAAAAGCAGGGTCAGTTTCATAGCGAACATAGGGTGTCCTTGCCGCGCTGGGCGGCAGAAGGTGGGTTAGCGGGTGGCCTTGGAGATTGCGTTCCTGGCTTGCGAGATCACCGCGAGTTCTCGCTCATGCTCCGGGGTTGTGTGCTTCAACTCGTTTGCCAGCATGGTCCAGCGCTCGACTGCAAGGGTCAGGGCCGCGACCAACTCTTCGAACCCAGCACGCTCCTCTCTGGCTATCTGCCAGAAATGCTGCGCCCAGTGATCGGCCAGCGGCGGGTTGGAGTTTTGGGCGCCCAGAGCCAGGGCTCCGACAATCATGTCGCACAGGTCGCGCTTGTAGGCGTTGTCGCCGTCAATGCTCAGGCCGTTTCGGCGCAGAGCGTCCAGGGCGTTGTTCAAGTTCGACTCGGGCGACGGCAGCACCAGGTCAAAGTCCTTCTTGCCGGGGCGGCAAGCCACCACCAGCAGTTCGCAACCAAGCGGCAGGTGCTGAGCCATATCCGAGATGGCTTCGATAGCGGCGTCTCGGAATGCATTCTTTTCTTCGGGCATAGGAATACCTCGCCCGCCGCTCACCGGCAGGCATGTAGGGGGATTGGGGTTAGGGAAGTGTGCTGCCGATTTGAGCTGCTACGACGGTGACTGCTCGGCGGAGCGCGCCGGCTCGTCCAGCATCATCGGTCCAGCCGATGTTCTCGCCGAAGCCTCGGCGCTCGACAATCACGTACTGCAGGTTGGTGAACCAGAGCACGCTAAGCTGGAGGCTTGTCGCCAAGCGCAGTGCATCGCCGTCATTCGTCAGCGGGGACCAGACGACATCCAGACCTGACTTTTTATCGACGATCCATATCTCGCCGGAAGGGCAGTGGCGATTCTCTTCAAGCTCAATGCCGACCGCTTTGGCTGCCAGGTCCAAGAGCTCGCGGTCATTCATGGCCTGGGCCCTCTGTAGATGAACACGTAGGCGAACCAGATGGTGGCGATCATGGCGTCACCCGCTTGCGTACCCACACGCACATAGGGCCGTCGTCGGTATCGTGAATCGAGAAGATGAACCAGCCTTCGCCAGGAGGATTGGTGGGGTTCCAGGCTGCACAGTCGGCGATACCTTCAGCAAGCCAAGACGCCTGGACATCTTCTGACGCGTCGTATTCGAATTCAAGTTCGCGCACTTCCAGGCCGCGCGAGTCAAACCAGGCGTATGGGATCAACTCGTCTTCGGTGGATGGCCAGGCCGGGTGGGTCCAGTAGCCATGTTCGTCACGCTCAACGGGCAGCGGCTGGATCAAAACAGTTTCCTCAGGCATGACTTCGTCCTTGCCGCTGTAGCGGCTGACTTTTAAGGGGAAGGGGGCATATTTTTCAAAGAAAGCATGGCAAAATGCCATTTTTTTGAGAGGGAGTTCAAATGACGGTCATAAAAATCGGTGATAAATTACTTGTCGAATCGTGTCGGCTTATAGTTCCCGAGGGTGATGAGGCGAGAATTGAATTTTCTTTGCCCGATTCGGATCTTCCTCTGAGCGTAACAATTAAGTTTGTTACAGAGGAATCGGACGATTCGAAAGGATCCATTACGGTCAAAGGTAAAGCTCAAGATGCAGTGATAACTTTTTGTAATTGGAATTCTGTCCTTGGTGCGACTATGCAAAAGCAATTATCTTTTGCGGAGTCCCAAGATGGAGATGAAGTGTATTTCATAGCTTCCGCAAAAAAGGCTGGAAAAGTTTATTGTCTGGATATTCAGTTTCTGCTGAAGTATGCAGATGTGAGCGCTGAAGAGATGGCCATCGAAAGTTCGGAGGTGCCAGCGCATGAATAATCCAACAGGTAAGCAACCTAGACAGAAGCGGATAGATGTTTTCGAAGTTCATAGCAACGTTTCCGCGGAGGTCGTAGAAATTACTACAGAAAAACTGGAACTCATTTTGCGGCAGTATGTAGACTGTCTAAGCGGGAAAAATTCTTGGCAGGCTCCCTTAGGTATTTGCTTGACCATAATACTGGTGCTGCTTACATCGAATTTCAATGCTAGGTTCGGGCTATCTCCAGATACCTGGGTGGCGATTTTTGTCATTTCATTTATAATCTCTTTAGTATGGTTGGTGGTTTGTATCGTTCGCCTTCGGAAGGTGATTAGTGTTGATGATCTGATGGCAAAGGTTAAAAATAAAATTTAATTTGTAGAGTTTTGTTGAGCTTCTCTGGTTTTACATTGAGCCAGCCATCACTAGTTGCTAAGTTAAATAGGTATCTTCCGACATTCTGTCGTAGCTAATATGGGGTGTGCTAGGAGCCGCCGGAGTGATCCGGCGGTGTATTTGCGTGTTGCTGCTTGCGCGGGGAGTAGTGCTTATCGCGTTGAAGACGTCCAAATCTAGACCAAGCACACCGGTCATGTAACTACTGAGTCAGATGCGCTTCATGCGGCCTCCGCGACTGGCTGGCGAAACACCGGAAGGGCGCCGGCCTGCTCGCGCATTGCCTTCATGCCTTCCGCGTCGTAACTCCAAATGTTGCTGTCACCGAACCGCTCAGGCCCGAGGTAACCAGGGTGCATTGGCTCCCTGGTGCGGATGTAATCCCGGAACCCTTCAACGAGCGACCGAAGCGTGCCGCCATGGCTGAAGCCTCGCCACCGGCCACCCCAGGTTGTTTTGTGCGTGAAGATCCGCCGCGCGCTGTAGTCGTCGATGAACCAGACCTTGCCGCGCTGATCCACTTCCATGCTGGCGTAGCGATCAGCGACCTGGTTGAAGAAGAAGCGCCGGCCGTGGGTGCCGATGATCCGGATCACCTGATTGACCTGCTCGGCTCGCTGTTACTTCAGGGTGAGTTTGTTTTCTGTAGGCATGGGGAGTCCTTCCACAGTCATGTGGCAATCTATGAAGAAAGGAGGGCAAGCGACCAGCTCAACTGCCTGCTGAACGCGCGTGCGCATGGCATGATGTAAAAAATCGATGCGCATTCTAGGAGTTAATTGTGGAACAACGGGATAAAGACATTGCATCGGTGACTGAGGTCTTAGGAAAACCTGCTGGGTTTGATATTTCTGAACCAGCCGTCAGGGTTAGAAAAAGCCTGATGGCTGCGTCTATCGCCTTGCTTTGTCTGGTTCTTGCTAAGATCGAGCCAAGCGACACATTTACGATATTCGGGGTAGCATTTAAGGGGGTGACCGCAGACAAAATCGTAATTGGCGACATTTTAGTTCTGATATATTCTTTGATTCATTTTATAAGTTACGTTGGTGAGTTGTTACTTGAATATCGGGTTCGTGTTACTGGTGCAAAATTGGCATTTCAAACCGGCGCCAGAGCAGGTAGTCAATATGTAGATTATCCAGATGACCCCAAGCAAACAAGCCTATTAAATTGGTGGAAAACCTACACGCGCCGTTTGATCGTAGTTGAAGAGCTCGCGGATAAGGTCAACACAGACCTTGAAGAAATCAAGCGCCGTATAGAAAACATGGGCGAAAGAAGCAGCTCACCTGAGATAGCTGGAACATCCCATCTGATGGGGCAGGTTAACGCAAATCTAATTAATCTCACTAATGACCTTAAAACGAATAGAGAGATTTTGTTGAGCCCACGAATAGAGGTTTCATTGCAGCGGTATGAAGCTTGGCACAAGAATCTTATTTCTTGGCAAGGTCTCCGAGTTGTAATTCTTGAGGTCGTGCTCCCGATTTTATTAGGGATGATTTCACTCGTTTTTGCGCTGAATTATCTGAACACTCAGTGACCCTTCTCAAACTATTAGTTACGTTGATTTGATGACTATTTTCGTACATGCGGCAGAATAGTTTCGCATCTCATGGGTGGCCAAACTGCGACTGCTTGATCACGCCGCCCGAACGAGTCGTTGCCGGGCCATGCCCGGGCGGTGGAGTGTGGTTTATGCTGCGGCTTTCAGCGCTTCGATGATTCGTTGGCCGGCGAGTGGCGGTACCGCGTTGCCCGCCATGTGCATAGTCAACCGGTGGTTGTCTGGTCGAAGGGTGTCAGCCGGGAAAGATATGGCGGCCAAGGCCTCGCTCGCCGAGAGCATCCGCATGCGGTCTTCGTTGACCAGGGCCCATCGATCCAGGGTGGTGATCGTGCCTATCGGCCGGTTGATGTCGCGCCCGGTCAGCCCCGAACCGTTTCCGAAGTAGGGCATGATGAATTGATCACCGAAGCGTTCCCGACCGTTTCGCACCCTATCGAGGGTGGCCTGAGCCCGGCCGGGCTTCTCGATCGGGGACCATCGGCCGGAGTCGAAGTTGAGGAAGCTTGCGGCGGGCACATGTCGGTGTCGGTGCAGCTCGAGCATCAGTGGCGCCTTGCTGCGGGTCAGGACCAAGAACAGTCGCACCCGATGTTGTGGCACCCCCAAGTCGGCGCAGTCCACGACGTGCGGTGCGACCTGATAGCCCAGCGCCTGCACCGCCGCGACCCAGGCCGGGTACAGCGCCCAGTCGATGAACTCTTCGACATTCTCCACCAGTCCTGCTTCAGGCCGGTGAAACTCTAGCGCCGATACCACTGCCCAGGCCGTCGAGCGTGAAGAGTCGTGCTGCGGGTTGCCGGACTTCTTGCCGCGGGCTTTCGGGTGTCCCTGGCAGCATGGAGAAGCCAACAGCAGGTCGTGCGCTGGGACCCTCTCCCATTGCGCTTGGTGCAAGTCCTGGCAGACATGCTCGGTACCAGTATGGTTGGCTGCATGCCACTTTACGGCCTCTGGCCAGTGGTTAGCAGCCCATAGAACTTGGACGCCTGCGGCGCGCGCGCCAGTGCTCCATCCGCCTAGACCGGAGAATAGGTCGATTGCTGTAGTCATAAGATAGCTCGCATTGACCATTGATGGCCTGATAGCATCAGTCAGTCGTTTAGGATGAGTATTGTATGAAGGACAAACTTATTTGGTTTGCTTGTGTGCTGTTATTTTTGGCAGGTGTTGTGTGGAGTAAATTGAGTTTTCCAAGTGACTTCTACAAAGTCGAAAATATTCATGATCTATTTGACATGATGGGGGTGGCCGCAACGATTGCCGCTGTATCGGTCGCATATGTTGGACTGAATTCATGGAGGCGGCAGGGTAAGGCGACCGCCGATCACGAGCTTGCTCGTAAGTTAATTGTGGTGTTACGCATTTATCAAGACGAAATGATAAAGAACTGGGTGTACGCAGCGAACGCTGTAGGGAAAATCGAAAATAATAGTTGGATTGGAGATGGGGGCGAGATAACTATTTGGTAGGTGTTTATGAGGAGCAGTTGAAGAAAGCAAAGGAAGCAGTGGCTGCGCTTGAACCATTTAGAGTTGAATGCGCAGAGTTATGGGGTGTTGAGCTCGAAGCCAAATTTCTAGATTTATATGATCTTGATTCTTTGTTTTGCGATCTCATCGATTCATCTGTTAGCTTAATCATATACGGTACATTTGATGATCGCTCAGAAGAAAACTCCTTAAGGACATTGGAGCGGTGGCAGCACCTCCGTAGCCAGGGTTTTACTGACATTGAATCAGTCAAGTCCAGAGTGTCAAAAATGATTCAGCCACTAAAGAATAAAGCTAAAGAAAAACTTTTTGGATAATAAAGTGGCACATGATCGTTGGCGGGATGAAACCTAATCTAGACGTCGCTCTCGCCAGGGTGGCGTGATTGGGTGAAGTGGGGTATTTTTTGAAGTTCGTGTAAAGCAGGTTGGAGGGATCTAGCTGTGAGTGATTATGAATTGTTGGATGTTGAGATATTTTTTGATGAGCGACGTGGGGAGAACAGGGCGCGGCCATTGCCGGGTCAAAAGTATCCGCCCTCTATGGTGGTTGAATGCGCAAAAAGTTTCAGGGCGTCCAGCCGTGTCGGCTCGAAATTTCGGCTGAAAGTTAAGCAGAAGCAACAAAAAACACTCGATTGCCGATTTCATTTGTACTCGTACTATCGATGGCGAGTTGAACCGCTGGATTGACGCCTTAGCGCAATAGGTGAGGGCGGGTCAGGCGGCTGACTGCTCGGCGATGAATTGGTCTCAGGCTGCTTTATCGCCTTGGGCTACGTACCAATTCAGTTCCTCGCCTTCTTCCTTGTCAGTACCGAGCCGCCGTACTGGGCACCGGGGAAAGTGAACAGCCCTTTGTTGCCGCACCATGGATAACCACCGGTGAACTCGGTGAAAGTTACACCGGGGCGCTCTGCCGCCACCCGAGCCTTGAACTCTTCAAATCTGACATTGCGTGCCGCGACCTCGGCTTCGTGTCCGGACTTACAGTCCACACAGCAGTAGACCACGCGACCATCGAACACCAGGTCCAGTGCAATATCAGTTTCGGTCTCTTCATCCCAATAGCTGGCATAACTGTCGCACCTGGCCCCGCAATGGTTGCAGCCGAACCACCAGCCGGCGTCGATGTAAGCCTTCGCCGGGATAAAGCGCTGGCGCGCATACTGGTCGGCCCAATGAGCGCGTCGGCAGGACACTGCGCCGAAGTCCGTGCCAATCTCGTCCGCACCCTGGCGTCGAGCCGCTGCGTTCGACGTGGCGAACTGGATGTTGGATTCTTCTGGGTCGTTGGTCTCTACGGAGTAGGCCAGCACCTTACGCGATGCCGGATCGACTTTTGGCTTGCTCATGGAGTATCTCCAGTCAGGCGCCGCCCTCCGTGACCGGTGGTGGCAATTTGGTTTGGGTTGGGGTTGAATGCTGCGCTCATCCATAAGGAACTGGAGATTGGCATGTGGAAAGGGCAAGTGTTGCGAGTATTAGGATTAGCTCTGGTTATCTCTGTCACCAGTGGCTGTATCTCTTACACCGAAAAAGCAGCTGAAGGATTACCGGATTCTGACGTTGCGCGTATCGGCCTAACCGACAAGTCACTGTTCATTGCCACAATTGATGGTCAGAAAACCAATTTCGCGCTCGGCACCCAAACGGAATATCGACTAGCTCCCGGCAGACATCGACTGGAACTGAGGAAGTGGATCGGCACCACTCCTTCTTTGGAGCGGAAGATTCGGGATGTTGATTTTGTTGCTGGTCGCACGTACAAGCTCACCAACCCTCCTGCAAACACTTGGTGGGACATAATCATTGTCGACACAAGCACCGGGGAGCGCGTTGATCAGCACGTCTCGCCCAAGTGATTGTCAGGCTGCCACGCCTGGTGGCAATTGGTTTAGGTTGGGGTATTACGGGTGACCGGCACGGAGCCGGATCAAGGAGAAGCAGATGATCACCGTGGTCAATGAAGACGAGCTAAAGACAATCCAGCTTCGCAAGTACGACGATGTCCTGGCTGTTCGTCCAGGAGAGCGGGAATACGGCGTTGAGATCTGGAGAGCCCGAAGGATCGCGACTATCTACGACAAGGACACTGAGGCCAAAGTCAGCATTCTTGAGCAGCTACTGGTAGAAGTTGAAGACCCTGATGATGAAGCGGTGATCAATCGCCTGAAGGACTATTGCCAAAAGGCTTGGTTCAGCTGACGTTTCTGATCAAGCAGCGTTGCGCCTGTGCAGCATATGCTGGCGCGCGGCTTCAAATTCGCTGCCGAGGATTTCGGCAGCGCCCTCGATCTTTTCGTTGCCGCCCTCCAGCCGAAGGCCAAGGTTCAGGTACACGACTCCATCCACCTCGAAGAACACGCCGCCGCACATCCAGAGTGCGCCCGGGTTCAGGCCGATCGCCTCCCAGGTTTCGTCCATATCGATGCTGGCAGGGCAATGTTCCTTCCACAGGGCCGACAGGCGCTCATGCTCGGCGGCCAGGGCGGCGCGTGCTTCCTTCGGCGTCCCTTTCGCAGGCTTGGCGCTGGAGCGGAGCGCGCGGTACCCGTATTGGTCGGGACGGCACCAGTGCACATCCAGATCACGGCTTGCACTGAGCTTCACGCCGCCAACGTAGCTCCGGCTGCCGGAGCGCATTGGCGAAGTCTCGCCGCCGAACACCTGACCCAGTTTGGCGCGCTGCGCGTTCCAGGCCGCTCGCTTGGTGTCCCAGGCGTTCACCGCGGCAACCACGCCGGGGGCGGTGGTCTTGTACATGTAGTTGCTCATGGATTATCTCCAGTCAGGCGCCGCCCTCCGGAGTCCGGTGGTGGCAATTTGGTTTGGGGTGGAGTATTAATGCCGAAATTTTTGAAGGATCAAAACTATGCGTATTTGGATTGGCTCACTGATGTTGCTCACCTCTGCTGTAGCGCTCGGTGATGAGGCATAGCTGAAGCAGTGGGAAAAGATGGATCGCTGCTCCAACGCAGCTTTTATCGTGGTAAATATCTTGGAAGAAAGCGCAGACACCTCCAAGCAGGCGCTAGCTCTGCATGGCGCGGTAGAAGGACTCAAAACCAACACAAAATTGAAAGAAACGACGCCTACTAAAAACGAAGTCGTTGGTGCCTATAACTTTGCGCTTCGGATCTCTGATGAGATGCCTCGTCCCTTCGCAAAGCGTGAGCATGATTGGCTCATTGCTCAGGCCGCTACTGCATGCACTTTATGGGTTCCAAGTGTTAGCGCTCAGTAATTAAATCTAGTGGATGGCCGGCGCTCATTTATCGATCGAGCCACTGACCTGATCATGCCGCTAGATCAAATTTACGGCCTTTCCAGTCCCTGCGGCGCCCTCCGGTTACCGGATGCAGCGAGTAGGGTGGGTTATTCGTCGCCGTCGTCTTCGGCGTTCATTTGGAGCGATTCTGCAAAGCCTGCTTGCCGTAATTTGCGCGCCACGTTTTGCGGTATGTCTATTCCGTGGCGCTTAATTTCGAGCATCCGGGCAGATGCTTCACCTCCCAGCGAGTGAGCGTGTGCGATCAGCCGCCAGATGGTCTTGCGTTCTTTCGTCTCGCCCAGTTCGGTAGTGAGCGCTTCCAGTCGGTCGCGCATCCCCTGACGGAAGTAATGCCGGATGATGTCAGAGGCGCCTTTGATCCTCGGCGGCGCCGGCGGGAGATCCTCGGCCCGGCCATTCAGCACCAGCAGTTGTACCGCCTCGCTGACTTCCTCGATCTCATGCCAGCACATCAACTCGTCGAGCATCTGCCGGTTGCCGTACGAGACTGTGTGCCGCAATTCCTGCTCTCCCAGTTCCTGCCGTTTCTCGGCATGCTTGGCCGAGCGTTCTTTCTGCGGTACTGCTGCCATGGCCTACCTCTTATTCGGTACGGTATTGATGGGTTGCAGCTGATTCAGTTGTCGTCCTCGCCCAATATCTGGGTCCGGACGACGCGGCGCAGTGCTACTTGATGGCGGAGTTGTCTATCGTTTTGATGAGCGCGCCGCTGAAGTCTCGGTAAATGTTGAGCTGCGCGTTATCGGATTTACGAGTCACCAAAACATCTATGTCGTTGATCGAGTCGCCATTGACGTCCGATTGCACGGATACCGCGATCGGGAGGAGAGAGTTGTCGCTTGAGAACGGCACATATGAAACTGCGCCGGTCGCAGTAATTACCTTCACTCCCACAGCCCCGGAGTCTTTGTCCTGGTACAGGTTGTAGGTTTTACCTTGATACATATCAGTGTCATACATCACATAGTCTCCTGTCGGAGCGGCTGCGTGCGTAATCATAATGCCGTCGATATCGGCGCCGTCTGTACCGGGAATGGTGCTGGGGTTGCTGCTGGTATCGACCACCTTCACATAAGGGTAGGAGAGCGCGGTGTCGACTTGACCGTCAATGTTAAAGCCCACCCATGAGCCGGAACCGCCCGATGCTTTTGCAGTAGTAGTCGGTACGAGCTTTGTGTAGGAAACACCGTTGGCTGAAATGTAGACGTCGAATGAGTCCCACCAACCCGCCTCATAGACGTAAATATCGATCGCTGGAGTTCCATCAGCTTTGAGTGGATTCGGGCCGACTTTGAAAACAGCATTTCCCAGCTTGCCGAGGGACAGATAGTTTCCGTTGGGAGCACCAAGGGCGTTACTTTGAATCGCCCCGTCGCCATATCCGCCGCTGCCGGGGTTGTACTCCACAACAGACGTTACGAAACCGACAGCTGTGCCAGGGGATTCCGGATATGTTGAATATGTCTCTGCATTTGCGGCGACGGATGCTAGGCATGCGAGTGCCATGATGATCTTTTTCATGTTGATTCCTTTCAAGTTTGGTTGGTTGTCGTTTCGGGTGAAGCGTTTTAAGAGATGATTTGTCGTTGTGATCCTCCAAAGCTGCGTTGCGGGGTGCGGGTTATGCGGCGCATGAGGTGCTGCCACGCCGCGCTTTGGGATAGTCGATGCCGTGGGCGGCTATGATCCGCTCAAAGGCCTTGTTGCCAATCGCCAGCTTCCCGCAGCACTGGCGCCGAGTGATGCCCAACTCAAGGAAGGCACGGATGCGTTCGGCGAGCTTGGCGTCGCGCGCTTCGTCAACTTCCTTGCGCACCAGGTTCCGCGCGCCTCCCCGGGTTGGGGCTTTGAACGTGATGTCGTACCGGGCGGCGTAGTTGTAGATAAGCCGTCGACTTACACCAAGTTCGGCCGCCACCTCGGTCTGGGTGAGGGTTAGGCCCAACTGGCGTATCTGCTCAGCCATCTTGAGCCGGTCCTGTGATCGGATGTCGGTTTTGTCGAGGGGCAGGGGAGCCGCCTCAACACGCCGCCGAACGAATGGCTTCGGCGCCGGCGGCATCTGGTTGCTGTAGGTGATGGGTTTGGGCTTGTAGCCGATCGGCTCGGCCACTTCGATCTTGCCGCCAGCCGCCACAAACTCAGCGACCTGGGCGGCAAGTTCTTCATGTGCAGGGCGCAGGCGCTCTACTTCGTTATGGTGGTTGCTGATCATGCTGCCGCCTTGCCGAGTGTCACCCCGGCCATGCTGAAGGTTGACCCCTGCGCTGCGACCATTGCGTCGAGCACATCCCAGTTGACCAGAAGCAGCGTAATCGGCGCCTGACCATATGCTACGGCCTTCACCAGTGCCTCGAAGTCCGTCACGCTGGCCTGCAGCGCTACCTGATCGACCACGTGGCTCGTTACTGGCTTTGTAGCCTGGGCGACGGGTGCCGCTGCCTGAACAGGCGCGGCGCGGACTGGCTCGGGCGCCGCCACTTTCTCCGCGACTGGCTCTGGCTTGATGGCTGCCAGTCGCCGGGCTTCCTGCTCTTCGGCGATGCGCTTCGCGTCGGCCTTTTCCTGCTCCGCCTTCTGGTGTTCGGAGATGCGGAATTTGATCAGCGTCACCAGGTCATCGTTGGCTTTGGTTACCAGCTGCTGCACATCGCTAAACAGGAAGGCGTGATCAACAGCGAGCTCCGCCAGACTGGTCAGGTTCAAGCGAATGCTATCCGCCGCCTGACTCGCGTCGATCTTTGCCCGGGCCAGTTCGGTATCAACTGCGTCCTGAAGGCTGGCGATGGTGCGCTTGTTCTTCATGGCGCCGGCGAAGTCGACGTGCACATTAGGCAGCGCCACCTGGCCCAAGGTCCTGTTGATCCCGGCGATGTGTTCCGCAAGCGCTAGCTCTGCCTTTTGCTTGATGGTGGTCTTTACCAGCAGTTCCTGGGCCTTCACCAGCTTGTCGACTTTCAGGCGAGTCTCGCGAGCATGGGCACTGATGCGATCCAGCGACGAAAACAGCTCGTCGATGCTTTGGGTCTGCGACAGGGCCTGTTTCTTGGCGACCGACACGGCCTCTTCAACATCTCCGCACCATTTGACCGCCTTCTTGGCGTCGGCGAAGTCTTGGTCGGTGGAGAGCGTGGTTTTCACCGAGTCGATGACGGCCAGCGCCGAATCTTCAAACACCTTCAGGTTGCTGGCGGTAACCATGCCGGTCAGCTCGATGCGCAGGGCTGGCAGCTCGTCAGGTGCCTTGCCGACGACGATTGAAGGCGCGTCGGCCAGCTCGAAGTTGGCCAGGTCTGCCTCGAACTGTTTCCAGCCCTCGATCAACTGGGCTGCGCGCCCGGCCACCGGCCGGTACTCCATGTGCACGAAGTTCTCCGGCGTTCCGTCCGGGCAAACAAAGATGACCCGCTCAGCGCCGCTCACCAGCAGTTGCTGCTCAAGCTGCCAATAGTAGTGCGGAGCCAGATCGCCAGCTTTCACCTGGGCCACGACTGACTCATTCCACAGTTTGTGCTCGAACAATGTCTCACCACCAACGTGCCAGACGGAGTCGAGCGCATGGAGTATCTCCAGCGCCTGCTCGACAAGATCGACAGGTTCGAATTCTTGATTGCGGGCCTGATTGGGGCCGTTGTTGCGAGCTGGTGGCACAAAGACGACTTGTCCGACTGGCGCGCCTGAATGGTGTTCTTGGTTACGGGTGTGGCCTGCTCGCTGTATCTGACGAGCATGGTCAGCGCCTACCTGAATGTCACCGAGCCAAAGATCGTCGCCGGGATTGGCTTTCTCCTGGGCACGTTCGGCGGTTCTCTCCTGGCAGCAATCAACCGAGCCATCAAAGCCGCTGACCTCTGGGCGGTCATTCGCCAGCGGTTCGGGGGAGGCAATCCACCATGAATCTTGAACTGATCAACTCCATCGCCTGCGGCCTTATCGCGCTGTGGGCTGCCTGGTGCGTACTGAGCGGGAAGGTGAGGGACGGCATCCTCGGGAAGCTGATCTACTCGACGATCGCCATCAGCGGCTTCGTCGTAATGGCGCGCAGCCAGAACATCTTCTTCGGTCCGACCAGTGCTGGCCTGACGCTGCACGTCGCCCTGGCCCTGGCCGGTGCCCGCCACATCTTCATGGTCACGTACTGGCAGCGGGTGACGGTCTGGCTGTGCCGGACGCTGAACTGCGAGCACTGCTTGAACTGTGACAACCCGCCAGGTGGAATAGAGCGCAGGGACAAGTAATTCGCGCCACGTTTTCGAATGCGCCAAATCGTGTTGAACGATGGCTGAAGTCAGTGGCTTTTTCTCTCTATATTTTCGAAAAGTGACTTGAGATTGGAAGGGTCTAGGCAGTCAGGTGCTATCGTCTGCGACTGCTTGAAATAGCCCTGGACTTTCGGGTTCGCAAAATCGCCCTTAAGAGCCAACAGGTAATACCCGTCGGCGCGAAACTTTTCCAGGCTCAGAGAAACAGGTTCGAAGAAGTCCCTCATAGTGGTCAAGGGTAGTTGACGGTTGGCTTCCGTTTTCAGTGAATCTTTGAAGCAGTACGAGCGTATCGCCGGCAATGGATAGTGGTCAGAGTACAGATCTGGTCGCTCTAGGGCATTGGCTAGCTGGCTATACTTGCGAAGAAATTCGGGGTCATCGAACTTGAATCGCAGGAACGCCTCGTCACAGTCGCGCAACAGCATTATCGCTCCGGCAACCAGGCCTTGATCCGCAGCGCTCTGGTAAAGCGCGCAGGCTTCTACATGCATAGCCTTATGGCCATTTAAAAAGGTTGCCGCGCGACTCTCTTGCATATTCGCCAACATGAAAGTAGCTACACCGTGCCCCCCGGCGCTAGCTTTACGCAGTTCATCCTCATAGGTCTCAAGTCCTTTCGTTGCCTCCTGTATTGATTGGCTCAGTGTGAGCTTGTCAGTTTTACCCTGCTGTTCGTTTTCAACCAGCTGATCAGCTCGTTGCTGTATGTCATCAGCTAACAGCATTGCGTGTTCAAAGACAGCTTCGGTTTCGGGGGATGGCGCAGCCTGTACCTCAGCACACAGAGCTATGCTGAAAAGCAGGACTGAAAGACGAAGTTTCAAAGGCGTTTCTTCCGTGATTGCAGTTGTTCGAGTCGCCATTACTGTAATGGATTCAATCAGGGTGGGGTAGCTCACGTGCTTGACCGTCACTCCGGTATGAGTCGGAGTTATGGTGAGGTTTCCGATTGGTGCAGAGTTTCATTGCAGAGGGTCATGCATGAGCAACGTCATCCGCCTGCGCCACGCGCTTCCGATGAGCCCGGAAATCAACAAGGCCCTGACTGATCTGGATAGCGCCATTGCCAAGGCGATCGAGGCTGCCAAGGCTTCCGGGCTGCCCCAGGGCTTGATCGTCGCAGATCTGCACGGCCATGCCCACGCACAGACACACCAAGTGGTGACCGAATAACTGGCAAGTCGCAGTTGTTCAGGCCGAGACTTAACAGCCATCAGGTTAGGGTTTTACGCTGGGGGAAAGGCAAGATCTGAGCGATTGCTGATGCTTTTCAAGTTGAATCATGGCCTCTTCCCGGCGCTCGCCCTGCAAAGCATGTGTCCATGGCGGATTGACCGCCAGTTTTTCTTCAATGTCAGCAATTACACGCTGTATTGCCAAGCACGGGTCATTCGCTTTTACGCGGTTGCCCAATTGAGAGTTGAGATTCTTGTACTCCCCAAGCAGATTCGTTAGCTGAGTCAACTGCTGGTTCGCGGCATTTAGGTCTGAGTCGGACCTGTTCAACTTAAGCTCTAGGTCATGCGCTTTGGCCTGCAGTTGATCGGATTTCTCCGAAAGGGTTTTCTTCTCAACCTGTAGCTCAGCGATTAGCTTGGCTTGCACCTCGACGGTCGATTGAATCTTTCCAATGCCAACTAATTTTTCGGCGCCGTAACCGACAAGATGAAAAAGCGGTACAGCGGCTATCAGGCCTGCTCCGAAAGTAGCGATAGCTCTCAGGAGCATTCGAGGTTTTTTTTCAAGGTGATTGAGCTGTTGTGTCGGGGCTACTTTCTTCATCAGGTAATGCGAATCTCGCTAGTCCAACCCATTCATCACGCGACTAAATCACAAATATGGGCGGATCGTTGATCGGGAAAAAGTGCCGCAGGTGAGTGCGGCACAGCTGGCTCAGTTCACCTTCAGGGCCTCTTGAATCTGGTCAGCATATTCGCTGAGCTTATTCATCTCGTCTGCGACGATATTACAGTCAGCAGGGGTATTTGAAACCTTGGCTTGAATGAGAGCGAGAGCGGCAATTACGGCCAGGCTACGCTTGTCTTCAGCGGATTTTGAGCGAAGGTTGTAGTTGGATAGCTCCGTAAATAGCTGCGACATGTTTGATCTCTATATGTGAATTTGATCCCCACCAATACCGGCATCCAGCCACCATTTCAAGTCCTGCCCAAGCGAGGCACCAAAGTCTCAAGACCTGTTGGAAATAGCCGTAGAGGTAGAGTTTAAGCAGGTCGCCGGGATGGTACGACGGGCGTCCGGTTGCTTTTGGAACGGCTTTGTCGAACCCAAGTTGCTCAAGGTCCAGCAGAGAAATATAGGCTTCGATCACCCGAACCAGATGGTCTTCGGGAATGAGTTCGTCCAGTGAGACTGGAAACTGAGTGCCTTGAGTACGGTCTTCACCTTGGATATAGCGCATAAGAAAAATGCCCGTATCTTGCGATACGGGCATTTTTCTTAAACCGGGCGGCAGATTGCTAGGTTTTTACACAGCCTGCTGGGGCGGGTTTTAAAAGGCTTCATGGACGTTACTGGCTGCCCATGGAGCAAGAGATGGTGCCCGAACCCGGAATCGAACCGGGACGCCCTTACGAGCGGGGGATTTTAAGTCCCATGCGTCTACCAGTTTCGCCATTCGGGCGGTAGCGCGGTGTAGCAGGGTTGGGAATATATAGATCCAGACGCTTGGATGCAAGGTCGCAGAGGGGCTTTATTGCATTCGTTGATGGGCGAAAAAGCTTGCCAGATCATTGATCTAGAAAGGTTTTCGGCAGCGCCCCGGAGGATGTCGTCGGCCCGCGCTGTTGACCCTGGCATCAAAAGCCGACACGACATGCGGTCGTCCATTGCGGTATTCGGGGTGTAAGGTAAAGCCTGCAACGCTGGCAACATCTCAGGTAGACGAGGTGATTATGAGCACTCCAATGCTGAACAAGCTGCACATCAATGGGTACGACGTGGTACGGGTAAACTATGGACCCTGGCGGGTGTGCACGCCCCAGGACCGGTTGGCGTCCTTCAATTCCCGTGAGCAGGCACTGGCGTATGCTGCCACGCTGCCCGGGTATCGTGCCCGCACCAGGCCGATGGCCAGGTAGATCGATGCTTGCTGCCGAACTCAGTCGATCAGCGCCAGTAAATCCGTAGTGCCCACATCCAGCCCCGCCTGGGACAGCAGCGTGGTGGTCTGGCCCCGGTGATGGGTCTGGTGGTTGAAGAAATGCACCAGCAGGCTGAAGAAGGGTTTGTCGGCTGTCACCCCGCGCATGTTGCTGTAGTGCAGGCGCTGATTCAGGTCGGGCTCGCGCACGGTGTGGGCCCAGTCGATGATCAGCTGGTCCAGCCAGGCGCGGTGGGTGGCCAGTTCGCGGATATCGGCAAATGCCAACTGCCTCAGGTCGACCGGTGCGACAATCGCCTCCAGCGGCGCCAGCGCCGTGTAGCCGGCTGGATGCCCGGCAAACCGCTTGAGCCACACAGTGTCGCCCAGCGCCACATGGTTGAGCGTGCCGAGGATCGAGCCGAAAAACGCCTGGCGATCCATCAATAACTCGGCGTCCGACAGCGTACTGGCCGCGTCGTAGAGCTTGCGGTTCATCCACTGGTTGTAGTTCGCCATCAATGCGATGTGTTCAATCCGGTTCACGTGGGTGTTCTCTCGAAGACGCGGTGACGGGATGATAAGCCGTGCCCGCCCGGCGGTCATGGTGTTCCGGCAAGGCCGGGCTATGGTTGTCAGACGCCAACACTGTGCCCTGGGAGGGTAGCACCATGAACACCAGCGACTTACTGGAACAACTCTTGCGCGCCGGGCAAGGTGGCAGTGCTTCCACTGGCGGCCTCGGCGGGCTGCTGGGCGGTTTACTGAAAGGCTCCAGCACCGGCAACGCTTCCACCGGTGGCGGCCTGGGTGATCTATTGGGCGGCCTTGGCGGCATGCTGGGCGGTACCACGGGCGCTCGTCCTGCCCAAGGGCGTTCCGGGGGAATGAATTACGCGGCGCTCGCGTCCCTGGGCATGGCCGCATTCCAGGCCTATCAGGCCTGGCAACGCCAGCAGGCCAACGCGCCACAGCAAGCCTTCCAGACGGTGGACCAGCTCGACGGTCCCGCCGCCGAAGCCCACAGCCACGCGGTACTGCGTGCCTTGATCGCGGCGGCCAAGGCAGACGGGCGCATCGATGAGCAAGAGCAGCAGTTGATTTCCAATGAACTGGGCCGGCATACCGACGACCCGCAACTGCAACAATGGCTCGACGCTGAGGTGGCCAAGCCGCTGGATGCGGCGGATTTCGCCGAGTTTGCCAGCGACCCGGCGGTGGCAGCCGAGGTGTACCTGGCCAGTGTGATGCTGGTGGACGATCAGCAGGACGCCGAACGCAATTACCTGGACGACCTGGCAGGGCAGTTGCAAATCGACCCGCAATTGCAACTGCACCTGGAACAACAGGCCAAGGCCTAGAAGCGCAGTGTGGCGCCGGTAGTCAGCCATTGCGCCCGATCCCCGATCAGGCTGCGACCGACCACCAGGTCCACGTCGACGAATTCGCCCAAATGCAGCCGGGGCCCGGCCTGCCAGGCCTGGTCACCGCCTTCCTGGCCGTAGCGCTCGGCGATCAGCGTCAACAACGGTGCCACCTGATACTCGAAACCGGTGCCCCAGGTCAGGCGGTGTTGCTGGTCACCATCGTTGTAGGCATGGGACCAGCCGGCATTCAGGTTCAGCCGCAGGGGCGTCAGCGGTTGCCAGGTCAACGGGATATTGAAGTCTGCGCCATCAAACCCGTGTTGACGACCCAGGGCCAAATGCACGCCGGTGGACAGGGCCAGCTCCAGGCCCAGATCCTCCCGCGACCATACCTGGGCCTTGAGCTGCGGGTTCACCTGGGTTTCGCCCTTGTCTGTGCTGGTTGCACGCGACAGGGCAGCACCCCATTGCACCGACGGCAGCGCGGCGAAGGTACAGGCCGGTGACAGCGTTTCTGTATGCGTACTGCCGTCGTGGCGGTCAGCGGTGTACCAGGCGTCGACGTTGCATTCGCCCGGCGCGTTGATCGCGCCATCGTCGACCACATAGGAACCGCCGGCTGCGTTGGCTTTTGACAGCAAGGCAATCGTCAACAGGATGCCCAGTGTCAGGCCGATAAAGATCAAATTGCGCTGCAATGCGCGGCGTTTGGCCGGTGGCAGCAGCAGTAACGTGTGGCGTGCGCCGCGGTAGTGACGCGCACGGTATTTGGCAAACCCGTCCTGGCGGGCTGGGGTGTGTTTTTTGTGCATGATGCACCTCACATGAATTCAGCTTTCTACGGTCAGTACCGAAATGCCGCTGGCCTTGGCCTGGCACACCAGCTCGCTGGTGTCGTCCCCGCCGGGCAGGGCGATGACCACATCGGGGCGGCTGTCGGTCAGCATGAAATGGTTGCGCTGGCGTTCCGCCTGTTTGCCGTGGCGTTGCCAGTTGGGCGGGTAGCGCACCACGTCGATGCCCAGTTCCCGCGCCCATTCCTCGACGTCACTGCCAAGGAATTGGTTGCCGCCGTGGATCAATACCTGCACCGGACGCAGGCGGTGGTAAGCGTCCAGCACCTGGCGGGACATTTTGGTGTCGGCGTAATGACGACCTGCACAGATCAAGACGCGCATAGGGTGTTTCCTTGTAGTGCACGGTGGCGGCCGGGCGACCGCCACCGTTTAAACGGCGGGGAAGATCAGTACCACTGCTTGAAGCGGCGGATGTAGATCGTCTTCATCAGTTGGGCCACGCAGCAGTAGCTGAGCAGGGTGCCCACCAGCCATGGGAAGTAGGCCATCGGCAACGGTTGCAGGCCCACCAGGGTGCCCAGCGGCGAGAACGGCACGTAGATCCCCAGTACGATCACCACGCAGGTCATCATCAACACCGGCCACGCGGCGGTGCTCTGGAAGAAAGGGATCTTGCGGGTGCGCAACATGTGCACCACCAGGGTTTGCGAGAGCAGGCCCTCGATGAACCAGCCGGACTGGAACAGGGTCTGCATCTCGACGCTGTTGGCGGCGAACACGTACCACATCAGCGCAAAGGTGGTGATGTCGAAGATCGACGAAGTCGGCCCGATCCAGATCATGAAGCGGCCGATGTTTTTCGCATCCCACTTGCGCGGCTTGGCTAGGTATTCCTTGTCCATCTTGTCCCACGGCAGCGCCAGCTGGGAGATGTCGTACATCAGGTTCTGCAGCAGCAGGTGGATCGACAGCATCGGCAGGAACGGAATGAATGCACTGGCGACCAGCACCGAGAACACGTTGCCGAAGTTGGAGCTGGCGGTCATGTTCAGGTACTTCATGATATTGCCGAAGGTTTCGCGGCCCTTGAGCACACCTTCTTCCAGCACCATCAGGCTCTTTTCCAGCAGGATGATATCGGCTGATTCCTTGGCAATATCGGTGGCGGTGTCGACCGAGATCCCCACGTCGGCATCACGCAGCGCCGGTGCATCGTTGATCCCGTCACCGAGGAAGCCTACGGTGTGGCCGTTGGCTTGCAGCGCCTTGAGCACCCGGGATTTCTGCAGCGGTGTCAGCTTGGCAAACACGGTACGTTCTTCCACGCGGCGCAGCAGCGTCGCGTCGTCCATCGCTTCGATTTCGGTGCCCAGCAACGGCTGGCCTGGATCGAGGCCGACCTGGCGGCAGATCTTGCTGGTGACCACGGCGTTATCGCCGGTGAGCACTTTGATCGCCACGCCAATCTGTTGCAGCGCGGCAATCGCAGGGCCGGCGGTTTCCTTCGGTGGATCAAGGAAGGTCAGGAAGCCCTGGATCACCAGGTTGCGCTCATCGGCCGTGGTGTACTGCTGACGCGCCAGGGATTTAGGGATGTGACGGGTCGCCACTACCAGCACGCGGAAACCGTCCTCGTTGTAGTCGTTGGCGATCGCCAGCAGCTCCTCGCGGCGACGATCATCCAGTGGCACCGCAGCGCCGGCTTCCATCACATGCGTGGAAATGCTCAGCATCTCTTCCACGGCGCCTTTGCACACCAGCAGTTGATCGTCGGCGGCATCCTTGACCACGATCGACAGGCGACGGCGGACGAAGTCGAACGGCAACTCATCGACTTTGCTGTAGGCAAACGGCACCTGGAACTTCGGATTACGTTCCGAGAACTCCACCACCGCCTGGTCCATCAGGTTTTTCATGCCGCTCTGGTGATGGCTGTTGAGCCAGGCCAGGGACAGCACGGCGTCGTCACGTTGGCCGAAGGCGTTGACGTGGTGTTCGAGAATGATCTTGTCCTGGGTCAGGGTGCCGGTCTTGTCGGTGCACAGCACATCCATCGAACCGAAGTTCTGGATCGCGTTGAGGCGCTTGACCACCACTTTGCGCTTGGCCATGGCCGTGGCGCCCTTGGCCAGGTTGGCGCTGACGATCATCGGCAGCATTTCCGGGGTGAGGCCTACGGCAACTGCCAGGGCAAACAGGAACGCATCCCCCCAATCACCCTTGGAGAAACCATTGAGCAGGAACACGATCGGCACCATCACCAGCATGAAGCGGATCAGCAACCAACTGACGCTGTTCACGCCGCGGTCGAACGCGGTTTGCACCCGCGAGCCGACAATCGCCTTGGCCAGGGAGCCAAAGTAGGTGCGTGCCCCGGTGGCCACGACGACAGCTTGTGCCCGACCGCTGACCACGTTGGTGCCCATGAAGCAGATGTTGGGCAGGTCCAGCAGGTTGCCCTGGTCGGCGGCCATGGCGCTGGCGGATTTCTGTGTGACCTCGCCGAGGGTGTCGTACTTTTCCACCGGCAAGGCTTCGCCGGTCAGCACCGCCTGGCTGATGAACAGGTCACGGGACTCGATCAGGCGGATATCGGCCGGGATCATGTCGCCGGCCGACAGCTGCACGATATCGCCGGCCACCAGCTCGCGCATCGGCACTTCACGCAGGGTCGGTTGCGAGCCCACTTGCTCACGGCGCAGTACGGTGGCCGTGGTGCGGACCATGGCCTTGAGGGCTTCGGCGGATTTGGCCGAGCGATGTTCCTGCCAGAAGCGCAGCAGGCTGCTGAGCAATACCATGGTCATGATGATGATGACTTTGGTCGGGTCGGCGTCTTCGCCTTCCTGCATCGGCAGCCAGCAGTCAGTGAAGAAGCTGATGCCGCCCAGGGTCAGCAGCACATAGATGAATGGGTTGTTCAGTGCCTGCAGGAACTGCACGATGGCGTGAGGCGGCTTGTCATGGGCGACTTCATTGTAGCCTTCGCGTTGCAGGCGCGCCTGGGCGTCCAGCTCGGTGAGGCCGTCCTTGGTGGCGCGGACGTTGGCCAAGGTGGCCGACAATCCGTTCTGGGCTTCGCGGGCGGCACGCATCGACAGTCTGGTGTCGGTGTGGCTGCTGCTCTTTTTGTTCAATGGGGCGTTTTTTACGGCGCTCATGGTGTGTGCTCCTGTCGCCAATTTTTCGACAAAACATACCCGTTACCGGCCTGATGACAGGCGAGCGAAAGCATGCCGAGTCGCTAACTTCGCGATCGGTTTAAATAAGGTGTTCACATAACTTCTACAGTGCCCGCTAACAGCGCGTTAATTAATTAGCGCGCAGCGGGCTACTACTGGACGTGTTCATAAAAGAACTCCAGAACAATAATCAGGAAGTTGCTGTTTCCAGCCAAGTCAGGCGGCGCGAGCGCTCACATACAGACCGAGCATCAAGCTGGCCTTTGCCAGGCTGGAAACCTTGGGTCTCTGTGGGTCTTGAGGGTCGGCGTGATCCCAGTGCTGGACCAGTTGGCCGCTGTCAGGGCAGATACGCCAATGCGCCAGCGGGTAGGCCGGGCGCACTTGGGGGGAGGGTGCAGCAAAGGTTGAGCGGGTAGGCGAAAAACCCACAGGCTCACGGCACAGCTTGGCACGCAGGGCTGCCGCTAGTGTGCGTACATCGGGCAAAGCAAGGGTTAGCAAGGTCATAACACACCTCGGGACCGGACAAGCGACCGGCGAGGCAGTTACGGTGGAGCATCAAGCTCTAGCGCAGCTTACCGGACCGGGGAGGCGAGTCCTGTCATGTTCTGGGTTTGGCGCCCGATGCCCGCCAAGGCGGTGCTCGGACAGCGACTAGATACTGTGTCCATTGGCTTCTTTTGTGAGGTTTAAAAAAGGCCCCAGTTGCAGGCACGGGCAATCTACTCAGGGCGATGCAGGATGTCAACGCTTAATGTATTAATTCATTACAAGTTCAGAGTCTGTTCAGATAGAAGGGCTGTTTCAGTTCTGCTTCGGCTGTATCGTTACTTGCACTTCTTCAGCGTTGTGAGCGGGAAGTAGTTGTTTTTGAAGGTGGAGATGAACGGGCTTGTCTATATCCCGTGGCGCACGAACACCACGACCTGCCCGCCGGCCATCCGCACCTGCTGCACCATCACGCCGGCGTGCATGGGCATGCCTATGTGATCGATGACCTGCACCGCCGCTGGCCGGCCTGATCAGAGGCCTTGCCAGGCCAGCAGCGCCAGGTAGATCAGCACCAGCCCACAGGCGGCATAACTGATGCGCTGCCAAGTGGGCGAGGCGTTCTGCCGCAACAGGTTCACCAGAGCGGCAATCAGAAAGCATGACAAGATCGACGCGAGCATGAACCCGGCAAAGAACATCAGCGTCTGCCCGTGGCTGGGCGTGGTGCCGACGATCCCCGACAGCGCACTGCCCAGTGCGCCCCAGTAGACGATGTTCTTCGGGTTGGCCAGGGAAATTGCAACGCCTACCGCCAGGGCATTTTGCCGGGTGCTGGCCGGCGCGCTGTCCGGTTGTGGCAGGTGCCAGGCATCGATCAGGCTGCGTGCGCCCAGCCAGGCCAGGTAAAACGCACACACCACCGTCAACGGCACACGCACCGTGTCATGCTGGATCAGCAGGGCGATCCCGGTCAGGCCGATCACTGCCCACACGGCATCGCCCACCAGTGAGCCGAACTGCACCAGCAGGGCAGGTGTAAAGCCATGCAGCAAGCCACGGCGCAGGGTCTCCGCGAGCACGGCGCCGGGGGAGAGGCAAAACACAAAACCGAATATCAGTGCATAAAAAAAGATCGTCAGCATGCCCGCATTTCCTTCAAGTGAGGTGGGGCAGTGTGAGGGTGTGCAGGTGCGGTGTCTTGGACCAGATTGCGCTGTTCAGCGCTTCACGGTGCTTTGATAGTGGCCAGGAGTGATGCCGTAGGCCGCCCGGAAATGCCGGTTCAGGTGACTCTGGTCGGCGAAGCCCAGGTCGTGGGCCGCCTCGCCGGCGGGAACCCCATTGCGCAACAGGCTTTTGGCGCGACGGGTACGCAACTGCATGGCCCACTCCCTGGGCGTCAGCCCGGTTTCTTTCTGGAAGGCACGCAGCAGGTGGAATTTGGACAACCCCAGTTCGCCGCCCAGGTGGTCCAGGGTCAGGGGTTGATGCAGGTGTTCGGCGAGTAATGCCTGGGCGCGGCTGATCAGGGGTTTGCCGGGGCTGGCGGTGCCGGGCAGACGTACGCCGCTGATGTTCACGACCTCTGCCAACAGCAGCACCAAGGCATCTTCATTCACGTCGCGAACCAGCGTGTCACCGTTTAGCGCACCCTTGATTGCGGCGGCCAGTCGCAGGGCAAGCTCGGGCTGAACACATAAGGCACGGTCAAATTCCAGATGCACCAGCCCCAGGTCCGCCGCCAATTGATCCGCCGTGGCGTACAGGCTCACAAAGTGCCAGGGCGCACCATCGGCCGCACCGCCGCCTTGAATCTGACCGGGGTTGTACAGGGTGATGGAGCCTGGGCCGGCGTGGAACTCGCGACGATCCAGCCAGACCTTTTCCTCGCCTGCCAGGTTCACGCCGATCACACATTCATCATGGCTGTGGCGGGCAAAAGTCAGGCCGGTGCAGGTAGTGCTGCTGACTTCATAGTTGCCCAGCCAGGCGTGTTGCACGGCGCTCATCGATTTCACTCAGTCGGGGACAGGCACGAGCATACGCTGGCAGGGGTGGTCAAATCGACCGTTGATTGACCCGGCGCGACAGTTCATCGGCGCTTTCCTTGCGTTCCGAGTAACGGTCCACCAGGTCGGGGCGGTCGCGCAGCAGCAGGGTGAAGCGCACCAGTTCTTCCATTACATCGACGACCCGATCATAAAGCGCCGAGGGCTTCATGCGGTCCTGTTCATCGAACTCCATGAAGGCCTTGGGTACCGAGGACTGGTTGGGGATGGTGAACATGCGCATCCAGCGCCCCAGCACCCGCAGCTGGTTGACGGTGTTGAAGGACTGGGAGCCGCCGGACACTTGCATCACCGCCAGGGTCTGGCCCTGAGTCGGGCGGACCGCGCCCAGGGTCAAGGGCACCCAGTCCAGTTGCGCCTTGAACACCGCCGACATCGAGCCATGCCGCTCGGGCGAGCACCACACCTGGCCTTCGGACCACTGCATCAGTTCCAGCAGTTCCTGCACCTTGGGGTGGTCACTGGGCGCGTCATCCGGCAATGGCAGGCCGCTGGGGTTGAAGATGCGGGTATGCGCGCCAAAGTGCTGCAACAGCCGTGCGGCTTCTTCCACCAGCAGGCGGCTGAACGAGCGTTCGCGGGTCGAACCGTAGAGCAGCAGGATGCGCGGCGGCTGGTCCGGGCTGGCCGGTTTTGAGTCGATCAGGGACAGGTCCAGATTGGGCAGCGTCGTCATAGGGCCTCCGATTACAACTGCGCAATGCGCGCGAGTTCCGCCTTGAGGTCGGCAGGGCCGAGTTCGCCGAAGGGCAGGACGAAGAACGCCCTGCAGCGCGTGGCGATGGTCTTCAGTGTGGCGTCGAATGCCGCTTGCACACTGGCGTCGTCACCCTGGACGTCCGACGGGTCTTCCAACCCCCAGTGCGCCTTCACGGCCGGCCCGAAGTACACCGGGCAGGCTTCGCCGGCGGCCTTGTCGCACACCGTAATCACCACATCCGGCGGGCTGCCTTCAAAGGCATCGTTGCCCTTGCTGTACAACCCTTCGGTACTGATCCCGGCCGCCTGCAACGTGCTCAAGCTACGTGGCAGCACCTGGCCCTTGGGAAAACTGCCGGAGCTGATCGCTTCGAAGCCTTCCGGCGCCAGGTGGTTGAACATGGCTTCGGACAAGATGCTGCGGCAGCTGTTGGCGGTACACATGAACAGGACTTTCATCGGGGTATCTCCGTTAGAAACTCAGGCGCAAGGCGAGGGCGGCGAGGGTGATCAACAGCACCGGCAGGGTCAGCACGATGCCGACCTTGAAGTAGTAGCCCCAGGTGATGCTGATGCCTTTGCGCGCCAGGATGTGCAGCCACAGCAAGGTGGCCAGGCTGCCGATAGGGGTGATCTTCGGGCCGAGGTCGCTGCCGATCACGTTGGCGTAGATCATCGCGTCCTTGACCACACCCACGGCATGGCTGGACTCGATGGACAGCGCGCCGATCAACACCGTAGGCAGATTGTTCATCGCCGACGACAGCAGCGCCGTCAGCACACCGGTGCCCATGGCCGCGCCCCACACGCCGTAAGTGGCAAACGTGTCGAGCCAGGTGGCCAGGTAGGTGGTCAGGCCGGCGTTGCGCAGACCGTAGACCACCAGGTACATGCCCAGGGAAAAGATCACGATCTGCCACGGTGCTTCCTTCAGCACTTTGCGCGTGGAAATCTTGTGCCCCTTGGCGGCGATCACCAGCAACAGCAGGGCACAGGCGGCGGAAATCGCACTGATCGGAATGCCCAGCGGTTCCAGGGCGAAGCACCCCACCAGCAGGATGCCCAGCACCCACCAGCCGGCGCGGAAGGTCGCGCGGTCGTGGATGGCGCTGGCGGGGTCGTCCAGGTCGGCCGGGTCGTAGGTTTGTGGAATATCGCGGCGGAAGAACCACAGCAATACCGCCAGGGTGGCCGCGACGCTGACGAAGTTCACCGGCACCATCACGGCGGCGTATTCGTTGAAACCGATCTTGAAGTAGTCGGCCGAAACGATGTTCACCAGGTTCGACACCACCAGCGGCAGGCTGGCCGTGTCGGCGATGAATCCCGCGCCCATGACGAAAGCCAGGGTTGCCGCCGGGGAAAAGCGCAGGGCCAGCAGCATCGACATCACGATGGGCGTCAGGATCAGCGCTGCGCCGTCATTGGCAAACAACGCCGACACCAGCGCGCCGAGCAGCACCATATAGGCAAACAAACGCCGTCCGCGTCCACGTCCCCAGCGCGCCACATGCAAGGCGGTCCAGGCAAAAAAACCGGCCTCATCCAGCAGCAGGCTGATGATGATCAGCGCGACAAAAGTGCCGGTGGCATTCCAGATGATGTGCCATACCACTGGAATGTCGGCCAGGCTGATCACGCCGAAGGCCAGGGCCAGGATCGCGCCCAGGGTTGCGCTCCAGCCGACGCCCAGGCCTTTGGGCTGCCAGATGACCAGAACAATGGTGAAGATAAAAATCGCGATGGCGACAAGCATGGATAAACGCTCCGGTGGCTCAGCAGCAGGTGCTGGCCCGTTGTGGTCGGTCGCCCATTGCATCCAGACGCAGTGCGTCGCTGTGCAACCAGGGCTGGTTGGCTTGCAAAGTGGTGTGCAGCACGGCAGTGACCCAGTCGGGTAATGCCGGATTGATGCGGTAATAGATCCATTGACCCTGACGACGATCCAGCAGCAAGCCGCAACTGCGCAGTTGCGCCAGGTGACGGGAGATTTTTGGCTGGCTGTCGTCCAAGGCATGGATCAGTTCGCACACGCAAAGTTCGCCTTCGCGCAGGATCAATAACGTCAGGCGTGCCCGGGTGGCATCGGCCAGGCATTTGAACAGGGTGGGCGGGGAGATGAGGTCCGACATGGTCAAGGCCTTCGTATATATGGTTATCCGAATATACGTATTCCCATATGTATTGGTCAAATCCTGTTTCAATTGACTTGGATCATATGTCTCGAAAATCACCACAAGTGTCTGAAATTAAAATGAAACACGAATGTCCTAAAGTGCCTGCCCATTGCTGATGAAGGAAGACCCCGCGTGACCCGTGCCACTCGCAACCTGCGCAAGACCCTGGATTCCGTCGCGGAAAATAACGAAACCGCGGCGTTCGACCTGATGCGCGCCGTCGAAAAGCTCGGCGATGAAGTGCTGCGCCAGCGCCTGCTCAATACTATTCACCGACTCAACCAGGATGCTCACGAACTGCGCGAAGCGCGTGATTCGGTGGAACAAGTGTCGGTCCGGCTCGCCTGAGCAAGATCGTTCAAGACAACTCCATTGTTGCGCTGGCATGCTTGTCGACTGTCTGTCGATGAGCCGTTTCCATGCCTACTGCCTTACCTCATTACGCCTTCGCTCGCGGCGCCATTGCCGTCATTCCCTTGTCCCTGGCCTGCGCGCCCTGGGGACTGTTGGCCGGCTCCATGGCCATCGATGCACAATTCAGCCCGTTGGAAGCCCAGGGCCTTTCTGCCATCGTATTCGCCGGTGCTGCGCAACTGGTTGCCATCGGCATGGTCAAGAGCGGCGCCAGTCTGATTTCCATCGTGCTGACCACCTTGCTGCTGACCTCCCAGCATTTGCTGTATGGCATGCACTTGCGGCCGGTCCTTTCTCCCCTCAAGACCCGCTGGCGCATGAGCCTGGGCTTTCTGCTGACCGACGAATTCTTTGCGCTGGTCAGTCACTATGACCGCGAGACCTTCAATCGCTGGTATGCCTTGGGTGTCGGCCTGACGTTCTATATCGCCTGGAACCTGTTCACCCTGGCCGGCATCGTGCTTGGTAAAAGCATTCCCGGCCTCGACCAACTGGGCCTGGAATTTTCCATCGCCGCCACCTTCATCGCCTTGATTACGCCGGTGGTGCGTGACGTTCCCACGGTGGTCTGTGTGGCGGTGTCATTGCTGTTCTCGGTATGGCTGAGCTTCCTGCATTGGGAATCGGCGGTGGTGGTGTCCGGCCTGCTGGGCATGAGCGCAGGGTATGCCTGCAAGCGACTGGGAGTAGGGCAGCAATGATCTACATCATGATTGTGGCCATGGGCCTGGTGGTGTTTCTCAACCGTTACCTGTTTATCGAGCCACGCCTGCCGGTGCGCCTCAACCGTGGCGCGCGGGAGTTTCTGGGATTCGCGGTGCCGGGGATGCTCACGGCGATTTGCGGGCCGATCATTTTCCTGGCTGACCACCAGCTCAACCTGAGCCCGGCCAACCCTTACCTGCTGGCGGGTATCAGCGCCGTGGCATTGATGTTCTGGACGCGCAATGTGTTGATGACGGTGCTGCTGAGCATGGCGTTGTTCTATCTGTTCCGCTGGCTGCTCTGAGTACAACCGGGGCGAAAAAAAGCCCGCGGGAGAGCGGGCGGAAGGAAGACTTCTAAAAATGAGCGTGACCACTATAGGTCGCGTCTTGCCCCTTTACAGTGAAACAAAGTTCATGCGGCCGTCAGTCCGGCCTGTGGCAATGGTACAGTCGCGTTTTTTTCCAACGGAGCAATGGCATGCACAAGGTGGTAATTGGCGCACTGGTACTGGCGGCCCTGGCCGGTTGCGCGGGTTCGAAGATGAAAGAGGCGCGCGCAGGCACGCCTTACAAGACCCTGGCTTCGGACAAGGCCACCCTGGTCGTTGCCGAATGCGTGCAGTTCGGCTGGCAGGACGAAAGTGTGTTCGGCGTTGACGCCGGCGGCTTCAAGGAGCCAATCGGCGCGGGTGGCTTCACGGTGTACACCACCGCCGGCGATTACTTCGTCGATGTGCAGAGCGCGGGCAGCGGTTCCACCATCAAGTACTACGCCATCGAAGACAACATGCCGGCCAAGCGTCGTTTGGCCGCATTGGCGACCTGCCTGTAATCCGTTGCCTTAGTCGATTTAGGAAATGCCTGGCACGACAGCCGCGAGGCATTCGCTTATGATTCACCGGCTCGCCCGACATGATGGCTCTTTACCAGTACACGGACGTCGAGGCCTAAACGTCGGGCGAGCTCCTTTTAACCTTCAGCGCGGCATGAAGCCCAGGTGCCAGCGCCGAGGGATCTTCAGCGATACCAGCCCCAGAACCCCCGCCAATACACCGCTGACGATCAGCGCCTTGAGCCCCAGCTGCTGCTCCAGCAGCGCGCCGATCACCGCACCCACAAACATCCCGGCCCAAGGGATCAACTGTACGCGCCAGCCATTGCGGCGCTCGCCGAGCAGCCAGCGCCCCAGCCCACGGCCAAAGCGTGACAGTGCGCCGGTGACGTAAGTCAGTCCCACCGGCAGCCCGTTGACCTCTTCCACCGCAGCATTGAGCATGCCCATCGCGATGATCGCCGCCAGTAGCGCGGGCAAGGTATCGGCGAAGGGCAGGAGTGCACCGCCGCACAGCAAGGCGGCAATACACAGCAGCAAGGGCAGGGCATGGCGACGGCTGAGTCGGCTGACCACCACGCCCAGCGCGTTACCCACCACAAAAGTTGCCACCAGCAACAGCAGCCGCCCGGTCAGGCCCAGGTCACCCGCGCTTATCGCCACCGCCAGGCGCGTAGTGTTCCCGCTCATGAACGAAACAAAGTCACCGCTCGCCATGAAGCCGATGGCATCGGTCATGCCCGCCAGCACCGACAGGCTGGCTACCAGCATCAGTCCGACGCGGCCACGCCAACGCTGTCGATGGGCCAGTGCGGCATTGACGTAGGGCTTTCGTGGCGAAGGCAACATAGGGCCGGGTTCCTCGGTGAGATTATCCGGCCACTACCGTAGGACGCTTTAAGCGCGCATGCAATGACCTCAGGCAGGCGTCAGGGTCCAACCCGCAGGATGCCAATTCAGAAAGTGCGTCGGCCTGATCGCCTGCACAAACGCCGCGTCATGGGACACCACCAGCATTGCCCCGGCAAAACCTTGCATGGCTTGCTCAAACGCCATCACCGATTCCAGGTCCAAATGGTTGGTCGGCTCGTCCAGCAACAGCAATTGCGCCGGCACTGCGCGCCACAAGGCAACCGCCATCGCAGCTTTCAAGCGTTCGCCGCCGCTGAGTCGCCCGGCGGGTTGGGTCACACGTAGGGCATCCAGTTGCAGCAGGGCCAGGCGCGTGCGCAATTCGCCTTCCGCCAGCGAGGTGTCCAGCAGGTTCAGTTGTTCGACGATGGAACGGTGGTCGTCGAGCAGCGCGAGGTGCTGATCGATATAGGCGCTGGGCACGTGCACGTGGCATTCGCCGCTTTCTGCACGCCATTCTCCCGCCAGCACTTTGAGCAGCGTGGACTTGCCGCAACCGTTGGGTCCATGCACTGCCACACGCACCGGGCCGGTGAGGTGCACGTTGAGGCAGGTCGACGGCAGCCAGGGTAATTGCGCGTTGATCAACGACAGCACCTGTCGGCCGTTGGGTACCGCTGACGCAGGCAATGCCACCAGCGTCGGCGTTTCATCCTCGACCCGTGCATAGGCTTGGCGCACCTGGGCATCCAGCTCCTGTTTGTGTTGCTCATGGGCGCTGCGCAGGGTGCTGACGATCTGCGTGGCAGCGCCTTTCCAGCGCGCTTTGGTGAAGCGATCGACGTTGGCCGTTTCCGCATGCTTGCGTGAGCGGGCGGCATGGCGTTGCAGGTTGTCGTGGCCTTTTTGCAGGCGCCGCTTTTCGCGGCTGCGTTCCAGGCGAGCGTGTTCCAGTGCGGCGACGGCGGCGTGCTGTTCAGCGTCGCGCTGTTGTCGATAGGCGTCGTAGTTCCCGCCATATAGGTTTACGCCGAGCGGCGACAGCTCAATGATGCGCCCCATTGCGTTGAGTAATTGCCGGTCATGGCTGACCACCACCAGGCCGCCACGCCATTCGTCGAGGACACGCAGCAGCCAGGCGCGGCCATCGCTATCGAGGTGGTTGGTGGGCTCATCGAGCACCAGCAACTGTGGCGCGGCCAGCAGCGCGCCGATGATTGCAACCCTGGCTAACTGGCCGCCGCTGAGTTGACGGGCTGGGGTATCAACAGAAAGCCGCGACAACCCTGCGGCATTCAAGCTACTGCGCAAACGCTCGGCCAAGTCCCAACGATCATCGATCAATTCGAGGTCATCGATCTGTGGGGCGCCTCGGGCCATGCGCTCAAGGGCGGTCAATATCGCTGCGGTGCCGGTAAGATCGGCGACGGTATCGCCTGGCGCTACCACGACGTTCTGCGCTACATAGATCACGCTGCGCGGGCAATTCAACGAGCCGGAGGAGGGCGACAACAGCCCCGCGATCAATTTGGCGAGTACACTTTTTCCTCGACCATTGCGCCCCACGATACCGGTGGGGGTGTGATCGATGGACAGGTTGAGGTCATCCAGCAGCGTCTCGCCATTGGCGAACCGGAAGGATAAATGTTGCAGGGAAACAAGCACAGGCAGCCGGTTGACGTCAGTCATCAGCACCTCCAAAAAAATGTCGGACAGGCCAACAAGCGCGCCAGGCGGCTTGTTGCGGGTACATTTTGGAAGGCTTAGTGGTTCACGTCGGCGGTCGTCCTGCGCATCAGAAGGGAGGCAAAGCCTAACCCGCCTTGGCTTTTTTCGGCAAGTCTTGCGCCAGTTGCTCCAGGAACATCGCCAAGGCCACTTCTTCGGCCTTGAGCCCTTTGCGCAGTCTTGGTTTGGGCAATTTGGAGAGTTCGCCGAGGCTGAAATGCTCCAGCACGGCCGGGTGGATATAGCATTTGCGGCACACCGCCGGCGTGTTGCCCAACTGCCTGGCGACATCCTTGACCATCGCCACCATATGCCGCTTGGCATCCGACTCAGGCTGCCATTCCAGCTCGCGTAACACCGCCAGCGCCATGGCGGTGCCGGCCCAGGTGCGGTAGTCCTTGGCGGTGAAGTCGGCGCCGGTGAGGCGGTGCAGGTAGTCATTGACGTCCTGGGAACTGACGGTGTGCCGTACACCGTCTTCGTCCAGGTACTGGAACAGGTTCTGCCCCGGCAGCTCCATGCAGCGTTTGACCACTGTGGCCAGGCGCCGGTCCTTGACGCTGATCTGGTGCTCTACGCCGCTCTTTCCACGAAACTGGAACTGAATCTCGCTGCCTTTGACATCCACATGACGGGTGCGCAGGGTGGTCAGCCCGTAGGACTTGTTGTCCCGCGCATACTGAGTATTGCCGACCCGGATCAGCGTCGCGTCCAGCAGCATGACGACCGTGGCCAGGACTTTTTCGCGGGTAAAGCCGGGTTCGGCGATTTGCGCTTCCAACTGTTTGCGCAGCTTCGGCAAGGCGTTGCCGAATTCCTGCAGGCGCGAGTATTTGTCGCTGTCGCGCACCTCACGCCAGCGCGCGTGATAGCGGTACTGCTTGCGCCCGCGCGCGTCGCGGCCGGTCGCTTGCAGATGGCCTTGCGGGTCGGCGCAGATCCACACATCGGTGTAGGCCGGCGGTACGGCGAGGGCGTTGAGGCGCTTGATCTCATCCGCATCGCGGATACGCTCTCCCTTGGAATCGAAATACTGGAACTTGCCCCGCAGCGTCTTGCGACGGATGCCGGGCTGGGTGTCGTCAACGTAATGCAGGTCGCGGGGCAGCGCAGAGTCAGACATGGGGCGGGTTCCTTGGCAACACATCAGGCCGGTATGTCTGATTGACCGCAGCCGTATGCGGTCGTGCCAAAAGATTGCTCAAGCCAGCACGGCGACCGCCTTGATCTGCGCCCACAACGTCTGGCCGGGGTGCAGTTGCAACTGGTCGCGGGAGAATCGCGTGATGCGCGCCAACAGCGGCGAGCCTCCCGCGTCCAGGCGTACCAGCACGTGAGCGCTGTTGTCCGCGGCAATTTCCTGGGTGACGGTGACCGGCAGGCGATTGAGGATACTGCTGTGCTCCTCGGCTTGCAGACTGAGGCTCACGTCGCGCGCCTGCACCTTGATGCGCAGCGCCTTGCCCAGCGCCAGCGGTGCATGGGCCACGCGCATGTGCAGGGCGCTGGCGGGCAGTTGCAGCGTGAGCAATTGGTAGTGGTCGTCGTAGGCACTGACCGTACCATTGATGACCACACCGGCATCGTCACCCCGCGCCAGGGGCAGGTCGAGACGTGCCAGGGTTTCACCGATGGGGCCGCTGGCCAGGGCCTTGCCGTCGCTGAGCAGCACGATGTGATCGGCCAGGCGTGCCACTTCATCCTGGGCATGGCTGACGTACAGCACCGGGATATCCAGTTCATCGTGCAGGCGTTCGAGGTACGGCAGGATTTCCCCCTTGCGCTGACTGTCGAGGGCAGCCAGCGGCTCGTCCATCAGCAGCAGGCTCGGGCTGGTGAGCAAGGCGCGGGCGATACCGATGCGCTGGCGCTCGCCGCCGGAGAGGTGTTGGGGAAGGCGCTCGAGCAGATGACCGATGCCCAGCAACTCAGTAGCCTGGGCCATGTCCACACGACGCTGTTGACGGGCAATCCGCTTGAGGCCGAACTCCAGGTTGGCGCGCACCGACAGGTGCGGAAACAGGCTGGCCTCCTGAAACACGTAGCCCAGTGCACGTTTATGCGGCGGCACGAACAGCCCGTTACGGCTGTCTTGCCAGACGTCATCATTGATCTGGATGAAGCCGTCTTCGGCGCGTTCCAGCCCGGCGATGCAGCGCAGGCAGGTGGTCTTGCCGGAACCGGAATGCCCGAACAGCGCGGTCACGCCTCGGCCGGGCAGGTGCAGGTCCACATCGAGGGCAAAGCTCGAGTACTTGAGGTTCAGGCGTACATTGATCATCGACATCAGCTCCAGCCCATCCTGGTTTTACGGCTGGAGTAGAGCGCCAGCAACACAAGGAACGCGAACACCACCATGGAGCCGGCCAGCCAATGGGCCTGGGCGTATTCCATGGCTTCCACATGGTCGTAGATCTGCACGGAGACCACGCGGGTCTTGTCCGGGATATTGCCGCCGATCATCAGCACCACGCCGAATTCGCCGACGGTGTGCGCAAAGCCCAGGATCGAGGCGGTGATAAAGCCGGGGCGGGCCAGGGGCAGAATCACCGTGAAAAAAGTGTCCCACGGGTTGGCACGCAAAGTTGCGGCCACTTCCAGTGGGCGTGTGCCGATGGCGGAGAAGGCGTTTTGCAACGGCTGCACCACAAACGGCATGGAATAGATCACTGAGCCGATCACCAGCCCGGCGAAGCTGAAGGTGAGGGTGCCCAGGCCCAACCACTGAGTGAACTGGCCGAAATAGCCATTGGGCCCCATGGTCAACAACAGGTAGAAACCGATCACCGTCGGCGGCAACACCAAGGGCAAGGCGACGATCGCACCAATGGGGCCGCGCCACCAGGAACGGGTGCGCGACAGCCACAAGGCAATCGGAGTGCCGACGACCAGCAGGATCACGGTGGTCAGTGAGGCCAGTTTGAGGGTCAACCAGATAGCGGAGAAATCGGCACTCGATAACGGCATTTACTTGGCCAGCTCGTAACCAAAGGACTTGATGACGGCAGCGGCTTTAGGCCCCTTGAGGTATTCGACCAGTGCCTTGGCAGCGGCGCTGTCTTTGCCCTTGTTGAGGATCACTGCGTCCTGTTTGATCGGGTCGTGCATGGACGCCGGGACGATCCACGCCGAACCGCTGGTGACGTTGCCGTCTTTATAAATCTGCGACAACGCCACAAAGCCCAGCTCGGCGTTGCCGGTGGACACGAACTGATAAGCCTGGGTGATGTTCTGGCCTTCGACAATCTTGTCCTTGACCTTGTCGGTCAGACCTTCCTTGGCCAACACCTGAGTGGCAGCCAGGCCATAGGGCGCGGCTTTCGGGTTGGCAATCGACAGGTGCTTGAACTCGTTTTTCTTCAATACGTCGCCTTTGGCGTCGACGTAACCGTCCTTCGCCGACCATAGCGCCAGGGTGCCGACGGCGTAGGTGAAGCGCGAACCCTTGACGGTATCGCCTTCGCTTTCAAGCTTCTGCGGGGTGGTGTCGTCGGCGCTCAGGAACACTTCGAACGGCGCGCCATTCTTGATCTGGGTGTAGAACTGGCCGGTGGCACCGTAGGCCGCGACCAGTTTGTGCCCGGTATCTTTCTCGAAGTCGGTGGCGATCGCCTGGATCGGTGCGGTGAAGTTGGCGGCGACGGCCACCTGGACTTCATCGGCGTGGGCCGAACCGAATGCCAGGGCGGCGGCCAGGATGGCCAGGCGTGAGGCATGACTCTTCATGAAACAGCTCCTTTGAGGGTATACGGCTTGTTATAGGTAGAAGGCTTAACCGCTATGTATGGGAATATATAGCGGTTGGCCTTTGCCGGTACAGTGCAAAGTTGCCACACAGCCGAGTGCTAGTTGAGCTTGGCCAGCGCCTGCTCCGCCAATTCACGGGTCAGTTCATAAGTCGTGGTGTCTTTGCCCAGGCGCAGTGCCTGGCCGGACCACAGGTTGCTGAAGCCCGCTTCATCCTTGGCCTTGAGCGGTATCAACGCGCCACCGGAAGTGGGGAACGCCGGTGCGGCCGGGTTGATCGCGCCCAACTCGCGCATTACCCGGTTGACGATGCCCCGTGCCGGACGACCGGTGAACAGGTTGGTCAGCGCGGTTTCGCTGGCCTGGGCATGGCGCAAAGCATAGTGATGTGAAGCCGTGACGTTGGCTTCGGGAGTAAACAGGTACGCCGTGCCAATCTGCACCGCCGAGGCGCCGAGGGCGAACGCTGCGACAATCCCGCGCGCATCACCGATGCCGCCGGCGGCAATCACTGGCACGCTGACGGCGTCGACGACTTGCGGCAACAGGGCGAACAGGCCGATCTGGGTATTGAGGTCGTCGCTGAGGAACAACCCACGGTGCCCGCCGGCCTCACTGCCCATGGCGATGATTGCATCGCAGCCATGCTGTTCCAGCCAGATCGCTTCTTCCACCGTGGTGGCCGAAGACAGCACTTTGGCACCCGTGGCTTTCACCCGGTCCAGCAGGGACTTTTCCGGCAAACCGAAGTGAAAGCTGACCACCTCGGGGCGGAATTCTTCGACGACCTGGCACGCGGCGTCATTGAACGGTTCACGGTTGGAGACCGGGGTGGGCGCATCAAAGTCGGCGCCCAGTTCGCGGTAGTAGGGTTCCAGCAGTGCCTTCCAGCGGCGATCACGCTCGGGGTCTGGCGTGGGCGGTTGGTGGCAGAAGAAATTGACGTTGATCGGACGTGGGCTGGCCTGGCGAATGGCGGTCAGCGCTTCGCGCAGCTGCTCGATGCTCAGTGCTGCAGCCGGCAGCGAACCCAACGCACCGGCCTGATTGGCGGCGATAACCATGGCGGTGGTCGTGCCCACCGCCATGGGGGCCTGGATGATGGGCAACTGAATGCCCAGCAGGTCGAGAAGGCGGGTGTCTGGCCAGGTGCTCATGGGATGCGTCTCCAGCGTTAGTGAGGCTTTTCGCTGTTTTAACAGGGCCCATGGCCCCCGGCCACTCTGTTTTATTCACTGGACGATCGCGGCGTTTCGTGGTGCGTCATCAATCAATGGCGTTGCCGAGTACGGCGTGAATCCGCTCGGCGATATGGGCGGCATGGGTTTCCAGGGCGAAGTGACCGGTGTCGAGCAGTTCCACCACGGCGTTCGGGTTGTCGGTTTTATAGGCGTGGGCGCCTGGCGGGATAAAGAACGGGTCGTTCTGGCCCCAGATCACCAGCGTGGGTACGTGTGTGGCCTTGAAGAACGCCTGGAACGCCGGGTACCGCGTCAGGTTGTTGCGGTAGTCGAGGAACAGGTCCAGTTGGATCTCGTCATTGCCGGGGCGCTGCATGAGCAGTACATCGAGCATGTAGGATTCCGGGGCTACCCGCTCGGGCTGCTTTACGCCATGCAGGTATTGGTAGCGCGTGCCTTCCAGGCTGATCACTGCGTTGCGAATCACCTCGCGGTTGGCCTGGGACGGCTCGTTCCAATAGCTGCGAATCGGTGCCCAGGCATCCCCCAGGCCCTCCAGATAGGCGTTACCGTTCTGCGACACCAGTGCGCTGACCCGTTCCGGATGCGCCACCGCCAGCCGCAGGCCCACCGGCGCGCCATAGTCGAACACATACAGGGCGTAACGGCTCAACGCCAGCGCATCGACAAAATGCCCGACCGTGATTGCCAGGTTGTCGAAGCTGTAGTGGTAATCGCGCTCAGCCGGCACCTCGGTGAAGCCGAAGCCCGGCAGGTCCGGCGCAATGACCCGGAAGCGCTTGGCAAGCAAGGGGATCAGGTCGCGGTACATGTGCGATGAACTGGGAAAACCGTGCAGCAGCAACATGACCGGTGCGGATGCAGCACCGGCCTCGCGGTAGAACATGCGCACGCCGTCGGCATCGACGTGGCGGTAGTGAACGACAGGGGTTGGAGTGGTCATGATGGAATGCCCTTTGTAACTAGATTGAGTTGATTTACGGGTTACCTTTTTAAAAAGCTGCGCTGATTAATGTAACCTGTCAAATCATTTATGAGGGTTAGAATTGTTGTTTTTGTAACTATCCTGATGGCGTAATAGCGGTTACGATATGGGCGCTCACAAGAGGATTGCCCCATGACCCTTTCCCCATCCACTGCCGCCCCCTCGGAACCCTACGTCCTGGCCGATGATCCGGTGTTGGACATGCTCAATACCCTGGCGAACATCGACGGCGTGCCGTGGGATTTCTGGCAGGCCGATGCCGACGTGGCCGCCTGGTTGGTGCGCCTGCAATGGGTTGAACAACACGGTATTGCGCAGTTTGAACCAGGGGCCTTGCTCAGCGCTGCGCGGGAGTTGCGCGAAGTGATTCGTGAGTTGGTGGCTGCGCGCAAAGCGCGACAACCTGGCAATCCGGCGGCGCTCAACGGCTTTTTACGCAAGGCGGTGAGCCACCCGCAGTTGGTGTGGCCGGCGTCCGAGGCGCCAAAGCTTGAGCGCCAGCGCAAGCAGCAGACGGCGCAACAGTTCCTGGCCCCGATTGCCGAAGCGGCCGCCACGTTGCTGGTGGAAGGAGATTTCAATTTGATCCGGCGCTGCGAGCATCCGGAATGCATCTTGTGGTTTTATGACCGCACCAAGGCCCACAAGCGCCGCTGGTGCAGCATGGCGTTGTGTGGCAATCGGCATAAAGTCGCTGAATTTCGTAAACGCAAACTGAAGCTTTGAAGGAGATGGCCTTGCACACCATCCAGGAGCAGCACGTCGCGACAGTCAGGGATCCGCTAGGTCTTAGACAACTGTTCTCTGGCGAGCAATTGCTGCTTGCGCTCCACCCCCCAGCGGTAGCCCGATAGCTCACCATTGCTACGCACTACGCGGTGGCAAGGAATGGCCACCGCCAGGCTGTTGGCGCCACACGCCTGGGCCACCGCACGGAACGACTTTGGTGCGCCGATGCGCTCGGCGATCTGCGCGTAGCTGGCGGTGCTGCCCGGTGGAATCTCACGCAAGGCTTGCCACACCCGTTCCTGGAATGCGGTGCCGCGCAGGTCCAGTGGCAAGTCCAGGCCGAGCGCGGGCGCTTCGATAAACCCCACGACCTGCGCAATCAGTTGCTCGAAACCCGGGTCGGCGCCCACCAGTTCCGCGTTGGGAAATTGATCCTGTAGATCGCGCACCAGTTGGTCCGGGTCATCCCCTAGCAGAATCGCACAGACGCCGCGAGCGCTCTGCGCCACCAGGATCGCTCCCAGTGAGCACTGCCCGACGGCGAACAGTATCGCAGTGTTGGTGCCCCCGGCCTTGTAGTCGCCGGGCTTCATGCCAAGTAGTTGGTCGGCGGATTCATAAAAGCGGCTGTTGGAGTTGAAGCCCGCGTCATACAGTGCATCCGTCACTGAGTGCGCGCTCTTGAGACCGTCGCGCACCTTGCGCGAACGATGGGCGCTGGCATAGCCCTTGGGTGTCAGGCCAGTAACGGCTTTGAACACACGGTGAAAATGAAAGGGGCTGAGATTGGCGTGCAGTGCCAGCGTATTCAGGCTGGGTGGAGTGTCGGCCTGTTCGATATGACGACAGGCATCGGCCACCAGTTGTGCATGCTGCGCCGCGAGCTGGGTCTGGTCGCCGACCGCGCGTCTGCTGGCGCGATAGCCGGCGGCTTCGGCCTGCGCCGGGGTGTCGAAGAACTCGATGTTTTCCGGGCGCGGCAAGCGTGAAGCGCTACTGGCGCGGCAGTACACGCCGGTGGTCTTCACGCCATAGACGAACAGCGCATCGGCCTTGGGGTCACGGGCAAGTACGGCGGCCCAGCGCGGGTCTTGTTCGGTAGTCATGTTCGGCACTCTTGACGGATCCCGGCCAGATTAGCCGGGTCGCGAACGCCTGGCACTCTGAAGCTTGCGGTCAAATCAGCCGGCGGTGCGAAAGGTCAGGTTGATGCGTTGCGCACCCATCACCGGGTGCACGCCTTCCTTGATCGGCATCACGCCATGAAAGCGCAGGCGGTCCACGCCGCCCCAGACCACCACGTCGCCATGGAACAGCGAGACTTTGCGGGGCTTGTCGCTGCGCGCATGCCCACCAAACAGGAAAATCGCCGGCAGTCCGAGCGAGACAGACACCACGGGTTCGCTGTAACGACGCTCATTCTTGTCTTGATGCAGCGACATTTTTGCGCCGGGTACATAGCGGTTGATCAGGCAGGCGTCCGGGGCAAAGTCAGGGAACCCGGCATCAGCGGCCGCCAGCACCGCCAATTCGCGCAGGGCGCACGGCATGGGCGGCCAGGGTTGCTGGCTACGTGGGTCCACGGATGAGTAACGGTAACCAGAGGTGTCGGTAGTCCAGCCCAGGTCGCCGCAACTGCTCAATGCCGCCGACATGGTAAAACCACCCGGTGTGACCATTTGCCGAAACGGTGATTGAGCCAGCACCTGCCGTAGTTCCGGTAGAAGGCGCTCAATCCAGGGCAGGGCGTAGCCTTTTAATACGCAGGACTGTTCGCCAATTTGCTCGCGCCCTGCGGGTTGCTGCAAGGCGTCTTCGGCGAACAGATCTTCGGTGGGGCCGGGCATTCGCCTACAGCGCCTTGCTCACATTGATGTCGGTGATTTCATCACTGGCATCGTGAATTTTCGCCAAGGCTTGTTTGGCTTCTTCGACGCTGTTGGTCTGCAGTTGAGCGAACTCAAAGCGGCGTTCGCCGTTGAGCTTGTACTTGATCACGTATTTGGTAGTAGCGGTCACGATCGTTTCCTGTGGGAGGGGCGGGTCAGCTCAGCTTGGAGCTGGTGCGACGCACAATGCGGATCTTGTGAGACAGCGCGGGTTTTCGGGTCACGCTGATGGCACGGCGTGTGACCACGTCCAGGGTGATATTCCAGAACCCGGTGCTCGGTGCGGTGATCTTGGCGGGGAACTTGTCGAATGCGCCGCCGTGGTAGGTGTGTCGGCCGCCATTCTTGAAGCTGCGAAAGTTCGCATCGCTCATTAGCCGGATATTACAAGTCTGCGAGCATTCGATGACAACAATGTCTCCCTCGTTGAGGTGCTCGCGCTGGTGGATGAATTTCATGAGGGTGTCTCCAGAAGGGCTTTTTCTGAAAAATCAGAACGATACGTAGGTTAAGATGGAGTTTATCAGCCCCAGCGCGTTTATTATCGGCCCGTGTTCAACGACGTCGACAATTTAAAACAGTTATTTACCGAGTTTTCAGGGATAAATCCTACGTGGGCGGGAGAAAAATACCATCCCCGCTGTCGTAGGGTCTTTATCGGAGGTTTTGTATGAAGTGGAGTGTGTTGGTTCTGGCCCTGGCGATTGGTGGGTGTGCTTCGGTTGCAGATATCAAGCAGACCCCGCCGACCCTGGCGGTCATTTCCGGGAAGAAACCGCAGGAATATGCTGCCTGTGTAGTGCGCAAACTGTCCACCACGCGCCGCCCGCCGCAGATCGAGCCACATAAGGACGGTGTGCAGGTGATTGTGCCGCAGAAATTCTCGGCTGACCCGTCGGCGATTTTCGAGATCGAAGACCGCTCCAGTGGCAGCAGTATCAAGCTCTACGAGAGCATGTCCAATGTGCCGATCCGTCCCGGTGATGTGAAGAAGGCCGGCGAAGAGTGCATTTCCGGTTCATAAGCGCCGTTTCACCCACTGATCGGGCAGGGCATCCGTTAAACTCTCGCCCATTCAATGCAAAAATGCCGTGCAAACCCCCGGTTTGTGCGGCATCTGTTTTTTCGGGAAGTCTTTTATGAAGCGTGAACACGTCAGGGCTCGCCAGGCCGAAGGCCAGATATCGGCCACTCACATCATCCAGAACCCGGCTGACTTGGGGGAGTGGATTGTATTTTTCAAGAAAAGCGGTGGCCGCAGTTTTTTCCTGGTGGACGATCAGGATGAAGTCGAGTCGTTCTCGCGGCTGGATGACCTGGTGGAGACCATTCGTGGCCTGGGTATCAAGTTCGCCGACATCCAGTTGTAGGCGCTAAGCTTACTTGCACACGACTACGACACTGCGGCTTTTGAAGTTGCCAACGTCCTGGCCCAGGGTCTTTTCACTTTCCTTGAGCGAAGGCGTGCCTTCGGTGCCGACGATACGGTAGCCGGTGCCTGCGCAAGAAGCGTCGGCCTTTTCATAGCAACTGGCCCAGGAATTGGCTTCGCCCGAGCAGTCGATGGTCAGGCCTTGCTCACCGTTTTTCAGGTAGACGTCAGAGGTGGTGGTGCATCCGGCGAGCGCCAGTCCTGCAGTCAGTGCCAGAATCTTATTCATGTAGGTTCATCATCGAGGGTGTTGGAGGGCACGCTGACACTGTCGTGGGGCGTTTTGGCGAGATTATAGCGAACTGCCATCTACGTACAGACAAACACAAAAAAGCCCCGTTCACCGGGGCCTTCTGCACAGGGCGTTGACGCTTACTTGCCCTTGGGCCGTTTGCTCGAAGCGTGGCCTGCTTCATCCACAAACACTTCGGCTACGGCAATAGCCTGGCTTTCGCTGGCAAATGCGCCGGCGACGCTGTCGCCGTGGAAGTTGATCAGGTGCCAACCGTCTGCTCGCTTGGTGATCAGGTAGCCGTTCACGCCTTTTGGTTCTGACATCTATCAAGTATCTCGTGGTCTGGTTCAAGGGCCTAATGATAGCGCCAAATGTCGCGGGCGCGCGCAAGTTATTCTAGGTCAGTGTTACCGCTGTAAAAGCATGCTAAAAAGGTCACAGCCCTTGGAAATACCCAGTGCAGGCTCATTTGGCCGTGCCGATGCAGATGCGCTTCGTAAGATACGCGGAACTTACGCCGAGATTTTTTCTCTATGATGACATCGCAACGCCAGCAGGACCCATTGTAAGGTGACTGCGGCCTGATTAGACTGCGCCGAATTCCGTACGCACAGCCCTTTGTAAGGACCCATATGATCAAGAAATGCTTGTTCCCAGCAGCCGGTTACGGCACTCGCTTCTTGCCAGCGACCAAGGCCATGCCCAAAGAGATGCTGCCGGTGGTGAACAAGCCACTGATTCAGTACGGCGTCGAAGAGGCACTGGATGCCGGCCTGAACGAAATCTCTATCGTGACCGGCCGTGGTAAGCGCGCGCTGGAAGACCACTTCGACATCAGCTACGAGCTGGAAAACCAGATCAAGGGCACCGACAAGGAAAAATACCTGGTCGGCATCCGCAAACTGCTGGACGAATGCTCGTTCTCCTACACCCGTCAGACTCAGATGAAAGGCCTCGGCCACGCCATCCTGACCGGCCGCCCGTTGATCGGTGACGAACCGTTCGCCGTGGTCCTGGCGGATGACCTGTGTGTGAACCTGGAAGGCGATGGCGTACTGACCCAGATGGTCAAGCTGTATCAAAAGTACCGCTGCACTATCGTTGCAGTGATGGAAGTGAACCCCACCGAAACCAACAAGTACGGCGTTATTGCCGGTGACGACATTGGCGATGGCCTGATCCGCGTGCGTGACATGGTCGAGAAACCAGCGCCGGAAGACGCACCTTCCAACCTGGCGATCATCGGTCGTTACATCCTGACTCCGGACATCTTCAAGCTGATCGAGGAAACCGAGCCAGGCAAGGGTGGCGAGATCCAGATCACCGACGCCCTGCTCAAGCAGGCCAAAGACGGTTGCGTGATTGCCTACAAATTCAAGGGCCAGCGTTTCGACTGCGGTGGCGCCGAGGGCTACATCGAAGCGACCAACTTCTGCTACGAGCACTTCTACAAGACTGGCAAGGCTTACTGATTCACGGTGTAGGCAGCCTGTTCCAAAAAAGCCACCTTCGGGTGGCTTTTTCGTTTTTCAGCCCCATGTAAGTCGGTATGCTGATGTCCTGCCGAGGAGAGTGAAATGGCCTACGATTTTGACCTGTATGTAATTGGCGCCGGTTCCGGCGGTGTGCGTGCGGCACGTTTTGCCGCAGGCTTTGGTGCCAAGGTGGCCGTGGCGGAAAGCCGCTACCTGGGCGGCACCTGTGTCAACGTCGGTTGCGTGCCGAAAAAACTGTTGGTGTACGGCGCTCATTTTGCCGAGGATTTCGAGCAGGCCAGCGGTTTTGGCTGGTCGTTGGGCGAGGCGAATTTTGATTGGGCCACCTTGATCGCCAACAAGGACCGCGAGATCAATCGCCTCAATGGCATCTATCGCAACCTGCTGGTCAACAGCGGCGTAACCCTGCATGAAGGGCATGCGCGCCTGGTGGATCCGCATCAGGTCGAAATCAATGGCCAGCGCTTTACCGCCAGGCACATTCTGATCGCAACGGGTGGTTGGCCGCAGATTCCGGAGATTCCTGGGCGCGAACACGCCATTGGCTCCAATGAAGCGTTTTTCCTCAAGGAATTGCCCAAGCGTGTGCTGGTGGTCGGCGGTGGTTACATCGCTGTCGAGTTTGCCGGTATTTTCCACGGCCTGGGCGCCCAGACCTCGTTGCTGTACCGCGGCGACCTGTTCCTGCGCGGCTTCGACGGTTCGGTACGCACGCACTTGAAGGAAGAGCTGACCAAGCGCGGCCTGGACCTGCAATTCAATGCCGATATCGAGCGCATCGACAAACAGGCCGATGGCAGCCTCAAGGCTACGCTGAAAGACGGCCGGGTGCTGGAAGCTGATTGCGTGTTCTACGCCACGGGGCGGCGCCCGATGCTGGATAACCTGGGCTTGGAGAACACCGGCGTCAAACTCGACAAGCGTGGTTTCGTTGAGGTGGATGACCTGTACCAGACCGCCGAGTCCTCGATCCTGGCCATCGGCGATGTGATCGGTCGTGTGCAATTGACGCCGGTTGCCCTGGCCGAAGGCATGGCCGTGGCGCGTCGCCTGTTCAAGCCTGAGCAGTATCGTGCGGTGGATTACAAGATGATCCCGACGGCGGTATTTAGCCTGCCGAACATTGGCACCGTGGGGCTCTGCGAAGAAGAGGCGAGGGAGAAGGGCCACAAGGTGCAGGTCTTCGAAAGCCGTTTCCGGCCGATGAAGCTGACCCTCACCGAGTGCCAGGAAAAGACCTTGATGAAGCTGGTGGTCGACGCCGACACCGACAAAGTGCTGGGTTGCCACATGGTCGGCCCGGATGCGGGTGAAATCGTGCAGGGCCTGGCGATCGCGCTCAAGGCAGGCGCGACCAAGCAGCACTTCGATGAAACCATCGGCGTGCACCCGACGGCGGCGGAAGAGTTCGTCACCATGCGCACGCCCGTAGCGGGCTGATCAGGCCTAGGGCGTTGCCTCTGGCGCCGCTGCAACGGCGGCGGCCAGGCGCAGCGCCTCGACACTGGCCTGGGCCTTGATCAGCTCCAGTTCCAGGGTTTTATTGGCTTGCTGCTGTTCGCCCAGCGCTTCCTGGCGTGACTGGTTCTCCACCGCTGATACTCGCAGGCGCTCCTGCAGCAGGGTGCGTTCGCTGTCAATCAGGCTCACCTGTTCAGTCAGCTTGAGCAGCCGGGCCTGATCCTTGCGGGATTGCTCTTGCAGTGCAGTCAATTCCCTCGCCGTTACCCGGTGCTCGATCAACAGACGCTCGTTGTCGCGATGCAGTTGGGTGATTTCATCCTGGCGCACCATGGCGCTCTGTTGGGCCTGGCGCAGTTCTGCCTGTACCTGTTGCAACTGGCCTTCATGGCGGCGCTGTTCCTGTTCGCGCTGCTCTTTTATGGCATTGCGGTAATGCTCCAGGGCGTCCCGGGCATGCAGATGCTTTTCTTCCAGCGAGCGAATCTGCTCGTCCTTGTCGCTGATCCTTAGCTCGTAATCACTGCACGCCTGGCTCAGCCCGGCGTTGCGGGTTTGCTCGGTCTGCAGGCTGGTGCTGGCGGTTTGCAGGGCTGCGCTTTCTTCTGCCAGGGCGGCCGCCTGGATATCGAACCGCTGCTGGAGTTGGTCATGGGCCTCCTGAAGGGCTTGCACCTGGGCGAGCAGGGCGGCCTTCTGCTGTTCGAACTGCGCCAGGGCCAGGTCGATTGGCTCTTGGGCTTTCTCTTTCAGGCGCTGGGCCAGTCGCGCCACCAGTTCGCCAAGCTCGTCGTCGATCGGCGCTTGGGTGATGGTGGTGCGCGTTTCGCTTTCATCCAGCTCTTTCAAATAACGATGAATGGTGGTTTTCGAGCCCGTATTGCCCATCTCGATACGTACTGCGTCGATGCTGGGGTTCTCGCCGCGGGCGAGGATTGCCAAGCGGGCTGTTTGAACTACTGCTTTGTTGATGCCGCCGCGAGCCATGGGGTCTCCGTCGATTTCGTAATGTGGTACGTGGTATGTATATACGTACCATATCATAAACAAAAAAGTTGTTGTGACTCATCGTTTAACAGATGGGATATTGGCGTATTATCCCGTGTCATGCGTGTTTGATTCGCGAAAGTCCCCTCCAGTAGTACAAATAGGCTTCCCATGAGCGATCTGGATCGTTACCTCAACGCCGCCACCCGCGATAACACGCGGCGCAGTTATCGCGCGGCCATCGAGCACTTCGAAGTGAGTTGGGGCGGGTTCCTGCCGGCAACCAGCGACAGCGTGGCGCGCTATCTGGTCGCATATGCAGGTGTGCTGGCAGTCAACACGCTGAAGCTGCGGTTGTCGGCACTGGCGCAGTGGCATGCCAGCCAGGGGTTTCCTGACCCGACCAAGGCGCCCGTGGTGCGCAAGGTACTCAAGGGCATTCGTGCTGTGCACCCGGCGCAGGAGAAGCAAGCCGAACCGTTGCAGCTCAAGCATCTGGAACAAGTGGTTGCTTCTCTTGACGCTGAAGCGATAGAGGCGGCGCAGGCACAGGACCAGCCCCGGTTGCTGCGTGCCAAGCGTGATACTGCGTTGATCCTGCTGGGCTTCTGGCGTGGCTTTCGCAGCGATGAGTTGTGTCGCCTTTCCATCGAGCATGTGCAAGCCACGCCTGGAGCGGGGATCAGCCTCTATCTACCCCGCAGCAAAAGCGACCGCGACAACCTCGGCAAGACCTATCACACCCCGGCACTGTTGCGGCTGTGTCCGGTGCAGGCCTATAGCGAGTGGCTCAGTGCCGCGGCTTTGGTACGTGGCCCGGTGTTTCGCGGTATTGATCGCTGGGGCAACCTGGGGGAAGAGGGCTTGCACCCCAACAGTGTGATCCCGCTGCTGCGCCAGGCCCTGGAGCGCGCCGGCATTCCCGCCGAGCACTACACCAGCCACTCGCTGCGCCGGGGTTTTGCCACCTGGGCTCATCGCAGCGGCTGGGATTTGAAGTCGTTGATGAGTTACGTCGGCTGGAGCGACATGAAATCCGCCATGCGCTATGTTGAAGCCACGCCCTTTCTCGGCATGACCCTGGCGACCCGACCGCTGCTTTGAGATTTCTTCTATTAATACAGTCACCTGATAGGGAAAACCAATCGTCAGCATCAGGTTTGCCAATGAGCCATCGGCGTAGAGAGTGGGTAGGATTCACCTCATCAACTTGCTAAGCCCTTCTACAAACCTGACGGAGAGTCAACGATGCCTATCATCAACAGCCAAGTAAAACCGTTCAAAGCTACCGCCTACAAAAACGGCAACTTCGTAGATGTGTCCGACGCTGACCTGAAAGGCAAGTGGTCCGTTGTGTTCTTCTACCCAGCCGACTTCACCTTCGTTTGCCCAACCGAGCTGGAAGACCTGGCTGACAACTATGCCGAGTTCCAGAAACTGGGCGTCGAGATCTACAGCGTTTCCACCGACACCCACTTTGCCCACGCTGCCTGGCACAACACTTCGCCAGCCATTGGCAAGATCCAGTACACCATGATCGGCGACCCGACCCTGACCATCTCTCGCAACTTCGACGTGCTGATCGAAGAAGCCGGCCTGGCAGACCGCGGTACTTTCGTGATCAACCCGGAAGGTCAGATCAAGATCGTTGAACTGAACGACGGTGGTGTTGGCCGTGATGCTTCCGAACTGCTGCGTAAAATCAAGGCCGCTCAGTACGTTGCTGCCCACCCAGGCGAAGTGTGCCCAGCCAAGTGGAAAGAAGGCGAGGCTACCCTGGCTCCGTCCCTGGACCTGGTCGGCAAGATCTAAGTCTGTGAAGTCTCAAGGGCGGGAATCCGCACTTAAGTAAGCTGCATCCGCCCCCAAAACGCCCGGGCGAGATTCGCTCGGGCGTTTTTTGTCTGCAATAAACCGAATGAACAGGAAATCGCCCGTATGTTGGACGCCAATCTTAAAGCTCAGTTGAAGTCATACCTGGAACGGGTCACCCAGCCGATCGAGATCGTCGCCTCCCTCGACGACGGCGCGAAATCCCAGGAAATGCTTGCCCTTTTGCAGGACGTGGTCAGCCTCACCACGCTGATTACCCTGAAAACCGATGGCAATGATGCGCGTAAGCCGTCGTTCTCCATCAACCGCCCGGGTGCCGAGATCAGCCTGCGTTTTGCCGGCATCCCCATGGGCCATGAATTCACTTCGCTGGTGCTGGCCCTGCTGCAAGTCGGTGGCCACCCGTCGAAGGCCAGTGTCGAAGTGATCGAACAGATCCGCGCCCTCAAAGGCGAGTTCAGCTTCGAGACTTACTTCTCGCTGTCCTGCCAGAACTGCCCGGACGTAGTCCAGGCGTTGAACCTGATGGCCGTGCTCAACCCTAACATCCGCCACGTCGCCATCGACGGCGCACTGTTCCAGGCTGAGGTGGACGAGCGCCAGGTCATGGCAGTGCCCAGTGTGTACCTTAATGGTGTGAACTTCGGCCAGGGTCGCATGGGCCTGGAAGAGATCCTCGCCAAGCTCGACACCAGCGGCATCGAAAAAACCGCCGAGAAAATCAGCGCCAAAGAGGCCTTCGATGTACTCGTCGTCGGCGGCGGTCCTGCCGGTTCATCGGCTGCGATCTACGCCGCACGCAAAGGTATTCGCACCGGCGTCGCCGCCGAGCGTTTCGGCGGGCAAGTGCTGGACACCATGTCCATCGAGAACTTCATTTCAGTACAGGAAACCGAAGGCCCGAAATTGGCCAGCGCCCTGGAAGCCCACGTGCGCCAGTACGACGTGGACATCATGAACCTGCAGCGCGCCAGTGCCTTGATTCCGGCGAAAAACGCCGGTGACCTGCACGAAATTCGCTTCGAAAGCGGTGCTACTCTCAAATCCAAGACCGTGATCCTGGCGACCGGCGCCCGCTGGAGAGAAATGGGTGTCCCGGGCGAGCAGGAATACAAGGCCAAGGGTGTGTGCTTCTGCCCGCACTGTGACGGTCCGTTATTCAAGGGCAAGCGTGTAGCGGTGATCGGCGGCGGCAACTCCGGCGTGGAAGCGGCCATCGATCTGGCCGGTATCGTCAGCCACGTGACCTTGCTCGAGTTCGACAGCAAGTTGCGCGCCGACGCCGTGTTGCAGCGCAAGCTCTACAGCTTGCCGAACGTTGATGTGATCACCAGCGCGCTGACCAGCGAAGTGAAAGGCGATGGCCAGAAAGTTACCGGTCTGGCGTACAAGGACCGTGACAGCGGCGAGTTCAAGACCATCGACCTGGAAGGGATCTTTGTGCAAATCGGCCTGCTGCCCAACACCGACTGGCTCAAGGGCACCGTGGAACTGACGCCGCGTGGCGAGATCATCGTCGATGCGCGTGGCGAGACGTCACTGCCGGGCGTATTCGCTGCCGGTGATGTCACCACAGTGCCGTACAAGCAGATCGTGATTGCGGTGGGCGAGGGCGCCAAGGCTTCCCTCAGTGCGTTCGATCACCTGATCCGGACTTCTGTCCCGGCGTAAGGAAGGCCGCGCAAATGAAAAAACCCCATGAGCGATCATGGGGTTTTTTTCGTTACAGCGGCGCCGGCTGGATAATTTCGACCCAATACCCATCCGGGTCCTTGATGAAGGCCAGGCTCTTCATGCGACCGTCGGTCAGGCGCTTCTGGAAATCGCAGCCCAAAGCTTCGAAGCGCTCGCAGGCAGCGACGATATCCGGCACCGAGATACAGATATGGCCAAAACCACGTGGGTCGGTATTGCCGTTGTGATAGGCGAAGTCAGCGTCGTTTTCGGTGCCGTGGTTGTGGGTCAGTTCCAGGATGCCTGGAATCGACTTCATCCACTGGGTGCGCTCGGCAGCGTCGGCCGGAATCTGTGATTTATCGACCAGAGCGAGGAAGTACAGGCTGAATTCGGCTTCCGGGAAGTCGCGTTTTTCAACCAGGGAAAAGCCCAAGACACGGGTGTAGAAGTCCAGCGACTTGGTGATGTCCTTGACCCGCAGCATGGTGTGGTTGAACACGAAATTGGCGGTGGCGGTGTCAGGTTGGGCAGTGACGCCCGGGAAAGTGTTCAGTTCGTGCAGGCTCATGGGCCCTCCAGAAAAAATGGGGCAAACGCGGCTCTGAAATGTGAGCGGTTCCTTGGCTTGCGGCTGGCATCCGTGCAGCCGGGCCATGATACGCAAGGCTCGGTCCGGTCGCCAGATGAAAAAGCCACGCAGGCCTTGCGGCCTGTGGAGGCTGGGGCTCAAACTTTGGCCATTGAACCTTGGGTGTTTTTGGTAATGACTGAATTTCGTAAACCGCTGTTGGGCATGCTGTGCGTGTGGTTGGGCAGTTCCTGCGTAGTGGCCGCCGAGCCCGAAATTCATTGGCCTGGTGGGTGGCAGGTCGAGGAAGTCGTCGCGGATGAACAGGCACCTGTAAAACCCCAAGCAGTATCACGCCAGCGGGCAATCAAGAATGATGAAAACGGTACGACCCTGATGGTCATGGAGTTGACCGGGACACCGATTGAAGTTGGCCACAAGGTTAATCTTCAAGGCGTACTGCTGGAGATGCGCAAATCCATCCAGAAGGATTTTGCCCAGGGCGGTTATCAAAGCGTGTGCAGCAAGATGCGCCCTTCAACATTGAGCCGTCTTGAAGCGCTGGAAACTACTTGCGTGATAACCGAGAACGGGCGGCACGTGCTCTCGCAAACATTGGTGGGCGCGGTTGATACCGATAAGGCGTATGTTTTTTCATACGCAGGTCGGGCCGATGCGTATGAAGCAAGCAAGGAGGAAGTCAGTTCGGTACGCGATAGCCTGAAACTTTAAGTGCGTGAGGCATGTCGATTTTGAACAAAGTGAAATGTTATTTAAGTTCGATTTCGAACCTTATAAGATAAAAAAGCCCCGCGTCAGCGGGGCTCTTTATAAATCCGGTACGATCAGCCGCGAAGCCAGGAATCTACAGTGGCAGGGCCGTACTGTTCTTTCCAGGCCTTGAGGCCACGGTGGTTACCGCCTTTGGTTTCGATCAGTTCACCGGTGTGCGGGTTCTGGTAAACCTTGACCACTCGCGCACGGCGCTGTTTGGGTGCGGCAGCAGCGGCGCTGGACTTGCCCGGGTTTGGATCAAGGATGGAAATGATGTCGCGCAGGCCTTTGCCATAGCTCTTCATCAGGGCTTGAAGCTTTTCTTCGAATTCGATTTCTTTCTTCAGGCCAGCATCGTTCTTCAGGGATTCCAGCTGGGCAAGCTGCTCTTGAAGGGCTTTTTCTGCTGCGCGAAATTCGGCGAGTCTGGACAAAATCTGTACTCCAATAGTGTAGTTGGCTGATATCAACTGCAGACAAAGCTATAAGCCAAGCGCTTTAAGGCGACCCAGGAAAGAAGTCGTCTCGCGAGTTCTGCACAGGCAGGAAAAATTGTAGTAGTTAATGCGCCACGAGTAAATCATGTCTTTTCTCCAGACCCAACTATTTCAGTACAGGTAGTGCATGGCTATTCAATGACGCGCCAGCGATTTAATAAATTCATCACAGGGTAAAGGCTTTCCAAACAGGTAGCCTTGCAGGAAGTCCACCCCTTGAGCGGCCAGGTAATCACACTGTTCGCGCGTCTCCACACCTTCTGCAACAATGCCCAAGTCGAGCTTGCCCGACAGCTCTATGATGCTGTCCAGAATATGCCCCGATAGTGCATCTGCACCGATCATGGCGACAAAACTCTGGTCAATCTTCAAGTAGTCCACATTGAAGTTGCGTAAATAGCCCAGGCTGGAATGGCCGGTGCCAAAATCGTCAATGGCAATCATCACCCCCAATTGATGCAAGGCGTCGAACAAGCGGCGGGTAATCTCGGTGGGTTCGATCAACTCGCGTTCGGTCAACTCCAGCACCAGAGTCACCTGGCCTACGGGAAAGGCGGCGAGAAACTCACGGCAGTCCTCCACCAGTGCCAGGTCCTGGCAGTGGCGTGCAGTGATGTTCACACCAATATGGAATCCCGGGCTGAAACGCGTGGCATGGGGCGCCAGTTGCGCGGCGGTCTGGCGCAGGAGAGCACGAGTCATCGGCACGATCAGGCCCGAATGCTCGGCCAGGGGGATAAACAGATCGGGTCGCACCAGCCCTTCCTTAGGGTGTTGCCAGCGCATCAGTACCTCGCAGCCTGCCCATTCACGGGTATCACCGCGCACCACGGGCTGGAAGTACGGAATGAATTCGTTGGCGGCCAATGCCCGATACAGTTCATGGGTGGGGGCCGAAGAGCGTTTTTGCAGCCAATGCGCCAGCGCCCCAGCCAGCAGGCCAAAGAACACCAGCAGGCTGAACAACGCCGGGTATCGAGCCTGCATGTAGCGCCAGACTTCGCCAGCCGGCATGCCTGCGTCGACGCTGTAGTGATAACGCGAGGATGCAAGATGATGGTGCGCCACGGCAAATAGCGGCACCGCGGTGTCATGCACTTTTCCATCGGCCCCCAGCCAATGGGGCCCGACTTGCAGTACCAGGTCGGCGTAACGACTGATCAGGCGCAAGGCGTTGGTCAGGTGGTAGCCGTCGATCGACGCAAATGCGGCCTTGTCACCCTCGACCAGCCGGTACACCAGCAGAGCGGTATCCGGCGTCACCGGGTTGCCATCCATCAACCACAACTTGCCGTCTACATAATCATCCGGATTGACCGGCGACGCGTATTGGTCGCCAAACAACGAGCTGCAGTAGATGTTTCTCTGCCAGGACAAGGTGGTCGCCCGCACGAATGGACGGCGCGTGACCTGCTCGCGCAATGCCAGCTGCGCGCCGTTATCACAGGGTTGACCTGCCAGTGGCAGCAACGCCTGGGCGGCGAGGGCGGTGTTATCGAGCATCAAGTCGAATTGGCGCACAGCTTCCTGCGCGGTCTGGGCGGTGCTTTGTTCAAGGGTGCGTTCGGCCTGCCAATGGAGGATCGCCACGCCCAATGCAACGGGCACCATGGCGCAAAATACGCTGATCAGGTTACGGGTGGCACGGCTGCGCGGGCCTTGGACGGTCAGGGGCATGGGGTAAAAGCCTGGTACGAGGTGAGAGAGGCGTCAGTACGGCGGGTCGGACATGACTCGATGATAGTTGCAGTCGCCGCAATAAGCTCGGGATACCTACCCGTTCGGTCAGTAGGCAGCCTTGCGGGCGTTATCTGGGACTGCTACTGGCAGTGCTGCTGCACGGTGGACCGGCGACGGTAAATGCCGGTGTGATCATCAACGGCACGCGCCATATCTACTGATCGCCCCACGGTCCGCCACCCGCCTGTCCTTCGACGCGATCCTGAAGTTGCCATCCGGCGCTGCCAGCCTGCGCTTCAGTACCGTGGATGACAACGGCGCGCTGCGCCATCATCGCCAGCCGCTATAGCGGTGTGACATGCCCATAGTCCAGGCCTTGTGCCACGCGAATAAACGCCAGGGTGGCGGGTGACGCCTGGCGGCGGTCCAGCACCGCCAGTCCAATCGAACGGGTAATGGCCGGTGCCAGTGGGCGTGCCACATAACGCGGGTCTGGCGTAACCGGCAGGGAACCCTGGGCCACCACGCTGACGCCATCGCCACGGCTCACCGCTTCCAGCGTGCTGAGCAACTGCGCGCAACGGTAACGCACCTTCGGGGTCAACCGGGCATCGGCGAACAGGCGCGAGACCAGCTCCGACGAGCCGGCCTCGGTCAGGATGAAGGGCGCCTCGCAGAGATCTCCAAGGCGCAGGGCAGGGTGTGCGACCAGGGGGTGGTTGGCCGGCAACAGCGCGACCATCTGATCGGTGAACAGCGTGAAGGTGTCGAATCGCTCTTGCTCCAGCACCACGAAACCCACGTCGATGCGCCGCTCATCCAGCCATTGGATGACCTGGCGGTCCGGGCCTTCATCGACATGCACCTCAATGTCGGGGTAGGCCTGGCGAAACGGCCGAAGGATCTGCGGCAACAGCCGATTGGACGACGTTGGCCCGAAGGAGCCGATGCGCAGCGTGCCGCGCTTCAAGCCCCGGGCATCGGCGGCCTCCTGTTCAAGGGTGCCGGCCAGGCCGAGCATGGCGCGGGCGCGCAGCAGCAATTGTTCGCCAATGTCGGTCAACGCCACATGGGCTTGATGACGACGGAACAGCTCCACCCCCAGTTCCTGCTCCAGACCCTTGATGGCATGGGACACCGCCGATTGGCTGATACCCAGGCGGTTGGCCGCATGGGTAAAGCCTTGCAGCTCAGCGACCAGGGAGAAAATTTCAAGTTGGGTCAGGGTCATGAGTATTTACTCATTTTACGATGATCAAGTATCAGGCAAACACTAGGCTAACTCGTTCAGCACCAGAGCAATACCACCATGAAACCTTCCACCGATTGTTTGACCTACTTGAAGCTCGCTGCCGTCTCCATGATCTGGGGCGGCACCTTCGTCGCCGGGCGCTACCTGTCCGGTGCCATCGACCCGCTGCTGGCGGCCAGCCTGCGTTTTCTGCTGGCCAGCGTCGCGCTGTTGCTGTTCATGGCGTTTGCGCGCATTCCCCTGGCCCGTCCAAACCTGGAGCAGTTGGGGCGACTGGCATTGCTGGGATTTTTCGGCATCTTTTTCTACAACCTGTGCTTCTTCTACGGCTTGCAGTACATCGGCGCCTCGCGGGCATCGCTGATCGTCGCCTTGAACCCAGCGGTGATTGGCCTGACGTCCTGGCTGTTATTCAAGGAACGCCTGGGGCTTGGCAAGGCACTGGGGATCGGGTTGTGCCTGGCGGGCGCGGCGGTTGTCATCATCAACCGCGACCCACTGGGGCTGCAGGGTGCGACCAACGACTGGCGCGGCGATCTGCTGATCGCCGGCTGCGTGGCGGGGTGGGGCGTCTATTCGCTGGGCGCACGCGCGCTTAACCAGCGCCTGGGGCCCTTGCAGACCGTCACCTGGTCGGTGTTGCTGGGAACGCTGATGCTTACGCTCATCACGCTGTTGAGCGGGCGACTGACTCTGGTTGCGCTCAGTGCTATCCACCTGCCGCAGTTGTACAGCCTGCTCTACCTCGGGGTACTGGGCTCGGCCCTGGCGTATATCGGCTATTACGATGGCATCCGGCGTATTGGCGCGACCCGCAGTGGTGTATTCATCGCGCTCAATCCGCTGACGGCGGTGATCTGTGGCGCCGTGCTGCTGGACGAGCCTTTCACCCTGCCCATGCTGATGGGCGGTGCGATCATCCTAGCGGGCATCTACCTGTGCAATAAACCCCTTGCACGGGTGCGGGTAATGGGGATTTGATAAGAGTACGGACAAACGCAGTTACGCTGTGTAGAATCGATTTACGCATACAAGAATATGGACTTGTGCTCACGCAAGCCTAAGCCGTCAGAGACCGATGACATCATGAAGCTACTCGGCTCCCCCCTCATCTTTGGTGACTTCCTCGCCCGCAGTGTGCGAGGTCTTTCCTGTGCGCCGCCCGTGCTCCCCATCCTTGCTGGCAATTGAAACCTTCAAAACACAAGAATGATGAGGCGCCAAATCATGGCAGATCTATACGAAAACCCAATGGGCCTGATGGGCTTTGAATTCATCGAATTCGCGTCTCCGACGCCAGGCACCCTGGAGCCGATCTTCGAGATCATGGGCTTCACCAAGGTCGCGACCCACCGTTCCAAGAACGTGCACCTGTATCGCCAGGGCGAGATCAACCTGATCCTCAACAACGAACCCAACAGCATCGCTTGCTACTTCGCTGCCGAACACGGCCCGTCGGTGTGCGGCATGGCGTTCCGCGTCAAGGACTCGCAAAAAGCCTACAACCGCGCGCTGGAACTGGGCGCCCAGCCGATCCACATCGAAACCGGCCCGATGGAGCTGAACCTGCCAGCCATCAAGGGTATCGGCGGCGCGCCGCTGTACCTGATCGACCGTTTCGGCGAAGGCAGCTCGATCTACGACATCGACTTCGTCTACCTCGAAGGCGTGGAGCGCAACCCGGTGGGTGCGGGACTGAAGGTCATCGACCATCTGACCCACAACGTGTATCGCGGCCGCATGGTTTACTGGGCGAGCTTCTACGAGAAGCTGTTCAACTTCCGTGAAGCGCGTTACTTCGATATCAAGGGCGAGTACACCGGCCTGACGTCCAAGGCCATGAGCGCGCCGGATGGCATGATCCGCATCCCGCTGAACGAAGAGTCGTCCAAGGGCGCCGGCCAGATCGAAGAGTTCCTGATGCAGTTCAACGGCGAGGGCATCCAGCACGTGGCGTTCCTCACCGACGACCTGGTCAAGACCTGGGACGCGTTGAAGAAGATCGGCATGCGCTTTATGACAGCGCCGCCGGACACCTACTACGAAATGCTCGAAGGCCGCTTGCCGAACCATGGCGAGCCGGTGGATCAACTGCAGGCACGCGGCATTCTGCTGGACGGTTCCTCGGTTGAAGGCGACAAGCGCCTGCTGCTGCAGATCTTCTCGGAAACCTTGATGGGGCCGGTGTTCTTCGAGTTCATCCAGCGCAAGGGCGATGATGGGTTTGGCGAGGGTAACTTCAAGGCGCTGTTCGAGTCGATCGAACGCGACCAGGTGCGTCGTGGGGTGTTGACCACCGACTAACGCACACGAAAAAGCCCGGCCATGGGTAACCTGGCCGGGCTTTTTGCTGTCTGCCGATCAGGCTTTACGCTGGCGTACCAAGTGCTTGAACCCTTCAAACACCAGCACCATCACCGCCAGCCAGATCGGGATGTAGGTCAACCATTCGCCGCCCTTGATCCCTTCACCCAGGATCAACGCCACTCCCAGCAGTAGCACTGGCTCAACGTAGCTGAGCAGCCCGAACAGGCTGAACGCCAGCAGGCGGCTGGCGATGATGTAGCTCACCAGTGCTGACGCGCTGATCAGGCCCAGCGTCGGAATCAGCGCGTATAGCTTGGGGTGCGCATCCAGCACCGCAAAGCCTTGCTCGCCGCTTTGCACAAACCACCAGGCCACCGGCAGCATCAACGCCATGTCCAGCCAGAGCCCACCCAAATGGTCGGTCTTGAGGTACTTGCGCACGATGAAATAGACCGGGTAGCCGATGATCACCACCAGCGTGGCCCAGGAAAAACCACCGGCCTGGTACAGCTCGTTGAGCACCCCAAGGCCGGCGAAACAGACGGCGATCTGTTGTAAGTACGACAGCTGTTCGCCCCACACCAGGCGGCCGGTCAGGACCATGGTCAGCGGCAACAGGAAGTACCCCACCGACACATCCAGGCTGCGTCCATTCAGCGGTGCCCACATGAATAACCACAACTGCACGCCCAGCAAAGCCGAAGACACCAGCACGCCCGCGATCAAGGCAGGTCGGGCCGCCAACATCCGCAGCAGCTCCCACACCCGTCGCCATTCGCCGCTGACGATCATGAACACCGTCATGCACGGCACGGTGAGCAACATGCGCCAGCCGAAAATTTCCAGGCCGCTCAAAGGCGTGAGCAGTGACGTGAAGTAATACATCACGGCAAACAACACCGAGGCCAAGACCGATAACACGACACCTTTAGACACGCTGTCCTCGCGAAAAACCATTGATACGAAAAGAGGGGAAATTTCAGGAGGGGATTATGGTGCTTTTAGCAGGAGAAGGGTGCGCTGTTTTGGGGCGTTTTTCAGCAAATTTTCGCGTTAGTCCGCTGCGGGGGCGGGCTAACTGTGGCGAGCGGGCTTGCCCCGCGTTGGGTTGCGTAGCAGCCCCAAAAAAACTGGGAGCGCTGCGCACTCCAACGCGGGGCAAGCCCGCTCGCCACAATACTGTGTTCTGCTCAGTAACAGGGCTACCGGGCTTAAGCTCGCGCCACGCGCCCCGACACAAAATGCCCGACGTCATTGAACCCTGGCGTCGACGAATGCCCCGGCGTCACCAGCGAATCGATGAACGCTTCATCCTCGATCGTGATCTTCACGTCCAACGCCCCGAGGTAGGCATCCCATTGCGCTTCGGTGCGCGGCCCGACAATCGCCGAGCTCACCGCCGAATTGTTCAATACCCAGGCAATCGCAAACTCCACGATCCCCACACCACGCCCTTGGGTGTACTGCTGGATCTGCTGGGCGATGCGCAGCGATTCCACGCGCCATTCGGTTTCCAGGATGCGCTTGTCCTGGCGCGCCGCACGGCTGCCGGCCTCGGGGGTGACGTCCGGCGCGTATTTGCCACTGAGCACGCCACGGGCCAATGGGCTGTAAGGCACCACACCCAGGCCATAGGCGGCTGCGGCAGTGAGCTGCTCGACTTCGGCCTGGCGGTTGACGATGTTGTACAGCGGCTGGCTGATGATCGGCTTGTCGACACCCAGGCGTTCGGCCACGCGAATCACCTCGGCAATGCGCCAGCCGCGATAGTTCGACAGGCCCCAGTAGCGGATCTTGCCCTGGCGGATCAGGTCGCCGATCGCCGATACCGTCACTTCCAGCGGGGTGTTGTGGTCTTCGCGGTGCAGGTAGTAGATGTCCAGGTAATCGGTATCGAGCCGGGTCAGGCTGGCTTCCAGTGCATTGAAAATACGTTTGCGGCTCAAGCCGCTGCGGTTGGGCAAACCGTCCACCGGGCCGATGCCAACCTTGGACGCCACCACCCAGTCCTGGCGATTGCGCACGATGGCTTCGCCGACGATTTCCTCGGAACGTCCGCCGGTGTAGACGTCCGCCGTGTCGATAAAATTGATGCCTTGGTCCCAGGCCTTGTCGATGATGCGCAGCGAGTCCTCGGTGTTGGTCTGTTCGCCAAACATCATGGTGCCCAGGGTCAAGGCGCTGACCTTCAACCCGGACTGGCCCAATGTGCGGTAAATCATGGAAAACTCCTCAAGGCAGGGAAACGTGCCCAATGCAATACCAGACTCGGCCGCTCTGGGACAAGCCCTGCACGCGTTTCTTCATGGACTCAGCAGCACCTGACAACGCTGCTGCAGGAAACGGTGCAGCACCTTCACCCGTTCCGACACCTGCAGCCGGTGCGGGCACATCAGGTTGAAGGGCGTCGGTTCGCCCTGCCAGTCAGGCAGCAACGGCACCAGCCGACCGGCCTTGATGTCCTGGGCAATATCCAGGTTGGCCTTGTAGGCGATGCCGTGACCGGCCAATGCCCAGCGCCGCACGATTTCGCCGTCATCGCTCAAGTAGTCCCCCGACACTTCGACCTCCTGCAACACCGCGCCCTGGCGGAAATACCAGGTATTGTTGGCACGGCCCCGACGCATGTAGCGCAGCGTGTTGTGTTGTGCCAGGTCGGCCGGAGTCCGGGGCGTGCCGTGACGCGCCAGGTAATCCGGGCTGGCGCAGGGGATGCGGTGGTGGTCGGGCACCACTGGCAGTGCCACCAGGCTGGAGTCCCGGGGGACACCAAAGCGCAGGGCAATGTCCACGGTGTCGCGGAACAGGTCGGCATTGCTGTCGTTGAGCAGCAATTGCAGGCGGATATTCGGGTGTTCGAGCTTGAACGCATCCAGCCAGCCCAGCAGCACATTGCGCCCGAAGTCCGAGGGCGCCGCCAGTTGCAGCAAACCGCTGAGGCTCTGGCCCTGCTGCTTGATCGCCTGTTCGCCCTCGGACAGTGCCTCCAGTGCGACGCGCACGCTCTCCAGGTAGCGCCGACCTTCTTCGGTCAAGCGCATGCTGCGGGTCGAGCGCGCCAGCAGGCGAATGCCCAGGCGGGTTTCCAGGCGCTTGAGGGCGATACTGGCGGCGGCCGGGGTCAAGCCGAGCCCGCGGGCGGCGGCAGACAGGCTGCCGGTGTCGGCGGTGCGCACGAAGACTTCAAGGTCGAGGGTTGAGCTCATTTGTAAAAATCCTTTAAAGATCTTGTCGTTTTACCGGGATTTTTCGTCGATTGCCAAGCTGGGAAGATGAACCCTCACTTTCTCAATCAGGAATTTCCCCATGACTTCTTCCCTCAACGGCAAAACCGTCATCGTGATTGGCGGCAGCAGCGGAATCGGCGCAGCCGTGGCCAAGGCCGCCGCTGCGCGCGGGGCGCAGGTGGTGTTGGCCGGGCGGCGCTTGGTCAGCGGCGTGGTAAACGGCCTGCGCAGCGAACCGGTGGACGTCACCGATGCAGGGTCTTTGCAACAATTGTTCGAACGCGTGGGGCGGTTCGACCACCTGGTCTACACCTCAGGGCCAACCGTGCGTGCCAAGACCTTGATCGAAACCGATCTGACCGAGGCTCAGGACAACTTCAACGTGAAACTCTGGGGCTCGTTACGGGCGATCCAACTGGCGCTGCCATTCCTGGATAAGCACGGCAGCATCAGCCTGACCTCTGGGCAACTGGGACGTAAATTGGCGCCGGGCCAGTTCATCAAGACCGGGATCAACGCCGCCACCGAAGCTCTGGGCAAACAGTTGGCCAAAGAACTGGCCCCGCGTCGGGTCAATGTGATCAGCCCAGGCGTGATTGATACGCCAGCGTATGGGGGGTTGTCTGAAGAACAACGTCTGGCGATGTTCGCCAAGGTGGGAGAGGGGGTGCCGGTAGGGCGAGTGGGACAGGCTGAAGAAGTAGCACAGGTCTATGTGTTGGCGATGGAGAATGGGTTTATGACCGGTGCTGTGATCGATATCGACGGCGGCGGTACGCTGTAGCTTGTTGAGAAAGGGGAGTATCAGTTTTTTTGTGTTCGGGCTGGTTAGGGCCTGCCGTCAGGCAGGCCCTTGTTTTACCAGCTCGGTCTGGTAAATCGGTCTCCGTACAGGATCGCAAATTGATTCATTGCCACTTTCCAGTCGTGTGCCGCATGACCCCAGTTGGCGGTGATGTTGCGCAACCCAAGCCATATCAGTTTCGTCGCGGCCTCATCGGTCGGGAAGTGCCCTCGAGTCTTGATGATCTTGCGTAACTGGGCATTGATGCTCTCGATGGCATTGGTCGTGTAAACCACTTTGCGGATGCCCGCCGGGAAAACAAAAAACGGTATAACCCGATCCCAGGCGCGACGCCATGCAGCAACCACAGTC
>NZ_FOKD01000012.1:0-211956 GCF_900112095.1 Pseudomonas sp. NFPP24
CGCTGCACCAGCCGCGCCCGCTGGTCATGCACGTAGACTTCCTGGCTGCCATCGGCGTTAAACACCGTGACCTGGCCGTTGTCATCCCAGGCATAACGCGTGTCCATCTGCGAGAAACTGGCCCAATGCCGGACACAACGCGCCGCCTTGCCAGACCGTTCCCACTCCCAGAAGAAACTCGCCCCACCGGCCAAACCACGCTCAAGAATGACGTGCTGTTCGTCGTAGCGATAAACCTCGCTTTCACCGACCGCGTTGGTCACTGAAACCAGTCGCCCAAAGTCGTCATAGGCGTAGGAAACAACCGTTTGCTCCGTCACCCACACAAACGGACCCTCATCCACAACGCGATGAATCTGGTAATCCACCGCCACGATGCGGCCCGACGCATAACGCAAGAACAGCGAGCGCCCGACGCCGTTATCCACCCGCTCAATGCGCCCCAGAAAATCCCGGGAAATGCGCAGGCGGTTGTCATACGCGTCGCTGATCGCTGTCAGCACACCGTCGCGGAAGTGGTAGAAACGTGACGCCTGGGCCAGCACCAGTTCATCAGGCACAGCACCCAAATAGATCGCCGCTTCGGCCAGGCTGTTGGTGATCGCAGGGCGAAAAGCAGACGGCAAGGGCAGGGTAGTGGAGCGGTTTTCATGATCGGTCCACACCACCGCGTCACCCACAACCACCAGCCGATGCGCCAGCGCGTGACTCCAACCAAACCCCAGCCCGACATCCACTTCCACCGCACTGGTGCGATACAACCGCGTCCACTCAAACGGCAAGATCCCGTCCAGCGTCCCATCGGTGAGGGTCAGGAGTTCCTCGCCGGTGACCATCGACACCGGGCAGCCGTTGGTGACGGTCTTGTCCGAAGATGCCGCCGCATCCCCATTCGGGTTGCGAGCAGAAACCGGCACATCATCCACGGTCTCCTGCCGCACCAACGCGGTTCGCTGGGACTTGTTGCGCACCACCGGCACCGCGTTGGAAACCACCTGATCCCCAGCTTTCAACGGCGCATTCGGAATCACCCGGACCGGCGTCGCGGAGCTACCCAGCAGCAACGGCCTGGCCGCCTCGACATGCGCCTCCAACCGAGGCCCGACCAACTGGTCCGCGAGCATCTCCAGCCACTGGCGAGCCCGGCCAGGCTTGATGTGACTCATCACTTGGGCACCCAGGCGCACGGTCACGCCCATGGCTCCCGCAACCCTCACCAACAGCAAAGCGATCAACACGTCGCCGGTGATTTCCCCCATCACCTCGCTCATCGCTTGCGGCGGCAACATCCGTATCCAACTGCAGATCGCCGACAGGTAGATAAACATCAGCGGCTCGTCGCAGAGCACCAGCAGGCCATGGGCGATGGCGTCCTTGCCCAGTTTCAGCAGGTCATCCAGTTCGGTCTGGGAGACGTATTGCAGCAACTTCTGGCTGTTGCTCTTGAGGTCCGCCAGCAGGTCGTACAGTTGTGTGAAATTGTCCCAAAGGCTGTAGAACGCCTTACCCATGCCATGAAGAAACGCCTTCTCCAGCAGCCTGCGTTGATCAAGCGGGCTGGCGTCTGTGTAGTCTTTCCACTGGGCTTCGAAGGTGTTTTTCCACTCTTCGCGCAGGCGAACTTCCAACCCATCAATCACCGATTGATAAGACGCATACAGCGCCTTGAGGTGATCCTCGGAAACGTTGGGATAGAAGCTGACCCGGTATTGCTGGTCGCGCTCACACTGGTCGATTTCGAGGATGCCGCTGGGGCCGATGGTCGTGTGGATCGGCTCGCCCAGTGGGCCGCCGTTGGGGTCGACACGCTGCACCATCACCGGCGTGTTGCCGATGGGTACAAATCGCGTGCTTTGGAACAGGTGCACCAGGGTCAGCTTGCCGTTGGCCTGGCAAGTCGCAACGGTGGTGCTTGGGTAAAGAGAACGGTTGATCGGCGCGACCAGCGCCACTTCATCCCCGACCTTGAAGACTTGCTCGACATCCAGCGCCGAAACGCTCCAAAAGCTTGAAGCCCACGCGTCAAAGGTATTCAGGCATTCCCGGAAATCGCGAAAGACGCGCTCGATATCGACCGTCTTCACATCCATTGGGGTCAGGGCCAGCCTGCCAATGGCCGGGTTCAAGAAACAGCTCCAACAACCAGAAAGTCCATCTGCAATCCCTCGCACTGTGTAGTCAGGCGAGGGACTTTGCGGACCTTTTCAGGGGAGGGGAGTAGAGCTTATCCGGCGCTTACGTGGGACGTTTCGACAACTCTCGTCTTCTCCCGCCCCAGCACCAGGCTGCACAGCGCCGGCAAGAACAACAGCGTCAACACGGTGCCCACCAGCACCCCACCGATCAGCACGTAGGCCAGGGACGACCAGAAGACCGACAACGTCAGCGGAATAAACGCCAGCGCCGCCGCCAGCGCGGTCAGGATCACCGGCCGTGCACGCCGCACGGTGGCTTCGATGATTGCCTCGCGAATGGCCATGCCGTGGTCCTGGTTCTGGCGAATCTGGTCGGTAAAGATCAGCGTGTTGCGCATCAGTATCCCGCCAATCCCGATCAAGCCCAGGATTGCGTTGAACCCGAACGGCTGGTTGAACAGCAGCAAGGTCGGCACCGCACCGATCAAGCCCAGCGGCGCCGTGGCGAAGACCATGAACATCACGCCGAACGAGCGCACCTGGAACATGATCACCGTGAGGGTCAGCAGGATCATGATCGGGAACAGCGCGGCCAGGGCGACGTTGGCCTTGGCGCTTTCTTCCACCGGGCCGCCGATGTCGATCTGGTAACCGGCGGGCAGTGTGGCAATCAGCGGCTGCAGGTCTTTATACACGGCCATTTCCACGTCCGGCGGTTGCACGCCGTCGATGATGTCGGCGCGCACTTCGACGGTGGTCGCGCGGTTGCGGCGCTTGAGGATCGGTTCTTCCATCACCGCCTGGAAATGCCCGACCTGGGCCAGCGGCACGGAGGTGCCGGCGCTGTTGGTGAGGGTCATGTTGTTGAGGTTGCCGAGGTCTTCGCGCTGGCTGCCCTGGGCGCGAGCGACCACGGAGACGGTACGGTTGCCTTCGCGCACTTCGGTGATGGGGTTGCCGCTGAGCAGGGCGTTGAGCTGGGATTTGACCTCGTTGGGGGTGAAGCCCAGCAAACGCAGGCGGTCCTGATCCAGCACCAGGCGATAGCCGCTGGTGCGCTCGCCCCAATCGAGGAAGGCATCCTTGGTCAACTTGTTGGCGGCGACGACTTTGCGCACGGCTTCGGACACGCCACGCAGCACATCCACATTCGGGCCGGACACACGGAACACCACCGGGAATGGCACAGGCGGGCCGAACAGCAACTGCGTGACGCGTACCCGCGCCGCCGGGAACTCACCGGCCGCAATCCGCTCGCGCATGCGCAGTTTCAATGCATCGCGGGCATGGGAGTCCGGGGTCTGCACGATCAGCTTGGCAAACGCCGGGTCCGGCAGTTCAGGGTTCAGCGACAGGAAAAAGCGTGGCGCACCGCCGCCTACATAGGTGTCGACCATCGTGGTTTGCGGCTCTTGCAGCAGGGCTTTTTCCAACTGTGCGGCTACCGCTTCGGTACTTTTAAAGGCGCTGCCCGGCGGCATGTACACCTCAAGAATCAGTTCGGAACGGTCGGAGTTGGGAAAGAACTGCTTCTTCACCACACCCATGCCCAGCCCGCACAGCACAAACGCCGCCACCACCAGCCCGGTCACCAGCCAGCGCCTGTGCACACAGGCCTCCACCAGCGTGCGCAGTTTCTGGTAGTAGCGCCCGGCGTAGATTGCGTCATGCCCGCCGGGCACCGGCTTGATCTGCGGTAGCAGCTTCACGCCCAGGTAAGGTGTGAACACCACCGCCACCAGCCAGGATGAAATCAGCGCAAAACCGACGATCCAGAAGATATTGCCGGCATATTCCCCGGCGCCGGAGCGCGCAAAACCCACCGGTAGAAAGCCGATGATCGTCACCAGCGTGCCAGTGAGCATCGGCGCCGCCGTGGAGCTCCAGGCAAAGGTGGCGGCGTGGATGCGGTCGAAACCTTCCTCCAGTTTCACCACCATCATCTCGATGGCGATGATCGCGTCATCCACCAACAACCCCAGGGAAATAATCAGCGCGCCCAGGGTAATGCGGTCGAATTCACGCCCGGTCAGCAGCATGATCACAAACACCACCGACAAGGTCAGCGGCACCGCAGCGGCCACCACCAGGCCGACACGAAAGCCCAAGGCCAACAGGCTGATGACCATCACCACGGCGAGGGCAACGAAGAACTTGAGCATGAACTCGTTGACCGCCAGGCTGATGTTTTTCGCCTGGTCGGAGACTTTGGCGAAGTTGACCCCGAGCGGCAGGTCGGCCTGGATTCTGGCTTCCTGGGCCTTGAGGCTCTTGTCCAGTTCCAGGCCGTTCCAGTGTTTCTCCATGATCACGCCGAGCATCAGCGCCGGGTCGCCCTGGTGGCGGATGCGGTAGCTGGGCGGGTCTTCATAACCTCGGCTGACGGTGGCCACATCGGCGATGCGCAGCACGCGGCCGTTGACTTCCAGCGGCACGTTTTCGATCAGTGACAGGCTGTCGAACGCGCCGTCGATACGGATGTAGGCACGGGCGCCGGCGGTCTCGACAAAGCCCGACGGCGCCACGGCGTTCTGCGCGGCCAACGCCGAGAAAATCTGATCCGGCTTGATGCCCAGGGTCGCCAGGCGCTCATAGGAAAACTCCACGAACACCCGTTGCGCCTGCTCGCCGAGGATATTGACCTTCTTCACCCCTGGCAGGTTGAGGAAACCCTGGCGCAGTTCCTCAGCCATCTGCACCTGCTGTCGATGGGGCAGGTGTTCGGCCTCCAGGGCGTACAGCGCAAAATACACATCGGAATATTCATCGTTGAAGAACGGCCCGCTCACGCCCTTGGGCAGTCTGGCGGCTTCATCGCTGAGTTTTTTTCGGGTCTGGTAGAACAGGTCCTGGATTTCGCTGGGCCGCGTGGACTCCTTGTACGTCATGCGCATCGACACGAAACCCGGCTGGGCGATGGTCTCGACGCGGTCGTAGTAGTCCAGTTCCTGCAGGCGTTTTTCCAGGCGGTCGGCCACTTGCTCCTGCATTTCCTGGGCGGTGGCGCCGGGCCAGGCGGCAGTGATGGTCATCACCTTGACGGTGAAGGACGGGTCTTCGGCGCGACCGAGCTTGCCAAACGAGAACACCCCGGCGGCCAGGATCGCAATGATCAGGAACAACGTGACCGCACGGTGCTTGACCGCCAGTTCAGAGAGGTTGATACCACGCATGCTCAGTTGTCCTGTTTGCGGTTGAGGGCCAGGACCTGGGCGGGCAGCAGGCGTACGGCGTCACCGTCGTGCAGCAGGTGCGCACCCAGGGCGACGACGATTTGACCGGGGGTTACACCACTGTCGAGCAGCGCGTCTTCCTGGCCGAGGCTGGCGACTTTCACCGGGGCGAAACTGACCTTGTCGTCTGTGCCGATTACCCAGACACCGGTGCCTTGCCCGGCATCCTGCAAGGCGCCGATGGGTACCCGGGTTTGCTGGGCCTGGCCGTTGCCTTGCAGGCGTACGGTGATGGTCGAGCCGAGGGCGAAGCGATCGACGGCGCCATGCAATACGTAGCGGGCGCGGTAGGTGCGGGTGGTCGGGTCAGCGCTGGCGGACAGTTCGCGCAAGGTGGCGGTCACCGCCTGGTCCGGAGCGCCGAAGGCGAAGGCCAGGGCTTTCTGCGAGGCTTGTTCGCGTTGGTTTTCCGGCAGGTTGACGATAGCTTCACGGGCACCGTCGTGGGCCAGGCGCGCGACGATCTGTCCTTCGGCGACCACCTGGCCGCGGTCTGCCCGCACATCGGTGATGATGCCGTCGCCATCGGCCTTGAGCACCGAGTAGGTGCGGCGGTTTTCGATCTGGCTGGCGTCGGATTGCGCCGCGGCCAGTTCGGCTTCGGCCACGCGCAGATTGGTTGCCGATTGGTCGAAGATCTGCCGCGACACGGCGCCGGTGCTGGCCAGGCGCTGATAGCGGTTTTCGTCGTCACGGCGTTGGCGCAATTGTGCCTGGGCGGCGCTGACGCGGTTTTTTGCCGAGCGCAGGGCCAGTTCGAAGTCGCCGATATCCAGCACCAGCAGGGTGTCACCACGGGACACATGCTGGCCGGGGTCGACCTTGCGTTCGATGACCTTGCCGCCGACCCGGAACCCCAGGTCGCTTTCGGTACGCGCCGCGACCACGCCGGTATAGGCGCTTTGCTGGGTGCCGGCCGCTTCTACTTTGGCGGCCAGGACAGGGCGAGGTTGAGGAACTTCGGCGGCGGTGTCGGCCTTGCTGTTGCAGCCATTGAGGACGATCAACAGGGCCAGGGGCGTGAGAAGACGCAGGGGGAGAGGGTGCATGGCGGGCTCCGGGGTAACCATTGGGCAAAAAATTATGGACATAATTTTTTACGCATATTATGGTCGAAATATAAATTAATCCAGCCCCCGGATGCTCCCCATGACAAACGCCCCGCTCCCATCGCGAAGCCTGCTGTTTTTACTGGTGGCCCTGACGGCACTGGGTGAGGTCTCGACCCAATTGATCATTCCCGGCCTGGGCGCCATCGAGCAGGCGCTGGCGGCGCCGGCGGGTTCGGCACTGATGGCGCTCTCGGCATTTGTCGCCGCTTTCGGCCTTGGGCAACTGTTGTTCGGCCCGCTGTCGGACCGTATCGGCCGGCGCCCGGTGCTGATCGGCGGCCTGGTGCTGTACGTGCTGGCAACCTTGTCGATGCTGCTGGTCCACGACATCCACCAGTTCATTGCCGCCCGCGTGCTGCAAGGCCTGGGCGCCTGTGCTGCGCTGGTGCTGGCGCGCACGGTGGTGCGGGATGTGTGGAAGGCCGAAGCCGGGCCGGCCCTGGCGCTGACCATGATCGGCATGCTCTACGCCATCGTGGTGGCGCCGATGGTCGGTGGCCTGCTGATCAAGCTGTTCGGCTGGCACGCGCCGATCCTCCTGGCGCTGGCGATTGGCAGCGTGGTGCTGTTGCTGGCGTTGCTGTTCTTTCGCGAGAGTAACCACTACCTAGACCCCAAGGCCGGTCACTGGCGTACCCTCGGCGGGCAATACCTGGACCTGCTCAAGGGGCGCCAGTACCGGGCGTTCGCCGTGGCATTGGCGTGCACCTATGGCGCCATGTTTGCGGTAATCGCCGGTTCGTCGGCGGTGTTCATCAACCTGCTGGGCTTCAGCAGCCTGGAGTACGGCATCAATTTCGGCCTGATCGTATCGATGCTGATCGTGGGGTCCACCTATACCCGCCGCAACATCATGCGTCTAGGGCCTCAGCGGATTGTGGCGATGGGCGTGACGATGGTCGCCGCCGGCGGGGTGTCGGCCGTGGTCATTTATGAACTGTTCGGCCTGTCGGTGCTCGGCCTGGACATCCCGATTGCGCTGGTCACCCTGGGCGGTGGCCTGGTGTTGCCGGGTGCGGTGACCGGTGGCGTGATGCCCAATGCGCATCGTGCAGGCCTGGCGGCGGGACTGATGGGGTTTGCGCAGATGTTCGGCGCCACCTGCAGTGGTGTCTTGTTGAGCCAGTTGCGGGACGGCAGTGCCGCGCCGATGATCATCATCCAGGCCAGCTTCGCGCTGACGGCGTTCGTGGCGTTTCACCTGCTGCGGCAACGTCAGGCCAAGGGATTGTCCTATACGTAGGACGAACAGGGCTGCTTTTGCCGGCTAGTGCTCAACCGCCAGCAGCCTTATGGTGTATGCACTTTGGAGGTACACCATGAAAAAGCTTATCGGCATCTACACCAGCCCCCGCGCCCATTGGGTCGGCGACGGCTTCCCGGTGCGCACGTTGTTTTCCTACGACGCCATGGGCAAGCACATCAGCCCATTCCTGTTGCTGGACCACGCCGGCCCGGCCGATTTCACCCCGACCGAGCAGCGTCGCGGCGTCGGCCAGCACCCCCATCGCGGCTTTGAAACCGTGACCATCGTCTACGACGGCGAAGTCGAACACCGCGATTCCACGGGTGCCGGCGGCACCATCGGCCCCGGCGACGTGCAATGGATGACCGCTGCCAAAGGCATCCTCCACGAAGAGTTCCACTCCGCCGCCTTCGCCCGCCAGGGCGGCGCGCTGGAGATGGTGCAACTGTGGGTCAACCTGCCGGCCAAGGACAAAATGGCCGATGCCGGTTACCAGACGATTGTGGATGGCGATATCCCGGTACTGCCCTTGGCCGACGACGCCGGGCAACTGCGCCTGATTGCCGGTGAGTTTGCCGGCACCCAGGGCCCGGCCCGTACCTTTACGCCGATTGACGTGTGGGACCTGCGCCTGAACCCCGGCAAGCCCGTCACCCTGGACCTGCACGAAGGGCGCAACACCGCCCTGGTGATCCTGCGCGGCACGGTACTGGTCAATGGCGAGCAAGTTGCGCGGCAGGGGCAATTGGCGTTGTTCGAGCGCGAGGGTAGCCAACTGACACTGGAGTCCGATGATGACGCCAAGGTGCTGCTGCTCAGCGGTGAGCCGATTGACGAGCCGATCGTCGGGCACGGGCCGTTTGTGATGAATACCGAGCAGGAGATTCACCAGGCGTTCGTGGACTTTCAGTCGGGTCGTTTCGGGCAGATGTAAGCACACCCGCTATACCCTGGCGCGGCATTTCATGCGATCTTCACGGCATTCGCCCTGGAGTCGCCTGGATGCCCTCATTTATCGCTGATCACCCGATGCTGTGCGCCCTGGCGCTGATCTTGATCGACATCGCCGTGTGGCGCCTGATTTCCGCCAACCTCGCCAACTGGAAGCTGGCGGCGCGGTTGGTGATCTTCGCGGTGTTCAGCGCGGTGCTGTTCAACGACGGCATGAACCCCATGCAACTGGCGCCCTATGCGGACAACACCGCCTTGCACCTGGCCGCCACAGCGTTGCAGATCGGCTGGTGGCTGTTCGCGGCGCGTACGCTGACCGTGTTGCTCGGCACGCTCATGATGCAGCGGGTCGGGCATACCGGCCGCCTGTTGCAGGACCTGATGGGGGCGGTGATCTTCCTGATCGCGATCATTGCCGCCATGGCCTACGTGCTCGACTTGCCGGTCAAGGGTGTGCTCGCCACCTCCGGCGCGGTAGCGATCATTGTCGGCCTGGCGCTGCAAAGTACCTTGAGTGACGTATTCTCCGGGATCGTCCTCAACACCACCAAGCCTTATCAAATCGATGACTGGATCTCCATCGACGGCACCGAAGGCCGGGTGACGGACATCGATTGGCGCGCCACGCGCCTGCAAACCTCCCAGGGCAGCATGGCGGTGATTCCCAACTCCCTGGCGGCCAAGGCCAAGATCATCAATTTCTCGCGCCCGGCGGACATGTTCGGCCTGGCGGTCAGCCTGCAGGTCAGCCCCCATGCGCGGCCGCAAACGGTGATCGAAGCCCTGGAGCGGGCGATGCAAGGGTGTCGGCCGCTGCTGGGCACGCCGGCGCCAAGTGTGGCGTTCAAGACGTCGGCCAGTGGTGGCGTCGAGTATGAAATCAGCGGATTCGTACCGGCCATGGCCCTCAAGCGCGAAGTGCGCAACCAGCTTTATGACTTGGCTTTCCGGCATTTGCAGGCGGCGGGCGTCGGCGTGCTGTCGGCCACTGAAAGCAGCGCGCCACCGGCCATGTCCGCAGCGCGCGCTTTATTGGAGCGTTCGTCGATTTTTTCCACCCTGCGCCAGGAAGAGAAAGACACCTTCAGCCAGAACATGACCCTGCACACCTATCGCGCCGGCGAGATGATCCTGCCGGCCGGGGAGGTCAGCGATCATTTGTTCATCGTTGAGTCCGGTGTGGTCTCGGTGATGCTGACCAAGGGCGGGCACAAATTCGAAGCCGGGCGCATGGGGCCGGGTGAGGTGATCGGCGAGGCCGGGATCCTGTCGGACCAGGCGACGCTGGCGGATTTCTCGGCCAAGACGTTCTGCACCCTGTACCGCATCGAGAAGGAATACTTGAAGCCGTGCCTGGATGCGCGCCACGACATCGGCGAAGCGATGAAGGCTTTGCTGGATTTCCGTGTGCACGCCGCGCAGGCGCTGACGCAAGAGGCACCGGTGGTGCCTGTCAAGAAAGGCTTTCTGCAGTGGTTGCGCCAGCGTGGTCTCTGACCGCACGCCTCGGGTACGGGCGCCACACTGAGGGGCAGGGGGTAAATTGACGCCCTGTCCAGGACTGGATATGTTGTCTTGCATGAAAACCACCTCTCCCGACGATACTCACTTGATCAGCCAGCTCGAACAGATCGCCGAGGGCCTGAGCAAGACCTTCAGCCCCTTCTGCGAAGTGGTCCTGCACGACTTGCGCGACCCCCGGCACTCGATCCTGGCCATCCACAACAACTTGTCCGGGCGTGCACCGGGCGACCCGACCACTGAGCTGGGCCTGGCGCGCATTGCCGACCCCGACTACCCGCAAGTCATCGCCAACTACCAGAACCAGTTCAGCGACGGCCGCCAGGTCAAGAGCACGTCGATCGGCATCAAGGGCGCCGGCGGCGAGTACGTCGCGGCCTTGTGCATGAACGTCGACCTCTCGTTGTTCCGGGGCTTGCAAGGCATGCTCGAACAATTCGGCTCGGTCAGCGGCGACAAGCTCATCGAGTCCCTGGACCCTTCCGGCGCCGACGTGATCCGTGCGCGCATCGACCAGTTCGCCGCACGCCTGGCCACCACTCCGCGCGCGCTGAAGACGGCCGACCGGCGTGTGCTGATGCAGGAACTCAAGGACTCGGGTTGCCTGGACATCCGCCGGGCCATGGAAACGGTAGCGTCCCATCTGGGCGTGTCGCGTGCGGCGGTCTACACCTACGCCAAGTAGCGCGCCATGGCCTCGATCTCGATCAGGTAACCGTGGTGCAACTCCGGCACCGGCACCACCGCACGGGCAGGGCGGTGCTCGCCCAGCGCGGCAGCATAAAGGCCATCGAAGGCCGGCCAATGCTCGACGCCGGCTACGTACACGGTGACCTTCACCAGGTCCTGCGCGGTTCCGCCGGCGGCGTTGAGGATGGCCAATAGATTATCCAGGGCAATTCGTGCCTGTTCGGCAAATGACGCTGCCAGGTTGTGCCGCCCATCCGGGCTCACCGGCAATTGGCCGGAGATATACAGCGTGTCGCCGTGGCGGATGGCTTGCGAGTAATGGCCGGCAGGCTGTGCCGCATGGGCGGTCTGGATGATGTTCATGAGGCCTCGCAGAGCAGGGCCGCGTACTTTTCGATATCGACGTTGCCACCGGTGACGATAATGCCCACGCGCTGGCCCTTGAAACGTTCACCCTCGTTGAGCAACGCGGCTAAGCCCAGGCAGCCAGTGGGCTCGACCACCATTTTCATGCGTTGCATAAAGAACTTCATGGCGCCGACCAACTCGGCATCCGACACGGTGAGGATGTCGTTGACCTGGTCGCGGATGATCGGGAAGGTGCAGTTGCCCAGGTGCTGGGTCTGGGCACCATCGGCAATGGTCGCCGGCGTATCGATGTGCACGATGCTGCCGCTGCGGAACGAGCGCTGGCCGTCATTGCCGGCTTCGGGTTCCACGCCGTACAGCTGGCAATCCGGCGCCAGGGCACGGGTCGACAACGCCGTGCCCGAGAGCATGCCGCCACCACCCAGGCCAACGAACAATCCATCCAGCGGGCCGGTGAACTCCAGCAGTTCCTTGGCGGCGGTGCCTTGCCCGACAAGGATATGCGGGTGGTCGTAGGGCGGGATCAGGGTCAGGCCCTGCTCGGTGGCCAGGTCGCGGCCGATCTGTTCGCGGTCTTCGGTGAAGCGGTCATACAGCACCACACTGGCGCCGTAGCCACGGGTCGCCGCGACCTTGGCCGCCGGCGCATCGCTGGGCATCACGATGGTTGCCGGCATGCCCAGCAACTGCGCCGCCAGGGCAATGCCCTGGGCGTGGTTGCCGGACGAGAACGCCACCACCCCGGCCTTGCGCTGCTGTGCATCGAACTGCGACAGGGCATTGAACGCACCCCGGAACTTGAAGGAACCGGCGCGTTGCAGGTTTTCGCACTTGATGAACACTTGGGCGCCGGTCAGTGCGTCGAGGGTGCGCGAGGTGAACACAGGGGTGTGATGGGCGACACCGTCAAGGCGTTGGGCGGCAGCGATGACATCTTGGTAAGTCGGCAATGGCATGGGACGGACCTCATTGACTGATCTGGATAAAATATCCATAACAAGACAAACAGTAAAGTCTGGTGTGCGCATGTTAGCGTTTTGCACTTCTCTGACCACCGGAGGATTCAACATTGATCCGCCTCACCGACTATATTTCAGACTTCGCCCACTCTCCTCTTGCACCCTGGGCTGATCTCGCGCCCTGGGCGCTGGCCGCCCAGGCGCCAGCCGTTGTTCGCCAACTCCTGGCCGAACTGCCGGCAGACCAGTACGTCATCCAGGGCGAGATCGCCATCCACCGTACCGCCACCGTCGAACCGGGCGCGCTGCTCAAGCCACCCCTGATCATCGGCGCCCATTGCTTTATCGCCAGCGGTTCGCTGCTGCGCGGCGGCTGCTGGCTGGAGGAACACTGCATCATCGGCCCGGGTGCCGAGTTGAAGACCTCCTTCATGTTCAGCGGCAGCAAGCTGGCGCACTTCAATTTCGTCGGTGATTCGGTGCTGGGGCACGGCATCAACCTGGAGGCGGGGAGCATCGTCGCCAACTACCGTAACGAGCGTGATGACAAGGAGGTGCGAGTGCGGGTCGACGGCACCTTGCAGCGTACCGGTTGCGACAAGTTTGGCGCGTTGCTCGGCGACCAGTGCCGTATCGGCGCCAATGCGGTGTTGGCGCCGGGGGCGGTGCTCAAGCCGGGGAGTGTGGTGGGGCGTGGGCAGCTGTTCGATGCTGAAGCCTCCCTATAAACACAGTGTTGAAAAGATCATGGTCAGCCAGCGCGATATTAAATAGAATGAATCTCATTTGAGATTCACTCGCGCCGCGCAGGTCGCTTGCCATGAATGATGCTGTTGTTCCGACCCACGCCCCCGAACTGACCTTGTCGAGCCTGTACCACGACCATCGCAGTTGGCTGGAAAGCTGGCTGCGCCGGCGCCTGGGCAATGCCTGGGATGCTGCCGACCTGAGCCAGGATACGTTCCTGCGCGTACTCGCCAGCGCCCAGCCGATTGCGCAGATGCAGGAGCCGCGTGCTTATCTGGTGACCGTCGGCAAACGCCTGCTGGTCAATTTCCATCAGCGACGCAGCCTTGAGCAGGCCTATTTGAACGCGCTGGCGAGCCTGCCGGAAGCCTGCGTGCCATCGCCCGAACAGCGCTGGCTGGTGCTCGAGACCCTGCAAGCCCTGGACGAGTTGCTCGATGGCTTGCCGGTGCTGGTGCGCCGTGCCTTCCTGTGGAGCCAGCTGGAAGGCCTGGGCTATCGGGAGATCGCCGATCGGCTCGAGGTGTCTGAGCGCACGGTCAAACGCTACATGGCCCAGGCCTACGAACATTGCCTGCTGGTGGACCTGTGAGCCGTGACGTCGCCCGCGCCGCTGCCCAATGGCTGGCGCTGCTCGAATCCGGCGCGGCCACTGAGCGTGACCACGCCGCGTTGCAGCACTGGCGAGACAGCCACCCCCAGCACGAGCAGACCTGGCAAAAAGCCCAGGCCCTGCGCCAGCGTTTCAGTGACTTGCCCCAGGCCCTGGCGATGGCCAGCCTCGACCGTCCGCAACTGGGGCGGCGCGCGGTGCTCAAGCGCGCATTGGGTATCGCAGCCTTGGTGCCGACGGCCTGGCTGGTCAGCCGCCAGTTGCCCATCGAGGCGTGGCGCGCCGACCTGCACACCGCCACCGGCGAGCGCAGGCGCATGTCCTTGGCCGATGGCGGCAGCTTGCAGCTCAACACGGCGACAGCGGTGGACATGGACCTTGCACAGCGGCGCATCACACTGGTGAACGGTGAGCTGGCGCTGAATGTGCCAGGGGCGGCGGCGATGACGGTGCAGACCCGCTATGGCGAGTTGCGGGTCAGCCAGGCTGAGATGTGTGTCCGTCAGATGACCAAGGGCTGTCTAGTGTCGGTGCTCCAGGGCTCGGTTCAAGTACGCGACTTGACCGGGCAAATGGCGTCGTTGCCGGGTGGTCGGCAAGCCTCGCTGCAAGCCGACGGGCTCGGCGCCTGGGCTCCGTTCGATGTGTTGCAACCGGGCTGGCGCGACGGTGTGCTGACCGCACAGAACCAGGCACTGGGCGACTTTTTACGGGAGTTGGAGCGTTATCGTCCCGGTGTGTTGCGCTGGGATCCGAGCCTGGAAACATTGCGAGTGACCGGCAGTTTTCGCCTGGACGACACTGACCGCATCCTCAACCTGCTGGCCCAGACCCTGGGGCTCGAGGTGCAGGCGCGGACGCGGTACTGGGTGACCTTGCGCAAGATCGCCTAGATCACGTGTGCCTGCTGCAACGCCGTCAGTGACAGCGCCTTCAGTTGCGCCAGCCGCGGATCACGCCGGTCCCTGGGGTGTGGCAATTCCACTGCAAGCGCCTGGCGAATGCTGCTCGGCCGGTTATCCATCACCAGCACCCGATCACTCAAATACAACGCCTCGTCGACATCATGGGTCACCAGCAACAAGGCGATGGCATGGTGTTCGGCCAGTTGCAGCAGCAGGTCCTGCAGCTTCATGCGGGTAAACGCGTCCACCGCGCTGAACGGTTCATCCAGCAGCAATACCTGTGGGCGTGAGTACAAACCGCGTGCGATGGCCACTCGCTGCGCCATGCCGCCGGACAATGCCTTGGGCAACGCCTGGGCAAAGCCCTTGAGGCCGACTTCCTCTATCAGTTGCGTGACCCAGGCCCTGTCGTAATGGTTGTCGTCGCTGAAACCGATGTTCTGTTCCACCGTGAGCCAGGGCATCAGTCGGGGTTCCTGGAACACAAAGGCGACTTCGCCGTCGGGGCTGCGCAGTTCGCCCTGGAAGTCCTGTTCCAGGCCGGCGACGATGCGCAGCAAGGTGCTTTTGCCGCAACCACTGGGCCCCAGCAGGCTCACGGCTTCGCGAGGTTGCAGGGCCAGGCGCACGTCTTTCAGCACGGTGGTGTCGGCGAAACGCTTGCGCGCTACATGAATATCCAACAACGCTCGCACGCTCATTGCCCAGCTCCCTGGAAGGTATCGCGCCAGGCCAGGCAACGCTTTTCCAGCGCGGCGAGCAGGCCATCGCTGACCTTGCCCAGCAGCGCCAACACGATGATCGCCGCCAGCACGATGTCCGGCCGCGAGGTCTCCCGCCCATCGCTGAGCAGGTAACCCAAGCCTTTGGTGGCCGCGATCAACTCGGCTGCCACCAGAAACATCCACGCCAGGCTCAAGCCGCTGCGCAACCCGGTGAACAGGCCGGGCAGGGCGGCCGGCAACAGGATACGACGCACCAGGCGCCGCCGACTGAAACCGTACATCTGCCCGACTTCCACCAGCTTGCGGTCGATGTCGCGGATGGCCGCCACGCCGTTGAGGTACACCGGGAAAAACGCGCCAATTGCGATCAGTACGATCTTCGAGGTTTCGTCGATGCCCAACCACAGCAGCAACAGCGGCACCCAGGCCAGGCTGGGGATCGAGCGCAAGCCGGCGAAGGTCGGTTCCAGATAGGCCTCGGCTTCACGGCTCAACCCCACCCAGGCGGCAAACACCAACGCCAGGCTGGCACCAATGACGAACCCCAGCACTACCCGGCCGAGGCTGGCGCTGATGTGTTTCCACAGTGCGCCTTCGGCCAGGTCGGTGAGGGTCAGCGCAATTTCGCTGGGCGCCGGCATCTGGTAGGACGGCAGCCAGCCCACTCGAACCACTACCTCCAGCACCAGCAGGATCAGCACCGGCAACACCAGGCCCTTGAGGCGCCTCGGCCAGGCACTGCGATTGATCGCCAAGGGCGTGGCAAGAGGCACTGCTTGGGTTTTGCTGGTCATCACGTGCTCCTCAGTGGCCGAACGAAGTGTCGATCAACTGGTCGATCACCTGGTCCACATTCACGCCTTTGCGCACCAACTCTTCGGACACCAGGATCGGTGCGGCGGCCTTGGACGACACCACGTCCTTGCTGCTCAAGAACGGCGTGCTCAGGTCGGTACGCGAGAGTTGCAGCCTGGCCACTTCCAACGGCAGGCCGGACTCGTCGGCCAGCAGCCTGGCAAATTCATCCGGGTGCTTGACCGCCCAGTCCCGGGCCTTTTCATAGGCGCCGATGACCTTGGTGATGGTTTGCGGATGAGCCTTGGCGAACTTCTCGGTGACGCTCACCACACCGTAGCTGTTGAAGTCCTTGTTGCGGTACAACAGGCGCGAACCAGCCTGGATTTCACTGGCGGCCATGTGCGGGTCGAGACCGGCCCAGGCATCCACGTCACCTTTTTCCAGGGCGGTGCGGCCGTCCGGGTGTTGCAGGTGCACCAGCTCCACGTCGTCCTTTTTCAGCCCGGCCTTTTGCAGGCTGCGCAAGGTGAACAGGTACGGGTCGGTGCCTTTGGTGGCGGCGATTTTCTTGCCCTTGAGGTCGGTGACGCTGTTGAGCGGTGAATCCTTGCGCACCACCAGGGCGGTCCATTCGGCGCGGCTGTAGACGTACACAGACTTGATCGGGCTGCCGTTGGCGCGGCTCAGTACTGCGGACAGGCTGGCCGAAGAAGCGAAATCCACGCCGCCACTGTTGAGGTATTCCAGGGAGCGGTTACTGCCCTGGCTCAATACCCAGCCCACTTTGGAGTCCGGCAAGGCTTGTTCGAGCCAGCCGAAATGCTTGAGCACCAGGCTGACAGGCGAGTAGTACGCGTAGTCCAGGTTGACTTCGGCTGGATCGGTTTCGGTGGCGTGGGCCAGCGGTTGCATGCACAGGGCAAGGGCGCAGGCGCCCAATAGACGTTGGGTGAAGGGGTTCATGGAACAGCTCCGGCAAGGCGTTGAGAGAAGGTTTTTCTTATATTCAGAAAAATAAAACCGCATGCTCCATCATGCTTTTAAAGAATATGCAGTCTCTGTGCCATTGGCTTTTGACGCCTAATCACGGGGGCTTCGAGGGGGAAGGGCTGTGGTGGGAGAGGGCAAACTGTTGATCAGCTGTTTATGGTGCAACAGCTTTTATATATCAATAAAGAATAAATAAAGAGATATATATTCCTTTTAATATCTTCGTCGATGGCGCATTTTGAGGGCCTGCGCATTCGTGCGGATTGACCCAACAGCCTGAAGGAAAGCCGACATGACCATTAAAGCCATCAATGTGCGCAACCAGTTCAAGGGCGTGATCAAGGAAATCCTGCAAGGGGAAGTGGTGTCGGAAATCGACGTGCAGACCGCGTCCGGCATCGTCACATCGGTGATCACCACCCGTTCGGTGCGTGACCTGGAATTGAAAGTAGGCAGTGAAGTGATTGCCTTTGTGAAGTCCACCGAAGTGTCCATCGCCAAGTTGTAAATGACAGCCCCCGCACTCAGGCGGGGGCTGGCATGACTCAAGCGATCTTCGGGCCACTGCCACCCGGTGGATGCGGCTGCGGTCTCTCCGGCGGCGCATCCGTCGGCAGGCTCTTGGGTTTCTCGTTCGGGTCCTTGTAGCCCTTGTGCAAGCCGCCATCCAGGCGGTTGCTCGACGAGCCGCCTTTTTGTGGCGTCTGGTCGAAGTGTTCCCACTCCGATTGCTGGAAGCGGAAGATGCTGTCGTCGGTCGGCGCGTCACGGCCACCGTAATGGTGGATTTCGTAGTGGGCGTATTCGACCTTGTCGGCCCAGTTGTCCTGCAACAGACCGTCGCCCGCCAGGTCGCGGTACCAGTCGTTTTCCTTCTCGGTGGCCTTCTGCTTTTTGTTGTGGTCGACAAAGTAGCCGATGATCCCGCCGACCACCGCCAGCACCACACCCACCAGGAACAACGGCCCGGTCAACGCCGCCGCCGTGCCCGCGCCAAACAGGGCCGCAGCCCCCAGTACCCCGGCCGATGCACCGAACGCACCGCCGGCCACTTGCAGGCCGCCGGCCGCCTGGGCCAAGGGGTCTTTGTCCTTCACGCCGCTCTTGATCGCCAGTGCGCCCAGTACGATGTCGGCAAAACCGCCGGCAATGTCCGTGGCTGGGCCCAGCACCTTGATCACGGAACCGGCGATCTTCGCCGATTTGGACGCGCCGAGCTTGGCCGCGCCCGCAGCGGCCAGGCCGTCATCCAGGTGGGTGGCCAGGCCTTCGGTGGCCTCGGTGACGGCCTTGTCGCCCTCGCCGAACATCTTGGCGATGCCGTCGTACTGGCTGTCCGGCACCGCATCGAGGGCCGTGGCGATCTTGGCTTTGACATCCGAGGGCAGTTCGCTGACGCGGAATTCGAAGTTCGGCTCCTGCATGCCGGTCTTGCCCCAGATCTCCGGCAGAGTCTTGTCCAGCCCGAGGAAATCCACCAGGCCGCCTTTGCCCAGGCTCTCGCCGATCTTGTCGCCCAGGCGCACAAAGTGGCTGGAGCCGCCGGCAAAACTCAGGAAGTCTTTGGCGATGGTCATGCGTTGCGCTGGCGTTTCGCCGAGCTTGCCGCCTTTGCCCACCAGTTGGTAAATCCCGGAAAACAGGCTCACACCGGCGCCCAGTGAACCGAGGATGCCTTTGCTGTTGAGGGTGTTGAACACCTCGCCGAGCATGCCGCGATCGGCCACCGGAATGTAGGGTTTGCTCAGGGCGGTTTTCAGGTCGGCTTCGCTGATCACGCCGTTTTTCTGGTACACGGCGCCCAGCTCTTCCAGGGCCTTGGTGACAGCGGCGGATTTTTCCTTGCCTTGCAGGCCTTCGTTAAGGAATTTCTCCAGGGTTTCCTGGGTGCGGCGCGGCAAGTCCAGCACGTTGCCCTTGAGCACGCCTTTGAGCAGGCCGAACAGGTCCTTGGTCGCCAGCTCCTTGTTCTCGTCGGAGATTTTGCTCGGGTCCGACAGAATGGCATTCAGGTCGGTGGTCAAGCCGTCCGCCTGGATGTTCTGCGCGGCTTTGCTGGCGGCCGCCGGGTCGAACAGCGACAGCGACGTCAGGGTGTCGCTGAGGTCTTTCTGCGCCTCGTAGGTCTTGCCCTGGCTTTGCAGGTCCTTGAGGTACAGCACGTAGTCCGGGTTGGAGGTGAGGTCGAGCAGCTTCTGTTTGATCTCGTCCTTGTTCGGCAGCTTGTTGATCGCCTCGTCCATCTTCGACTTATAGTCGGCCTGCACGGTGGGGTCGTTGAACAGTTCGCCGATCTGCTTCTGCACGGCCTTGCCGTCGATGATGTCGTGCATGTCGGCCGAGGTCAGCTCGGTCTGCTTGTCATCGAACTCGCGCCAGGTCGTGCCGAATGGGCGCTTGGCTTCTTCGTAGCCGGTGATGCCATGGCCGTTCTGGTACGCGGCTTGCGCTTCGAGGGCCCGGACCAGCTTCGCACGCGGGTCGTCCTTGGGGATCGAGCCGTTCTTCACGCCTTCGCGGTAGGTGTCGATCAGTTGCGTGGTGGCCAGCTCGCTGACGCTGAGGGTCGGCGATTTGTCGTCCTTTTCATCGGCGTGCACGCCGGTGTCCAGGTTCAGCACATCCAGGTCGTCGGCCTTGGGCAGGTTGTGCTTGGCGCGGGTATCGTCCACCGAGCTGGCGCTCCAGGCTTCCCATTTGGCCGCCACGTCGTCGTAGAGCTGCGGGCTGAGCTCCTTGGAGACGATCACCTTGCCTTCGCTGGTTTCATAGCGGATCAGGCCGTCGCCCAGTTCATCCGGGGAGCCGAAGGTGATATCGGTGTTTTTCAGGAAGTCATTCGGCCCGGCCAGCTTGTAGCCTTCGCCCTCGCTGGTGTGGATCTTGGCCCAGGTGTCATTGGCGGTGGCGACGCTCTTGAACAGCTCGGGGCTGACGTCGGACGACACCACCACCTTGGTGCCGTCATGCAGCTCGTAGGTGAGGATGTGGTCTTTCTGGTCGTTGTTCCAACTGAAGTTCTTGTAGTCGTTCAGGCCCGGCAACGGGGTGTTGGCATCGGCCAGTACCGCGCCGTTGTTCAGTTCGCCTTCCACCACGGCTTTCTTGCCGGGGTCGGTGTAGACCGCGTGCAGGCCTGCCAGGTAGTCGAACAGCTTGGGGTTGTCGTCGCGGGCCACCACCATTTTCTGGCCGTTGCTTTCAAAGCGGATCAGGCCCGGGCCGACTTCATCCACAGGGCCCACCGTGGTACCCGCGTAGGGCGGCCACACTTCATTGTCGCTGGCGCGCTTGTACCCGGCGTCTTCACTGCTGGACAGGCCGGTAAAGCTGGCATAGGCGTCCTTGGCTTTCTGGAAGGCTTCGGGGTTGTCACGCTGGCTGATGACGACCTTGGTGCCGTCCTGGGTCTCGTAGCGGATCACACCCGGTCCGGTTTCATCCGGTGGGCCGAGGGATTTGTAATCGGCGAGTTTGCCCGGCGCAGTGCCGTCGGCGCCGAGGCTCTGGTAGCCGGCATTCTGGCTGGCGACCACGCCGGTCAGTGCCTTGAAATCCTGGCTGACCTGCTTGAACAGCTCGGGGCTGTCCTGTTCGCTGACGATGATTTTCTTGCCGTCCTGGGTCTCATAGCGAATCAACCCGGGGCCGACTTCATCGGGCGGGCCGATGGCCTTGTAGTCGGCCAACGTCTCTGGCGGCGTGGCATCCTTGGCGGCCAACTCATAGCCGTCTTTTTTACTGGCCTCCAGCCCCGATGGTGTCTTGTCCTGGGCCTCGACCTTTTTGTTGTTGGCGCTTTGCTTGAGCAACGCATGGAACTGCGTGCCTGACTTGGGCGGCGTGCGGGGGAGGACTTTGGGGTCGGACGAGCGATCGAGGGGCTGGGTCGTCATGCCATGAAACTCCTGCTGTTACCGGTGGGGCGTATCGGCAAAAACAGTAACAGCAGGCGTTCGGCACGCGTTGCGAAAAATTGTGAATTAGGCTTGGCGGTGACGCAGGGCGCGCTCCATGCGCTGCAAGCCTTCCTCCAGCAACGCCCGTGGGCAGCCGAAGTTAAGGCGCACGAATTGCTGGCTGTCGTCACCGAATTCGATCCCTGCGCTCAAGCCGACCTTGGCCTGTTCCAGGAAAAACTGCTGCGGGTCATCCAGGCCCAACGCGCTGCAATCCAGCCAGGCCAGGAAGGTGCCTTGCGGCGCGTGCATGACCACGCCGGGCAGGCGGGTCTGCACGGCGTCGAGCAGGTAGTCGCGGTTGGCTTGCAGGTACTGCACCAAGGCATCGAGCCAGTCGGCGCATTCGCTGTAGGCGGCGCGGGTGGCTTCCAGGCCCAGGGGGCTGACGCTGTCGACCATGCCGCAACGGGCCTGGTTGAAACGCTCGCGGATCTCGGCGTTCTGCACCACGGCAAAGCAGGTCTTCAGGCCGGCGACGTTATAGGCCTTGCTCGCCGACATCAGCGTGATGGTGCGCTGGGCGATCTCGGGGCTGAGGCTGGCGGTGGGGATATGGCGGCGACCGTCGAAGCACAGCTCGGCGTGGATTTCGTCGGAGATGATCAGCGCACCCTGTTCCAGGCAGGCATTGGCCACGGCCAGCAGTTCATCGCGAGGGAAGACTTTGCCCATGGGGTTGTGCGGGTTGCTCAACAACAGCGCGCCGGCGCCGGTCAGTGCCTGGCGCATTGCTGGCATTGGCGTGAGGTATTCGCCGTTGACCAACTCGAACGGCACTTCGATGCGCGGCAGGTTCCAGTGCCCCGGCGCCAGGCGGATCGGCCGGTAGTTGGGGGTTTGCAGCACCACCGGCTGGCCCGGCTCTACAAATGCATGCAGCGCCATATTGAAACCCGGCTCCACACCCGGCAAAAACAGCAGCTCATCCGGCTGCACGCGCCAGGCGTACTTGTTCCACAGGTCGGCAATGATCGCCTCGCGCACATCCGGCCCCGCAACGCTGTAGCCCAGCACCTGTTGGTCGAGGCGTGCGTGCAGGGCCTTCAGCACGGCGGGTGGGGCGGCGATGTCCATGTCGGCGATCCACATCGGCAAAACGTCTTGCGGGTAGCGGTTCCACTTGGTGCTGCCGGTGCCGAGGCGGGGGTGGATCGTGTCGAAATCAAAGCTCATGGGGGGCTCGTATCAGGGCGTCAGGCGCAGGAATGGCGCTGATTCTAGCGCCATTATTTTTATAGGCCAGAGCTGATTGCGAGCGACAGTTGCCGGTGCGCCTGTTCCAGCGCGCGATTGACCGCTTCTTCACCGCGCACCATGGCCGGCAGGTACACAAAATCTACCGACTCAATACCCACCGTCGCCAGGATCGCGGTCATGTACGGGGTAAGGAAGTCCGGTTCATGGCCTTTGCGGGCGTTACCCGAGCTGACCAGCACAAAGGTGCGCCGGTCCTCCAGCAAGCCGACCTTGGCCAATTGCGCATTCACCGTAAAGCTGCGCTGGATGCGCACCACGTGGTCGATCCAGGCCTTGAGCGCCGCCGGCACGGTGAAATTGTGCACCGGGGTGCACAGGATCAGCAGGTCGCAGGCTTCCAGTTCCACGATCAACTGTTCCGAGAGTGCCGTCGCCTTGCCGCTCAAGCCCCCCGCTGTGGTGAGTGCGTTGGCATATTCACGGGTCAGCGGCGGCAGCGCCTGGCCGCCATAGTCACGCTCGGTCACCTCGGCATCCGGTACCAGGTCGCGCAGCAGGGCACGGGCCAGTTTGAAGGTCTGCGCGGCTTTACCGTGGGGGCTGAAACCGAGGAGCAGGGCGCGAGTCATTGGCTGAGGTCCTGGGAAAAGTGCATGCCCAGGGGCAACAGGCCCTGGCGGAAATAGAAGCGTTGGGCCAGGGCCATGTGCATGCCGGTGTCCAGCACCAGCCAGCGATAGCCGTGGGCGCGGGTTGCGTCACGCACGTGGTCAAGCAGTCGTTCACCGAGGCGGTGCCGCTGCAACGTGGCGTCTACCACCAGGTCATCGATGTAGATAAAGCGGCCATACAGGGTGTTTTCGGTCAACCGGTAGCCGGCCAGGCCGATCACCTGGCCGTGTTCCCGCGCGGCGAGCAGGCGATAGCCGTTTTGCCGTTGGCGCTGGACTTGCTCGGCGAACGCCTTGGCGTCGGTGAGGTGCGGGCGCAGCTGCTGCATCACTGCAAAGCTGGCGACGCAATCGGCCTCGGTTTCCATCTGGACGAACTCGACGTGTTCATTCATGGCCGTGGTTCTCCAGGTGAGCCTTGATTGCCGCCGGCACTTTGCGAAAGCTGATGGCGACACGATTGAGGGCGTTCATCAAGCCGATGGCCAGGGTCAGGTCGGCGAGTTCCTTGTCGCTGAACACCGCCGCGACCTGTGCGTAATCCGCATCCGGCACCTGGGTTTGCGCGACCGGCGTCACCACTTCGGCCCAGGCCAGGGCGGCCTGCTCACGCGGGGTGTACAGCGGCAGACCCTCGCGCCAGGCGGCCAGCAGCATGATTTTTTCCAGGCTTACGCCCAGCTTGAGCAGGTCGCGGGAATGGCTGTCCAGGCAATAGGCGCAGCCGTTGAGTTGCGAGACCCGCAGGTACACCAGGTCGATCAGTTCTTTTTCCAGGCCGCAGCCGTGGATATAGCTGTGCACCGAGCCCAGGGCTTTATAACCGGCGGGGGCGGCCAGGGCGTAGTCGAGACGGTGTTTCATGGGCGATCCTTATTGCGGTGAAGAGATGCGCCATTTTCGTGGCTGGCCAGGTGGCCTGACAGGGGCATGATTGGACAAGTGGGTTGGGACATGATCAGACTTCGGCCTGTCTTCCCGCCGAGCCACTTGCGATGTCGTCACTGCCCAAATACCAGGAAATCTACCGGCGTTTTCGCCAGGCCATCGACCAGGGCCAATTGCGCGCCGGCGAGCGCGTGCCCTCGGTGCGGGCGCTGGCCCAGGAGCTCAAGGTGGCCCGGGGCACGGTGGAGGCGGCGTATCAACTGCTGGTCAGCGAAGGTTTCTTCGAGGCGCGCGGGCAAGCGGGGACCGTGATTGCCGAGGCGCTGCCGCAGGTGTCGGTGAAACCCATGCCGGTTGCGCTGCCGGTGACTTCAGGCCCTCGGCCGTTGCAAATGGGCCTGCCCGCCCTGGATGCGTTCCCCCGCAAATTGTGGGCACGCCTGGTGACCCAGCAAGTGCGCCGCACCGATGCGGACAGCCTGGCGATGGGCGACGTGCGCGGCACCCAGGCGCTGCGTGTGGCGATTGCCAGCTACCTGGCGTTGTATCGCGGCGTGGAGTGCACGCCCCAGCAGGTGTTTGTGTGTGCCGGGTATGCGGGCGGCCTCACCCTGGTCTGCGAAACGCTGGCGATGGCGGGGCAGCGCTGCTGGTTCGAAGACCCCGGGTACTTGCATGCGCGGCAGTTGTTGAGGCATCGCGGTGTGGAACTGGTGCCGGTGCCGGTGGATCGCGATGGGCTGGATGTCGCGCAGGGCATTGCACGGGGGCGTGGGGCGCGACTGGCGATAGTCACCCCGGCGCACCAGAGTCCCTTGGGTGTGGCGTTGAGCCCGCTGCGGCGGCAGGCCTTGCTGGAATGGGCGCGAGAGCAGGGCAGTTGGGTGGTAGAGGATGACTATGACAGTGAATTTCGCTATCGCGGGCAGCCGTTGGCGGCGCTCAAGAGCCAGGATACGGATGACCGAGTGATCTATGCCGGAAGTTTCAGCAAGATGCTGTTCCCGGGGTTGCGCTTGGGGTATCTGGTGGTGCCTGTGTCGTTGGTGTCGGCGTTTGAACGTGCGGCCGAGGCGTTGCAGCAGCGTGGGGCGCAGTTGTTGCAATTGACTGCGGCGGATTTTCTCGAGCAGGGGCATTTCACCCGGCATTTGAAGAAGATGCGCCAGTTGTATGCGCAGCGCAGGGCGTATCTGGTGGAGGCGTTGCGCGTGCATTGTGCGGGGTATCTGCGGGTGGATGAGCAGGCGGGCGGGATTAATTTGCTGGCGCGGTTGGTGGTGGATGTGCCGGACCTTGTCGTGGCTGAGGCCGCTGGTAGAGCGGGGTTGGCGGTGCAGGCACTGTCTTCCTGGACGCTTGAGACTGGGCGGGGGCAGGGGGTGTTGATGGGGTTTACCAATGTGGCTTCTATGTCGGATGCGGTGGGGATTGTAGTGGTTTTGCGTGAGGTGATTGATAAGTGCATAACCGTTGACCAATAACGGATATGTACTCAACGCTGAGCGACTGAAAAAGAATGCGCTCCCACGCAAAGTGAGAGCGCCCGGCCGGTCAGTGCTTGACCGGCGTCGGCAGGGTCACGAGGTTGACGTAGCCATCCCGGAATTTCTTCTGGTCGACACCGAACACCACCTTGGCCTTCTGCGTGCCTATCAAGAAGCCTTGCATGGTGGTTCATCCGAAATAATTGGGGTTATCAACGGTTCACCAGTTTCGCCGGCAAGGCGATGACCAGGAAGCTGCTGAGAATCAGGCAGCCGGCGAAAAACCACAAGGCACCCGCGCTGCTGCCTGTGACGTCAATCGCAACGCCCATCAACGAGTTGCTCACCAGACCGGCAATATTCGCCACCGAACAGGCCAGGGCAAAGCCGGTGGCCGCCGCGGTGCCTTTGAGGAACGTCGCCGGCAGGCTGAAAAACACCGGCACCGCGCCGATGATCGCCGCCGAAGCAATCGCGAACAGCGCCACGGTGGCCGCTACGTTATGGGTGAAGAAGGTGCTGGTGGCCATCGCCGCCGCGCCGATGAAAAACGGCACGATGATGTGCCAGCGGCGTTCGCGGTGTTTGTCGGAACTGGCGCCGATCAACAGCATGCCGAGCAGGGCGGCGAAGCTCGGCAAGGCGGTGAGCACACCGATATGGAAGGTGTCGGTGACCCCGGCGTTGCGGATGAACGTCGGCATCCAGAAACCCATGGCGTAGGCGCTGAGCAGAATCGAGAAGTCGATACCGCCGAGCATCCACACCTTGAGGTTGAAGAACCCGTCGCGGAAGCTGTGCTTGCTGGCGGTGCCATCGGCGTCGTCCTTGTGCAGTTCGGTTTCCAGCAGGGCCTTTTCCTCGTCCGACAGCCATTTGGCTTGCTGGTAGGTGTTAGGCAGCGCCCAGAAGGTCAGCACGCCGAGCAATACGCTGGGCACCGCCTCGATCAGGAACAGCCACTGCCAGCCGCGCAGACCGCCGATGTGGTCGAAGTGACCCATGATCCAGCCGGACAGCGGGCCGCCGATCACGCTGGACAGCGGCAGGCCAATCATGAACAGCGCGATGATGCGCCCACGTCGGTGGGTGGGGAACCAGGTGGTCAGGTAGTACAGCACGCCCGGTAGAAAGCCCGCTTCGGCCGCGCCGAGCAGAAAGCGCAGGATGTAGAACTGGGTGGTGGAGGTGACCAGCATGGTGCAGGCCGAGAGCAGGCCCCAGGTGATCATGATGCGAGCGATCCAGATCTTCGCGCCGACCCGTTCCAGCACCAGGTTGCTTGGCACTTCAAAGATGATGTAGCCGACAAAGAACAGGCCGGCACCGAGGCCGAACGCGGTTTCGCTGAACTGCAACTGGTCGAGCATCTGCAATTTGGCGAAACCGATATTGATCCGGTCCAGATAGGCGGCCAGATAACAGAAGCACAGGAACGGAATCAGTTTCCAGGTGATCTTGTGGTAAAGCGTGTTGACGGGATCGGCGACCGTGGTCGCCGGCGCTGCATTCGCAATGGGCATGGGGTGTCTCCTGGCGGTGACTTATGGTTTTTATACAGCCGCTTTTGTTCCAGCACTTCGGAGTGCTGTAGAAGCGACGTCCAAAGGCAGTGTCAGAAGACTGGGGCGTGTACCCCAGTTTTAGGCGAGACCGCACTCTATGGCGCGATTCTCGGTACCGTTTATTGCTCCCTGAATTTGCGCATTGCCTCCTGCTTGCTCACCACGTCGCCATACTTGCTGTCGATATCGAACAGATTGGCTTCATGGGGGGCCGGGTGCCGGTCGCCGACGCATTCGCGCACGACGATGGTGCGAAACCCGTGTTGCACTGCATCCACCGCCGTGGCGCGGATGCAGCCGCTGGTGGAACACCCGGCCAGTACCACGGTGTCGATGCCCTGTGCATGCAGCATCGGCGCCAGGCTGCTGCCGAAAAACGCACTGGCGTACTGTTTGGTGATCACCACTTCATCGGCCTGGGGCAGTACCTCGGCGCAGAACGCGGCCAGTGGGTTGCCTTCGACCATGTCTTTCATCACCGGGGCCTTCTTGACCCATATGCCTCCATCCAGGAAATGGCCGGGATGGTAGCGGATATTGGTGTGGACGACTGCAATCCCGTGCTGGCGCGCGCTGGCCAGCAGCTCCACGCTTTCAGCCACGGCTGTGACCACACCCGGCGCGAACAGCGGCGCGCCTTCGGTGGTATAGCCTTGCATGAAATCGATCATCAACAGCGCGGCCTTTTTGCCAAAGCCGATGCGGTTGCCCCATACGCCCTGGTAATTGGCGTCGGCGGATTGTTCGCTCATCGTTTAACCCCCTCATTCTGGACAGTGCACTTACCTTGTGGCGAGCGGGCTTGTCCCGCGTTGGAGTGCGTAGCGCTCCCGCTTTTTTTTGGGCCGCTTCGCAGCCCAACGCGGGGCAAGCCCGCTCGCCACAACTTGCCCGCTTGCCACAGAAGCCCGCTCGCCACACATTAATAGGCGCCGGAGAGCAGGGCTCCCGCGCCGGGTACGATGGGCTCCAGGTCCAGGGCCTTGAGCATGGCGTAGGTGGTGGCGATAGCGGCGGTGAGCACCGGCTTGCCGGTTTGCGCCTCGACCTTGGCCACCACCGGCAGCGACTGCATCTGCACGCAGGCGGACAGCACGATCACGTCGACACCTTCCAGGTTCATGCCGGCGACGATGGCCGGCAGGTTGGCCGGGTCGTGGCGGGCCACTTCGAGGTTGTCGGGGATCTCCAGGGCGCGCCAGTCCACCACATCAAAGCCTTCTTCGCGGATGTAGTTCACCACCAGTTCGGTCAATGGCTTCATGTACGGTGCAACAATCGCGATGCGCTTGGCGCCCATGACTTTCAGGCCTTCGATCAAGGCGCCGGCGCTGGTGATGACCGGGGCGTTGGCATCGTTGTCGGCAGTGGCCTTGCGCAGGCGTTGTTCGGAGTTGCGGTGATACCCCAGCCCCATGGCCATGATCGCCACCAGGCACGCATAACCCAGCACGTCTACCTTGGCGTCGGACAACTCGACGGCGCAACGGTCGGACTCACCGTCCATGGCCGCCAGTTCTTCCTTGCGCACCTGCTTCATGCGCATGCGGCTGGAGTGAAAGGTAAAGCGCTCGGGACGGATCGCCTGGCGCGCGGTGAGCATCGCCGGGATTTCGGTTTCCATGGTGGTGTTGGAGCTCGGCACGATCTGGCCGATGCGGTAAGGCTTCTGCATGGTGGTCTCCGTTTTTATAGTGTGAGGAAGTCGCCGAGGGCGTGGAAGAAACCGTCGAAGTCATCCCACGGAATCATGTGCCCGGCGTTGGGTACGCGGGCGACCTGGATGCGCGGTTGCAGGCCCTGGATTTCGGCAATGTCCTCATCGAGGATCACCCCGCCGCGACCGGCCACCATCAACAGGGCAGGGGCCTTGAGGTGGGGCAGGTCCTGGTGGAAATCCACGGTGTGGAAATCATTGAAGGCGCGCACGATGGCGGGCTCAAAACAGGTGTGCAGCCATTCGGCACGCAGTTGCAGTTGTTCGTCGGTCCAGGTGGCACAGAAGGCGCGCATCGCCTCGGCATCCATGCCGACCAGGGATTGGCGGATCGAATCCACGTACCACGGCAGTTTGCTCGGGTACTCACGCCGACCCGGGCCAGACACCGGCGGGTCGATCAGCACCACGCGCTTCACGCCCTGCGGATGTTTGACCGCACTGCGCAAGGCAAAACGGGCGCCCATGGAATGGCCCATCAGTTGGTAGCTGTCCAGGTTCAGCGCATCGGCAAAGGCACCGATGTCGTCGGCGCAGGTGTCCGCGCTGTAGTCGAGTTCGGGGCCGGTGGAGGACAGCCCGCGACCGCGCACGTCCAGCACATAGGTGTCGAACTGTGCGCCCAGGCGCTCCGCGACGAACCCCCAGGTGATCGCCGGGCTGGTGATGCCCGGGATCAGGATCAACGCCGGGCCTTTGCCGCCGTAACGCAAGTAATGCTGGCGAATGCCGTTGGCCTGCACGTTGCCACCGTAGAGGAAGGTGCTCACGCGGCCACCCCCGATTTCAGTTCCTGGGCGTACAGGTCATAGCCGTAGACCCAGGCCGGGTCTTCCTGGGTGCGCAGCCAGGTGTTGGCGTTGGACACTGCCTGCACCCGGGAGGCACGTTCCTTGCGGTTGGCTTCGTACAGCTCGAAGGCGGTGCGGTAGTCGCTGATGCCGGTTTCCTGCAGGCAGCGGGTGAGCATGGCGGCGTCTTCGATGGCCATGCCGGCGCCCTGGGCCATATGCGGTTTCATCGGGTGACAGGCGTCGCCGAGCAATACCAGGCGACCACGGCTCCACAGCGGCAGTGGGTTGCGGTTGCGCAGCGGCCATTTGGTCACGCTGTCGGTGGATTCGATCAAGGCTTGCACAGTGGGGTGGTAGCCCTTGAAGGCGTCGAACATCTCTTCGCGGCTGCTGTCGACGAACGCGCCCTGGAAGTCCCATTCGGCGTGGGGTACGCCGGTCACGTAGTAGTACTCGTCGCGTTTGCCGGTGGTGTAGTAGACCATCATGTGGCGGTCCTCGGTCCACCACTTGATGCAGTCTTCGAACTTCAAGTCGTACTTGGCGAGTTGGTCGCCACGGATCAGTGCGCGGTGTGCGACCCAGCCGCTGTACAGCGGTTTTTCCACGCCCAGCAGTTCTTCGCGGATCTTGGAATTGATGCCGTCGGCGCCGATCACGATGTCGGCGTAGGTCACCTGGCCGTCGGCGAAGGTCAGGCGCACCTGGGTGTCGGTTTCCTCGAGGCTTTCCAGGCGCTTGTTGAAGTGCAGGGTGCCGGGCTTGAGGGTGGACATTTGCAGCGCATGCAGGTCGCCACGGTGCACCGTGATGTAGGACGCGCCGTAGCCGGTGAGCGGGATGCGCGAGAGGTAGTCGCCGGTTTCGCCGCAGCGGCTGAACCAGTGCTCGGGGTGCGAGCCCATCAGGTCCAACTGCTTTTCGATGCCCATGCGGCGAAAGATTTTCATGATATTGGGGCCCATGTGGATCCCCGCGCCCAATCGGGAAAACTCCGACGCCTGCTCATATACATCCACGTCGAAGCCGGCTTGCTGCAACAGGGTGGCAGCGGCGGCACCGCCCAGGCCTGCGCCGACGATGGCGATTTTTTGCGTGCTTCCCATGGGGCGTATTCCTCTGTCTTTGTGATTTTCGGTAGCGTCTGTCCGCAAGATTTTTAAAGTGTATACGCTCATTTTTTGAAATGGGAAGCCTGTCTCTGAAAATTTATTTTCTGGCCGTACGGCTCCTGTGTAACGACATGTAGCCAATTAACATTGGAGTTGTTCCGATAGGTAACGTTGTGGCGCGCCGCTTGCAGTCTGTTCGTAATTCGGGTCTTATCGTTATTAAATGGCGTATACGCTATAAAAGTGCACTAGAGTGAAGCGCAGTGCCTGAACTTGGTGCGGGCCCACAGGAGACAGGAAAATGCCGGTAAGCGATTGCGAATTGACCCAGATGTTCGAGCACGTGTTGAAGCTGTCCAGGGTCGACCCGACCCAGAGCGTCGCCGTGCTCAAGAGCCATTATTCCGACCCGCGCACCGTGCGCGCCGCGATGGACGCCGCGCAGCGCCTGGGGGCCAAGGTGTATGCGGTGGAGTTGCCATCGTTCAACCATCCCAAGGCCATGGGCAACGACATGACCGCCTACTGCGGCGACACCGCGCTCACCGGTAATATCGCCGCCCAGCGCGCCCTGGAGGCGGCGGATCTGATCGTCGACACCATGATGCTGCTGCACTCGCCGGAGCAGGAGCAGATCCTCAAGACCGGCACGCGCATCCTGCTGGCCGTGGAACCTCCGGAAGTGCTGGCGCGCATGCTGCCCACCGAAGAGGACAAGGTGCGTGTGCTGGCGGCCGAGCAGTTGTTGAAGAAGGCGCGTTCGATCCATGTCAAATCCCGCGCCGGCAGTGACTTCCGTGCCGCCCTGGGGCAATACCCCTGCGTGACCGAATACGGCTTTGCCGATGAACCGGGGCGCTGGGACCACTGGCCCAGCGGTTTCCTGTTTTCCTGGCCCAACGAAGAAACCGCCGAGGGCGTGCTGGTGCTGGACATCGGCGACATCCTGCTGCCCTTCAAGACCTACACCCGCGAGAAGATCACCCTGGAGATCGAGAAGGGCTTCATCACGAAGATCCACGGGGGGTTCGAGGCCGAGTACCTGCGTGACTACATGAAGTACTTCAACGACCCCGAGGTGTACGGCATCTCCCATATCGGCTGGGGCCTGCAGCCACGGGCGCAGTGGACCGCCATGGGCCTGCACGACAAGAACGACGGCATGTGCATGGATGCGCGGGCGTTCTATGGCAATTTCCTGTTCTCCACCGGGCCGAACACCGAAGTCGGCGGGACACGCAAGACGCCGTGCCATATGGACATTCCGCTGCGCAATTGCGATGTGTACCTGGATGATGAGGCCGTCGTGATTGCAGGGGATGTGGTTGCCCCAGCAGGCTCCCTGGCCCGCTGATTAACCCGTGTGGGAGGGGGCTTGCCCCCGATGGCGGAGGAGCAGCTGGAAATTAGCTCGCTGATACACCGCCATCGGGGGCAAGCCCCCTCCCACATGTAGACTACATTCGAGCATGAGAAACTTGAGTGCATCCAACAACGAAGCCATCATGCTTCCCCATCGCCAGCCATCCACCGAGCCAAGCCGTGCCTGATTCCTACGTCTTTTCTGAACAAGTTGGCCACCTGCTGCGCAAGGCCTACCAGCGCCACCTGGCGATCTTTCAGCAGAATGTCGGCGACTCACAGCTCACCGCCGTGCAGTTCGTGACCCTGTGCGCACTGCGCGATCACGGTGCAAGTTCGCTGACCGAGTTGGTCAAGGCGACTGCGGTGGACCAGGCGACCATCCGTGGGATCGTCGAGCGGCTCAAGGCCAAGGCACTGATCAGCCTGGAACCGGACCCGCAGGACAAGCGCAAGGTGGTGGTGGACCTGTCCCCGGCAGGCGCCGAACTGGTCGCCCAGACCACGCCCCGTGCCGCGCAGATCAGTGAATTGACCATGAGCAATCTCAACCCCGCCGAACGGGTGGCGGTGCTGTTCCTGCTGCGCAAGATGATTGACGATCCCCAGGACTGATTGGGGTGGGCGCCCCCCCCCTCACCACAACATCCCCGCTCGCCACAACATCCCCTGGCACCGATCTTGCTCTAAGTTCGTGTAGTAATCACTTCACCAGTCAAGTGTGTCGCGAGGCCCCAGGTCCGCGACGCTTTTTTTTGACTGTTTCATGTAGTGGGTACTTCATCAACTGTTACGGGCGAAGCACATGATCAGCCAGCACATCACAGTAGCGCTTGAGGTCAACGGGCAAACACACGAAGTCAGCGCCATGGCGGACACGCCGCTGTTGCTGGTGCTGCGCAATGACCTGGAACTCAATGGTCCCAAATATGGCTGTGGCCTGGGGGAGTGCGGTGCCTGCACCGTGATCATCGATGGGGTGGCGGCGCGCGCCTGCGTGTTTCCGTTGTCGGGGACCGTGGGCCGCGAGATTGTCACCCTCGAAGGCCTGGGCACGCGCCAGGCGCCGCACCCGGTGCAACAAGCCTTTATCGACGAGCAGGCCGCGCAATGTGGCTACTGCCTCAACGGCATGATCATGACCGCCAAGGCCTTGCTCGACCGTAACCCCAACCCCAGCGAAGCCCAGGTGCGCAACGAGCTGTCGGGCAACCTCTGCCGCTGCGGCACCCATATCGAAATCCTGCGCGCCGTGCTGCGTGCGGCCCGCCTGATGACCGTGGAGTGATGACCATGCCGAACATTCCGCTTTCCCGTGACCAATGGCTGGCCAAGGCCGGTGTCCTGTTGATCGTCGATGATGTGCTGCCGCCCTCGGGGCCGGTGGCCAAGGGTGGCACGCCCACGGTCAAGCCCAAGGAGCTTGGGCTGTTTATTGCGGTCAACGATGACGGCCTGGTGTATGCGTTCAACGGCCATGTGGACCTGGGCACCGGCATCCGTACGTCGCTGGCGCAGATCGTGGCCGAGGAACTGGACCTGGCGATGGACCAGGTGCAGATGGTGCTTGGGGATACCGAGCGCGTGCCCAACCAGGGCGCGACGATTGCCAGCGCTACGTTGCAGATATCAGCAATCCCCCTGCGCAACGCGGCCGCCGAAGCCCGGCGTTTTCTGTTGGCGCGGGCAGCGGGGCGCTGGGGCGTGAGTACAGCCGGCCTGAAAGTGGATGCTGGCGTTATTCAAGCGCCGGATGGGCGCACCACCACCTATAGCGAACTGGTCAGCGGCCAGCACGACCAACTGCGCATCAGCGGCGACGCGCCGCTAAAGGCCACTGAGGACTATCGCTTGGTGGGCAAGGGCGCCGCACGGGTGGATATCCCCGGTAAGGCCACCGGTGAGCTGACTTACGTGCACGACATGCGCGTACCGGGCATGCTCCATGGCCGGGTGATCCGCCCACCGTATGCGGGGCTGGATTGCGGCGATTTTGTCGGCAACAGCCTGTTGAGCGTGGATGAGTCGTCCATCGCCCATATTCCCGGCATTGTTGCGGTGGTGGTCATCCGCGATTTTGTCGGCGTGGTCGCGTTGCGTGAGGAGCAGGCGATCAAGGCCGCCAGCGCCTTGCAGGTGCACTGGAAACCCTGGAACAACGCCTTGCCGGACATGCGTGATGTCGAGCGGGCCATCCGCGACAACCCTCGCGTGCGCCGCACCGTGCTTGACCAGGGCAATGTCGATGAAGCCCTGGCGGGTGCCAGCCAGCGCATGCCGCGCAGTTACCTGTGGCCATACCAGATGCACGGCTCGATCGGCCCCTCCTGTGGCGTGGCGGATTACTCGCCGGCCGGCAGCCGGGTGTGGTCGGGCAGCCAGAATCCGCATCTGCTGCGCGCCGACCTGGCGTGGCTGCTGGAGTGTGATGAGGCGTTGATCGATGTGATCCGCATGGAAGCCGCCGGCTGTTATGGGCGCAATTGTGCGGATGATGTGTGTGCCGATGCCTTGTTGCTGTCCCGTGCAGTCGGCAAACCGGTACGCGTGCAATTGAGCCGTGAACAGGAACACCTGTGGGAGCCCAAGGGCACCGCGCAGTTGATGGATGTGGATGGCGGCCTGAACGCCGATGGCAGCATTGCCGCCTACGACTTTGAAACCAGCTACCCCTCCAACGGCGCGCCAACCCTGGCGTTGTTGCTGACCGGCCGCGTGGAACCGGTGGCGGCGATGTTCGAGATGGGCGACCGCACCTCGATCCCGCCCTACGACATCGACAACATGCGCGTGAGCATCAACGACATGGCGCCCATTGTGCGCGCCTCGTGGATGCGCGGCGTGTCGGCGTTGCCCAACACCTTTGCCCACGAATCCTATATCGATGAACTGGCCTTCGCCGCTGGTGTCGACCCGGTGGAGTATCGCCTGCGCTACCTCAAGGACGAACGCGCCATCGACCTGGTCAAATCCACCGCCGAGCGCGCCAATTGGGCCCCGCGCACCGCGCCGATGCAGACCGCCAATGAGGACCACCTGCTGCGTGGCCGGGGCTTTGCCTACGCGCGCTACATCCACAGCAAGTTCCCCGGTTTCGGCGCGGCGTGGGCGGCGTGGGTGGCGGACGTGGCCATCGACAAGCAGACCGGCGATGTGTCGGTGACCCGCGTGGTGATCGGCCATGACTCGGGGATGATGATCAACCCGGCCGGGGTGCAGCATCAGATCCACGGCAATGTGATCCAGTCCACCAGCCGTGTGCTGAAAGAGCGCGTGACCTTTGAAGAATCGACGGTGGCGAGCAAGGAGTGGGGCGGTTACCCGATCCTGACCTTCCCTGAAGTGCCGCAGATTGACGTGATGATGATGCCGCGCCAGGACCAGCCGCCCCTGGGCGCCGGTGAGTCGGCATCGGTGCCCAGCGCGGCGGCGATTGCCAATGCGATCTACGACGCCACCGGCATTCGTTTTCGCGAGTTGCCGATCACCCCGGAGCGGGTGTTGGCGGCGCTGAATGCCGGTACCCTGGGCGAGGCGGCCAAGTCGCCGGAGAAACGGCGCAAATGGTGGTTCGGCGCGCTGTTCGCCACCCTGGGCGCGGTGCTGGCGACGGCCTGGCCGTTCCACAATGAAATCGCCCCGATTGCGCAGCCCAGCGCCGGCACCTGGTCCAAGGCCACCCTGGAGCGCGGTCGCTTGCTCGCGGCAGTCGGCGATTGCGCGGTGTGCCATACGGCGCCGGGCGGCGCGACCAATGCCGGTGGGCTGGCGATGCAAACCCCCTTCGGCACGCTGTACAGCAGCAATATCACCCCGGACGTGGAGACCGGCATCGGTGCCTGGTCGTACCCGGCGTTCGAGCGTGCGATGCGCGACGGTATCGGCCGCGACGGGCGCAACCTATACCCGGCGTTTCCCTACACGGCGTTCCGTAATATCAACGATGCGGACATGCAGGCGCTGTACGCCTACCTGATGTCCCAGGCGCCGGTGAGCCAGGCGCCGACGCCGAATGCCATGGGCTTTCCGTTCAACATCAGGCCGTTGATGGCGGGGTGGAATGCACTGAACCTGCGACGTGGCGAAATCACCCCGCAGCCGGAGCGTGGCGAGCAATGGAATCGTGGCAACTACCTGGTCAATGGCCTGGGGCATTGTGCGGCCTGTCATTCCCCTCGCAATGTGATGGGAGCGGAGAAGGGCGGCAAGGCGTTCCTGGCCGGGGGCATGGTCGATGGATGGGAAGCACCGGCACTGACCGGCCTGTCCAAGGCGCCGACGCCATGGACCGAAGACCAGTTGTTCACCTATTTGAGTACCGGCTATTCCGACGTCCATGGCGTGGCCGCAGGTCCGATGGGACCGGTGGTGAGTGAGTTGTCCAAGCTACCCAAGGCGGATATCCGCGCCATGGCGGTGTACCTGGCGTCGCTCAATGGCGAAGCCGCAGGCGAGGCCCAGGTGGCGGCCGCTGTCAGCGTGCCGAATCCCAATGGCCGACGCGTATTTGAAGGTTCATGCAAGGCCTGCCATGCCGAGGGGCTGGGGCCGAAGCTGTTTGGGGTAAGCCCGTCGCTGGCGACCAATACCAATGTGCACAGCGACCAGCCGGATAACTTGATCAAGGTGATTCTGCAAGGCATCAGCCACCCGGCGACCAAGGACCTGGGGTATATGCCGGGATTCAAGAACAGTCTGTCGAACAGCCAGGTGGCGGATCTGGCGGCGTATCTGCGCGGGCAATTTGCGCCGAATGCGCCGCAGTGGAAGGGGTTGGAGCAGAAGGTGGCGCATCTGCGCGCCAACCCCGGCACCCATTGACGCAATGGGGTAAAACATGTGGGAGGGGGCTTGCCCCCGATGGCGGTGCATCAGCCAGCCTATGTTTAGCTGACCCACCGCTATCGCGGGCAAGCCCTCTCCCACAGTTGAATTCGGTTCTTACAGGGAGGTCGGGGTGACGCCGCGTACCACTAAATCGCTGATAAACCCCAGCCAATCCCGCTGCTGCCCTTTGTTCGCCAGGTCTTCACCGAGGAATGAGCTGAGGGTATGCCGGTTGGAGTTATAGAAGTAGCAGAGCGAGGCGATCATCAGGTACACGTGCTTGAGGTCGACATCCTGGCGAAACACGCCCTGGGCCTGGCCGGCTTCGATGATCGGCTTCAAGACGCCCACGGCCTCCCCCGACAACCTGCGCATCTCGCCGGATTGCTGGGCATGCTTGCCCTGGTGCAGGTTCTCGATGCTCAGGATCGCCACGAATTCCGGGTGCTTGACGTAGTAATTCCAGATAAACGCCACCAGGTCGCGCAGGGCCTGCTCCGGTGCGTCCAGGTCCAGCTTGAGCTTGCTTTCGGCTTGGTTGAACTGCTCATAGATGTGTTCCAGCACGCAGACGAACAGGTGTTCCTTGCTGCCGAAATAGTAATAAAGCATGCGGTCGTTGGAGTCGGCTTCCTTGGAAATGCTGTCGACGCGCCCGCCGGAATAACCGTCACGGGTGAACACCTTGACCGCCGCCTGGAGGATGCGCGCGCGGGTCTGGTCGGCCTGTTGGGCGCGAATGCCGGTCTTCTTGATCACCATGTCAGAGCGCCTTGCGGGACAGTCAGGGCGCGAAATATAGCATGGGCTTTTTCACGTCCGTTCCATGACCGACAAGTTCTGTAATAAAAACGCCATTGCGCTGGGGATTAAATCCGCAACGGGCTATTTTGGTGCGTCTCAATAACTAGAGTAGCCATGGATGAAATACCAACCTTTCAGCCGTACCTTGATTGCCACCGCCCTGGTGTTGACCGTCAGTGGTGTGCAGGCCGCTTCCCAGGCCCCGGTGGCCGGTGAAAACGGCATGGTGGTAACGGCCCAGCATTTGGCCACTCATGTGGGGGTAGACGTGCTCAAGGCCGGCGGTAATGCGGTCGACGCTGCCGTCGCCGTGGGCTATGCGCTGGCGGTGGTGTACCCGGCGGCGGGTAACCTGGGCGGCGGCGGTTTCATGACCGTGCAACTGGCGGACGGGCGCAAGACCTTCCTCGACTTCCGCGAAAAAGCCCCGTTGGCGGCGACCGCCGACATGTACCTGGACAAGGACGGCAACGTCATCGACGGCCTCAGCGCCAAGGGCCACCTGGCCGTCGGCGTCCCCGGCACCGTGTCGGGCATGGAACTGGCGCTGAGCAAATACGGCACCCTCAAGCGCGCCCAGGTCATCGCCCCGGCGATCAAGCTGGCGGAAAACGGCTTTGCCCTGGAGCAGGGCGATATCGACCTGCTGCACACCGCCACCGGAGAATTCGAAAAAGACAAGGACATGCGCGCAATCTTCCTGCACAACGGCCAGCCGATGCAGGTCGGCCAGAAGCTGGTGCAGAAAGACCTGGCCAAGACCCTCAAGGAAATCTCGGCCAAGGGCAGCGATGGTTTCTATAAAGGCTGGGTGGCCAAGGCGCTGGTGGATTCCAGCCAGGCCGGCAAGGGCATCATCACCCAGGCGGACCTCGACAAGTACAAGACCCGCGAACTGGCACCCATCGAGTGCGACTACCGTGGCTACCACGTGGTCTCGGCACCGCCTCCAAGCTCGGGGGGCGTAGTGATCTGCCAGATCATGAACATTCTCGAAGGCTACCCGATGGCCGACCTGGGCTATCACTCGGCCCAAGGCCTGCACTACCAGATCGAAGCCATGCGCCACGCCTACGTGGACCGCAACAGCTACCTCGGCGACCCGGACTTCGTGAAGAACCCGATCGAGCACCTGCTGGACAAAAACTACGCAGCCAAACTGCGTGACGCCATCGAACCGCAAAAAGCTGGCGATTCCCAGGCGATCAAGCCGGGCGTGTCGCCCCATGAAGGCAACAACACCACTCACTACTCCATCGTCGACAAGTGGGGCAACGCGGTGTCGGTCACTTACACCCTCAACGACTGGTTCGGTGCGGGCGTAATGGCGAGCAAGACCGGGGTGATCCTCAACGATGAAATGGACGACTTCACCGTCAAGGTCGGCGTGCCGAACATGTACGGCCTGGTCCAGGGTGAAGCCAATGCCATCGCACCGGGCAAGGCGCCGCTGTCGTCGATGAGCCCGACCATCGTGACCAAGGATGGCAAGGCGGTGATGGTGGTCGGTACGCCGGGTGGCAGTCGCATCATCACGGCGACCTTGCTGACCATCCTGAATGTCATCGACTACAAGATGAACATCCAGGAAGCCGTGGACGCACCGCGTTTCCACCAGCAGTGGATGCCGGAAACCACCAACCTCGAGCGGTTTGCAGTGAGCCCGGATACCCAGAAGATCCTCGAAAGCTGGGGCCACAAGTTTGCCGGCCCGCAGGATGCCAACCACCTGGCGGCGATCCTGGTGGGCGCGCCGTCCCTGGATGGCAAGCCGGTGGGTAACAACCGCTTCTATGGGGCGAATGACCCGCGTCGCAATACGGGGCTGTCGTTGGGCTACTGAGGCGTGAGGTGGTGATGCAGGTGGGCCAGGGACAGCGCCAGGCTGTCGTGGGATAACTGGATGGCGGCGGCTTCGGCGCTGCCCTGGGCCGCCGGTATCACTCGTTCGAACATGTGGTTTTCATAGGCCTGCACTGCTGATGAGCAGTCGGGTGTCTCCAGCAGGTGCTGCGCCAGTTCGGCCGCATCCAGCATCGCCGCGTTCACCCCTTCGCCGCCAAACGGCGACATCAGATGGGCCGCATCGCCGATCAGCGTCAACCCCTGGCGGTGGCACCAGCGATGGCCGACGGGCAGGGCGTGGATCGGTCTCGCCAGTAGCGTCTCGTTCGCCGCATCAAACAATGCCAATACCTGCGGGTGCCAGCCATGGAACTGGGCTTTCAGTGCGGGCAGGCTGAGGTGATCGGCGCCCCAGTCTGATGGCACGCGAAAGATCGCATAGCCGCGCAAATGCGCGTTGGCGTTGCGCTGCACGATGATCGCCCTGGCTTCGCCGGCAACCTGCAGGGTGCCTCGGCCGACCAGTCCGGCGAGGTGCGGGTGCTGACGGTCTGCATCGTCGATGCCGAACTCGATGAAGGTCAACCCGCTGTATTGCGGCTGATAGGTCGACAGCAGCGAGCGTATTTTCGACCAGGCGCCGTCGGCACCCACCACCAGGTCGAAGGGGCCGTGGGTGAGGGCGCCTTGATGCAGTGTCCAGCGTTCATCACCGGTCGGGCGAACGTCGGTGACGCTGACACCCCAGCTCACGCAGTCTGGCGGCAGTGAGTCCAGCAGCGCCTGGCGCAAGGCGGTACGGTCGACTTCAGGGCGGTCGCCTGCGTCCGGGTTGGGGGCTTCGAACAGCAAGCGACCGTGCTGATCCATCAAGCGCGAGCCTTGGTCTTCGTAACGGGCGATGCGTTTGAATGCCTCCTCCAGGCCGGCACGCTGCAAGGCGAGTTGGCCGGATTCGGCATGCAGGTCCAGCGTGCCACCTTGTGGGCGCTCCAGCGGGCTGCGTTCACGTTCAAATACGCTGGCGTGGACGCCATGGCGGTAAAGGATTCGCGCCAAGGTCAACCCGCCGGGGCCGGCGCCGACGATGGCGATGCGCAATGAGGTATTCATGAAATTGTCCTTGGCGATGTTTATAGGATCCTATACATTTAGTTCATAGGATCCTATGGAGAGTCAACGCCCTCATGAAAACTCAAACGCCTGCTCCAAACCCCATGCAACAGATCGGCCTGGCGAACCGCGGTTTCATCCGCCTCTACGAAGGTCGCCTGAGAGAGCTGGGCTTTGCTGTCGCGCAGATTCCGGTGCTGGCGGCGCTCAAGCACAGCGAGGGTTTGCCCCAGGCCGAACTGGTGCGCATTGCCCGTGTCGAGCAGTCGAGCATGGCCCAGTTGCTGGGCCGTATGGAGCGTGACGGCATGATCGAGCGGGTGGCTGACCCGGCTGATAAACGCAGCCGCTTGATTACCCTGACCGACGCGGCGCGCGAACGCATGCCCGCCGCCCGCGCGATCATGCTGCAAGGCAGCGCGCAGGCGCTGGAGGGGTTCAGTGAAGAGGAAGAGGCGACCTTGCTGGCGTTGCTGCTAAGGGTGAATGCCAACCTGGAGCGTGCCGGCGAGTAGCTGTTCAACCGCGGCCAACGCGGTGGCGCGGCGCTGTGCCCAATGACCACGAATCACCAGGGCGGGCTGCTGATGGTGCTCGAGCCACTCCAGGCTGCCACGGAAGAACGCTCGGCGATCCGCCAGGTCCGGCTGGCAGCGCTGCCCGTCGGCGGTCCATTCCACATCCTCCGGCGATAATAACAAGTGCAGGTCGTAATGGCGGGCCAGCAGTTCGCTGTCGAGCCAGGCCGGGTAGTCGCCGAACAGGGTCTGGCTCCAGAGCTTGTTGGTCAGCAAATGCGTGTCGAGGATCAACAGCGCAGGCTGTTGGGCGCGGGCGGCGTCTTCCCAGGCCAGTTGACCACGGGCAATGGCCGGGATATCGGCCAGGGTGGTGTCGCGCTGATGGTGATCGATGAAATGGCGCACATATTCACCGACCATCAACCCACCGAAATGCGCCTGCAACTCTGCGGCCAGCCAGCTTTTGCCGCTGGATTCCGGGCCGGCCAGTACCACCACCTTCATGCGTGCAACGCCGGATCGGCGCGCCATTCACGCCAGCCTTGCACGGCGATCACGGTGAACAGTGCATAGAGCGCGGCGGTAAGGTACAGGCCTTTGTAGAGGAACAGCCCGACGAAGATCACATCCACTGCGATCCACAGTGGCCAGCACTGCACGCGTTTCTGCGCCATCCACATCTGCGCCACCAGGCTGAAGCCGGTGAGGGCGGCGTCCAGCCAGGGCTGGGCGGCATCGGTCCAGTGCGCCATGGCGGCGCCGAGCAACAGGCTGCCCACTGCGCCCACGGCCAGGCTGGCCATGATCGCCGGCACTCCCAGGCTGGTGACCTGGCGCCCTTGCTTGACCTCGCCGGCGCGGGTCCACTGCCACCACCCGTAGACCTGCAGCGCGGCGTAGACCACCTGCAAGAGCATGTCGGAATAGAGCTTCACATCGAAGAACACCCAGGTGTACAGCAGCACCATGACCAGGCCGATGGGCCAGCACCAGGGGTTTTGCTTGACGGTCAGCCACACCGCGATCACCCCGAGGGCGGCGGCGAACAGTTCAAGCCCGGACATGGTGGTTCCTTGGGAGAGTGGGAGAGGGCGGGGATTGTAACCAAAGAAGAATGCTGCGGGCATTATCTCTGTGGCGAGCGGGCTTGCCCCGCGTTGGGCTGCGTAGCAGCCCCACTAAATACGCCGCGTACTGTCTGACAGTATGCGGTGTCTGGTTTTAGGGCTGCTGTGCAGCCCAACGCGGGGCGAGCCCGCTCGCCACATTAAGCGGGCTCGCCACAAGCCGCATCAGATTTTGAATTGGCGCAGCAGGCCGTCGAGCTGGTCGCTCAGGCCACGCAACTGTGCACTTGCCAGACTCGACTGCTCCGCCGCCAGTGCCGTGCTGTGGGACAACCCCGCCGCCTGGGTGACGTTCTGGTTGATGTCTTCCACCACATGGGCCTGTTGCAGCGTCGCGCTGGCAATCGAGGCGTTGAGGCCGTTGAGGTTGCGCAATGCCTGGCCGATGGCGGTCAGGCTGGCCCCGGCCTGGCCGGCTTGTTCGATGGTCAGTTGGGAGGCGCTGTGGCTGTCGCTGATCACCTTGACCGCCGCTTCCGAGTGGCCCTGCAGGCGCTCGATCATGCCCTGGATCTCGGCGGTGGACTTTTGTGTGCGCTGGGCCAGCAGCCGCACTTCATCGGCCACCACGGCAAAGCCGCGGCCTTGCTCGCCGGCACGCGCCGCTTCAATTGCCGCGTTGAGGGCCAGCAGGTTGGTCTGGTCGGCGATCGAGCGGATCACTTCGAGCACGCTGCCGATCTGGGTGCTTTCGGCGGACAGGGTACGGATCACCTCCACCGCCTGGCTGATGGTGCCGGAGAGCTGGTCGATCTGTTGCAGGCTGCCGTCGATATTGACCTGGCCTTGTTGCGCCTGGGCCTGGGCGTCGCGCATTTCGCTGGCGGCGTGTTCGGCGTTCTTGGCTACGTCCTGCACGCCGTAGGTGACTTCGTTGATGGCAGTAGCCACCAGCTCCATCTGCTGGGACTGCTGCTGGCTGCGATCATGGGCCTGGGTCGCATTGGTGCCCAGTTCCTGGGACGACTGGCCCAAGGCGTTGGCGCATTCCTGCAACTGGCTGACCACCTGGCGCAGCTTGGCGGTGAAGCTGTTGAAGTGCCGGGCCAGTTGGGTGACTTCGTCCTGGCCATGGGTGTCGAGGCTGCGGGTCAGGTCGCTTTCGCCGCTGGCGATGTTGCCCATGGCGTTCACCGCATCCTGCAACGGCCGCACGATGCTGCGGGCGATCAGCGCTACCAGCAATGCCATGAGCACCGCGATACCCAGGCCGATAAACGAGGCTTTCCACACCTGGCCGCTGAACTCGGCCTGCACATCGTCCACGTACACGCCGGAGCCGATGATCCAGCCCCACGGCTCGAACAACTGGATATACGAGGTCTTGGCCACCGGCGCTTCGGCACCCGGTTTCGGCCAGCGATAGTTGACGATGCCGGCGCCCTTGGCCTTGGCCAGGCTCACGAATTCATTGAACACCGCAAACCCGTCGGGGTCGCGGATGGCCGAGAGGTTCTGGCCGTCGAGCTTGGGGTTGGCCGGGTGCATGATCATCACCGGCGTGAGGTCGTTGATCCAGAAGTAGTCGTCATGGTCATAGCGCAAACCGCGCACGGCACTCAGGGCCTGTTTCTGGGCGGCTTCGCGGGTCATGACGCCGGTAGTTTCCAGGCCGTGATAAAACGTCAGGATCCCGCTGGCGGTCTGGACCACGTGTTGGGTCTGTTGGCGCTTGGCCTGGTAAAGGTCGTCGTGGATCTGCTTGAGCATCAATAAACCCAGGGCCAGCAGCATCAGCACGGCGACTATCAGGATCAGCCAGAGGCGCCGGCTGATCGACATATTGCGCAAACTGTTCATCGTCCTGTCACTCCGTGCTTTTTATAATTGTGGGCGCTGCATCGACTTTTCCGCCTTGTCTGATAGGCTTTCGGCCTGTATTCGGAAAACCTGAGTACTGTCTGATTTTTCACAAGATTTTTGCGTACCGGGTGTGAGAGTCACCCCCGGGTCTTGTCGTCAGTGAACCATTAAAAAGATCAACAAGGCTTGCCATAGAGCAAGACCTTTGGGGGAAGCATGGATTTTTGGACCGCCATACAGGCATTGATTCTTGGCGTTGTGGAGGGGCTGACCGAGTTCCTGCCGATTTCCAGCACCGGCCACCAGATCATCGTCGCCGACTTGATCGGCTTCGGCGGCGAGCGTTTCGAAGCCTTCAACATCATCATCCAGCTGGGGGCGATCCTTGCCGTGGTCTGGGAGTTTCGCCGCAAGATTCTCGACGTGGTCATCGGTTTGCCGACCCAGCGCAATGCCCAGCGCTTTACCATCAACCTGATCATTGCGGTGTTGCCGGCAGTGGTGTTGGGGGTGATCTTCGCCGACCTGATCAAGCACTACCTGTTCAACCCGATCACCGTGGCAACCGCCTTGGTGGTAGGTGGCATCATCATGTTGTGGGCCGAGCAGCGTCAGCACCGTAGCCACGCCAACACCGTCGACGAGATCACCTGGAAAGACGCGGTCAAGATCGGCTTCGCCCAGTGCCTGGCCATGATCCCCGGCACGTCGCGCTCCGGTGCGACCATCATTGGCGGCCTGTTGTTCGGCCTGTCGCGCAAGACCGCGACCGAGTTCTCGTTCTTCCTGGCCATGCCGACCATGGTCGGTGCTGCGCTGTACTCGGGCTACAAGTACCGTGACCTGTTCCAGCCAGCGGATTTCCCGGTGTTCGCCATCGGCTTCGTGACCTCGTTCATCTTCGCGATGATTGCGGTCAAGGGCTTGCTCAAGTTCATCGCCAGCCACAGCTACGCGGCATTTGCCTGGTACCGCATCGCATTCGGCCTGCTGATCCTGGCGACCTGGCAGTTCGGCTGGATCGACTGGACGGCGGTCAAGCCTTGAACATCCAGTATCCGCGTTTGAAGGTGGCGATCTTCGCGCTGTTGTGCGCGCCGCCGTTGATAGGGGCCGCGCTGGTCTGGTATCGCGGCGAGACGCTGATCCCGCTGGCCGCCTATGGTGTCGTCAGCGTGATCGCGTTTTTCCTGTACTGGAGCGACAAGCGCAAAGCGCAGACCGACCGCTGGCGCACCCCGGAAAACATCCTGCACGCCGTGGAGCTGGCGGGTGGCTGGCCGGGAGCGTTGATTGCCCAGCAGGTGTTCCGGCACAAGACGCGCAAGGTGTCGTACCAGGTGCTGTTCTGGGTGATCGTGCTGTTGCATGAGGTGTTCTGGTTGGACCAGTTGTTCCTCGGCGGCACCTTGCTCTCAGTCCTCTAGCCGCAACCCGACCTGCGTGCGCTTGGGCAACTTGCTCACCACCAACTGGTGGGAACGCTGCAACAAGCCGCGCAGTTCTTCGGCGCCCAGCGGGTAGGGCGTGTTCATGATGATCCACTGTGCACGCGCCAGGTACGGCGCCGGGTGGATGCCGGGGCGATCCACATGGCCGAGGAACAGCTCCTTGTCGACCTTGAACGCCAGCGATTCACCACGCAGGTTTTGCAGGGCGAACATCTTGTTGCCGGCAATCGAGAACACCCGCACGCCGCCCCATTTGTAGTCTTCGCGCGCGCCGGGCAGCGCCAGGCAGAACGCCGCGACTTGTGCTTCGGTCATCTTCATAGCAAGCGGTCTCCACAGCCTTTGAAACCTTCTTCGAGGTAGTCGATCCAGGCCCGGATCGCCGGCAGCACGCCGCGCCGATGCGGGTAGACGGCCTGGAGCCAACCGCCCGGCAACGACCATTCGGGCAACAGTTGCACCAACCGGCCGTTTGCCAGTTCCTCTTCACAGTACATCATCGGCAGTACGGTAAAGCCCAGGCCCATGATGGCGCTGGCTTTGCGCACGATAAAGTCGTCGATACCCAGGCGGGCTTCCACCGCCAGGTCGTGGGCGTTGCCCTGGGGATCGAGAATGCGCTGGTGCACCAGCCGGTCCGCTTCCAGTGCACCGAGGATCGGCAGCTGCTTGAGGTCGTCCAGGGTCGTGACCTGACGCCCGAGCATCAGTGCGGGGCTGGCCACCAGCACGGTCTGGGCCTGGCGCAGGCGTTTGGTCACCAACAGCGGGTCCTCATCGCCCAGCTCACGCACGCGCAAGGCCACATCGATGCCTTCGGCCACCAGGTCGACGCGGCGGTTGACCAGGGTCATCTCCAACTGCACCTGAGGGTGGGCGGCAAGAAAACCGGCGACCAGCTCCGGCAGGATGTGCTGGGCCATGCCCACCGGGCAGCTCACCCGCAGTCGCCCACGGGGCTCGCTGGACATGCTGGCCACGGCCTCATCGGCCATTTCCGCCTCCAGCAGCATGGCCTGGCAATGGCGCAGGTAGCGTTCGCCGACGGCGGTGAGGGTAAGCTGGCGGGTGGTACGTTGCAGCAGGCGTGCACCGAGGCGCTCTTCCAGCTCGGCGATGCGCCGCGACAGCCGCGACTTGGGAATTCCCAGCAGCCGGCCGGCGGCGGCGAAACCGCCGGCTTCGACGACTTTGGCGAAATAATAGAGGTCGTTGAGGTCTTGCATGGTCAGCCCATTGTCCTGTCAATGGGACGAACTATCCGCGCCTGACGAGGGCAAATCCACTACAAATGCGCACCGCCCATCAACACATACTTCACCTGCACATACTCTTCGATCCCGTAATAGCTGCCTTCGCGGCCATACCCGGACTGCTTGATCCCGCCAAACGGCACCGAGGCAGTGCCGACCGAGCCTGAGTTGAGAATCACCATGCCGGCCTCCAACTGGCGCGACAGGCGCAACGATCGCCCCAGCGCGCTGGTGTAGGCATAGGCGACCAGGCCGAACTCCGTCTGGTTGGCGCGGGCGATCACTTCTTCTTCGTCCTTGAACGAGTAGATGGCGAACACCGGCCCGAAGATCTCCTCGGTCGCCAGGGGGGAGTCGTCCCGCAAACCGGTCAACACCGTCGGCTCGTAGAACAGGCCGCCCTTGGCGTGGGGCCTGCCGCCCATCAGCACGCTGGCTCCGGCAGCCTTGGCGGCTTCCACCAGGCGCACGACCTTGTCAAAGCCCGCTTGATTGACCAGCGGGCCGACCACAAAACCTTCACGCAGGCCCTGGTCCACTTCGATCCCGGCCACTGCATGCTGCACGCGCTGGATGAAGTCCTCGAGGATGCTGTGCTGCACAAATATCCGGTTCGGCGAGATGCATACCTGGCCTGAGTTGCGCAGCTTGGCACCGACCAGTCCCTTCACCGCCTCATCCAGATCGGCGTCCTGGAACACGATAAACGGCGCGTTGCCGCCCAGCTCCAGGGTCATCTTCTTGATGCTTGCCGCGCATTGTGCGGCAAGCAATTTGCCAACGCCGGTGGAACCGGTAAACGAGATCTTGCGGATACGCGGGTCGCCCGTGAGGATCAGGCCGATCTCCCTGGGGTCGCCCGCTACCACCTCCAGCACGCCTTCGGGGATGCCAGCCTTGCGTGCGTACTCCAGCAATTTGAAGGCCGTCAGCGGTGTATCCTCGGCGGGTTTGATCACCATGGTGCAACCGGCGGCCAGGGCCGTGGCGACCTTGCGGGTGATCATCATGAACGGGAAGTTCCATGGGGTGATGGCCGCGACCGGGCCGATGGCTTCCTTGGTCACCAGCACATTGGCGTTGCGGTCATGGGTGGGGATCGTGTCGCCGTACACGCGCTTGGCCTCTTCGGCATACCACTCGATAAAGCCCAGGCCGTAGTCGATCTCGCCACGGGCTTCACTGAGGCATTTGCCGTTTTCGCGGCAGAGCAATTCGGCGAAGGCTTCCTTGTCGGCTTTGACTGCGTCATGCCAGTGGCGCAGGAGGTCGCTGCGCTCCTTGGCCAGCCTGGACGACCATGCGGGAAAGGCGGCGCAGGCACGGTCGACGGCGGCCTTGACCTGGTGGGTGGTGTTCTGGGCGACGCGGCCGACTTCTTCGCCGTTAGCAGGGTTGTAGACGATAAGCATGGGGAGTCTCCGAGGGCTGAAAGTGCGGTTCCAGGCTACGCAGAGACAGTGTTTGAGCGAATATCCATTCCAATGTGCTGATTGCCTATTCCTATGAGGCCGTAGCCTGGATGCGGATTGCGCGCTACCGTGGCACTTTGCACAGAGGCCAGGATCCATGGACCGTACAGACAGAATCATCGCGCTGATGGACACCCTGGCGCCTGTCGAGGGCTATAACCTCAGCGCTCTGGATGACGTGCGCTTCCTGCGCTCCAACCGCCCTTTGCAGCGGGTGCCGGTGCTGTATGACCCCGGCATCGTGATGGTCTGCCAGGGGCGCAAGCGCGGTTACCTGGGGGATGAGGTTTACCTGTACGACGCCCGGCACTACCTGGTGGTGTCAGTGCCGGTGCCGTTCACCATGGAGACCGACGCCAGCGAAGCCGAGCCCATGCTGGCGGTGTACCTGCGCCTGGACTTCACCCTCGCGGCCGAACTGATGGTGGCGCTGGATGAGTTTCCGGCGCTGGTCGACGCCAAACCGCGGGGCATGTATTCATCGCCCATGGATGACTTGCTCAGCGAGTCGCTGTTGCGCTTCCTGCAAGCCATGGGCACGCCGATGGACGCGCACATCCTCGGCCCGGCGTTGATGCGCGAAATCTACTACCGGATCCTTACGGGCGAGCAGGGCGGTTCGATGCGCGCCGCGTTGAATCGCCAGGGGCAGTTCGGCAAGGTGGCGCGGGCGATTCGCAAGATCCATGGGTGTTATGCCCAGCACCTGGACGTGGAGGCGTTGGCCCGGGAGGCGATGATGAGCGTGCCGAGCTTTCACGCGCATTTCCGCACGGTCACCGACACCTCGCCGATGCAGTACCTCAAGTCCACGCGCCTGCACCAGGCGCGTTTGCTGATGCTGCGCAGCGATATCAGCGCCGCCACGGCAAGTGCCAAGGTCGGCTATGAAAGCCCTTCGCAGTTCAGTCGCGAGTTCAAGCGCTTCTTCGGGCGCACACCCCAGGCGGAAATCCAGTGGATGAAACGCACCTATGCGTTGCCGGCGCCTACGTCGGCGTCGATTTACGTGTCGTCCCATTGAACATTGTCCTGCTGGCGGGACAAACAGTCGCGTTTCAATGGTCTAATCCTTTATTCGGATCATCTGTAGGATGGACCTCACTCGAACGCCCCACGGCGATCCTCACTTGGAGATTCCGCATGAAACTGTTGCATATCGATTCCAGCATCCTCGGCGACAACTCGGCGTCCCGTCAGCTCAGCGCGGGCGTGGTCAAGGCCTGGCAAGCGGCTGAGCCGGGTGTGGAAGTGACCTACCGTGACCTGGCCAGCGAAGGCATCAACCACTTTTCCGGCGCAACCCTCGGCGCCCTAGGCACCGCCGCCGAACTGCGTGATGCCGCGCAGAAGCATGAGGCTGACCTGAGCGCTTCGTCGCTGGCTGAATTCCTCGCCGCCGACGCAGTAGTAGTTGGCGCACCGATGTACAACTTCACCATTCCGACCCAGTTGAAAGCCTGGATCGACCGTATCGCCGTCGCCGGCCAGACTTTTCGCTACAGCGAAGCCGGCCCTGAAGGCCTGTGCGGCAACAAGAAGGTGATCATCGTGTCCACCGCGGGCGGCCTGCACGCTGGCCAGGCCTCGGGTGCTGCCCATGAAGGCTACCTGAAGCTGCTGTTCGCCTTCCTGGGTATCACCGATATCGAAATCGTACGCGCCGAAGGCCTGGCCTACGGTGATGAAGTGCGCAGCAAAGCCCTGAACGACGCCAACGTGGTCATCAACGAACAATTGTTCGCCACCGCGTAAGGCTTGTGTAAATTCCGCCTTTGCTCGGTTTCATTCTGAAGCCGGGCGCCTAAACTCTGTATTCTGCTCGCCTCAAAGCGAACGGAGTACGGAGTTTTTTCGTTTGTGCGTTGTCATTACTTTGGCCCAGGTTGTGCAAGCATGGGTTTAACACCCTGGACTTTTTTCGATATGTCGGTTCTCACGCAGCAAAGGTGGACATCCCCATGATGCGTCTTTGTGCCGTTATGGTTCTTTCCCTGCTCGGCGGCCTGATTTCAGTGCACGCCGCACCTGCGCCGCACCCGCATTGGAGTGTGGGCTTCCATCGCATGACGTTTCTGGATCCGTTGGACCTGCAGCCGATGAAAGCCGTGGCGTTCTACCCGTCCACCGGCCTTGAGCACACCACGCAACTGGGCGCCTACCACGTCGCCGCTACCGAAGACGCCAAGATCGCCATCGGCCGTTTCCCGATGCTGATGCTGTCCCACGGCAACACCGGCACGCCGCTGGCGCTGCATGACCTGGCCACCTCCCTGGCGCGCAAGGGCTTTGTAGTGGTAGCGGTGCTGCACCCTGGCGACAACTACAAGGATCACAGTCGCCTGGGCACGGTGAGCAACTTGTACGGGCGGCCGATCCAGATTTCCGAAGCGATCACCGCCACCCTGGGCGACCCGATGCTCTCGCCATTCGTCAACGTGGACCAGGTGGGTGTCATTGGCTATTCAGCCGGGGGTGAGACCGCGTTGATCCTGGCCGGCGCCAAGCCGGATTTCGACCGCCTGCGCCGGTATTGCCAGGAGCGTCCGGAAGATCGCGACGCATGCACCACCAAGGGTGAACTGGTGGTGGACCGTGATGACCTGCAACCGCAATCCGACCCGCGCATTCATGCCTTGATGTTGATGGCACCGCTGAGCCTGATGTTCGGCCGTCACACCCTGGCCGATGTGCATGTGCCCGTGCTGCTCTACAGCGGCGACGGTGACAAGTTGGTGGCGGTGGACAAGAACGCCGCCGCGCTGGCGCGCAAACTGCCGGAGCCGCCGGACTTCAAGCTACTGGCCGGGGCAGGGCACTTCGTGTTCATGGCGCCGTGCGACAGCGATCAGTTGGCAACAATGCCGGCGATCTGCACGGATGCCGATGGGGTTGATCGCGAAGGCATTCACCGCGACCTGATCTCCGAGGCGGGGCGGTTCTTCAGTCACACCCTCGGCCAATCTACCCGGGCGGGCTTGCAGACAGCTGATCAGTAAGCGCGGCGCATAAGCAGCAGGGTCACGCCCAGGGCCGTGACCGACAACAGTGCGGCACAGAAGAAGATCCAGCCGTAGCCGAGGTTCAGCGCCACGGCGCCCATCAACGGCCCGGCAATCGCCAGGGCCAGGTCAAAAAACACCGCATACGCACTCAGCCCCGCGCCACGGCTGCTGTTGGGCACCTGCTTGATGGCTTCCACACCCAGCGCCGGGTACACCAGCGACAAGCCAAAGCCGGTCAGCCCGGCGCCGATCAATGCCACCCCGGTGGACGGCGCCAGCCACAGCAGGGTCAGGCCGAGGGTCTCGATGGTCATGCAGGCAACGGCTGCGCGAAAACCGCCGAAACGGCTGATGGCAGAGATAAACACCAGTCGCGACAGGATAAAGCACACGCCGAATACCGTGAGGCAGTAAGCCGCGCCGGCCCAGCCACGATTGAGGTAGTACAGGGTGATAAAGGTGGTGAGGGTGCCGTAGCCAATCGAAGCCAGGCACAGGCTGGCGCCAAACGGCGCGATACGTCCGAATACCGCCCAGAACGGCAGCCGCTCGCCACGTACCACCGGCACCGAGGGTTTATTGCGGATCAGCACCAGCCCTAGCGCGGACAATACCGCCAGTGCGATGCCGAGGCTGTGGTAGCCATATTCCGCGACCATCACCACGCCAAGCGGTGCCCCAATCGCGATGGCACCGTAGGAGGCAATACCATTCCACGAGATCGACCGTGCGGTGTGTTCCGCACCCACCGCGCCCATGCACCAACTGATGGTGCCCACGCCGATCAGCCCCTGGGCCACCCCCAGCAGCAGCCGCGCGACGATCAGGATGCCCAGGCTCAACGATGGCAGGCTTGCCACCAGCGTGGCGAAGAACGTCAGTACGCCACTCACCAGAATCCCGGCCAGGCCCAGCACGATCGCACGCTTGGTGCCGACGTTGTCTGACATGCGCCCGGCCATGGGGCGGCTGAGCAGCGTCGCCAGGTACTGCGAGCCGATGGTGATCCCGGCCACTACCGCGCTGAAACCCAGTTGTTCGTGTACATAGCCAGGAATCACCGCAATCGGCAGGCCGATGCAGATAAACGCGATGAAGGTGTAGAAGACAATGGAAACGATCTGCAGGGTGATCGATATCGAGCTGGGGGCGGCGGCAGGCATGGGCACTCGTTCGCGGGCGGGCGGTGCGGGCATGATGGCAAGGGCGCGGGGGAAAAGGAAGCTGGCTAACGACTTTGTCTGATGAATAGGCTTTGTGCGGTAAACGATGCTGTTGTGGCGAGCGGGCCCGTTCAATCACAACGGGCCCGCTTGGCACGGCTTTTTGGCGGAGTGCTTTAGAACACCACACCCTGGCTACGCAGGTAGTCGTCATAGCTGCCGCTGAAGTCGATCACGCCGGTGGCGCTCAACTCGATGATACGGGTGGCCAGGGACGAGACGAACTCACGGTCGTGGCTGACGAAGATCAGCGTGCCTGGGTAGTTCTCCAGCGCCAGGTTCAGCGCTTCGATGGATTCCATGTCCAAGTGGTTGGTCGGTTCGTCCATGATCAGTACGTTCGGCTTTTGCAGGATCAGCTTGCCGAACAGCATGCGGCCCTGCTCACCACCGGAAATCACCTTGACCGACTTCTGGATCTCGTCGTTGGAGAACAGCATACGGCCCAGGGTGCCACGGATCATTTGCTCGCCCTGGGTCCACTGGCCCATCCAGTCGAACAGGGTCACGTCGTCTTCGAAGTCATGCGCATGGTCCTGGGCGTAGTAGCCCAGTTCCGCGGCGTCGGTCCACTTGATGCTGCCGGCGTCCGGGGTCAGTTCGTTGACCAGGGTGCGCAGCAGGGTGGTCTTGCCGATACCGTTCGGGCCGATGATCGCCACGCGTTCGCCAGCTTCGACCTGGAAGCTGAAGTCCTTGAACAGCGGCTTGCCGTCGAAGCCCTTGGCCATTTTTTCGACCATGACTGCCTGGCGGTGCAGCTTCTTGTTCTGCTCGAAACGGATGAACGGGCTGACCCGGCTCGACGGCTTGACTTCGGCCAGCTGGATCTTGTCGATCGCCTTGGCACGGGAGGTGGCCTGCTTGGCTTTGGAGGCGTTGGCCGAGAAGCGGCTGACGAAGGATTGCAGTTCGGAGATCTGCGCCTTCTTCTTGGCGTTGTCCGACAGCAGTTGCTCGCGGGACTGGGTCGCCACGGTCATGTACTCGTCGTAGTTGCCCGGGAACAGGCGCAGCTCGCCGTAGTCCAGGTCAGCCATGTGGGTGCACACGCTGTTCAGGAAGTGACGGTCGTGAGAGATGATGATCATCAGGCTGGAGCGCTGGGTCAGGATGTTTTCCAGCCAGCGGATGGTGTTGATGTCCAGGTGGTTGGTCGGTTCGTCGAGCAACAGCACTTCAGGATCGGAGAACAGCGCCTGGGCCAGCAATACGCGCAGTTTCCAGCCTGGAGACACTTCGCTCATCGGGCCGAAGTGCTGTTCCAGGGGAATGCCCAGGCCCAGCAGCAGCTCACCGGCGCGGGATTCGGCGGTGTAGCCGTCCATCTCGGCGAACTCGGTTTCCAGCTCGGCCACGGCCATGCCGTCTTCTTCGCTCATTTCCGGCAACGAGTAGATGCGGTCGCGCTCGGCCTTGACCTTCCACAGCTCTTCATGGCCCATGATCACGGTGTCGAGCACGGTGAATTCTTCGTACGCGAACTGGTCCTGGCGCAGTTTACCCAGGCGTACGTTCGGTTCCAGCATGACCTGGCCGCCGGATGGGTCGAGGTCGCCGCCGAGGATTTTCATGAAGGTCGACTTGCCGCAACCGTTGGCACCGATCAAGCCATAACGGTTGCCAGCGCCGAACTTGACCGAGACATTCTCGAAGAGCGGCTTGGCGCCGAACTGCATGGTGATGTTAGCTGTGGAGATCAATTACTTTACCTATCAATGGGTTGCGAGCGTGTTGGCAAGAGCCTTCAGGCATGCGTCAACAGCGACATCAAGGCGCGAAACCCGGTCGCTGAGCAGAAAATGGGGGATGTGTGTTGGAATTTGGCGCGCATTGTCGCATATGTCAGGCGACAGTTGTATGTCCGGCGAAGGAAGGTTTCTCCAAGGTCTCCGGCATCGCCAGCCATAACAACGCCAAGGCCAGCGCCGCAACGCCGGCAAGCGTCAGGAAGGCAGCGTTGTAGCCGGCTTGCTGCACCACGAAACCCGCCAGGCTGCTGCTCAACGCCGCGCCCAGGCCAAACACGGTGGAGAGGGCGCCCAGGCTGACGTTGAAGCGGCCGGTGCCTTGGGTCAGGTCCTTGACGATCACCGGGAACAGCGCGCCGAAGATCCCCGCGCCAATGCCGTCGAGCATTTGCACGGCCACCAGCCAGTAAGGATCATTGGACAAGGTGTAGAGCACGCCGCGCAGCGGCAGGATCATGAAGCCGATCATCAACAACGGTTTGCGCCCCCACAGGTCAGCCTTGAGTCCGACCAGCCAGGCCATCGGTACCATCACCAACTGCGCGGCGACGATGCATGCCGAAGTCAGCGGCGTGGCCATCTGCAGGTTGATCTGCGACAGTTTCTGGCTGACCAGAGGCAGCATGGCGGCGTTGGCCAAGTGAAACAGGGCGCAGCAAATGGCAAACAGCAACAGCGGACGATTGGCCAGCAGCACTTTCATCCCGGATGGTTGTTCATGGTCGGTGTGATGTTCCGGGTCGAAGCCGCGGGCCACTTCATGGTCGATGGCCTCGGCGGACACACAGCTGATCGCAATGATGCTGGCGAGCGCCATGAACGCCATCAGGTAAAACACCACCACCGGACCAAACAAGTAGGCCAGGCCGCCGGCCAACAGGGCAGCCACGGCATTGCCGGCGTGGTTGAAGGTTTCGTTGCGTCCGGTGCGGCGGGTGAACGCGCGCGGTCCGGTGATTCCCAGGGAAATCGCGGAAATCGCCGGCGCGAACACCGAGGCAGCGACAGCGCTGGCTGCCTGTGTCAATGCCACCAGGCTGAACGAGCTGACAAAGGGCAGCATCAGGCAACTGACGGTTACCACAATGGCGGCCAGCGCAATCACCGCGCGCTTGCTGCGGGTGCGGTCGATCAACGCGCCCGCCGGGCCTTGGGTGATCAATGCCGCGATGCCTGCCAGGGTCATGACCACGCCGATGCTGGCCGGGTCCCATTTGTGCACGGCCAGCAGGTAAATGGCCAGGTAGGGACCGAGGCCGTCGCGCACATCCGCGAGGAAGAAATTCAGGCTGTCGAGGGACAAGGTATTACGCAGGTCGGAATGGTTGGCCACGGCGAGCACTTCGCAAGCGGTGTTCAAGGACTGAACACGCATTGCGTTAGTGACCCGTTGGCCTTGCGTTAAGTTTCGTGCATTAGCTGGGTTTTATTCCGTGGGGACATGGCTTATTTTCTGAGCCCCTTTTTATGGATTACCTGGAGACGCAATGGACATGCCCTCAGCTCAACAGGCAATTGCCTGCAACAAAGACGCCTGGGATCAATCGGCCGGCCTGCACAAGACCACCGACACCTGGAACGCGTTGCTCAACAGCGTCGGCCAGGCGGCCTTTTCCTGCCTGGACCCCACGATTACCGGGTTGCTGCAGGACGTTGGCGTGGCCGGCAAGGACGTGGTGCAGCTGTGCTGCAACAATGGCCGCGAAAGCCTGTCGCTGTTTGGCCTGGGCGCACGTTCGGTGGTAGGGGTGGATCAATCCCCGGCGTTCCTCCAGCAGGCCCGGGAGTTGGCCGATGTCTCGCCGCACAACCCTGAGTTCATCGAGAGTGACATCCATCATCTGCCGCCAGCGTTGCACGGGCGCTTCGATATTGCCCTGGTTACGATTGGGGTGTTGGGCTGGATGCCGGATGCAGCGCTGTTCATGCAGCATGTTGCGCGCACCCTCAAGCCGGGGGGCACGTTGGTGATGTATGAAACCCACCCGTTTCTGGAGGTGTTCGATCCCCGGGCGCAAAACCCATTCCTGCCGGCCAGTTCCTACTTTCAGCGCGAGCCGTTCGTGCTGCAGGAGTCGATTGTCTATGAAGGCCAGGGTGAAGTGGCCGGACCGACCTCCTATTGGTACGTGCATACCTTAGGCGACATAGTCAGTGCCGCGATCGGCGCGCAGTTGCAGATCGGCCACCTGCAGGAATATCCCCATTCCAATCGCGAAGAACTGTACGACCAGTACGAGCACCAGCCCGCACAATTGCCGATGTGCTTTACCTTGACCGCCACCAGGCGTCTTGAGTGAGAGGGCTTTTCCAAAAGCAAAAACGCGCTGGTCAGGCGCGACGCACGAAAGTACGCATGGTTTGACCTGGGCCGGTATTGAATATGATTGGCCTGGGCATGCCTTCATCTGCAGCGATAAAAACGAATTCATCCCCTTCCAGGCGATAGCTTGCGGGCAATCGCTTGCCGGCATCTTCGCCGATGGAATCGATCCAAGTGATGCTTTTAGGAAGTGTGCGGCTGTCGAGGAAAAACTGGCCAGCCAGGAGCACTTCACCATTGACCGTAAGCACTTCAAATTGGTCACCGCTGATGGTGGTCAGTGCACCGGGCGCGCTATGGGCATCGTCAACGGGGTTTGGCACGCCGTTGTCTTCAAGGGCGATTTGCTCCCAGACGCCTTGGAGCAGTTGGTAATCCGGATCGCGAGTAATCGGCATAGAGAGTCCTTTCGGGTTTATTTCGGTTTCAAGGCAATTATTCAACTGAAGTTGTCTATTCTTATGACAAGCATATTTCCAGTCGTTGATGTCTGTAGGAATATTTACGCAACGCGCGGCGAACATAGTTTAATGGGTTGGGATTTTTCATTACCCTGAGTTGTCAGATTGCTCCGAAGACTTGTACATCGGTGTCGCAGGGCGTTGCCCCTGGCCCTTCAACGGGCTTTCCAAACATTTGCGGTGATGGCCGTTTAATGTCATTTTTTTAGGTGAGCTAATTTTGAATCGAAACGTCCCGCTTCATGTGACTCCTTCATCAGATGAAATTGACCTGTACGACCTCTTTCATTCGATCTGGCGGCAAAAAAGACTGGTCCTTGGGTGTGCGATCATTGCGGGGGTTTTGGGGGGCGGTTACGCGCTTTTGGCGCCCCGGACTTATGAGGTCAGTAGTGTATTGCGTCCTGCCGCGCTGAATGAGCTGGACGCGTTGAACCGTTCCGAGGTTTATAAGCTACCGCCCGCCGATGCGCTGTCAAAGGTGGGGTCGCAATTGGACTCTTACGAAACACGGCTGGAATTTTTCAAGTCGCACCAGCAATTGTTCAAGGCATTTCAGAAACCAGGCCAAAGCCTGGAGCAGTCTTTCGAAGACTTCAATCGCAACGCGGTCAACCTCATTCTGCCTGACCCCAAAAAGGCTGACTCGTTGAGCAGTTACATCCGCCTGGAGTTGCAGTACCCCGCCGATGTCGATGGTGTGGCGATTCTCAACGGGTTTGTCGATTACGCTATTGGCGCCGAGCGCGAGCAAGTGGGCGCGGACCTCAAGGTGATCGTCAATAACCGCTTGAACGAGCTCAAGGGCAAGATTGATGCCGCTCGCGCCAATTATGAGAACGAGAAAGAGTCGAAGATCGCCTCACTGCTGGAAAGCGACCGGCTCAAGCGTGCCCAGTTGCAAGATGAGCTCAGTGCGCTGCGTCTGCAGATGAAGATGGAGCGCAGTGATCGGCTGGCAGAACTGACCGAGGCCATCGCCATTGCCAAGTCCCTGGGAATCAAAACCCCGACGACGCCGTCGGCAATGGCGGATGCATCACGCGGTGGAAGCGGGCAGGTCATGCGTACTGAAGTCAACAACCAGAAAATCCCGCTGTATTTCATGGGCTCCAATGCGCTTGAAGCGGAGCGCGATGCACTCCAGCGACGCACCAGCGACGATTTCACCAACGCCCGCGTCGCCGAGATCGGCAAAGAATTGCAAATGTTAGAGGTGAACCGTAAGGTCGAGGTACTGCGCAGGCGCGACAATGAGGACATTTTCCTGCAGGATGTCGAACCGCTGCGTGCCGAAGTCGCGCGGTTGCGCAACTTGAACATCGATATGAGCAACCTCAAACTGGTGACCATTGATCGTCGCGCCCAAGAGCCGCTGGCGCCGATAAAGCCGAAGAAAGCGCTGGTGGTTGCCTTGAGCCTGACTGCAGGGCTGGTGCTGGGGCTGGTCATCGCGTTGATCCGCTACGTTGTGCAGAATCGTGGACAACCGGCACCTTACTCGCCGCTGGAAGAGGGGCGTTTTTCCCGCCGAGAGCGCAAGGACGATGAACCTTTGCTGTAACAGCATCGCGCACAACGGCGGTTCATGCCCAGTGGTTGTGCGCCTTCGCAACATCCGTCAGAAGACAGCTTTTCACAATTCTTAGTTAACTTTTGGTTACAACCTGTGGCTAAATAACTGCAAAGGGCCACGCGCCGGGTGGTCACTCAGCCGGTCGTGCCGATTGTGTGAATTGTGATTTCAGGTGCTGCTATCCATCCTCGTCCGTTGTGGGCACGCAGGAGCAGCCTGTTCTCTTCTGACTTGTGACGAAATCCCTTGAAACTCATCATTGTTATTCTCTACGTTGCCTCGATTGCGTATGTACACCTGCGTGGGCGGGTGCGGCACAAGCTGGGGCGCCAACTCAGTGATCATTCGACCTTCCTGGCGCCGATCAACTGCTTTCTCTACCTCTTTTCCAGGCTGCCCAGCCGACCTTACCTGTCGCCCAGCGATTTCCCGGACCTGAGCCCGCTCCAGGAGCATTGGCAGGAGATTCGCGAGGAAGGCCAGAACCTGCTGCGCGCCGGCGAAATCAAGCGCTCGGAACAGTACAACGACGTAGGTTTCAATTCGTTCTTCAAGTCCGGCTGGAAGCGCTTCTATCTGAAATGGTATGGCGACAGCCACCCGTCGGCGATGAAGCTGTGCCCGCGTACCACCGAGCTGGTGCAGGGCATCGGTTCGATCAAGGCCGCGATGTTCGCCGAACTGCCGCCGGGGTCCAGGCTGGTGCGCCATCGCGACCCGTATGCGGGCTCGTATCGCTATCACCTGGGCCTGGACACGCCGAACGACCCGGGCTGCTACATCAACGTGGACGGTGAGAACTACTACTGGCGTGATGGCGAGCCGGTAATGTTTGACGAGACCTACATCCACTACGCGGAAAACACGACGCAGCAGAACCGCATCATTCTGTTCTGCGATATCGAGCGCCCGATGAAATACCGTTGGGCCGCTGCGTTCAATCGCTGGTTCAGCCGCAACGTAATGGCGGCTGCGGGCTCGCCCAACGATGCCGGTGACAAGACGGGCGGGCTCAACCGCGCCTTCACCCGGCTGTACAAGATTCGCTTGCGCGGCAAAGAGCTGAAAAAGCGCAACCGTACGCGTTATTACCTGGAAAAATGGGCGATCTTTGCAGGGTTGGCCGCCATTTTCCTGCTGATCTGAGTGCTTCGGGCGCCATTCACTCCGGTGGATGGGCGTCCAGTTTGTCCCACATCTTTTTGCTGATCTTCTGTCGATTGGTATAGCCGTCCCAGGGATCGTTCTTCAAGCCGTCCAAGCGCTGCTGCAGATTGGCGACGGTCCATTGTTGGGCCCCGTGCAATCCCTTCAATTCCTCGCGACTGACCGGTACCGACACCGGCAAACCTGGCCGCGCCCTTACCGAATAAGCGGCCACGGTACTGGCGCCCCTTGCGTTGCGCAGGTAGTCGATGAAGATCTTGCCCACCCGGTTTTTTGGCCCTGACGTCGCGGTGAAGCGTTCGGGCAGTTGCTCGGTCATGAATTGGGCAATCGCTTTGGCGAATGCCTTGACAGTGTCCCAGTCATCTCGGCGCGCCAGCGGCACGACCAGGTGCAGGCCTTTGCCGCCACTGGTTTTGACGAAGGCTTGCAAGCCCAATTCGTCCAGGACCGAGAGGGTGAGTTGCGCCGCTTCCAGCATGCTTTTCCACGGTAGCGCCGGGTCGGGGTCGAGGTCGAGTACAAACAGGTCCGGAGTTTCGATCTTGTCGACAGTGGCGCCCCAGGTATGAAACTCCACGGTGCCCATTTGCACCGCCCCGAGCAACGCCTTGGCACTGTCGACTTCCATCAGGCGCGCATGGCCGGGATCGAGTGCCTGTTCCAACTGCTTGATGTTGGGAATGGCCAGGCGCTCCGAATGTTTCTGGAAGAACTGTTCGCCGTCGATGCCTTCGGGTGCCCTCAGCAGTGACACGGGACGGTGACGCAGAAAAGGCAGGATCCACTCGCTGATGCTGTTGTAGAACTGCGCCAGTTGCTCCTTCTGCATGCCGCTCTGCTTATCGATCACGCGGTCCGGGTGGGTGATCTTCACGGTGTCAGTGGTTTTTTTCGCAGGTTTCATGGATTTGACCGTGCGCGGTTGCTCATGAATGACCTGTGCGGCCGGTTTGTCGGTGCGCATTGCGACAAACGCCGCCTGGCGGATCACCCCCTCACGGGTCCATTCGGCAAACTGCACTTCGCCGACCAGTGTCGGTTCCACCCAGTGCACGTCACGGGCCTGGGCGCTGGTCAGGGCTTTTTCAAGCGGCGATGACTCACGCTCCAATGGCCTGAGTTGCGCATGGATCGCCTTCAGTGACGCTTGATCAAACCCGGTGCCCACGCGTCCGGCGTACACCAATCCCGAGGTGTCATTCACTGCCAGCAGCAGTGCACCGAAACCACTGCGCGAGCCCTGCGGACGGGTGTAGCCGACGATCACGAATTCCTGGCGCAGGCGGCATTTGAGCTTGACCCAATCGGTGTTGCGACTGGACACGTATGGGCTGCCCAGGCGCTTGCCGATGACGCCCTCGAGGGCCAGGTCACAGGCGCTTTCAAAGATGTCCCGATGATGGGCAGTAAAGGCTTCGGAGAAGCGTAATAGCTTGCTTCTGCTGCCGGACAACGCAGTCTTCAGCGCTGCACGGCGATCTTCGACGGGGGCCTGGCGCTGATCCTGGCCATCCAGGAACGGCGCATCGAACAGGTAGTAGACAATGTCCAGGCTGCGTCCGATATCAAAGGCGTTCTGCAGCGCCTGGAAGTCCGGAAGGCCATCGCCGTTGAGGCTGACCACCTCGCCATCGAGCCAACTGTCCTTGAGCTTGAGGGCTTGCAAGGCCTTGGCCTGGCGCGGCAGGCGGTCGGTCCAGTCGTGGCCGTTGCGCGTGAACAGCCGCACCTCGCCGTCGCGGATGCGCGCAAGCATGCGGTAACCGTCGAACTTGATTTCGTACTGCCAATCGCCCTCGGGGGCGCGATCCACCAGGGTGGCCAATTGCGGGGTGAAGTGCTCGGGGAGGGCGACGCTGGTTTTTCGGGCTTTTGCGCGTGGTTTTGGCTTACTCAGCGAGGCGTCGCTGAGCACGCTGTCGGGCTGGGCCTGGACAATATCGTAGTCTTGGGCAGGTCGTGCCTGCGCGTCTTTTTCCTTGATCAGCAGCCATTGTTCCTTATCGCCGCTGCCTTTCAGGCGTGTGCGGACCAGTGTCCAATCGCCGGACAGCTTTTCGCCGACCAGGGTGAACTTGAGCTTGCCGGCGGCGTAGGCCTTGCGCGGGTCGTCATGGGGTTGCCACACACCGCGGTCCCACACGATGACGTCCCCGGCGCCGTATTGGCCCGCCGGGATACTGCCTTCGAAACTGCCGTAGCTGAGAGGGTGATCTTCGACATGCACGGCCAGGCGCTTCTGCGTCGGGTCCAGGCTGGGCCCTTTGGGCACTGCCCAACTGAGCAGTACGCCATCCAGTTCCAGGCGGAAGTCATAGTGCAGGTTGCGCGCGTCATGTTTCTGGATCACGAAGGACAGCGCCGAAGCGTTGCGTGTTCCTGCGGGCGCATTGCCCGCCGGTTCGCCGGTGACGCCGAAGTCGCGCTTGCGGTTGTATTCGCTGAGGGGCTTTGGCATGGCTTATGACGCCTTGGTGGTTTTCTTCGCGGCGGGCTTCTTGGCGGGTTTGCCGGCCAGGCTGCGCTTGAGTAACTCCGTCAGGTCGATCACATCGGCGGACTTGCGCTCTTCACTGTCCTGGCTGGTTTCCACATCCTCGATCTTGCCGGCCTTGGCCTTCTTGGCCACCAGCGCCATGATCTTTTCCTGGAAGCTGTCGCGATATTCATCGGGCTGCCAGTCGGCGCTCATGTCGTCGACCAGGCGCTTGGCCATGTCCAGTTCACCCTTGGCCAGGCTGGGTTTGGTCACGTCGCTGCCCAGTTCCAGTTCGTCCAGGCTGCGCACTTCGGCGGGCCAGCGCAGCATCACCAATACCAGCGCCGACTCCAGCGGCATGAGTGCCGCCAGGTGCTGCTTGGTGTGCAGGACCACGTTGGCCAGCGCGACTTTTTTGGTCTTCCTCAGCGTTTCCCGAAGCAGCGCGTAAACCTTGCCACCGCGCTTGTCCGGTGCCAGGAAGTAGGGCGTGTCGATGTTCTGAAACGGGATCTGGTCACTGGCGACAAACGCGATGATCTCGATGGTCTGGGTCGACTTGGGGTGGGCCGAGCGGATTTCCTCTTCGCTGAGTACCACGTAGCGGCCTTTCTCGAAGGCCACACCCTTGACGATGTTGTCTTTGGTGACTTCCTTGCCGGTGGTCTTGTTGATGCGCTTGTAGCCCACCGGGTCCATGCTGCGCTTGTCCAGCCAGTCGAAGTCAACGCCCTGCGATGACGTGGCCGAGACCAGCGACACGGGGATGTGCACCAGGCCAAAGCTGATGGCGCCTTTCCAGATAGCTCGTGGCATCGGTGCGACTCCTTGAGTAGAGGGGGTGTTCTGGTGACTCGGTGCCGATATGAAAAGTTTCCCTTGGCAGATGCGCGGACAGATCGTGTTACACCTGATGAGAAACTATTTAGCGTCGAAAGCCGAACCCAAGGCGTAGCGTGTTATCGAAAGCACGTACTCCTCACTCCCGAGAGGCTTTGTCAATGAACACTTGTATGCGTCACGTTGCAGCGCTGCTGTTGGGTCTGGCCCTGATCCCCGTGGCCCAGGCGCAAAACCTGCCCGGCAGCAACAACGCCAACAACGGCCCGATCCACCGGGCCAATCCCAACAGCATGCAGGGCACCCAGCCCAACGCGCCGGCGATTCGCGGGATTCAGACCGGGCCGACCACGCGCACACCGACCCTGGAAAACGGCGGCATTGGCAACAGCTATCCCAAGCGCGACGCTGCGCCCAGCCGTCCGGCCACCGAAACCAAAGCCCCCACTTATGATGCCAACGGCAATCGCCGGTAAGGATTCCGTCTTATGTTTCTACGCAAAACCCTGCTAGCCGCGCTGTGCGCAACCTCTCTACTGCCGTTGACGGCCAGTTTCGCAGCCGATGCCCAGCAGTTCCCCAGCGAGCAAGGCAGCATCACCGTCACACCGATCGCCAAAGGCCTGGACCATCCCTGGGCCGTGGCTTTTCTGCCGGACAAGCAAGGTTTCCTGGTCACCGAACGGCCTGGCCACCTGCGTTTTGTCAGCCCTGACGGGAAATTGTCCGCGCCACTGACGGGCGTGCCTGAAGTGTGGGCGAAGGGGCAGGGCGGCTTGCTGGACGTGGTGCTGTCGCCGGACTTCAAGCAGGACCGCATGGTCTACCTTTCCTACGCCGAAGGTGGCGGCAAGGGCGGAACAGCCGGTACTGCGGTAGGGCGTGGACGTCTGGCGGCTGACCTCAGTGGCCTGACCGACTTCAAAGTGATCCTGCGCCAGGAGCCGAAGCTGTCCACCGGCAATCACTTCGGTTCACGCCTGGCCTTCGACCGCGACGGTTATTTGTTTGTGACCCTGGGCGAAAACAACGACCGCCCGACCGCCCAGGACCTCGACAAACTGCAGGGCAAGGTGGTGCGCATCTACCCCGACGGCCGCGTGCCGGATGACAACCCCTTCGTCGGCCAGCCAGGCGTGCGCCCGGAGATCTGGTCCTACGGTCAGCGCAACCCCCAGGGCCTGGCGCTGAATCCTTGGAGTGGCACGATCTGGGAAAATGAACATGGGCCACGCGGGGGTGACGAGATCAATATCATCGAGCGCGGCAAGAATTACGGCTGGCCGTTGGCGACCCACGGCATCAATTACTCGCTGGCACCGATTCCCGAAGCCAAAGGCAAGACCGCAGAAGGCACCGTGCCGCCCCATCATGTCTGGGAAAAATCACCGGGTATCAGCGGCATGGCATTCTACGATGCAGACCGCTTCAAGCCTTGGCAGCACAATGTGTTCATCGGCGCGCTGGCCAGCCAGGAACTGATCCGCTTGCAGTTCGACGGTGACAAGGTGATTCACGAGGAGCGTTTGCTGGGCGCTTTGAAAGCGCGGGTTCGCGATGTACGGCAGGGGCCGGATGGCTTTTTGTATGTGCTGACAGATGAGGATGATGGCGTGCTATACCGAGTCGGCCTCAATCAGGACTGAAGCCGACAACAACCTGTAGGAGCCCGGCCTGGCGGCGATGGCGATTTCAGCAACGCCATCGCCGCCACGGTTTACAGACCCAGGTCAGACAGCCCCGGGTGATCATCCGGGCGCCGTCCCAGCGGCCAGTGGAACTTGCGCTCGCTTTCCTTGATCGGCATGTCGTTGATGCAGGCAAACCGATTGGCCATCAGGCCGTTCTCGTCGAATTCCCAATTCTCGTTACCATAGGAACGGAACCAGTTGCCCGAATCGTCGTGCCACTCATAGGCATAACGCACGGCGATGCGATTATCGGTAAACGCCCACAGCTCCTTGATCAGCCGATAATCCAGCTCCTTGGCCCATTTACGGGTCAGGAAGCCTTTTGCTTCTTCGCGGTTATGGGCGAACTCGGCGCGGTTACGCCACTGCGTGTCGAGGGTGTAGGCTAGGGACACCCGGTGGGGGTCGCGGGAGTTCCAGCCGTCTTCGGCCAAACGCACTTTTTCGATGGCCGATGCGCGGGTAAACGGCGGCAGGGGCGGACGTGTTTCTGCAGTCGATGACATGGGGGCAGTTCCTCAAACAATCAGGGTGTGTTGAAAGTTGCGCCGTTGTGCGATCAAAGTCCCAACAAGGTTTGCGCCATGCATTGCGCATTATCGGCAGCTGTTGAATCGCCCATCACCAGGGCAACGGTAATGGCGCCATCGATCAGGATCAGCAGGTGCGCGGCCTGCCGCTCAGGGTCGGGGGTGCCATGTGCTTGACACAGTTCGAGCAGGTACTCGAACAGTTTCTGTTTGTGGGTCTTGGCCAACTGGCGTACCGGATCCTGCGGGTCGCCGGTTTCGCCGCTGGTGTTGATGAAGGCGCAGCCGCGGAAATCGGCGGAGCCAAACCAGGTTTTAAGTGCATCGAACACCGCCAGCAGGCGTTGGCCGGTGCCTTCGCTACACTCCACCTCTGTGCGCAGCCACTGCATCCAGCGCTCGTCACGACGCTGCAGGGCGGCAATCACCAAATCGTCTTTATTGGCGAAGTAGCGGTAGATGCTTTTTCGCGAGACACCAGCGGTTTTCACCAGGAAGTCCATGCCGGTGGCGGCGATGCCATGGCGATAGATCAACTTCTCGGTGACGTCGAGGATGATGTCGCGGGTTTCATTACTGGTCATATCGTTCATGTCGTGAACAGTAGAACGATCGTTCTTCTTGGTCAATTAAATTTTTTCCATGCGTCACAGCAAGACCTGGGCCCACCCATGGTGTAAGCTCGGGGCCTCTTCGGATTCGACCCATTGCGAGCCTTATGCCGTCGTTCTTCAAACGCTCCCTGTTGCCCAAACTGCGCGGTTTCCCCCTGACTCCTGATGCGATTGACGTGCTGTCCGGCGCTGCTGCCTATCGTCGCTGCCTGCTGGAAAAAATCTCCCAGGCCACACGGCGTATCTACATCGTCGCGCTGTATTTGCAGCAGGACGAGGCAGGGCAGGAGATCTACGACGCCCTGCACGCCGCCAAGGCGGCGCGCCCGGAGTTGGATATCGTGGTGGTGGTCGATTGGTTGCGCGCCCAGCGTGGCTTGATCGGCGCCGGCAAGCAGCCGGGCAACAGTGCCTGGTACCAGGCCATGACCCAGAGCCACAGCAGTGAAGTGCCGGTGTATGGCGTGCCGGTGCAAACCCGCGAGCTGTTCGGCGTGCTGCACCTCAAGGGCTTTGTGATCGACGACACGGTGCTCTACAGCGGCGCGAGCCTGAACAACGTGTACCTGCACAAGTTCGACAAATACCGCTACGACCGCTACCACCTGATCCACAGCCAACCGCTCGCAGACTCCATGCAGCACCTGGTGGAGCACGGCCTGGTGGCGTCCAAGGCGGTGCATCGCCTGGACTTGCCCAACCCGCCCACTACGCGCAGCCTGCGCAACGACATCGGCGACCTGCGTAGCCGTCTCAAGCACGCGGCATACGACACCACCGCCGGGCAATTGCCCAACGGCCATCTGTCGGTCAGCCCGCTGTTGGGCGTGGGCAAGAACAATCCGTTGAGCCGAGTGATCCTGGAGCTGATTGCCAGTGCCCAGCATCAACTGACCATCTGCACGCCATACTTCAACCTGCCGCTGCCAGTGACCCGCGAAATCAACCGCGCCCTGGCGCGTGGCGTGAAGATCGATATCATCGTCGGCGACAAGACCGCCAACGACTTCTACATCCCGCCCAGCGAGCCGTTCAAGGTGATCGCCGCGCTGCCGTACCTGTACGAGATCAGCCTGCGCCGTTTCGCCAAGCGCCATCAGCGCGACATCGACCACGGCCAGTTGAACCTGCACCTGTGGCACCACGACGACAACACCTACCACCTCAAGGGCATGTGGGTCGACCAGCGCTACACCTTGCTCACCGGCAACAACCTCAATCCGCGCGCGTTTCGCCTCGACCTGGAAAACGCCTTGCTGATCGATGATCCCAAGAGCGAGTGGCTGGAGCCGAGACGTACCGAGTTGGCGCAGATTTTCCAGCACACCACGCGAATCGAGCGTTACCAGGACTTGCAGGCGTTGCCGGACTACCCGGAGGCGGTCGGCAAGTTCCTGCGCCGGGTCAGCCGGGTACGAATCGAGCGATTGTTGTATCGAATTCTCTAGAGTCTCTGCCCGATTTCATCGCTGGTTTTAGGCGTCGGCTTATAGAACGGCTGCCTTTTCCCCTCTTACAGTGCCTTCCAACCGTTCAAGGAGGCACGGCTTTTCCCTCAATGGATTTGCCATAAAGAGGATAGCAACATGCCATCTATTCTTGCCCAAAGCGGTTCGGTCATCTGCGCGCCAGCCACTCCGGCGCCTGACCTGGCGCCCATGTCCCAACCTTCAATTTCCCTTGTCCCATACAACCCCTGCGAAACTGTCCCTGAACGCCCCGGTACGCCCGCAATTGCGGCGCCCACCTGGACATTACCTATGTCGCCCAGTGCCACCGGCACTGTCGGAGACTCCACCTTGGCTGAGCGTCTGGCACAGGCCCTCGACAGCGGCCAGAATAGTGTGGCAATCCCTGATGACAGCAGTCTCGGTGCGGCCTTGGCCCTCTACCGCCAGTTGCTTGATCAACCGTCTTCTCAGTCCTGGTTCTCGCTCAAAGGCCTGGCAATGGACACCCTGACACTGCGCAAGGATCGCGTAGAGGGTTTCACCGCCGCGGGGGGCATACGCACTCCCGTAGCGTTCAGCAGTACTGACGACAGTGGCTGGGGGGAGGCGAGCCGGCATCTACGGGCGATGCGCAATGTGCTTGACCCCGACGATAAGGGCTTGCCTTGCGTCAGTCTTGATGAGCCTCGTATGCCCCTGCACGTCGTGCTGAACGCCTACGGCCTGGATCCCGGTGAATCCACTGAACAGAAGCGGGCACTCAAAGGCCAGGTGGCGGCGCATGGCTTGACGGTAGCTCCTCGGTTTTTGGCCGCGCTCGACGATGTGCGCGGCGTGATCAGTGACCTGGATGAGCGCGCTTTCCTGGCGAATTTGCTTGAAGAGCAGGTGCAGCCACTGGCGGATAGCCGTGCTACCGATTGGTCAACACTGAAGATCCAGCCATCGCCGGCCTCTGCCAAGGGTATGGGGCCCCACTCCAGCTACGATGTTGCCCAATTGCTTGAGCATAAGGGGTTGGGCGTACCTCGTACGGCTGCGGCGACCCGCAACGTCATTCGGTGGTTGCGCACAGTCCTGCCACCGGCCCCGCCCTTGGGTGATTATTCTGGGTTGGTCCCGCTACAACCGGGCGATCCGGACTACAAACCGCTGGCTACGCTCGCGATGTACACCCCGGCAACACTGAGTGCCGATCCCGACGCTCACCTTGGGAGGTTGAGCCAGGGCCCGGACGCTGTAGCGTTTGGCAACATCCTTGTTGCGGTTTTGCAAGGGCCTGCGGGTTCGATAGGCGGTTACGCGCTTTACAGCCCCAGCAATGCGGGACGCACCCTGGGTGAAGTCCGCCGGGCTCTGGAGCAGTATTTGTGTGACAACAAGGCAATGGACCCAAGCCTTGCGTTCCTGGTGGCCCATGTGGCGCTGGCGAGGAAAGCCCCCGAGTTTCTGGTCCGGGACTTACCCGAGGGCATCAAGATCGGCACATCGGCGTGGACGGAATTGCGACTTGGCTGTGCGATGGCTGAACGCATGTTGCCAGGCACCTCCCGGATGATGGATGAGCAGCAGGTCTGCGCACTGACGGGCCTGGAGCCTACGTCCGATGGTCAACGCACCCTCATGCAGGAGCAAGCCCTTGGCATATTGCTTGACTGGGGAGTGCTCAATGGTGTCATACCGGACAAGCCTCAAGGCCGGCATACTCAGGAGGATCTCAAGAAAACGTCGAGTGTGTTCTCGCGGCAACGGACACTCTCGGCTCGTTCGTTCAACCGTTTGAGCACCGCCTTGCCGTCGCGCAGGCAGATGGCGACCCAAGAGTTGCTCAAGGCCGTGCCTCAGACCAGCCTCAGCCAATTGGAGGCGATGAAGGTTCATCTCCCCGACTCCGACGAACGCCGCAACCTGAGGCGCTCCGAACCGCGTACGCGCTCGCTGATCGAGGCGTACATGAGCGGCGATCTGACCAAGGACAGATGGGTCTTGACCACCGATATGTCCAACGCTGGTAAACGTTCGAATACCCCCTATCGGCATATTGATGAGTCCTCTACGAATTCGGCAGCGGCTCGACAAAAGCTCAACGAAATCATCGAGCGGCTTCCCGCCTTGGACCCCCTACTGGAAAGCGCCGTCACCCGTCACCACAACGATCAAAAGATGGGCTTCGTCACCAAGCTCAAACTGATGTTCGCGGGGTTGCCGTTGGTCGATCGCCAGCGCATTGAACTGGGCAGTGTGGAACTGTTCACGTTGCGCAAGGCCACTGGCAAACAGCAGGTGTGGGAGTCGGACCAGGACCGAGCGGCAGTGACCGCGCGGCAGGGGATATTGATGCGTGTAGTTCACGACAATACTGTCACCTATTACGAAGTGCTCTACAGCGCAAACATCGTCAAACACGACAGCCTTGAGGTAACGAATGCCCTGGATAAGGTGGCCTCGGACAGAAGCTACCTGGCAAAGTACAAATTGCTTGCAGACAAATACATCCGTCGCGGTCATGACGTCGGCCTGGATTTCAATGCGTATGCCAGCGGTGCACCGGCACGCGAAGGCGTCAGTTCTTCCGACGTCATTCTCGATAAAGTCGGTGTTACCAGGGGGCCGCGCCCACTCCCCGAAAACGTGACCAGGGAAACGTTTGTTCCTGATACCTATCAGTCAGACCGTATCGAGGACATTGCCGTTGAAATCACCGAACGCAATTTCTACGAAAGTGCCGAGGACATGCTTGCACGGGCAAAGGGCCAGTTACCCGTGGAAAAAAGCCGCGAGGCCCATGCGCGGGATGTCAACCTGCTGCTATCGCTGGTTCCCTTCGTCGGTGCCTATCAGGACTTTCGCGATGGTAATTTTGGCAAAGGCCTGCAAAGTCTGGCGTTGGACGGCGCAGGTTTGATGATCGGTGCGGGAGGCCAGGCACGGTCGCTGATCCGTTCGCTCAAGACCCTGGCAAAAAACACCAGCCGGCCGTCCATCGGCAGATTCAGCGCTCGCGTCGCGCCGAGCACCCCAAAGGTTGCCTGGTCCTGGAATGAACCCAAGGTGCGCTTCAGCGACGCCGCATTTGATTTTTCCAAGCAGACAGCACTGTTCTTGAACGCGGTCTTCAATCCGGTGGATGGTTATCCGCGCCTGATCAGTGCCGCGTCCAAAGGCCTGTCCAAGTTGTCCAGCCGGGGCGCTGTCAGTGCGGGCTTGAGCAAGGCAATGCCTCACCTGATGACGGTAGACGAAAAAATGCGCTGTTATTTTCTGGTCGGTACGGGCCTGGTAGACCCTACCAAACCGCCCGGATCGCAAGCTGCTTGAGCATAGCGACCGCTGCGCCGCTGATGGCTGAGCGGTCGCCGGGCCCCTGGGTCAGTTCAAACCCAACTTGCCACGCAACGTGGACAGGTCTTCCGCCAGGGTATTGACCGGGCCGACCAGGGCCTTGCGGTCGTTTTCCTTGACCTTGTCATAGGTCTCGAAGCCGCCGTCCTTGGTCTTGTACTTGGCCAGGATCTTGTCCACGCTGGCGAAGTTCTTGTCGACTTTGGCCAGGAAGGCCTTGTCTTGCTTCTCGATCTGGCCACGGAACAGGTCGACGATTTTCTTCGCTCCGTCGATGTTGCCCTGGAAGTCATACAGGTCGGTGTGGCTGTAGCGGTCTTCTTCGCCGGAGATCTTGGTGGCGGCGACTTCTTCCAGCAGCGCTGCGGCGCCGCCTACGACTTTCTCGGGTGGGAAGGTCAGGCCGTCGACGCGGGTCTTGAGGTCGTTGACGTCGTTGTTGAGCTTGGCGGTCAGCGCTTCCAGGCCCTTGGTGGTGTTCTGCGAGAACAGCGCGTATTCGATACGGTGGAAGCCGGTGAAGTCTTCGGCGGTCACGCCTTTTTCGTGGTCGTCGACGCGCGAGTCGATGGACGCATCGAGGTCGCTGAACAGCTCGGCGATCGGCTCGATGGACTCATAGTGCACGCGGGTCGGCGCATAGAGCTTCTTGGCGGTGGCCAGGTCGCCCTGGTTGATGGCAGCGGTGAACGCTTGGGTCTGGGTGACCAGCTCGCCGATTTCCTCGGTGACGTAGATCTTGTAGTCCGACACCGGCCCTACCAGGTCCAGCGGCGCGGTGGCGGCGAACGCTGCCAGCGGCGAAAGGGTCAATAACAACGACAACGCAATAGTCGACTTTTTCATGGGACGGTATCCGCTCTGAGTGTGTTTTTCAGGTATTGGCAGTGGTTTGAGGGTGCGTTGCAGCGAGCAGCGTGCGCCCGAGGAAATCCTGGGCCCCGGTGACGCCTGGCAAGGTGAAGAAGTACCCGCCGCCGACCGGCTTGAGGTATTCCTCCAGGGGTTCGCCGTTGAGCCGGGTTTGCACGCTGATAAAGCCTTTCTCCAGGTCAGCCTGGTAGCAGATGAACAACAGCCCCATGTCCAGCTGACCGTTCTTGTTGACGCCGTTGGAGTAGTTGAACGGCCGACGCAGGATCAGGTTGGCCTGGGTCTGCGGCGTGCGCGGGTTGGCCAGGCGGATGTGTGCGTCGAGCTTGGTCAGTTTGCCTTCCGGGTCCTTGCTGTAGTCGGGCACCTGGGTTTCGTTGTGGCCATCCATCGGCGCACCGGTGGGCTTTACCCGGCCGATGATGCTTTCCTGCTCCTGCAATGGGGTGCGGTCCCAGCGCTCGACGAAGTTGCGGATGATGCGCACGGCCTGATAGCTGCCGTTGGCCGCCCATGCCGGTTCGTCGCTGCCGGGCTGTACCCACACAATCTGGTTCATCGCCTTGTCGTCGTTGGAGTTCGGGTTGGCCGAACCGTCACGGAAACCGAGGAAGTTACGCGCGCTCTGGGCCGGCTCGCCGGGCTTGGCAGGCGCCTGGGGCGGTACGCTGCCTTCCTGTTTCCAGCGCACCAGCAGCAGGTCGGGCAGGTTTTTCACGATGTCGCGCAGGGCGTGGATATTGGTGTCCGGGGTGTTGGAGCTGAACTGCAGGCTCAGGTCGCCATGGCACTGCGCCGGCTCCAGCGCATCGTTGGGGAAACCGACCATGCGAGTCAGGCGCTTGGGTTTGGCTTTGGCGAGCCCGAAGCGCTCATCGAACAGTGACTCGCCGACAGAAACGGTGATGGTCAGGTTATCCGGCGTGACTACCGGGCCGAGGATGCCGGAGTCGGTGGGCGGCAGTTTCGGATCGACTTGCGGCACGGTGCCGCCGGTCATCAGGAAGGCGATGCGTTCGCTCAGGGTACGGAACAGGCGCTCCAGGTCGTCACGGTCGCTGGCCAGCACGTCGAACGCCACGATCATGCCGCAGGCCGGGCGTGGGGTGACGATACCGCTCTGGTGTTTGCCGAAGAAGTCGTGGTGGTCCTGGGTCTTGTCACTGCGCGGTGCGGTGGTGACTTGCTCCGTCGCAGCGGCCATGGCCGGGCAGGTCAGGGCGCTGCCGGCAATCGCGGCACCGGTGGCGGCCATGCCCAGCAGGACACGGCGACGCTGAAGGTTGGTGTGTTCTGAATCACTCGTGTGTGCGGTCGTCTTCACTGCAGGCCGGAAAGGCCAAGGGCGGGGTCGATTCCATCGAGTGCAACGGCCAGAGCCTTGGCCTTGTCGGCGATCTGCTTGCGCTGATCGGCGGTTACGGTGTCGTAGGTGGCGTAGCCCTTGTCGACCTTGAAGCCTTGCAGTTCGCCATCGAAGGCGGCGAGGGCGCTGTCGATTTCAGGCAACAGGTCGGCGGCGGACTTGGTCAGCAGCGGGCGCATCAGCTCCACCACCTTGTGGGCGGCTTCCAGGTTGGCGGCGAAACCATTCAGGTCGACATGGCTGTAGCGTTCTTCTTCACCGCTGATGGCGCGTACATCGGCAAGGCTGTTGAGGTTGCGCACCACGATGCTGACCAGTTGCTCCGGTGGCAGGGACTGGGCCAGCAGTTGTTGTTTGAGGGCGCTGACGTCGGTCAGCAGGCGCTGGGCAACCGGCGCCAGGCCGTCAAGGCTGCGTTGCTGGAACAGGCCGTATTCCAGGCGGTGGAAGCCGCTGAAGGCCGGGTCCTGTTCGCGTTTTTCAAAATAGTCGGCACGAGCGTTGATCGCGTTGTCCAGTTGCGCGAGGCGTTGCGATGCCGGAGCCAGGCGCTGGTAAGCCTCCCGAGCCGGTAGGTAGAGTGCTTGGGCCTGGGCCAGGTCGCCACGGTCGATGGCCTGTTGCAACGCGGTTACCGCCTTGACCAGTGCGCTGCCTTGGCCGCTCAAGTACACGCGGAATTCCGACAATGGGCCAATGAACGCCACCATCGACGGTTTGGCCTTGGCCTGGGCGTCGGACTCGGCGGTCGGTGTTACGTGCAAGGTGCCACGCGGATTGCTCAGCAGGCCGCAGGTGATCGCGTAGTCACCGGGCAACAGGTTGGCGTTGATCACCTGGCTCAGGCCGGGAGCGATGTTTTCCCGTTCTTCGACCACCAGCACGCCGTCCAGGATCTCCCATTCCACCGCACGATCGGAGCGGTTGATGATGCGGAAGCTGGCGTGGCCGGCGGGGACCGTCAATTCATTCGGCTCGCAAGCGTGGCCGTGAATGGTCACGGCGATTTCATTGTGGTTGGTCTGTCGTTTGCTGGCTGCCAGTTGCGAGGCGTAATAGAACAGGCCTGCGGCGGCGATCATCACGACCACCGAGCCCGCCACCGCCCAGCGCAGGGCGCGAGGTGGCGAAGCCGGTTGAGGGGTTGGGTTGGACAAGAGACGGTCCTTACTGGCTGGAAACGGAGGAGGGTGTGACGGCCGGCTTGGGGGGCGCGGCGGGTAGGAAGAACATCACCAGGGCCACCACCAGGTAAATCAGGTAGGCGCCGAGGGTGCTGACGGTGGGGGCTTCCTGATAGCCGAACATGCCGGCCAGGACCGAGCCCAGCGGGCTGTCCATGGGCAGGGCGGTGCTGAAGTCGAAGAGCACGGTTTGCAGGTGGTTCCACACGCCTGCTTCGTGCAGGGCCTGTACCGAATTGGCGAGGATGCCGGCCGCCACCACCAGGATGAACAAGCCGGTCCAGCGGAAAAATGCACCGAGGTTCAGGCGCATGCTGCCGGTGTAGATCAGGAAACCGACGATGATCGCCAGGATCAGGCCGAGCAGGGCGCCAATCGGTGCGCCAGGGCCTTCACTCTGCTGGAACACCGCCAGCAGGAAGAACACGGTTTCCAGACCCTCACGGGCCACGGCGAAAAACACCATCACGATCAGCGCAGTGACCTGGTGTTTGGAGCCGGCCAACGCGTGATCGAGGGATTCGTGCAGGGAGTGCTTGATGGAACGCGCCACTTTACGCATCCAGAACACCATGGAACTGAGGATGCCCACGGCGACCAGGCCGACGATGCCTTCGAACAGTTCCTGTTGCTTTTGCGGAAACTCGGCGCTGACCAATTCCAGGCCGCCGCCGACCAGCAGGGCCAGCGCAGCGGCGAGAAACACGCCGATCCACACCGCAGGCATCCACTGACCACGGCCGGTCTGTTGCAGGTAACTGGCGATAATGCCGACGATCAGTGCGGCTTCAATGCCTTCGCGCAGCATGATGAGAAAAGGAACGAGCATTCGGCACCGCGCCACAACTAGATAGGAGGCTAAGTTGTAACATAATGATACTCATTGCTAAACAACAATTCTTGACGTTTGCTGAACATGGGCTGAACGGTGGTGGCGAATCGCAACCCACCTTATGATGCACGTCATTATTTGCGCCGCCGGATGCCCGTTTCCCCATGTCGGAAAAAGACACCATCTCCCTCCACCTGGTGCGTGAGGCCTTGCTGCAAAGCTGCGCGCCCGGCGCGGCCAGTGCCGAAGTGCTGCATAAAGCCGGGATTGACCCGGCACTGCTGGCCGAGCCCAACGCGCGGGTCTCGGCCACCACCTACGCACGCCTGTGGCGCCTGCTGGCCCGACGCATGGATGATGAGTTCTTCGGCATGGACCCGCGCAAGCTCAAGTCCGGCAGCCTGGCGTTCCTCTGCCGCGCCGCGATGGCGCAACCCACCCTTGGCACCGGGTTGGAAACCGGCCTGGGGTTTCTGTCGCTGATGCTGGAGCGCCTGCCTGCTGAGTTGGTGCGTCAACAAAGCCTGGCGGAGATCGTATTGCTGGAGCCCGAGTCCGAACCCAATCGGGCCTTCACTTACTTTACCTATTGGATGATCGTGCACGGTGTGGCCTGTTGGCTGGCCGGGCGGCGGATCCCGATTCTGGCGATTGAGCTGCGTTGCTCAAAACCGGATTTCTGTGATGACTACCAGGTGATGTTCTCCGACAACCTGCGTTTCGACCGACCCCGCACGCGCATGATCTTCTCCGCCGACTGCCTGGACCTGCCGATCAAGCGCAGCTCAGAGGAACTCAAGCGTTTCCTCGCCCACGCGCCTGCCAACATCCTGGTCAAATACCGCGACCCCGCCAGCCTCGCCACCCGTATCAAGCACGATTTGCGCCAGATGCCCCCCGACACCTGGCCGGAAACCGAAGGCCTCGCCGCCAGCCTGTGCATTTCCGCCTCGACCCTGCGCCGGCGCCTGGCGGAAGAAGGGCAGACCTACCAGGGGCTCAAGGACAGTGTGCGCAAGGAGTTGGCGATTGTGTGGTTGGCGGAGCCGCAGATCAGTTTTGCCGAGATTGCCGCACGGCTCGGATTTGCTGATACCAGCTCATTCTACAAAGCCTTTCGCAAGTGGGCCGGTTCCAACCCGGGGCACTATCGTAGTCTGATTTTGGACGGTGCTGGCTGAGGGCTGAGTACCACAACGCACTGCGACTTATCCGATAGGAGCCAAGCGCTCAATCCGCAACTCTCAGGCATCTTTCCTCGCTGAAGAGTCTGTCAGATGCCGCTGTCGATAACCTCTCAATCTCTCACTGCCGGTGAATCAGGGCCGGGTAACGCTGCCGTGGCGCAGTTGCCAGTGGCTACGAATGCAATACCTCGCAAGGAAAGCGAAGCGCTCGGCAACGAGCTGAACCAGTTACGCACTCAGATAAAACGTGAGTCCGACGCCTATCAACACCATATGTTACGGGCGGCATATGAAGATGTTCGTCCACGACCGCTCAGCACCCGCCAGAAAATCAAGGACCTGTGGGTGAGTGTGCAAATGGCGGGGTCAGGGCATCAGCCGGGGCATACACCCAATCGGTCCCTGCAACAGGCGTGGAAGGCCAGAGAGCGGCTGGCCAGGTTGAACAACCGCTATATTCCCCTCGCCAAGGCTGAAGCGCTTGCGCAAATGGGCGAGCAACTGATGGACGCCGAGGACAGCCTGCGTGGGCTCACTGGCGATAAGGCCGCCGTGGTCAGCGTCCATGTCAATCGACTGAGAGAGCGTTTCGAGGCCGCCAAGTTTGCCTTCGCCATCGATGTCGGCGAAACCTTGGCGAAGGACACGGCGCCGCTACTGCCACTGTTTAACGTGCAGACCTATTTGGGGTTACAGCAGGCCGGGCAGGGGATTCTGGATGCTGCTGATGGAATCAAGGGCATGTACAACAAACAGTGTGTGCGGCCCGACCTGCTGCAGGTCAACCAGGCCCAGATGTACTACGAGGACGAGCTGCGGATGGCCGCAGTCGACCATGGTCCTAATGTTGTCGATGATCTTCGGGAAAAACACGCAGAGGCCGCCCCTGCGGATAAACAATGGTTGGCGTCGTTCACTTCTCAAACCCGGCAGGTGCTGAGCCGCATCGATGCCGCGTTGAGCCTGCCGGGTGCCGAAGGTGTCGAGTTGGAGGAAGTCAGAGTCCTGCTCAAAGACGTGCTCAGCCAAGCCAGTCCGCCGATGTCGGGTCGTTACGCCACGGGCGCCAATGGTGTCTACCGTGAAACCACAGGGCCTGTTGAGGAGCAAGGTTACACGCCAGAGATGCAACGCTTGGGCATTGCCTTGGGCAGTTGGTTGCTCGGCAAGGGGGTTCTACTGACGCAACGCGTCGGCGATGCTGTCGGAGAACACCCTGTGCTTGCGTTGGGGGTGCTTGCCGCCTATGGCGGCATCAGTACGTTTTATAGCAACTGGTTCCTGCCAGCTTCCCCAGGACTGGAAGATAACGAACGAAGGACGTATTCAAGCGATCGCTTGCCGATGCTGGACGCAGAGGTGGATATCGCACTCGAACAGGCACTGCCTGATCACCCGGATGTATCGATCGGGCAAGTGTTTCTGGATCAGTTGTACACAGTGAAGTCTCGCGCCCCTCGCAGTGTGGATGATGGCAACCTTTCGGTTGCACGGACAGGCTCAGTCGACGCAATGCTGAAGCATCGTGCCCATGGCGAAAACCAGACCAATGGTGAGCTTGTGCGAAACGCTGGAGGCATCGGTGCCGAGGTGGATGACAAGATGCTGGCAGGGGCGATTACCACGGGATTGCAGCGCTTCGAAATTCAGCGTACCGAACTCCAAGCGACGTATGAGAAAAAATTGACCAGTAGTCTGGAAGCGCACATTAAAGACTCCCTCGAATGGATGACCAACCTTTATGCACCCATTCTGGAACCGTCTGCTGCATTGGACGAAATGATCATTCAGCGTATCAAGGCATTTGAAAGGAAGACGGGAGAGACCGTGAGTCTGCGACTTAACAGCACGATAACCGTTTGGTACGAGGAAGACCAGTCACGCAACCTTAACTACAATATCGTGGCTACAGTAGAACGTAAAAAATATTTCACGCTCAAGGAAGTCATCACCGGTACTTACTTGAAGGAGATAAGATCGATGCGCGGATATCTCGATATGGGCTATAAGGTTTCCCGCGTTTCCCATCCGCAGCTAGTCAAATTTATTAAACATTCATTGGGGCCGGCATTGGAGGCTGAGCTTTCTGCTTATAAATCTCGGCCAGACATAGAGCAGAAATGGGTAGACTTCTATGATGGCAGGATCAAGAATGCTGCATTTAACTATCTCTCCAACACTTCCATTGAGCATCCTGGTCATGTGTTGATGAGTCGTTTTCTGAATGGAGAATTAAAGGCATCTGAGGTTGAATTTCATGGCGCGAAGGTCAATGGTGTGTTTGCTGTCACTCAAGGGCAGGCGGCGGTCCTGTGTAGTGTGGATGACGACAACTGTTTTTATATCAGTGAAAAACGTAATAGCTACTGGAAGTTCGGGGCGTCTTATACTGAGGGGATGCCTGTTTACCCAAAAGATGAAAAATTCAAAAGCTGGATCCGTATAAAACTGCCGCTCATTGAGCAAATTAAGGCCGCCAGGAATCCACAGGTGTTTGAGGTCACTCGAACAAAGATGTCGACAAACGTTCAAATAGGGATGGGCCGTAACGGTGGCCAGGTCAATATCAAACCCTTGACCTTTACCGCCCAGGAAAGCATACAGCAACTGAGCGCCTCTTTGTTCAAGTCAAATATGGAACGTGTCGAATCAGATATTGACACGTTGATTTTTGCTGATTGGGAGTACTATTCGCTCAAAGCACTGGATGTCCTCACCGAGTTTCTGAAGGTCCAAGGCTTAATATTTATGTTCGGCGCTCCCGGCAGCGGCGCCGCATTGAAAGGGATGATCTACGCCACTGGCCTGGGGTTGGCCAGCGCAGGCGCCCACGCGTTGAAAGCTGAAATCAGCGACGATCCGACGGAGCGAGATACCGCCAAAACGTCCGCTTGGGTATCTCTTATTTCAACGGCTATTTCACTCGGCATTCCTTTGGCGATTGGCGGAGCAAAAGGGGCAAATACATTGGCCTCGGCGGTGAATTATTACCGTTTTTCCAAGGAATACATTATTCGGCCTGATACGTTTCGCATAATAAACAACGTGCTGGCACGCAAGTACGGGATCAACTTTCGCCCTGCCGCTTCTGCTTCCCACTCGCCGGCAAGTGCGGCTGCATTGCTCCCTAAAAGTGCAGGCTCTTCATCTGCAACGGGCCATGTTGTGGCATCAGGAGCGGCGCCAGGCATCCAAGGGGTAGCAGGAACACCAACGATCTGGAACCAAATGACCGATGCACAAAAGGTCAGTTACTTGTCGACTAAGTTAATGGCCTCCCGTATCGGCAAGAAGTTGATCGCGCGGACCAGTGAGCAGTCTGTCAGACAGTCGATTGCCAATAATTTGCGACGTGATCTCACGACAGCGACGAATTGGAAGAGTGAACGTAGTGAAATCAATCCTGCAAAAGCATTGCTTGAATCTGATTCAAAACGCCTCGATACCGTGGACCAGTTTATAAAACAACTGCATAAGCAGCCGCCGACCATTGAGACACGCGCCGTCAGTGGGCCACCTGTGCAGAGGGCGGCGGGCTGGATTGCGGCGTCCAGCAGCCCCTGGATACCGGAAGGGCGTTTGCAGCGGGTTATTGCGCAGTTTCAGCAGGCCGATTTGAGCAAAATCAGTGTGATTGATGATATTCATCGGGCAATCAGCGGGACTTCCGAAGAAGCGGTTCGCCTCAGTGGAGAAGCTGGTCAGATGGGGTCTGATATCGCTCGTGGTGCATTTGCACACCAACTGAAGAACTCGGGTGTTCCAACGGGATTGTCCCGAGCTGAATGGTTGTTCGGGTTGACCCAGAGTTTTAAACCCTATGCGACTAATAACGATCCATTGGCAAGGACACTCTATGCGTTGGCACATCTTCAGGATACCAACAAAGGATTCAGTGCCCTCGTCAAAACCTCAGAATTACGCTTATCACCGCCTTCAATATCATTCAAAAAGCCACCGACCCGCGTACTTGCGGCGCCCACAAGCGCGCCTGACGTTGATACCCGAATCGAGCCCTTTCGACAGATTGAAGGCAGCCCTTCACGAGCACTACCCGTTGAGATGCATGGGTTCATGGACACATTGCGCGCCAATCCCAAGCTGCACAATGCTTTCATGGCTCCCGCAGGACAGTGCGCAAGCGCCGCGGAAACGGTTGCCGAATTCATGCGTACAAATGGGTTTGAAAACATCAAGTTTCGAGCGATGCTGATCTGGAGTTCGCGCAACCCGGACGGTGTATTCAACCATTTTTTACCTATAGGCGACTTCAAGGGCAAAACCTACGCGTTTGATCTGACGGCGCCACAGTTTGCCAATAAAGGCATGCCCTCGTTTACAGACCCGATGATTCTGCCGGAGCCGGCATTAATGCAGGCCTATCAGGCTGCTACGAACAAGGCACTGATCAAGTACAAGGACTTTTCCAACCTGCGGTCGGCAGAGGCAGCTTTTTCAGGTTTTTCCGCACCCGGGCCTAAGCAGTTTATCGAGGGCGGCCACCTGCTCAGTTACGGCTGGAGCAAGCCAACCCTCGCGCAACCGAATGCAGCGTCCGGCCCTACGCCGCTGGACAAAGTGAGCACTTCCGTACGTGGGATTGCTCGCGTGCGCGCCCAGGATATTGCGAACCGTAAACCCGGCCTTCAAGTACCCATATCCAGCGCTGCACCGCCCCCCCTTGCTATTGATAATCCAGGATTTCAATTGTTGGGTCCGAAAAACTGGGGTTCACTGTCGGACGAGGACAAGATCGACTATCTGGTAAACCGACTGTTGCTAAGTGATGACGCCCGGGCGCTGATGGGTTCCACCGATAAAGCCACCGTTGTTCAATCCATTCGTGACAACTTGAAGCTGGACGGTCTTGGCGTCCCGCGTCAGCGCTTTGCCTGGGGCACGTTACAGGGCGAGGTAGGCCATGGTTTGCGTCGCCTGGCAAAGGACCGTGCCCGTTTGGAGGCAACCAACACCGCAATGAGATCCCTGCTGGACAGCACCCCGTTGGTCCCTCGCGAGCTCAAACTGGGTAATCCCTACGAAAAGGCGGCGGAGTGGATTGTCGATACGAGTCGCTCCGATGGTTTAACGGCGGACGAGGTTCGGGGCGTGTTGTGGCGTAACCGAGACGCCGACCTGACTGACATTCACACGATTGATGAGATTCATGCGCAGGTCTACAAACCCGGGCCGGGTGAACCTTATCGTGACTTCCGCTCCAGCAGCGACCCTGTTTATATGGCGTCGGAGATCGGGCACGCGGGGTTCGAGAAGCTATTGCCTGAACTTGCTCAAAGCGCACAGGAAGGCAAGTGGCTTCTGGCGGACGGCCTGTTCGCGGCAGCGGTCCGATTTCACCCCTATGGCGACGGCAATGGCAGGCTAGCGCGCGTGTTGTATGCATTGGCACAAATCAAAGCGGACGGACCGTTCTTCAAGGCATTGACACCTGAGGGGGAAAGCATTCTGAACCCGAGAATCTGATACAGCCCTTCACTGCTGCCCAGGCCAAAAAAAGCCCCGTGACCGAATGGACCACGGGGCAAAAAATTGGCTGGATGCGACCAACCAAAGGAGCTCTTTACCTCACTTGGCGCTGGCGACCACCGTGTCCGGCTGCCAGCCCCCCCCCAGAGCCTTGTAGATCGCGACGATGCCGCGATACAGGTCCACTTCGGCCTGGGCCTGGGAATCTTCGGCGGCCAGGCGCTCGCGTTGCGCGTCCAGCAGCACCAGGAAGTCCACGGTGCCTTCGCGGTAGCGGATCGCGGCCAGGTCGGCGGCGGCGCGGCTGGATTCGCTTTGGCGGATCAGCGAAACCAGGCGTTGCTGACGCTTGCCGTAGTCGCTGAAGGCGTTCTCGGACTCTTCCAGGGCCAGCAGCACTTGCTGCTCGTAGGTCGCCAGGGCACCATCCGCTTCGGCATCGGCGCCGCGCAAACGGGCGCGCACGCTGCCCAGGTCGAAGGCGGCCCAGGTGATGCTCGGGCCGAGGGCCCAGGCATTCGCGGCGGACGAGCCGATCTGGGAACCGCGCCCGGCGGTAAAGCCGAGGAAGCCGCTGAGGCTGACCCGTGGGAAGAGGTCGGCCTTGGCCACGCCGATACGCGCAGTGGCGGCGGCCAGTTTGCGTTCGGCGCTGAGGATGTCCGGGCGACGTTGCAGCAGTTGCCCCGGATCGCCAATCGGCAAGGCCTTGGCAATCGCCGGCAGGTCTTTCGGGCTCAGGTCGACTGTCAATTTGTCGGGACGCTGGCCGAGAAGGGTAGCGATGCGGTTACGCTCGCGCACTTGCTCGGCCTGCAGTTGCGGCACGCTGGCTTCGACCGCGGCGAGGCGTGCGTCGGCACGCTCCACGTCGAGCTGGTCGCCCACACCGGCATCGCGCAGGCTGACCGTGATGGTGCGCGATTCCTGCTGGTTCTTCAGGTTGTCCAAAGCAATGCGTTCACGCAGTTGCGCACCACGCAGCTGACCGTAGGCATCCACCAGTTCGGCAATCATGGTGACTTGCAACTGGTACAAGTCAGCCTCGGCGGCTTGCTGGTCGGCGTCGGTGGCTTCCAGGTTGCGCTGGATGCGACCGAACAGGTCCAGTTCCCAGGCCATGTCCAGACCGAGGTCGTAACGCTCACTGTTGACACGCTTGGTGGTCTGGCCCGGGATTTGACCCTTGGCCAGGTCACTGCTGGCGCGGCTGGTGATGGTCGGCATCGCGTCATTGCTGGCGTCATCGCGGATCGCTCGGGCCGCCCGCAGACGGGCAAAAGCGACGCGCAAATCACGGTTGCCTTGCAGCGATTGGGTCACCAACTGGTTGAGGGTCGGGTCTTCGAACTGCTGCCACCAAATGCCTTCGAACTTGGCGTGGTCATACTTTTTGGCGTCGGCAGCGGCCGTGATATTGGCCGCCTCCGGAGTCTGGGCTTTGTAGTCCGGGCCCACGGCACAGGCGCTCAGCGCCAGGACCAGCAAGCTCGGCAGGAATACTTTCACACTCATTGCTGTGTCTCCAGCTTCAAGGCCTTGGCCGCTTTGCGCGCTTCGCTGCGCTCCACAGAGCGACGGATCAGTACGTAGAACACTGGCGTCAGCAACAGACCGAAGAAGGTCACACCGATCATCCCGGAGAACACCGCCACGCCCATGGCATGACGCATCTCGGCACCGGCACCGCTGGACAACACCAGGGGTACCACACCCATGATGAAAGCGAACGAGGTCATCAGGATCGGCCGCAGACGCAGACGGCAGGCTTCCAGTACCGCAGCGAGCGGGTCGAGGCCTTCTGCCTGTTTATCCTTGGCGAACTCGACGATCAGAATCGCGTTCTTGCACGCCAGGCCCACCAGTACGATCAAGCCGATCTGGGTAAAGATGTTGTTGTCACCGCCCGAGATGATCACCCCGGTAATCGCCGACAACAGGGTCATCGGTACGATCAGGATCACCGCCAATGGCAGGCTCCAGCTTTCGTATTGGGCGGCCAGTACCAGGAACGCCAGCAGTACGCAGAGCGGGAACACGAACAGCGCGGTGTTGCCCGAGAGGATTTGCTGATAGGTCAGGTCGGTCCACTCGTAGGTCATGCCGTTGGGCAGTTCGTCTTTCAGCAGTTTCTCGATGGCCGCCTGAGCCTGGCCCGAACTGTAGCCCGGTGCAGCGTTGCCATTGATTTCGGCGGTGATAAAGCCGTTGTAGTGCATCACGCGGTCCGGGCCCGAGGTGTCGCTGACCTTGATGAAGGTCGCCAACGGGATCATTTCGCCTTTGTTGTTGCGCACTTTCAGTTGGCCGATCTGGTCTTCATCGAGGCGGAACTGTTGCTCAGCCTGCACGTTGACCTGGTAGGTCCGGCCGAAGCGGTTGAAGTCGTTGGCATACAACGAACCCAGGTAGATCTGCAGGGTGTCGAAGATGTCGCTGATCGCCACGCCGTGGGTCTTGGCCTTTTCACGGTCGATGGCGGCATCGACCTGGGGCACGTTGACCGTGTAGCTAGTGAACAGGCCGAACAGTTCCGGTGTGGTACGGCTCTTGGTGATGATGTTCTGCACTTCTTTGTACAGCTCGTCGTAACCCAGGTTGCCCCGGTCTTCGATCTGCAGGCGGAAGCCGCCGATCGTACCCAGGCCCTGTACCGGCGGCGGTGGGAAGATCGCCATGTAGGCTTCCTGGATGCTGCTGTACTTGCCGTTCAAGGCACCGGCAATCGCGCCGGCGGACATGCTCGGGTCTTTACGCTCGTCGAACGGCTTCAAGGTCACGAACACGATGCCGCTGTTCGGGCTGTTGGTGAAACCGTTGATCGACAGGCCCGGGAAGGCCACGGCGGCTTCCACGCCCGGTTGTTTCAGGGCGATGTCGGACATGCGCTTGATCACGTCCTCGGTACGGTCCAGGCTCGCGGCGTCCGGCAGTTGGGCGAAGGCCACCAGGTATTGCTTGTCCTGGGCCGGTACGAAACCGGTTGGCGTGTGGGCAAAGCCCAGCCAGGTCAGGACCATCAGGCCGGCATACAGGAACAGCGCGATACCACTGCCACGGATCACCCGGCGTACGGTACCGACGTAGCCATGGCTGGCCTTGTCGAAGAAGCGGTTGAACGGTTTGAACAACCAGCCACCCAGCAACTTGTCGAGGAACTTGGAGAACCCATCCTTCGGCGCGTTATGGCTCTTGAGCAACACCGCCGCCAGGGCAGGGGACAAGGTCAGCGAGTTGAACGCCGAGATCACCGTCGAGATCGCAATGGTCAAGGCGAACTGCTTGTAGAACTGCCCGGTCAAGCCGCTGATGAATGCCGCGGGCACGAACACCGCACACAGCACCAACGCAGTGGCGATGATCGGGCCGGTCACTTCGCTCATGGCTTTTTCAGTGGCCGGGAAGGGGTCCAGGCCCAGCTCGATGTTCCGCTCGACGTTCTCCACCACCACGATGGCGTCGTCCACCACGATACCGATGGCCAGTACCAGGCCGAACAGCGACAGCGCGTTGAGCGAGAAACCGAACAGGTGCATTACCGCAAACGTACCGATCAACGATACCGGCACCGCCACCAGCGGAATGATCGAGGCGCGCCAGGTCTGCAGGAACAGGATCACCACCAGCACAACCAGGATCAGCGCTTCGAACAGGGTATGCACCACCGCTTCGATGGAGCCACGCACAAAGATGGTCGGGTCATAGACGATGCTGTAGTCCATGCCTTGCGGGAAGCTCTTTTTCAGCTCTTCCATCTTGCCGCGCACTTCGTTGGAGATCTCGATGGCGTTGGAGCCAGGGCGCTGGAAGATCGGGATGGCCACGGCCGGCTGGTTGTTGAGCAACGAGCGCAGGGCGTATTGACTGGAACCCAGCTCCACCCGAGCGATGTCTTTCAACCGCGTGATTTCACCGTTGGCGCCGGAGCGAATGATGATGTTCTCGAACTCTTCCTCGGTCACCAGGCGACCCTGGGTGTTCACCGACAACTGGAACGCGGTGGCGGTCGGCGCGGGTTGCGCACCCAGGGCACCGGCGGCCACTTGACGGTTCTGCTCGCGGATCGCGGTCACTACATCAGTCGCAGTCAGGTTGCGCGAAGCGGTCTTGTTCGGGTCCAGCCATACACGCAGGGAGTAGTCGCCCATGCCGAACAGCTGCACGTCACCCACACCGCCGAGGCGCGCCAACTCATCCTTCACGTTGAGCAAGGCGTAGTTGGACAGGTAGAGCATGTCGTAGCGCTGATCCGGAGAGGTCAAGTGCACCACCATGGTCAGGTCGGGGGAGGCCTTGTCCACGGTGATACCGATGCGCGTCACTTCCTCAGGCAGTTTCGGCTGAGTCCGGGTCACACGGTTTTGCACTTGCACCTGCGCGTTGTCCAGGTCGGTGCCCAGGGCGAAGGTGATGGTCAGGGTCAGCTTGCCGTCGGCGGTCGACTGCGAGGACATGTACAACATGTTCTCGACGCCGGTGATCGCCTGCTCGAGAGGTGCTGCCACGGTTTCACCGATGACCTTGGGGTTGGCGCCCGGGAAGTTGGCGCGTACCACTACGGTCGGCGGCACCACTTCCGGGTATTCGCTGATCGGCAATTGGAACAGCGAGATCGCACCAGCGATCAGGATCAACAGTGAGAGCACTGCTGCGAAGATCGGCCGCGAAATGAAGAACTTGGAAAAATTCATCTTGAGTCGTTTCCCTTAACCGCGTGGAGCTGCAACGGCTGCGAGCTTGGGCGCGGTTTTTTCCGGCGCCACTTGCTCCAGGTTGCTGGCTTCAAGTGCTTGTCGTTGTTGGGCCAAGGCGGCGAGGGTTTCCTTGCTGGCCATCGGAATGGTTTCCGGGGCGACCGGCGACCCTGGGCGCACACGCTGCAGACCCTTGACGATAATGGTGTCGTCCTTGTTCAGGCCGCTGCGCACGATGCGCAAACCTTCGATCTTCGGCCCCAGTTCCACTGCGCGGTAGGCCGGCTTGTCGCCTTCCATCACCAGCACGAACTTCTTGCCCAGGTCGGTGCCCACGGCTTCATCGTTGATCAGCACGGCAGAGTAGGTGCCGCTGCCGACCAGCTTCAGGCGGGCGTACAGGCCAGGGGTGTATTCGCCCTTGCTGTTGTCGAACACGGCGCGACCACGGATGGTGCCAGTGGCCGGGTTGACCTGGTTGTCGACGAAGTTCATCTGGCCCAGGTGCGGGTTGCCGGTTTCGTTGGACAGGCCCAGGTACACCGGAGTGGTGGCGCCACGACGGCCTTGGCGGGCCAGCTCGGTGTATTTGAGGAACACCCGCTCATCGGCGTCGAAGTAGGCGTAGACCTTGTCGGTGGAAACCACGCTGGTCAGCGCGGTGACGTCGGCGGTCACCAGGTTGCCGGCGGTGATTTCGGCACGGCTGACGCGGCCGCTGATCGGCGAAGTCACGCGGGTGAAGCTCAGGTTCAGCTTGGCCAGGTCCAGCTGCGCCTGGATCCCTGCGACGGCGGCGCGGGCTTCCTGGGCGGCGGTGGTGCGCGAGTCGGCCAGTTCAGCGGAGATCGCATTGCTCTGGCGCAGGCGTTCGCCACGTTGCGCTTCGTTATCGCTGCGGGTCGCGGCAGCTTTGGTTTGGGCAAGCTGGGCTTCAAGGCGACGCACTTCGGCCTGGAACGGACGCGGGTCGATCTGGAACAGCAGGTCGCCTTTCTTCACCAGCGCGCCTTCGGTGAAGGCCACCTGGTCGATCTGGCCGGACACGCGCGGACGGATCTGCACGGTTTCCGGGGCTTCCAGGCGACCGGTGAATTCATCCCACTCGTTGACCGGTTGTTCCAGCACCTTGGCCACGCTGACTTTGGCAGCTGGCATGGCGGCCGCTTGTTCCGGCGTTTTGCCGCACGCGCTCATCACCACTACCGCCAAAATGGCCAAGGGGAAGCGCAAATGTTTGAGTGACTGTTCCATGAGGTGCATCCGCCAATGTATTTGAGATGGGCGGATCATGCGCGGCGCTGTGCTATGTCACGAATCGAATGAAGCAAAGGTAACTATCATTCGGAATGATATAAGCGCGAGATTAGCCCTCTAGCATGGGGGTTTCGTTAGGGGGCTATCAATAGGCGTGATGACAAAGGTCTTTTGCCTGGGCTGTAAAGACAGTCGCGGAATATCCCTGGAGAGCCCGACGGTCGGGGGCGCGATGCTCGGGGATCGCGCCGTTGCCGACAACTGTTTCGTGTGGCACTGCGATACAGGTCTCACGCGGCGCTCGCAATGACCTGCCGGCCAGGGATGGCCGCAATCAATTCCCGCGTGTACTCGCTGGCCGGCCGATGGAAGATCTGCTCCACCGAGCCCTGCTCGATCACCCGGCCATTGCGCAACACCAGCACCTCATGGGCAAAGTTGGCCACCACCGACAGGTCGTGGGACACCAGTACATACGCGATACCCATCTCCCGTTGCAGCTCTTCCAGCAGCTCAAGGATGTGCGCCTGCACCGACACATCCAGCGCGCTCACTGGCTCGTCGAGCAACAACAGGTCAGGTTTCAACGCCAGGGCCCTGGCGATGGCGACGCGTTGGCACTGGCCGCCGGACAGCTCTCGCGGCAGCCGATCCAGGTAGCTGACCGGTAAATGCACGCGGCTGATCAACTCCCGGGCCGCCTGTTCCAGCGCGGCGCCCTTGAGCCGCCCGAAGGACACCAGGGGTTCGACGATGCTGTCGAACACGGTGAAGCGTGGGTCCAGGGCGGCGAACGGGTTCTGTTGCACCAGTTGCAGGCGTTGGCGCAGTGGGCGGAAGTCGCGCCAGTTCAGGTGGGTGACGTCCTGTTGCTCGAACCAGACCTGGCCCTGGGTCGGTTTTTCCAGGCCGAGTGCGATGCGCAGCGCGGTGCTCTTGCCCGAGCCGGACTCACCGACGATGGCCAGGGTCTGGCCGGGGTACACCTGCAGGTTGAGGTCCTCGAGGGCCACGAACGTTGATTCTTCGCCCTTGACCTTGGGCAGCGCAAATGTCTTGCCGACGTTTTGCAGGCTCAGGATCGGGGCCTGGGCCGAGTCAATGCGCGGCAAGGGCTCGCGCCGTTTGGCAAACGCCGGAGCGGCGGCAATCAGTGCCCGGGTGTAATCGTGTTGTGGCGCGCCAAGGATCCGACCTGGCGTGCCCTGTTCGACCACTTCACCGTGTTGCATCACCAGGATCCGGTCGGCGCGGTCGGCGGCCACACCGAGGTCATGGGTGATGATCAACAGCGAAATCCCCCGTTCACTCACCAGGCGTTGCAAGTGGTCGAGGATCTTGCGCTGCACCGTCACGTCGAGGGCACTGGTGGGTTCGTCGGCGATGATCAAGCGCGGGTTGCCCGCCAGGGCAATGGCAATCAGCACGCGTTGGCGCATGCCGCCGGAGAGTTCATGAGGGTACTGGCGCGCACGCAGTACGGGCTTGTCGATGCCCACCTGTTGCAGCAGTTCGACAATGTCCGCATCGACGCCAGGGTAGCGTTTGCCCCTGGCCAGGATCAGCGCCTCGGCGATCTGCTGGCCCACGCGCAGGGTCGGGTTGAGGCTGACCATCGGGTCCTGGGGCACCAGGCCGATGGTGCGGCCGCGCAATGCGCGCTTTTGGCGTTCACTGGCGTGGGTCAGGTCGTGGCCATCTACCCACAGCTGGCCGGCGGTGATCTGCGCACTGTCCGGCAATAGACCGAGGATAGCGTTGGCCAGGGTCGATTTACCGGAGCCGGACTCGCCGACAATCGCCACGGTTTCGCCCTGGGCGATGTTCAGTGACAGGCGATTGACCGCCGTGTGGCCGTGCCGATAGCTGACGCTGAGTTGACGAACATCTACTAGAGCGCTCATCGCTGGATCTCCTCGAAGGTGCGGGCGATATGGTTGAGGCTGAACACCACGGCCACCAGGAACAGGCCGGGCAGCAGGGAAACCCAGGGAGCGGTGATCAGGAAGTGTCGACCGTTGGCGATCAGGGTGCCCCATTCCGCAGCTGGTGGCGCGGCGCCGAAACCGAGAAAGCTCAGGCCAGCGGTGGCCAGGATCGCGGCGCCGAAGTCCAGGGTCGCCAGCACGGCCACCGGCCCCCATGCGTTAGGCAGGATGTGCCGCAGCAAGGTGCGCCCCCAACTGGCACCGCCCAGGCGCGCGGCCTCGACGTAGGGCAGGGTCTTGACCCGCAGCACCTCGGCGCGGGTGGTGCGGGCAAACCCCGGAATAATGCCGATGCCCACGGCAATCGCCACCGGCACCGTGCCGAAGCCGATGGCCGTGACAATCGCCAGGGCCAGCAGCAGGCCGGGCAGGGCCAGCAGTACATCGACAAAGCGCATGATCACCGCGTCGATGCGCCCCCCGGCAAAACCCGACAGGATGCCCAGGCCCAGCCCGCCCAAGAGGGCGATGCCCACCGCAAGGAACGCCGCCAGGACCGATAGGCCGGCGCCATGCACCACCCGCGTATAGAGGTCGCGTCCCAGCTCATCGGTGCCAAACCAGTGGATCAGGTTGGGCGCGCGCAGTTTGTCGACGGGCGAGGTGGCGTAAGGATCGAAGCTGCTCAACACGTGCGGCGCCACAGCCGCCACCCATGCAAACACCACCACCAGCAGCGCCAGGCTGAACCCCGGTCGTCGCAACAGGGGCAACACCGTCGCCGCCACGCGTTGCAGGCGGCTGCGGCGGCGCCACGGCGCAGGGCTGGCCGGGAGGGGATTGCGGCCCAGGTTCTGCTCAAGGACAGTCATGGTCTAGGACACCTTTGGGATGTGGGAGATGCGCGGGTCGAACCACGGGTACAACAGGTCGACCAACAGGTTTACAAGGACAAAAGCCGCCGCCGATACCGAAACGATCGCGAGCACTACCGGAATGTCCTGGCGCAGCACCGCTTCCTGGGCCAGGCGGCCAATGCCGGAGCGCGCGAAGATGGTCTCCACCAACACCGCGCCCGACACGGTGTTGCCCACCTGCAAGCCGATCAGGGTGAGAATCGGCAGCGCCGCATTCTTGAACCCATGCCGCGCCTGCACCTGGCCACGGCTCAGGCCCTTGGCGTAGGCGGTGGTGATATAGGACTCTTTCCAGACCCCCTGGAAACTGCGTTGCAGCACCTGGGCGTATACCGCCGCACTCGGAATCGCCAGGGTAATCGCCGGCAGCACCAGGCTTTCCAGGCCCCGGCTGCCGGTGGCAGGGAACCAGCCGAGGCCGAAGGCAAACACCTGGATCAGCAACAGCCCCATCCAGAACACCGGCACCGAAAAGCCCAGGGACGGCAGGCGTGCCAGCGCTTTCTTCAGCGGTTGCCAACGGATGTAGGCGGTCAGGTAGGCCAGGCCGATTCCGCCGAGCAACGACAACACGATGGCCAGGCCCGCCAGGGACAGGGTCTGCGGCAGGCGTTCGGCAAGCAACTCGGCCACCGGGCGATTCAGTGAAAGCGACTGCCCGAAATCCCCCCGCAACGCCCCCGACAGCAGATCGACATACTGCTCGAACAGGCCTTTATCCAGGCCGTAGTAGGCCCGCGCCTTGGCCAGGTCCTCGACCGACAGCGCGTCGGCCTCCATGCCCGACGCGCTCAGCATGATCGACAAGGTGTCGCCCGGCAGCAGATACAGAATGAAATAGGTGATGCTGTAGGCCCCCCACAGCACCAGCAGCGCCTGGCCGATGCGGCCGATCAGGTAGCGGCTCATGGCGTGCCGATCTCGATATCACCCAGCAGCGCGAAGCCTTCGGCGGTCCAGCGGAAGTTTTTTACCTTGGGCGAGGTCGCCGCCTGCCACACGCGCTCATACACCGGGAACGCGGAGCTTTCATCGATGAGTAAATCCTGCAGGCTGCCGTAGGCGGCAGCGCGTTGCGGGGCTTGGGTGGCCGTGATGCCGGCGTCGAACAAGCCCTTGGCCTTTTCCAGCACCGCCGGTTCATAGGTGTTGGTGGCCAGCGTGGAACTGTTGGCGCTGCGTGGATCGAGGATGGTCTGCAGGATGATCGGGTCGGCACGGGTCATGTAGTTGATGGTCAGGTCATAGTTGCCCGCCGAGTTGTTGGCGACCCACTCGGCGCGGGTGACCACGCTGAGTTTCAACTCGATGCCGACCTTGCGCAGTTGGTCCTGGATCAGCACGTCGCCCGCGGTCTCGGCCGGGGTGATGTTGTAGCTCAGGCTCAGGCGCTTGCCGTTCTTTTGCCGGTAACCATCCGCACCCTTGGTCCAGCCGGCTTGCTCCAGCAGTTGCTCGGCGCCTGCCGGGTCATAGGCCAGCTTGGCACCCTGGCTTTTGAAGTACGGCGTGGTCACATCGAAGATGCCGTCCACCACCGGGAACTCAGCGTTGTAGACGGTGCCGGCGTAGCTCTTGCGGTCGAGGGCCTTTTGCAGCGCCAGGCGCACGTGCCGGTCGGCCAGGATCCGCTCGCCACGGGTATTGGGGTACAGGTTCAGCGCCGGCCCCGGCAGCGAACGGCTCTGAATGGTCGCGCCCTTGGACTGGAACAGCTTCAGGTCGACCTCCGAGAACGGGTTGCGCGGCCACAGGATGTCGGCCTTGCCTTGCAGGAACAGGCCGTTGCGCACGCTTTCTTCGGGGATGTAGCTGATGTCCACCGCGTCCAGGTGCGCTTCACCCTGGTTTTTCATATTGGCCGAGGCCCAGGCGTAGCCCTTGCGCTTGGTCAGGTGCGCACCGACTTCCGGCGTGTAGCTGGCCAGTACGAACGGCCCGGTGCCGATGATCTTGCCCAGGGAGCGTTCCTTCACGCTCAGCGCGTAGGAAGCCGGCGCGAGGATCGCCAGGTTGGTGGTGGAGGTAGCTTGCAGGAAACCCGCATTGGGCTTGGACAGCACCAGCTTGACGGTGAAGTCGTCCACCACCTCGGCGTGGTCGAAGCCTGCCAGGTAGGTGGCGCCGAAGGTGGCCGGCAATTCGGTGGCCAGTGCCTTGTCGCTGTCGAAGGCGGTTTTCACCGCCTTGGCGTCGAAGCGCTCGCCGTTGCTGAAGGTCACGTCCTCACGCAGGTGGAAGGTATAGGTCAGGGCGTCGTCACTCACTTCCCAGCGTTTGGCCAGCCACGGAATGATCTGGCCGGTCTGCGGGTCCTGGTCGGTCAGGGACTCGGCCACGTTGCGCAGCAGCACGCGGTGCTCCAGCCAATACACCTGGAACGGATCGACGCTGACCAGGGTGGTGTTATCGCCGAAAAACGCGATGTTCAGGGTCTTGCCCGCCTGGGTGTCATGCCCGGGCGAGCAGGCGGCAAGGCTCAGCGCCAGGGCGCAGGGGGCCAGCAGACGGCTCATCAAGTTGGCGGTATTCAATGGTGTGCCCTCATGTGGCGTGTGGATCAGAAGTCGTAGGCGAGCTTGGTGTACCAGTAGCCGCCGCCGGGGTAGAACGGCGGGTTGCCGTAGGCCGCGAGGCCGAGGTTGCTGTACACCGCGTGTTTGTCGGGGCGCACGTCGAAGATATTGGTGCCGCCGATGCTCACGGTGAGGCTGTCGACGAAGGTGTAGCTGACGTCCAGGTCGGTGATCCATTTGGCGCCGAAGCTGCGGTCGCCCGTCGGGTTGACGGCCAGGGTCTTGACCGCGCCGTAGCGCGCGGTTTGCAGGTTGACGGCCAGGTCCCGCACCTTCCAGTTGGCACCCAGGATCCACTTGGTCTTGGGAGAGGCGTCGGTCAGGTCGCCTTCGCGGTCGCGGCCGACCAGGGTCACGCCTGAGCCTGCCAGTGCCGCCGGCGTATCGCGAGTGCCTTCAATCGTGGTCTTGTTCCAGTTGAAGCCCAGGCTCCAGCGCACATCGCCCCAGGCCTCCAGCGGCGTGGTGTGGTCGGCCACCACGTCCAGGCCCCTGGTGCGGGTGTCGAAGGCGTTGGTGTAGTAGTTGACCCAGGTACCGGTGGGTACGCCCTGGGCGGCGAGAATGGCGTTGATCGCTCCGTTGCCACGGTCGTAGATATTGCTGGTCAGGGCGATGCGGTCATCGATGTCGATCAGGTAGGCGTCGGCGGTGACGCTGGTGCGTGGCGCCGGCTGCCAGGTCAGGCCCAGCCCCAGGTTGCGCGATTTCTCCGGCTTGAGGTCATCGCCGCCCAGCGCCTTGGCCAGGTTGCTGCCGGACGGCGTCAGGCGCGTCACGGCCGGCACCACGTTGCCGTTCACATCGGTCGCCACGCGGTTGTCGGCCACGGTGTAGCCGATCTGGGTCAGGGAGGGTGCGCGGAAACCGGTGCCCACTGTGCCGCGCACGGCCACGCTGTCGGTGAGTTCGTAGCGTGAGTTCACTTTCAGGCCGAAGGTGTTGCCCGAGTCATCGTCGTAGTGCTCGACCCGCCCGGCGACGTCGAGGAACCAGCGGTCCGTGAGATCGAAACCCAGGTCCAGGTAACCGGCGTAGTTGTTGCGGATCAGGCTGACTTCATCTTCCGGACGAATCGTCACCGCCGCTTGTGCGCCCGATGCGGCGGGGTAGGTGCCGGTGATATAGGCCTCGCGCTCGCCGGCAAACGTACTGAAATGTTCCCAGCGGTGTTCCAGGCCGGCGGAGACCTGCACCGGCGGCGTCAGGTTGAACAGGCTGTCGTAGCGGCGGGTGAAGTCCAGGTTGTTGACCCACTGCTCGAAGCGGAAGGTCGCCAGGTTGTCGAATTTGGTCGGCGACGCGGTGCCCAGCGACGGGTTGATATTCAGGTCGCTGGAGTGGTGCACGTTGTTGCGCCCGTAGGTGGTGCTCAGGTCCCAGTTCCAGTCGGCCACCAGGCCCTTGCCGCCGAACAGCAACTGGTAGTCGCGGTCCTTGATGTTGTTGAGCGGGAAGTAACCGTCGGGAAACACCTCGGGCACTGCGGCGGTGCCAGTCGGCAGGCGAAAGTAGTTGGCGGCCTCGGCATCGCGTTCGCCGTAGGTGGAGAACGAATACAGTGTCAGGTCTTCCAGCGGCAGTTCGGCGTTGTAGGCCAGGTTGAAGGCCTTGAGGTCCGGGTCGCCGTTCTTGATCGCCACCCGGTCCCAGGCCGCTTCCTTGGCTGGGTCAGCGAACGCTCGCACGCTGCTGTCGGCCTTGTCGTTCCACGATGCGCTGCCACGTTTGCGCGCATCGGCGGAGAAGTGAAAGAAGCCGCCCTGGCCCAGTTCGAAGCCCTGGTCGCCCGCGACCTTGATGGTCTCGCCCTGGCCGGAATACAACTGACCGTAGCTGGTCTCCAGGTGGCCGCCGCTCTTCCCGGACTTGAGGATGATATTGATCACGCCAGCGACTGCATCGGAACCGTACTGCGCGGCAGCGCTGTCCTTGAGCACCTCGATATGGTCTACCGCGCTGACCGGGATCAGGTCGATGTCCACCGCATTCGCACCGCTGTTATCGATGGAACCGCGCTGGCCGGTGGCGCCGTTATGCCGGCGTTTACCGTTGACCAGCACCAGGGTGTAGGCCGGCCCCAGGCTACGGTTGCTCAGCGGGCGGGTCACCGAGTTATAGCCGGCGATGTTGGTGCCGAAGTTGAACGACGGCAGCAGTTTGGCGATGGCTTCGGACAACTCGGCGCGGCCGGTCTTGAGCAACTGGTCGCTGTTGATCACATCGATCGGCGCCGGGCTGTCGGCCACCGTGCGTTGCTGGCCACGCAGACCGGTGGAAATCACAGTGACGGTGTCGAGCTTGGCGTCTTCGGCAAAAGAGGGTGCTGCAGTCAGGAGCAGGGAGCCGGTCAGGAGTGAAAGAGGTAATTTCTTGAGGGGCGTGGGGAAGGCGATGTCGGGCATGGAGGTAACCTGGAGGGTGTGGATGCGTCCTCCGCCAGGTATGGGGTCGGTCTGTGAAATGAAGATATATCTATAAAAAACCTTGTGGAAAGTCTTTTTTGGAATAAGCTAATTATCAGTTAATATTATTTATATCTGAAATAAAATTACCTATTTTTATTATGTGAAAAACAGGCGCGCTGCTTATCGCCAATGTCGACTACATTCCAGGGGAGGTTCCCTTACGGAGAAGACGATCATGTTCAAACCCCGCACGCTGGCGGTTGCTGTTACGTGCCTCGCTTTGGTCCTGGGCCCAGTGGCGGCGGTGGCCGACCCTGGCAACGGCAAGGGCCAGGGTTCCGCAAAGGGTAACGCGCAAGGCGTCCAGGGTCATGGCAACCAGGGCCATAAGGGCAAAGGCGCAGACGCCGATGATAGGGGGCACGGCCCCAGTATCGACCGTGGCGGCATCCTGGGGGTGCTTGGTGGCTATCGTGACTATTGGAGCCCAGGCCCATCACTGCCGCCTGGCATACAGAAGAAGTTAGCGCGAGGCAAACCGCTGCCTCCAGGCATTGCCAAGAAGCTCGATGGGCGCCTGCTGGGCAGGCTGCCGCATTATGACGGCTACGAATGGCAGCAGGCGGGCACCGATCTGATCCTCGTGGCTATTGCTTCCGGCCTTATTTATGAGGTGCTCGAGGGGGCTTTCGATTAGGGCGCTGGAGCCTGACGGTGGGGGCGCCGTAACGCGGTCGAACAGATTGAATTTACCGGGAAGGGTGCGTGCACAAGTTCACTGGCACAGTCGGATGATGACTCAGGCTCGACGCTTTCCAGCCATCAAGCCTGCACCGCTGGGCCTTTCAACTCGATCTGATTATCATCAGGATCATTGAGATACATCGATAACCCGGTTCCCTCCGCGCCATACCGCATCACGGCTGCTTCAGCGGATACCCCGGCCGCCGCCAGGTGCTGGAGAATGGCGTGTTCATCGAACGGCTCGACTCGCAGGCAAACGTGATCGACATTGTGTCTTTGCTTGCCTGCCGGCTGTCCACCCTGACGCCCGATCGGCCCGTTCACATCAACCAGGTCAATCATGGATGTGCCAGCGCTCAGGTGAATCATGCCGAGGTCGTCACGGCGTTTTTTGACATCACACCCCAGCACGGATGTGTAGAACGCCAGGCTGCGCTCAATGTCCTTGACCCGCAAGACAACGTGATCGATACGTTGAAGGGTAAAACTGCGCATTTCCATCACTCCTGATTCTTGCCGTTGTCGAATGGGACAGTGTTCAGGGTAGCCGTGTTCAGGGTAGCCGCAGTTTGTCTTATGTTTCTGCCTCGCATTGCCAAATACACCTGCCGGGTCAGGCACACTGAGCGGCAACGAGTCTGTGATGCGCATCGCCTCGGACCTCGGATACGCCAACGCCAGCGGGAGCTATCCGAATTCCTTGCCCGATTCAAAGTTACATGCCTGGCAATCAGAGATCATAAACTCCGTAAAGAATATGCCTGAGGGATCGGCCAAAGCAGCCGCGGAGAGTGCACTCAAGGCTGGCAGGGGCGAAGGCTGGATAATCAATGGCCGCAATAGGCTAGAGGCAGATAACGTGAAAGAGTGGTCGTCGCTGTGCAGATCGAAGGCGGGTGCGACCTACCGTCAGATAAAAGAGGCGCTTGGCGCTCTTGGTTCTGACAGGTTAATGGAGTACGCCTCTTATCGTGTTATGTCTGACGGTGCATTTGTTCATAAAGGCTTGGAAAGCGCATCGGCTGTTTATTATTTTCGGTCGCATGACATTGCTGATGATGAGATGCCTTACGCGATACTGTGGAAGCTTTTCAGTGTTTGATTTAATGAACGTCAGGGTCCTGCGGTCAGGTTGAAGGGGTCGTACGCGACTCCCGAAAGTCGACATTTGCAGTCCCCGGTTGGTGTTTCAACGAAGGTGTATGCAGAGCAGTATGTCGGGCCTGAGATTGCTACGGCAGTGCCATCGCTGCACTCTCACTGTTCTTTTTTGTACGGGGTAACGCATGGACTGGAGTGATGTGCGGGTCTTTCTCGCGATTGCCCGCAGCGGGTCGCTGGGCGCTGCCGCCAAGCAGTTGGGTGTCAGCCATCCGACCGTGGGGCGACGCTTGCAGGTGCTTGAGCAGTCCAGTGGCCAACCCATTTTCCTGCGTACCACCCAGGGTCTGGTTCTGACCGACAGCGGAGAAAAGCTGCTCAGTCTGGCGCAGGAAATGGAGCAAAGTGCCTTGGCAATCGAAAGGCGCCTTGCGGGGGACAGCGCACAGCCAGAAGGTGTGTTGCGCATTTCTTGCGCCGACTGGTTCGCCTGTTATGTGCTGGCCCCGGTCCTGAATGAACTGGGACGACGTTATCCGCTGATCGTGCCCGAGGTCATCGCAGGACATCGATTGTTTGACCTGGCTCGTCGCGATGCCGACATTGCCTTTCGGATCGTTCCTTTCACCGAACCCGATATTGTCCACCGCAAACTGACTACCTTGAGCTACGGGTTATACGCGGCCGTCGGATCCGCTGACCCCGAGCCGCAGGGCGACGGGGTGGGTTTGATCACCATGAGTGTTGCCCAGTCTCACTATCCCGATGTGCAATGGCTGCAGCAGCGTTACCCTCTGGCCCGTAAGGTGTTCACCAGTAGCAGCCGCACAGCCCAGGCGCACATGTGCGCGCAAGGGCAGGGTGTCGCCGTATTGCCTCGCGTCCTGGGCGACCAGTTGACGGCGCTGCGGCTGATTGATCCGCATGAACCGCCACCGGGTCGCGACATCTGGATGGGTTACCACCAGGACATGCGGCAGATGGACAGTCTTCGTGCCCTTGCCGACCTTGCCTCGAGCATGATCGGCTCGCAGCAGGGCCGATGATTCACTTTACTGGGCGCAGGGCTGCCGTTTGCAATTGCGCAGCCGGTTGGCGCGCCAGGCTTAGGCTGAGTCCCGCGCCCAAGGCCAGGCATGCCGCGATGCAGAGTATGGAAACGGTGAAGGCGTGAGTGATGGCGGCCGCGTCCGTATCCGTGCCCAGGAGGGTGTAGAAAATGCCGCCTATTATCGCCACGCTCAGTGATGTGCTGATTTGCAGGGTAGAACTGGCAATGCCCGCAATCATGCCGGAATACGCGGGCGCCACGCGTCCTGTGATCATTCGCATCAATGTCGGCAGGGCCAGTCCTTGTCCGAAACCGATCAGAAACAGAATGACGGCGAGGGGCAGCGCAGGGGGCGTGACGGCCATCGGTGTGTGCGTCACGAGCCAGGCCAGGAGCACGAACCCCAGCACCTCAAGCCCCATTCCGACGGGGTTCACGTAAGCCCCCAGGAAACGCCTGAATTGAGGGGTGGAAAGCGGGCCCAGCAAAAATCCCGCGCCAAAAGGAAGGAAGATCAGGCCTGCATTGAGTGGGCTCGTATGCAGCGCTCCCTGTAAATACATGGAAAACAGCAGGAAAAACACGCCGATCGCGTAGAAGGTCAGGGCGACGAGCAGTGCCCGGCCCAACCCAGGCGTGCGCAATGCGACAGGATCAAGCAACGGTGCGCCTTGCGCCTGGTGCAAACGGGCTTCGTAGCGCCAGAACAGCCAGCCCAGCAGCGGTACGGCCGCAAGCGACAGCCAGGCCCACAAGGGCCAGCCGGCTTCACGCCCTTCGATCAATGGAACGATCAGCGCCCCAAGGGTCGCCATGGACAGGACGGTTCCACCCAGATCCAGCTTGCTTGTCCGTTGCGCGCGGGTTTCCCTGACCACGGGAATGGCGATCAGAATGACCAGCAACGCAATCGGTAGATTAACCAGAAATATCGCCCGCCACCCCAAGCCCATCAAGTCGAGCGATATTAATATCCCGCCAAGTGCCTGGCCGGCTACTGACGCCAGCCCAAAGACCGCGCCATAGAGACTCAGCGCCAAGGGCTTTTCGGACTCGGGAAACATAGCCTGCGCAGAAGCGAGTGCCTGGGGCGCCATGACGGCTGCCGTCACGCCTTGCAGCGAACGTCCGGCGATCAACACCCAAGGTGACTCGGCGACGCCGCAGATCAGTGAGGCAACTGCGAAACCAACCAGGCCAAGGAAAAACATTCTCATGCGACCGTAGATATCACCCAGCCGTCCGCCGGTAATCAGTGTCACGGCATAAAGCGCCGCGTACGAGGAAATGATCAACTGTTCGGCGGAGGAGGCCGTGCCGAGCGATTGCTGGATCGAGGGCAGTGCCACGTTCACGATGAAAAAATCCAGCGGCGGTAAAAACGCACCGACCAATAAGATGGCGAACATCAACCAGCGCCGCGGTTCCGGTGGGGCGATTTTTGTCTGTGGCATAAGGTCTCCTGCCTGGAACCCTTCGGTTCCAGAATATTCACGATGGCGGGTCATGCCCCGAATCAATGGGGCCCAATCTAAACGATCAAACTTGGGCTGACGCCTCACAAAATTGAACGCCCAGCGTTCATTTATGGCAGTGCCGTCGAGTGCCTGATTCCTCTCAAAATGGCCGCACTGTGGTTCCAGTCGGTCCACACAAACGAGACTGAGGAGTCAGATATGTCAGGTAAATTCGCTGGTCAGGTAGCAGTGGTCACCGGCGCATCCACCGGGATCGGGTTTGCGATTGCGCAGGGTTTGATTGCAGAGGGCGCCAGGCGTGTTTACATCACTGGGCGTTCTGCAGCCACGCTGGAGGCTGCGGTGGCCAGGCTTGGCGATAGAGCGATCGCGGTTATTTCCGATGTCGCGCGCCAGGCCGATCTCGATCAGCTCAAGGCGACGATTGAGGGGCGCAACGATCAGTTGGACGCAGTGTTTGCCAACGCGGGTATTTGCGAAAAGAACCCGCTGGGCGAGACCACCGAGGCGGCGTACTTCAACCTCTTCGACATTAACGTGAAGGGCGTGTTTTTTACTGTTCAGACGTTGATGCCTTTGTTGAAAAACGGCGCTTCGATTGTGCTGACGGCGTCTATCTGCTCCAGCAATGGCATGGAAGGACTGAGTCTCTACAACGCATCCAAGGCTGCCGTGCGGTCCTTCGCCAGGACCTGGGCCAACGAACTCAAAGGCCGCAAGATCCGAACGAATGTCCTGAGCCCTGGCTTCACCCGCACTCCTTTGATGGACAACGGCTTGAAGATGAGCGAAAGCGACATTGCCGCGCTGCGCCACCATGTCGAGCAGATCACTCCGCTGGGATACATGGCCCAACCTGAAGAAATCGCCTCGTCAGCGCTGTTCCTCGCATCCGCCGATGCGAAATATGTCAACGGGGTGGAACTGATGGTCGACGGCGGGCTGTCGCAGATCTGACCTCCCGATCGAACCTGGTGCAACCCTTGCAGAGGGTTGCTTTTGTCGCTTTTGCGAAGCCCCCCGCAGGACACCTCAACATGAACAGTGAAGAATTGAACACCCGACTGGACGCCCTGGAGGTCGCGCCGCCATCGAGTCGCTGATCAGCGCCTACGCCAATGCCTTCGATCGCATCGACGTGTCGCTCCTGAGCGGAATCTGGCACGAAGAGTCGACACTGAAAAAGGCCCGGTCCAAGTCAGCGGGTTGTATCACGACAGGTTTGAACGTCGGGACGGAAAATGGGCGTTCCTGTCACGTCGTTTTGAACTGCATTTCCTGACACCGTTGAACGGCTGGGTACCCGTAGCGGGTGAGGAGAGGTTTGCACCAAGCGAAGATCAGAACATGAGTAAACTCAGAGAAGGTTGATTTGCGGAATGTTCAGGATGTGACAATCAACTTAACGAGCCAAAATTTGCCGCTGATTCGGTTTTGAACTCAGGGGATCCAGACAAGCTGCGGCGCACTGGGTTAGTCGGTCATGCATGTTATTAAAGGTTTTTTTTTGAAGCTTGATGGGGACTTCGATTACAAACTGTCGGGGTCCCCAAAAAACATCTGTATCCGCGACCGCAACCACCGCTCCCCCGGATCATTATCCTGCGACCCACGCCACGCCATATGCAGTTCAAACGAACGCACCGGCAACGGCGGATCCTCCGCCCGCAACCCACCCGCAGACGTCAATGCCTCTGCCGCATAATCCGGCACGGTCGCCAGGATGTCAGTACCCGCCAACAACGTCCCCAGCCCGTTGAACTGCGGCACCGCCAACACCACGTGACGTTTGCGGTCGAGCTTTTCCAACTCTTCATCGATAAAGCCGCTCAGGTCCCCGGCAAAGGACACCAGTGCGTGGGGCCGTGCGCAGAAGTCATCCAGGCTCAGGGAGCCCGGCACGCTGTCGGCACGCAGCAGTTTTGGCAGGCTGCGGCGCAGCACTTTGCGCTTGGCGTTGGCTGGCAGGTCGGCGGTGTAGCTGACGCCGATGGAGATTTCGCCGGAGGCCAGCAAGCCAGGCATCAGGATGTAATTGACGCGACGCACCACCAGCACGATGCCGGGCGCCTCGGCGCGCAGGCGTTTGAGCAGTTGGGGCAGCAGGGCGAATTCGACGTCGTCGGACAGGCCGATGCGGAACACCGCCGTGCTGGTGGCCGGGTCGAACTCGGCAGCACGGCTGACGGCGGTGGAGATCGAGTCCAGGGCCGGGGAGAGCAGGGCGAAGATTTCCACAGCCCGGGCCGACGGCTCCATGCTGCGGCCGGTGCGCACGAACAGCGGGTCATCAAACAGCCCGCGCAAGCGCGACAACGCCGCGCTGATGGCCGGCTGGCCGAGGAACAGTTTCTCGGCGGCGCGGGTCACGCTGCGCTCATGCATCAAGGTTTCGAATACGATCAAGAGGTTAAGGTCGACACGACGCAGGTCGTTACGGTTCATCTTGTGTCCTGGAAGAGTCAGCAAACTTGACGAGAGCAGCCATATAAGAAGAATGACCGGCATGAATCTTACGGGTAAAGGCTGTTACTCTGCACAGGAAAATTGAGTTTTCTTACAAGCTCTGGGGTCTATTACTCAGTTGCGGAATCAATGACAGGCATGTCGACTATTAATGGCGACCGGTGGTCTTACCCGCAAAGCCCAGATAGAGTTCATGGCATTAGAGGTTACTTTGACGAGGTTTGCGATGTCCCGCACGATCCGTTTTCACAAGTTTGGTCCGGCCGAGGTGCTCAAATGCGAAGAGCATGCAGCTGCGCAGCCCGCACCGGGCGAAGTGCAGGTGCGTGTCGAAGCGATTGGCATCAGCTGGTATGACATTCTGTGGCGCCAGAACCTGGCGTCTTCCCATGCACGCTTGCCGTCCGGCCTTGGCCATGAGATGGCAGGGGTTGTGGTCGCCGTCGGCGATGGCGTGGATGATTTGGCCGTGGGTGACAAAGTCGCCAGTTTTCCGGCTGAAAGCCCCAATGATTACCCGGTGTATGGCGAGCAGATCGTCCTGCCCCGTTCGGCCCTGACCCGCTATCCGGATGTCTTGAGCCCGATTGAAGCCAGCGTGCACTACACGCCGCTGCTGATTGCCTATTTTGCCTATGTGGATCTGGCTCGGGTCAAGCCTGGGCAGTTTGCCCTGGTCACCGATGCCAGTCACTGTGCCGGCCCTTCCTTTGTGCAACTGGGCAAGGCCCTGGGTGTACGGGTGATTGCCGCGACCAAGGACAGTGCGGAGCGCGAGTACCTGCTGTCCCTCGGTGCGGAGAAGGTCATCGTCACCGAAGAGCAGGACCTGCTCATGCAAATCAACAAGTTCACCGACAACCGCGGTGTCGACGTGGTGTTCGATGGCTTGGGCGGCCCGCAAATGTCGTTGCTCGGCGATGTGCTGGCACCGCGCGGCAGCCTGGTGCTGTATGGCTTGCAGGGCGGTAACCAGACGCCATTCCCCGCGTGTGCGGCGTTCCAGAAGAACATTCAGTTCTTTGTGCACTGCATTGGTAACTTCACCGGCAAACCCGAACTGGGCATCATCCAGGATCAGGTCGCTTTGCAGCGCGCCCTGCGGGATATCAACCAACTGACCGCCGATCGTGTGCTGGTGCCGCTGAAAACCACGGTGTTTCCCTTCAGCCAATTTGTGGAAGCGCACCGCTACATGGACGAATGCCCGTGCCGCGAACGCGTTGCGTTGCAGGTTGAAGCTGTTTAGGGCGTAGGAATATTCGTAAACAAGCTTTCCTGCCATCCGCCGCGTGAGGCAAATGCGCCATTTGACAGGACGGAACCTGCATCGCCCGCCAGGCGCCCAGCTGGCGCTTTAGCCCCTGAATCCGGCCTTCCTCTCTGACGCCGCCCTGAAATCCAGCGCGGCGTCTTTGTGTGCGTGTGATTAATACAGGCGCCGGTGCTTTATCTGCACTGGTTTTCGGCCAGGTTCTGTATCTATTAATCATTATTCCAGCACTGATAATTGCGCCTTAACTTTCATCTCAAGGACTGAGCAATGATTGAATATCCGACACTGCAATCGCGAGTGCTCGAAGCAGAGGCTGCTGCGCTTGTGTGGAATCAGGGAAGTAGATATATCCAGGACGAACCTCAATCCAATAAGTTGGAAAGTTTGCAGTTTTATTTGTCAGACACGTCTTTGATTGACTGGCTAAAGACGTGTAGGAAGTTGTCGGAATTTTCCTAGGTTTCCAGCTCGGCCTCGTTTGGGCCTAGATAAATAGAGGGGTGGAGGATTTCAAGGCTGGGCTGATACCCGGGAATCTCCGTGTCATTTTGTTGCTCGGTGCTACTGTTTATTTAGCGCTTCACAATGTGATGTGGAACTTTCTATGCGTGTAATAGATCGGGCAAACACGCTCAGTAGTTGCCCGAAACTGACATTTCAATTCAGGTAGTAGAACGATGAGCACTATTCACGAACAGGCTATGAATTATGTTTACCAGCAAGTTCTGCAGCGTTTGATCGGGCACTTTAATCGTGCGGAGCGAACAGCGCTTCAGTTGTTGGTCCAGCGAATTGTCGTGGCCGCGGGTGGCATGGAGCAGGTGGGGGAATACAAGGTGTTGATGGCCCATGGCGGAGGCGAAGTCAGCAGCTGTACCTTGGCATTGCTGCGTGCTGCACAGCTGACCATCGCCGGGCGAGCGCCACGAACCTTCAAGCTGCGGGTGGCAACGTTGCGCCATTCGGGCATGACCGAAAGCAGGCTCGACAGCCTCAATCAGGGTTACGGGCGCTTGTTCCTGCACGATGATCCGAGGGTTGAACTGCTGATGGTGGAGAACCAGGAAGTACTGCCCTTCAACCATCAACGGCCGGTCTCTGCCATGGGGCGAGAAACCAGCCAGCGCAACATGCTGATGATCGGGCACCTGAGTTCGGGAGATTGCCGTGCCACTTTGTGCAGCGACACGTATCTGGCACTCGGGGATTTCTACCAGCGCGTGACCACCTGGAATGGCGGGGTGCATGCCCTGGTCAGTGGTGATTCCCCGCGCAAGCAAGGGCAGTTTCTGGCCTGGCTGAAGAAAACAGCCCAGAGCGTCGGCGTTCCGATCGCCAGTACCTGGCCGTTGTCGCTTACCGGGTTGTTTGCGCGCATGGACGAGTGGAGCACCAGCTACTACCGCGAGGTGTACGGTGAACATTATGTCGCCAGTGCCAACCCCAGCAAGGCGGGTCACCGTCACCTGGCTTACATCAGCATTGCCGACCTGCTGGAGGACGTGGATACGCAAATGTCGCCGATATTGACTGAATTCATGGCGTTTGCTCCCGACCCGCTTGGATTTCATTTCAGCCATCCTGGCTACTCCAATCCTCTGATGATGGCTCATCTGCGTGGCTTGCAGGCCCGCTGCCTGCGAGACCTTGACTACGAAGAGGGGGTGCAAGGCTTTATCCGCCAGGCCTCGCAATTCCTGCGTCGCCAGCACCTGCCCGAGGAGTGGCTGGCGCAGGTTGGCATCGGTGAAGACGCTGCCCTGCCGAGTACCGCCGCGCAGCAGTTCTTTGGGCTGGATGAAACACAGTTAGTGTGCCTGCTGTTCTCGCCGTTTATCCACCATGGGGAGCGGCTGGAAGGTTATTTGCGTCAATGCCACCCTGGCATGCTGGTGGCCTTGCCTGAGCTGCACAAGGTTCTGCAGGGCAAGCAATCGGCTGACATGTTGCAACAGTGGGTCAGCGACACCAGTGGCCTGCCGATGCCCTTGTTGCAGCACCTCTATCGCAAGCGTCCGGTGCCGGGCGCGAGTGGGAAATCGCGCAATGCAAGCGTCATGGACCATGGCAACACGCCTGCTTGCCAATTGTCCGGGCGATGACACTGCGCGGCGAGCGACAAGCCGACTTCACGTATCAGGCGGTCTACCGCTACATGATCAACCTGATCAACGAAGTCAGCACCGATACCCGTGTAAAGCTGCCATCGCTGCGGCAATTGGCGAGGCGCCTGAACGTATCGATCTCGACGATCCAATACGCCTACTCGCTGCTTGAGAAGGAGGGCAGAGTCTACTCGGTGGCCAAGTCGGGTTATTACGCCTGGCCGCTTTCATCAAGCACCATGGCTGGGGGCGGCGGCGATTTGCTTGACCGGCTCTACGCGGCGGCACGTAACCCCTGCATGGCGGTGTTCAGCGGCGATGAACCGGCGCTGCTGGCTTCGCTGGATGGGGCGCTGTTGCGCCTCGAACGGGAGCTGGTGCGCCAGTACCCGCGTCATCTGCAACCCTGGTCACAGCCGTGTGGCGTGTGGGAACTGCGTGCGGCACTGGCGGCGCGGTACACCTCGTCGCCCACGCGTTGCTGGCACGCCGACGACATCTACATCGGGGCCGACCTGCGCGGGGTGCTGGATATCCTGATTGAGGTGCTGGGCCTCAGGGGTACCACGGTGATCGTTGAATCCCCCTGTGACTGGCTGATTTTGCGCCTGTTCCAGGATTGCGCGGTGCGCATCATCGAGTTGCCCTGGACCCCGGAAGGGCGCCTGGACCTGACGACCCTTGACCAACTGTTGCGCGATGAGCCGGTGCACCTGGTATTGCTGTCGTCAAAGGTCAGCCTGCCATCAGGCAATGCCCTGCCTGCCCATGACCGTCTCAGCCTGGCACAGATGCTGGACCGGTACGGTTGCTGGCTGCTGGAAAACGACACCTTTGGCGAGCTGGGTTTCAAGGAACCCCAGGCGGCCCTGCGCGAGTGGGTGAACCCGGAGCGCCTGATGGTGTTTTCCTCGTTCGAGAAAATACTGGGGGCGGAAGCGCCCTACGGTTATCTGTTATCTCGGCGCATGAGCAGTGAGTTGCAGCGCCAGTTTCTGCTGCGCTCATTCCGCTTATCGTCGATCCGCCAGCGCGCCATTGCCCGCCTTTATCAGAGCGGGCGAATAGACCCGCACTTGCGGGCATTACGCCAACTACTGCAGGCACAAGCGGCTGAAATGAGCGGGCGCCTTGACCAGCATCTGGGGCAGCAGGTGAGTTATCGGATGCCGACTGCCGGGGCGGCGTTCTGGCTGGGCTCCACCCAGGCCGTCGACATGCGTCAGGTCTTCAAGCGCCTGCTTGCCCAGCAGGTCGTGATTGCACCCGGTGAGCTGTTCAGTGTCAGTGGGCTGCATCATCAGCACTTGCGCGTGAGCCATACCTTTCATGGGCAGCCCAACCTGGAGATCGCCTTGGCTGCCATAAGCGAGGCCCTGCGTCAGGCTCAAATGGGATGATTGCGTGAAGTTTCTCTTACTGCTGTGGGATCGATACCGTCGCGCAGTAGTCCAACTCTCAGTAAACTGCCATCTTTTCCGAATCCTTCTTTCCGAGGTTTATGCATGACAATCAGTCCTTTTGCGGGCAAGCCGGCGCCAGCCCAGTTGCTGGTGGATATCCCGCGACTGGTCACGGCCTACTATACCGGCCAGCCTGATGCAGCAATCTCCACCCAGCGCGTAGCGTTCGGTACGTCCGGGCACCGTGGCAGCTCGTTCGAACTGAGCTTTAACGAGTGGCATGTGCTCGCCATCAGCCAGGCGATCTGCCTGTATCGCGAAGCCCAGGGCATCAACGGCCCGCTGTTTGTCGGCCTGGACACCCATGCGTTGTCGACGCCTGCCGGTGCCAGCGCCCTGGAAGTGCTGGCCGCCAACGGCGTGCACGTGATGCTCGCCGAAGGCGATGAATACACACCGACCCCAGCGATTTCCCACGCGATCATCTGCTACAACCGTGGTCGAACCAGCGGTTTGGCTGACGGCATCGTCATCACGCCGTCGCATAACCCGCCGCAGAGTGGCGGCTACAAGTACAACCCACCCAATGGCGGCCCGGCCGATACCCACGTGACCAAGTGGATCGAAGCCAAGGCCAATGAACTGCTGGCGAACAAACTGGCCGGGGTCAAGCGCATCACTCACGCGCAGGCGCTCAAGGCCGACACCACCCATCGCCACGATTACCTCAACAGCTATGTGGCCGACCTGGTCAACGTGATCGACATGGACGCCATCCGCAGCGCCGACCTGCGCCTGGGCGTGGATCCGCTCGGTGGAGCAGGGGTGCGCTACTGGTCGGCGATTGCCGAGCACTACCGCTTGAACCTGGACGTAGTGAACACCGAAGTCGACGCGACTTTCCGCTTCATGAGCGTCGACTGGGACGGCCAGATCCGCATGGACCCATCCTCCAGCTACGCCATGCAGGGCCTGATCGGCCTCAAGGAACGGTTCGACGTGGCCTTCGCCTGCGACCCGGATCATGACCGTCACGGTATCGTCACGCCGTCCGGCGGCCTGCTGGCGCCGAACAACTACCTTGCGGTGTCCATCGACTACCTGTTCCAGAACCGTCCGGACTGGCGCGTAGACGCGGCGGTGGGCAAGACCGTGGTCAGCAGCGGCTTGATCGACCGCGTGGCGTCCCGCATCGGCCGTCGCCTGTACGAAGTGCCGGTCGGCTTCAAGTGGTTTGCCGATGGCCTGTTCGAAGGCTCGCTGGGCTTTGGCGGCGAAGAAAGCGCCGGCGCCTCGTTCCTGCGCAAGGACGGCACGGTCTGGAGCACCGACAAGGATGGCCTGATCCCCGCACTTCTGGCAGCGGAAATGACCTCGCGCAAAGGCCAGGACCCGAGCCAGATCTACCGCGGCCTGACCGATGCCCTCGGCGAGCCGTTCGCGATTCGTGTAGACGCCAAGGCCACCCCGGCGCAGAAAGCCTTGCTGGGCAAGCTGTCGCCGGATCAGGTGACATCGACCGAACTGGCCGGGGAACGCATTCAGCAGATCCTCAGTCACGCACCGGGCAACAACCAGGCGATCGGCGGCTTGAAGGTGATGACCGAAAACGGCTGGTTTGCCGCGCGGCCATCGGGCACCGAGGATATCTACAAAATCTACGCCGAGAGCTTCATCGGTGACGATCACCTCAAGCAGTTGGTCGAAGAGGCGCAGGTGTTGGTCGACGGCGCCATCTCCGGATAACGCCGTAATAACAATGTGGGAGGGGGCTTGCCCCCGATAGCGGTGTGTCAGTTTGCATCTCTTTTTCTGAAACACAGCCATCGGGGGCAAGCCCCCTCCCACAGTTGATCGAGGTCAGGCCAGGTCTACCAGGACGATTTCGCTGTCCTCGATCGCGGTTACCCGCAATACCTGTTCATTCTCTACAGCCACACCGTCTCGCGCTTGCGCACGCAGGCCATTGACTTCAATCACGCCCGTCGCCGGCACCAGGTACGCACGACGTCCGCTGTCCAACCGGTATTCAGCACTTTCCCCAGCTTTCAGGTTCGCTGCCACCAGCCGCGCATCCGCACGAATGTGCAGGCTCTCGTTGTCCCCGGCCTTACCGCTGGCCAGTGTCACAAACCCCTCGCGATCACCTTTCGGAAACGGTTTGGCGCCCCACGAAGGCGGCAAACCGGCTTGATTCGGAATAATCCAGATCTGGAAAATCTTGGTCGGCGCATCTTCCAGGTTGTACTCGCTGTGGGCGATGCCGGTGCCCGCGCTCATCACCTGTACATCGCCCGCCTCGGTACGGCCTTTATTGCCAAGGTTATCGGCATGGCTGATCGCACCTTCACGCACATAGGTGATGATCTCCATGTCGCGGTGCGGGTGCTGCGGGAAGCCGGTGCCGGGCGCAATGATGTCGTCGTTCCACACCCGCAGGTTGCCCCAGTGCATGCGGCTGGGGTCGTGGTACTCGGCGAACGAAAAGTGGTGATGGGCGTCAAGCCAGCCATGGTGGGCACCGCCCAGGGATTTGAAAGGTCGAAGTTCAAGCATGATCGTCTCCTGTGGATGGCCCTATGATCCTGCAGCCCATGATCGATAAAAAGCGTAAAAAATGCCTGATTCCTATCGATTTAATGGATTGGTTAGCAGCGTTTTGACTTTCAGTTCATCGCCTAACTGCATGACCGCAAAGCAATTGGCTGGCACTGAACGTCGATTCCGGCGACCATGGCGCACTTGTCAGAACCCAGCTCATCGCAGGAGTCCGCGTGTCGCAACAAAAGCCTGATCTTCCTCCCGAACTGCGCCCCTTGGCCGAAATGCCGCTATTGAAACGCCTGGCCGCGCGCCTGTTTGGCCACGGCCTGACCCGCTTGCGCGCCCAGCACCGGTTTTCCTGGTTGCACGGACAGGCCGACGGTTTTCGCAGTGGGCACGAGGCGGGCGTGGAGTACGGTTACCGCGAAGGCAAGGCCGATGGCATCGAGGAAGGCCGGCAGGTCCTGTTGATTCGTGATTTCCGCCCGGATGAGCACCGTGCGCCGGGCGTGGACGATAGCCTGTTCGATGATTGGCGTCTGCCACTCACCGCCGAGTTGAAGAAGCGTATCAAGGCGGATGTCGCGCGATTGCTGCCGGCCCATGCCCAGCCCAGCGCGGCGCAGTGGAAGATGATTTTCAGCGATACGCCCTCAACGTCGGTGATTGCCGGGGCCGGCGCGGGTAAATCCACCTCGCTGGTGCTGCGTATCCTGCTGTTGACCCATTATCTGGGCTTTGAGCTGAGCTCTATGACGGTGGTGACCTTTACCCGGGAGTCGCGCAAAGACTTCATCAACAAGCTCATGGAAATTCTCAGCCTGTGGGGCCAACCCCTGGGTATGAAAGAAGCGCAGGCCGTGGTGCGCACCTTTCACTCGCGCATTCTGCCGATGGTGCGCAGCCTGCCGGGCTTTGAAAGCCTGCAAGCGTTCGAAAACCTCAGCTCGGGTTTTGACGACGCCGACAGCAACCCCTTTGACTTGCGTATCAACGACGCCCAACGCCAGCAGATGAATGCCTGTTATCACCACCTGCACGGGCGGCACGCACGCTTTCGCGAGCTGATTGCGCCGCTGGCGCGCCATGGGCTGCAACTCAAGGAGTTGGAGCGTGATCACCCTGACGTACAAAAACGCGTAGCGGTGACCGAACTGGCAGCCAAGCGTGATGAAGAACTCTGTGATGTCATCGAGGACCTGTGGTTCCGCGCCGGTGCCTGGCCGATCAAAGGCATCGAACCCAATCGCCAGACCGTGGAGATCAATGGCGCGCAATTTCATTGCCATGGCTATATCCCCGAGCTGGACGCCTGGGTGGTGCTGGGTTTCGATGCTCGGGAAAATGCCCAGCTCAGCCGGCCCAACGCGAAACTGTCAGTGCGCGCCGAGTGGGCGGTAAAGCGCACACTGTTTCAAGCTTTCTGTCGTAAGCCATTGATATGGCTCGATAGCTATGAGTCGTCCAAGCGCCTTTTGAGTAGCCTGGCGGGTGATGCCGCTGCGGGGCCAGGCTTCGATTACAAAGTCAAAGGCGAGCTGGCGTCGGCGCCGTTGCTGGACAGTTTCGTGATGGCGGCCGGATTTATCGAGAACCTCGGGCTGGATGTGCCTACTGCGGTTGGGCAGATGAGTTTTGCCAAGGATGATCCAGACCGCTTCTTCTTCGAGGCCTTGAGCATTTTCTGGAAGGCCCTGGAAGATCACCTGCTGGACCAGTCGCCGCCGATCATGACCTACAACCGCATGTTTTCGCTGTTCGGCGAGAACACCCCGGAAAACCTCAAGCTGCTCAGCGATCCGTTGTTACGGCCGCTGTCGCACCTGATGATCGACGAGTTCCAGGATGTTTCGCCACAGATCGTCTCGTGGATCCGCGCCAGCCTGCGCGAGATCCGCAGCCGTGGCCCGGCCATGCACGTCGGGCGCGGCGCCCAGCATTCATCACTGTTGTGTGTGGGGGATGACTGGCAGTCGATCTACGGCTGGCGTGGAAGTTCGCCCAAGTACTTCATGGAGTTCAACAAGGAGTTCCCGTCGCCGGCCACCACCCGAGTGATGCTGGGCGAGAACTACCGCAGTCACCAGCACATCATCGACGCGGCCGAGCACATCGTGCGTGCCGCACCGGCTATCCCCGGCAAGAAAGCCAAGGCCAGCGGAGCGCCCAAGGATCTGGTGCCGGTCAAGGTGCTGGAGCGCGACGACGCAGCATTGGGGCGGCAGTTGCTGGAGCATTACCAACGCGGTGAATCAGTGTTAATGCTTTATCGAAAAAGTAGCGATAAGTTATTGATTCAAGAGCATATTCAGTCTGCAGTTAATGTGGATTCTAGCTTGCCGCCTCCAGCGCGCAGGCTGAAACAATTGACCTACCACAGCGCCAAGGGGCTGCAGGCCGATGCGGTATTCCTGCTTGGGGATTGCCAGCATGTCACCCATTCCCCGTATAAGAACCAGGTGTACCGCATGGCGGGCCTGGGCAAGGACGGGGACAGCGAGCCGTATGACAACGCCCAGAAAGACGAGGTCTTGCGCCTGGCGTATGTGGGCATCACCCGGGCGGTGAGTCATTGCTACTGGTATGTGGAAAAACCCGAAGGCCAGGCAGTGAATGTGCCCAAGGCCTCAGAGCGGGTAGATGGCAAGAAAGCCTTCTTCGACGACCAACGCAATTAACGGATCGATGCCGTTCAAATGTGGGAGGGGGCTCGTCCGCTCCCACAGAAGATATGGGCTGTATGTAGGATCGAGTTCAGGCCCGCAGGGACTGCGGCGGCACAAACGACTCCAACTCATCCTCCACCGCCTCGATGATCCGCTCCACATCGGCGGCATTCATCACCGTGGCGCAGGGGATGCCGGCGATGGCGATCAACGTCTCGCCGCTGGCCCGGTCGAACAGGCGGGCGATCATGCTGCCGGGCGCGTCCATGCTGCCCTCGAAGCCCATTGGATGGAAATGCCAGCGCATCAGCTGGCAGGCGTTGGGGAACGTCACTTTGTTCATGTTGCCCACCTTGTTCATTGAGCGCTTCCTTTAGCTCGCGGCAGGGGGCCATGACCTTCACTGGTCGTGGCGTTGTAGAGCTTAAAAATAGCATTCGTTCGTCACCACAAGGTGACTTTTTCGGCCCCGTTCGGCAGTTGTTTTCCATAAGGTTGATTTGGGTCATGTCCTGCTTGTGATTGGGCAATAGGCCATTAGTCAGAAGTGCCAATTGGCCATTGAAGCACCCGCAGAAATTCGGCAATCTCCAGGGTTTACCCGCCGCAGAGCCTTCCATGCCCGACATCGCTGCAGACGATGATTGCCAGCAATCCCACGCCACACGCGAGCTGGTGCTGCGCCACCACCTTTGCTGGCGCCACCGGGACCTGGAAGGCGTGATGTCCTACTACCACCCGGAAATCCAATACCACGACTTTTTCCAGAACCGTGTCATCGGTTTCGCCGGCTTGCGCGATTACCTGCAAGCCAGCATGCCCCGTGAGGCTGACGAAGCGATCGAGCACAGCGACCGTATCCGCGCCGACGGCGATACCGCGTTCATCCAGTACCGCATCACCTTGCGGGGCGGCCAGGGCCTGGTGTCGTTCCGCACCAGCGAAGCGATTACGGTGCGCGACGGGCTGATCTGGCGGGTCAACGAATATGCGTCGCTGGTGCATGAGCAGCCGGCCCAGGCCGCACGGCCCTCTGTCAGCCGCCTGGGCCTGTCGCCCCAGCAATTGGGGCACATGGCCAATGACCTGCAGCAGTATTTCGAACGCAAACAACCTTACCTGGACCCCGAGCTGGACCTGCAACGGGTGGCCAAGGAGTGCGGATACAGCCGCAATCAGATTTCCTACCTGCTGAACCAGGTGTTGGGACAAAGCTTCTATCGCTACGTCAACCAGGCCAGGCTCCAGCATTTACTGGCCGCGCTGGATCAGGCCCTGCCGCCGATAAAGGTCGATGACCTCGCGTTTGCCGCCGGTTTCAATTCGCTATCGGCATTCTATAGTACGTTCCGCCAGCATACGGGCCAGTCGCCCAAGGCCTACATCAAACAAATTTCTGTGCGTGCACGCGCGCAAGACAGCCCATGACACGGCGCTCTAGGATCGACCCTATCAAAACGAGGTAGGGGAACCTGGCATGCCGGCATGGCGCACTATCAGTTTATGGATGGACCAGTTGGACGACCCGCTGCAAGCGCGGCCGGCGCTGGAGCATGACCTGGACGTCAATGTGGCCATTATTGGCGCCGGTTACACCGGGCTGTGGACTGCGTACTACCTGAAACGCCAGGCCCCTGAGCTGAAAATTGCCATCATCGAAGCGCAAACCGCCGGTTTCGGCGCCTCCGGTCGCAATGGCGGCTGGCTGATGGGCAATCTGCTGGGCGAAGATCGCTTGCTCGCCGGCCTGAATCCCGAGCAACGCCGTGCATCGTTTGACCTGCTGCACGCCATTCCCGACGAAGTGGCCCAAGTGCTGGCACGTGAAGGCATCGACTGCGACTACCGAAAGGGCGGCGTGCTGTACTGCGCCGCCCGTTACCCTGAGCAGGAAGGCAGCCTGCGCCGCTACCTGGAAAAACTCTACGCCCAGGGCCTGACCGAGGCCGACTACCGCTGGCTCGGCCCGCAGCAGCTGGCCGAACAGATCCGCATCGCCAAACCCTACGGCGGTATTTACGCCCCCCACGTCGCGACCATCAACCCTGCCAAGCTGGTGCGCGGCCTGGCGCGGGTGGTCGAGAGCATGGGCGTGACAATCTACGAAAACAGCCCGGTCACCCACTGGCAGTCCGGCAGCCTGCGCACCGCAAAGGCCAGCGTGCGTGCCGCCTGGGTGGTGCCGGCGGTGGAAGGCTATGCCACCACCTTGCCGCCGCTGGGCCGCTACCAACTGCCGGTGCAAAGCCTGATCGTCGCCACCGAGCCATTGCCGGCCAGTACCTGGGATGAGATCGGCCTGAGCCATGGCCAGGCTTTTAGCGAAAGCAGTCGCCAGGTCACCTACGGCCAGCGTACAGCGGACAACCGCCTGGTGTTCGGTGCGCGCGGCGGTTATCAGTTTGCCGGGAAGCTGCGCCATGACTTCGATTTGACCGACAGCGAAGTCGAGCTGCGTCGCTACCTGTTTGGTGAGCTGTTCCCACAGCTCAAGAGCGTGAGGATCAGCCATTCCTGGGGCGGCAACCTGGGCATGTCGCGCAATTTCCGGCCGCACATGCTCTGCGATCACAAGACCGGCATCGCGCTGTCCGGCGGTTACGGCGGGGAGGGCGTTGGCGCGACCAACCTGGGCGGCCGCACCCTGGCCGACCTGATCCTGGGGCGCGGCACCCCGTTGACCCATCAACCCTGGGTCATCCGCGAACGCGGCCTCGAGGCACTCAAGCCCTGGGAGCCCGAGCCCTGCCGCTGGCTGGGCTACAACGCGATCATTCGCAGTTTTGTCCATGAAGACCAGGTACTGGCCAACCCCAATACCGCGCCTTGGCGTCGCAAGCTGGCGACCGGCGTGGCCGGGTTCATGGAAGGTTTCATGCACTAAGTCGTTTCATCAATACGGGAAAGCCCATGAGCATCACTCAATTCAAAGACACGCTGAACGCCTCCCTGCCGGACTCGTCGCCCGTCGCCGTGCCCTTGGGCGAACCCATCGCCGTTGCGTCGACACTGAGCGTGGAGCGCGACGACGGCGTCGAGACCGGCATCTGGGAGTGCACCCCCGGGCGCTGGCGTCGACAGATCACATCCCAGGAGTTCTGCCACTTTGTCCAGGGCCGCTGCACCTTCACCCCGGACAACGGTGAAGTCGTTCATATACAAGCCGGTGATGCACTGATGTTGCCGGCCAACAGCACCGGTATCTGGGATATCCAGGAGACCGTGCGCAAGACCTATGTATTGATCCTGTAACGCTTTGATCCTTGATCGCCTGCCATAAAAACAGCCCTAAAACCGCCAGGAAATCGAACCATGAAAGCCATTGCCCTGTTGCCCTTGATGTTGGTGGCCTCTATCAGCCAGGCCGCCGAGACGGTGAAAATCTACAACTGGTCGGACTACATTGCGCCGGACACCACCAAGAACTTCCAGAAAGAAACCGGTATCGGTTTCACCTATGACGTGTACGACAGCAATGAAACCCTCGACGGCAAGTTGATGACCGGTAAATCCGGCTACGACGTGGTGTTCCCGTCCAACCATTTCATGGCCCGGCAGATCCAGGGCGGGGCGCTGAAAAAGCTCGACAAGAGCCAGTTGCCCAACTGGAAAAACCTCAACCCGGTGCTGCTCAAGGCCCTGGAAAACAACGACCCGGGCAATGCCCATGGTTTCCCGTACCTGTGGGGCAGCACCGGCATCGGCTACAACATCGACAAGGTCAAGGCGGTACTGGGCGACAATGCGCCGGTGGATTCCTGGGATTTGATCTTCAAGCCGGAAAACATGGCCAAGCTGCAGAAGTGCGGGGTGGCGATCCTCGACAACGGCCCGGAACTGCTGCCGGCCGCGCTCAACTACCTGGGCTTGCCGCACCACAGCAAGAAACCCGAGGACTACAAGAAGGCTGAAGACCTGCTGATGAAAGTGCGGCCTTACGTGGCGTACTTCCACTCCTCGAAATACACCGCCGACCTGGCCAATGGCGATATCTGCGTGGCCGTCGGCTTCTCCGGCGACATCCTGCAAGCCGAAAGCCGCGCCAAAGAGGCCAAGAACGGCGTGAACATCGGCTACAACATCCCCAAGGAAGGCGCCGCCATCTGGTTCGACATGGTCGCGATGCCCGCCGACGCGCCGGATGAAAAAGCTGGTTATGCGTTCATGAACTACCTGCTGCGCCCGGAAGTAATGGCCGGCATCACCAACTACGTGCATTACGCCAATGGCAACCAGGCCGCCGACAGCCTGGTGGACCCGGCGATCAAGGCGGATACCAAGGTGTACCCGAGCCCGGCAATGATGGGCAAGTTGTTCGCGCTGGAAGCGATGCCGCTGAATATCGACCGGGTGCGCACGCGGGTGTGGAACACCGTCCGTACCGGCCGCTGAAGGGCGGGGCGGTGAGCGGCCCACGCACAGCTCAGGGATTTTCCAGATCATGCCCCAACGACTGGATAAACAACGAAAACAGCTCCGGCTGTGACGAGATATCCAGCTTGGCGTACAAATGCCGACGGTGCACCTTCACCGTGTCCGGCGATATGTTCAGGCGCTCGGCCATGGCCTTGGACGAGAACCCGCGCAGCACCAGGCGGGCGATTTCCAGTTCGCGGTCCGAGAGCACCCCGCAGCCGAACTGACTCAGCGCATCCCGGATCTGGCTGTCCATCGCCGGGGCGCGCTGGGTGCTTTGCTGCCAATGCTGTTGCATCAGCGGCAACACCCAGGCCGCTACGGTGGTCATCAACCCGGTCTCCTCAAAGCTGAAGCGCCGCTGCATGCCCAACGACAGCGATAACGTGCCGGCGCCCGGCAGTTGCAGGATGAATTGCACCTCGTCTTCCAGCACGTTGTCGTGGAAGTAATTGAGGAAGTACTCACTCTGGCGAAAATGATCCGGCGCCACTTCCTCCAGGCGGTACACCCCGCTGGCATACCCCTCGCGACAGGCCTGGAAGAACGGGTCGAGCAAATACAAGCCATTGAGGTACGCCAGCATCGACGCCGGTTTGCTGCTGGGCTGGGCGTCGTATTCTTCCAGGGCCAGTGGCGGGCCCTCCAAGGGGTAGAAGATCGCCAGGGCGTTATCGAAGGGCAGGCATTGGTGCAGCAACAGCACCAACTGCTTCCAGAAACGCTCGGTGCCGATGTGCGCAACGGTGCGGCCCAGGCCGGCGTGCATCCCCACCTCGCGAAACAGGCTCATGTGACAGGCTCCCGCCGGCAAAAAGATCGGCCAAGGGTTCGGCTTTTGCCGCGTGTCGTCAAGGGGAGTACGCCAATAGGGGAATTGGCCGACATCCCCTCACGTATTAACGTCCGCATCATTCAGCGGGAAACATATCCCGTGACTTATCAGATTTTTCGTTTCTGCCTCATACCAAGAACAACGACAGAGGATAACGATATGAGCACTTCCCCCACGCCCGAAGGCGTGCTGAAACCCACCTTGAGTGTGTTCGATGTGGTCGCCATTACCGTATCAGCGGTGACGCCGGCCAGTTCCGTGTTTGTGATCGCACCGTTTGCCATCCAGCAGGCCGGCAGCGGGGTGTTCCTGGCGTTTGTGATGGCCGGTCTGCTCGCGCTGATGTTTGCCTTTTGCTACGCCGAACTGGGCCGTGCCCACAACAGCGCCGGTGGCGAGTATGTGTACGCCAAGCGTGTGTTCGGCGGCATGGCGGGTTATGCGACGTTCCTGACCGTGCTGGTGATGTTGCTGTTTATTCCACCGGTACTGGCTACGGGCGCGGCAACTTACCTGAATAACGCCCTGGGCACGAAGTTTGATTCGCAAACTGTGGCCCTGGTGATCGTGGTGTGCAGCTACGCCCTGGGCATCCTCAATATCAAGCTCAATGCCTGGATCACTGGCACCTGCCTGTTGCTGGAAGTCGCAGCGCTGCTGGTGATCGTGGTGATCGGCTTTGGCAACCCGGTACAACCGGCCAGCGTGCTGTTCCAGCCGCAGATCGTCGAAAACGGCGTGTTGCACCTGGCGCCCTGGGCCCTGGTGATCGGCGCGGTGGGTATCGGCCTGTTTTCCTACAACGGCTACGGCCCGGCGGTGTTGCTCGCCGAAGACATGAAATGCGGCGGCAAAGGCGTGCACAAGGCGGTGCTGTGGTCCCTTGGCCTGGTGGTGGTCATCGAACTGGTGCCAATCACCGCCCTATTGATCGGCGCGCCGTCCCTCAGCGCGATGATCAGCAGCCCTGACCCCATCGGCTACCTGTTGACCAGCCACGGCAATGAAACCCTGTCACGCCTGGTCAGTGCCGGGATCTTCCTGTCGGTGTTCAATGCGATCGTCGCCATCGTGATCCAGATCGGCCGCGTGGTGTTCAGCAGCGGGCGCGATGCGCTGTGGACGCCGGGCATCAACAAACTGTTCACACGCATTCACCCGCGCTGGGATTCGCCGTGGTTGGCGACGCTGTTCCTGGCGATTCCTTCGGCGCTGCTGAGTTTCAGCTCCAACCTGGCCGACCTGACCTCGTTCAGCGTATTGCTGATCATGCTGGTGTACCTGGTGGTGGCGTTGAGCGCGTTGATGAGCCGCGTGCTGCTGCGTGACCGCGAGCATCCCTACCGCATGCCGCTGTGGCCGCTGCCGGCGTTGGTGGCGGTGCTGGGCGCGGGCTATCTGTTAATGACGTTGATCGTGGCGGCCTCGGTCCGCGACATCATGATCATCCTCGGCCTGCTGGCCCTGTCGGTGATCCTGTATTGCATCAGTGGCCGGTTGAGTCCGGTCTTCCAGAAATTGTAAGGAGTGGTTATGCGCGCACGTCAATTGGGCATCACGTTAGGGCTGGGCACGCCCGGTGAGTGGAACGCCATCACCGACGTGCCGGGGGTGAGGGTCGGGCACAGTACGCTCAAGACCCGCATCGATGGCAAGCAGGTGCGCACCGGCGTCAGTGTGATCCAGCCGCGCGCGGGAGAAGCACGCCTGCAACCGTGCTTTGCCGGGTACCACGTGCTCAATGGCAATGGTGACGCCACCGGCCTCGAGTGGGTCAGCGAAGCGGGGCTGTTGACCACGCCGCTGGCGATCACCAACACCCACAGCATCGGCATCGTGCGCGACAGCCTGATTGCCCTGGAGCGCGAGCGCCTGGCCGATCCGGCAGTGTATTGGTGCATGCCGGTGGTGATGGAAACCTATGACGGCCTGCTCAACGACATCTGGGGCCAGCACGTGGGGCCCGAGCATGTGCGTGAAGCGGTGGACAATGCCGAAACCGGCCCGGTACAGGAGGGCGCGGTCGGCGGAGGCACCGGGATGATCTGCCACGAGTTCAAGGGCGGCATCGGCACATCCTCGCGGTGCCTGCCGGCGGAGCAGGGCGGCTGGACCGTCGGCGTGCTGGTGCAGGCCAACCATGGCAAGCGCCAGGAACTGCGGGTGGATGGCTACCCGGTGGGGCGCAGCCTGATGGACATTGCGTCGCCGTTCGCCGAGCAAGGCACGCCGGGCATGGGTTCGATTGTGGTGATCATCGCCACAGACGCGCCGTTGCTGCCGCACCAATGCCAGCGCCTGGCACAACGTGCATCCATCGGCATCGCCCGCACCGGCGGCGGCACCGAGGACTCCAGCGGCGATCTGTTCCTGGCGTTTGCCACGGGTAACCAGGACTTGCCGCCAGCCGATTACGGGCGCAAGGGCCTGCCGTTCAGCAGTGCATTGCAGATGGTCAACAATGACCATATTTCGCCGCTGTTCAGCGCGGCGGCGGAGGCCGTGGAGGAGGCAATCATCAATGCGATGCTGGCCGGGGAGAACATGCTCACCGATCAAGGCGTGCGCGTGCCGGGCCTGGACGCCGACACGCTGTTGGCGGCATTGCACCACACCGGCTGGAGTGTGTCCCGGAAATAGGGGGCACACTTAATGTTGACTGTAAGTAGTGGCTGTTTAATGTTGCCAATGGCACCGTGGCAATATATTGGATCCATTAATAGCGAATGCCGCTCAACTTGAGCGGCATTAGTGCTATTTAATATTTAAATACCGGCGCGGTGTTTTTGTCGGACAACATCGGTACTGCCCAATAAACATGGAGCGGAACTTATCCGGGGTGTTTGCCTGCCGATTTTTAGTGCAGGAAAAGATGTAGACGAAAGATTTGAAGTTGTGTCAGTTTTCTTACGCCTTCAAAAGAGGCGAGTGATAGGACGATCTCGCCCGCGGGGTTCCTATCGATCAAAGACTGATGCACTTGCAAACAAGGAAGTACGTTTATGTCAAAAGTAAAAGACAAGGCTATCGTGTCGGCGGCGCAAGCCAGCACCGCTTACTCGCAAATCGATAGCTTCAGCCATTTGTACGACCGTGGCGGCAACCTCACGATCAATGGCAAACCCTCCTATTCCGTTGACCAGGCGGCCACCCAGCTGCTGCGCGACGGCGCCGCGTACCGGGACTTTGACGGCAACGGCAAGATCGACCTGACCTACACCTTCCTGACCTCGGCCTCCTCGAGCACCATGAACAAACATGGCATCGCGGGCTTCAGCCAGTTCAATGCCCAGCAGAAAGCACAGGCCGTACTGGCCATGCAATCCTGGGCGGACGTGGCCAACGTCACCTTCACCGAGAAAGCCACCGGCGGTGACGGCCACATGACCTTCGGCAACTACAGCAGCGGCCAGGACGGCGCGGCAGCCTTCGCCTACCTGCCCGGCACCGGCGCAGGCTACGACGGCACCTCGTGGTACCTGACCAACAACAGCTACACCCCGAACAAGACCCCGGACCTGAACAACTACGGCCGGCAGACCCTCACTCACGAAATCGGCCATACCCTGGGCCTGGCCCACCCTGGCGACTACAACGCCGGGAACGGCAACCCGACCTACAACGACGCGACCTATGGACAGGACACGCGCGGCTACAGCCTGATGAGCTACTGGAGCGAGAGCAACACCAACCAGAACTTCAGCAAGGGTGGGGTCGAGGCTTACGCGTCCGCTCCGCTGATCGACGACATCGCGGCGATCCAGAAGCTCTACGGCGCCAACTACAACACCCGTGCCGGCGACACCACGTACGGCTTCAACTCCAACACCGGGCGTGACTTCTACAGCGCCACCTCCAATGCCGACAAGCTGGTGTTCTCGGTGTGGGATGGCGGTGGCAACGACACCCTGGACTTCTCCGGCTTCACCCAGAACCAGAAGATCAACCTCAATGAAGCGTCGTTCTCCGACGTGGGCGGCCTGGTGGGCAACGTGTCCATCGCCAAGGGCGTGACCGTCGAGAATGCTTTCGGCGGTGCCGGCAACGATTTGATCATCGGCAATAACGCGGCCAACGTGATCAAGGGCGGTGCCGGCAACGACCTCATCTACGGTGGCGGCGGGGCGGACCAATTGTGGGGCGGTGCGGGCAACGACACCTTTGTGTTCGGTGCCAGCTCCGATTCCAGGCCGGGCGCGGCGGACAAGATCTTTGACTTTACCTCCGGTTCCGACAAGATCGACCTGTCCGGCATCACCAAGGGCGCAGGCCTGACCTTCGTCAATGCCTTTACCGGGCATGCCGGCGATGCAGTCCTCACCTACGCCGCAGGTACCAACCTGGGCACCCTGGCTGTGGACTTCTCCGGGCACGGCGTGGCGGACTTCCTCGTCACCACCGTCGGCCAGGCTGCGGTCAGCGACATCGTAGCGTGATGCACGGGCGCGGCGCTTCGGCGCCGCGCCTTACGGATGGAGCATGAAGATGCGGCGTATGTTTAATGTGATCGCCTGCGTGTTGCAGGTGATGTTCGTGTCGGCAGGAGCCCACGCAATGGCGAGCAGTCTCGTATTACCTACCTCCGCCCAGTTGGCCGGGCATTGGCAGTTGCACCAGCAGGACCAGGTCTGCGCGCTGGACCTGCTGGAACAGGCCAATGCCTTGGGCGGCGATGTGGCGTGTGTCGCAAACTGGTTGGGCGACAAGCCCCTGACCTGGACGCCAACACCCGACGGTATCTGGCTGATGAACGCCGAAGGCAGTGGTATTACTCACCTCAACCGACAGAAGGAAGGTGAATATAAAGGCCGCACGCCGACGGGCCTTGAAGTTGTACTGCAACGCGCACCTTAGTTGCCGTTATAAGTAAATAACTTGATTTCATTAGTTGACCGCTTCGTTCGCCGGGGCTGGGGCAACTATTGCGCGTAATTTGGTTCAAGGAAGATCAGACACCATGGCAAAGTCCCATGCCGCCGCGCCGTTGTTCAAGGCGCTGGGTGAGTACAAGAGTATTTTGATCAGCATTGGCTGTTTCACGGCGTTGATCAACCTGCTGATGCTGGTGCCGTCGATTTATATGCTGCAAGTGTATGACCGCGTGCTGTCCTCCCAGAATGAAACCACCCTGGTGATGCTGACGCTGATGGTCGTGGGCTTCTTTGCGTTTATTGGCCTGCTGGAGGTGATCCGCAGTTTTATCGTGATCCGCATCGGCAGCCAACTGGAGCGGCGTTTCAACTTGCGCGTGTACAAGGCTGCATTCGAACGCAACCTGCAACGCGGCCAGGGGCATGCCGGGCAGTCCCTGGGGGATTTGACCCATATTCGCCAATTTATCACCGGGCCGGCGCTGTTCGCGTTTTTTGATGCGCCGTGGTTTCCCATCTACCTGTTTGTGATTTTCCTGTTCAGCGTGTGGCTTGGCGTGTTGGCCACGGCCGGCGCCGTGCTGCTGATCGGCCTGGCGTGCCTGAATGAATACCTGACCAAAAAGCCCTTGGGCGAAGCCAGTGGTTACTCCCAGCAATCCACGCAACTGGCCACCAGCCACCTGCACAATGCCGAGACCATCCAGGCCATGGGCATGCTCGGCGCACTGCGCAGCCGTTGGTTCGCGTTGCATTCGCAGTTTCTTGGCTTGCAGAACAAGGCCAGTGATACCGGCTCGGTGATCACCTCCCTGAGCAAATCCCTGCGCCTGTGCCTGCAATCGCTGGTGCTCGGCCTGGGGGCATTGCTGGTCATCAAGGGCGATATGACCGCCGGGATGATGATCGCCGGCTCCATCCTGATGGGCCGGGTGCTCAGCCCCATCGACCAGTTGATCGCGGTGTGGAAGCAATGGAGTTCGGCCAAGCTGGCCTATCAGCGCCTGGATGACTTGCTGCGCGAGTTCCCCCCGGAGGTCGAGCAGATGAAGCTGCCGGCGCCCAAGGGCCAGGTCAGCTTCGAACAGGTCAGCGCCGGCCCGCCCGGGCGGCGTCTGGCGACCTTGCACCAGGTCAGCTTCAATCTGGGCGCTGGCGAAGTGCTCGGTGTGCTCGGGGCGTCGGGCTCCGGCAAATCCACCCTGGCCCGTGTGCTGGTGGGCGTATGGCCGACACTGGCTGGCACCGTGCGCCTGGATGGCGCCGACATCCATCGCTGGGACCGCGACGACCTGGGCCCGCACATCGGCTACCTGCCCCAGGACATCGAGTTGTTCAGCGGCAGCATCGCCGACAACATCGCACGCTTTCGCGAGGCCGACCCCGAGCAGGTGGTGCGGGCCGCACAGCAGGCCGGTGTACATGAACTGATACTGCGTTTGCCCCAGGGCTACGACACCGTGCTGGGCGACAACGGCGGCGGCCTGTCCGGCGGCCAGAAGCAACGGGTGGCCCTGGCCCGCGCCCTGTACGGCGGGCCGCGCCTGATCGTGCTGGATGAGCCCAACTCCAACCTCGACACCGTGGGCGAAGCCGCCCTGGCCAGCGCCATCGTGCAGATGAAAGCCCAGGGCAGCAGCGTGGTGCTGGTGACCCATCGTTCGTCGGCGCTGGCCCAGGCCGACAAGTTGCTGGTGCTCAGCGACGGTCATTTGCAAGCGTTCGGGCCGAGCCAGGAGGTGTTGCGCGCATTGTCCGGCCAGCAGGAAACGCCCAAGGAGAAACCGGGCGTGAGTTTCAGTCGTCAGTACCAGGCCGCAAGGAATCCAGGCGCATGAGCAGCATCACAGTTGAACCACGCTTCAAAGAGCACGACGCCAGGTTTTTCACGCGCATGGGATGGTTGCTGACCGTGGTCGGCGCCGGCGGGTTTTTCCTGTGGGCCAGCCTGGCACCACTGGACCAGGGCATCCCGGTACAGGGCACGGTGGTGGTGTCGGGCAAGCGCAAGGCCGTGCAAACCCTCAGCCCGGGCGTCGTCAGCCGGATCCTGGTGAAGGAGGGCGAGCTTGTAAAACAAGGCCAGCCGCTGTTCCGCCTTGACCAGACCCAGCATCAGGCCGATGTGCAATCCCTGCAAGCCCAGTACCGCATGGCCTGGGCCAGCGTGGCGCGCTGGCAGAGCGAGCGCGACAACCTCGCCGGCATCCGCTTTCCCGTCGAACTCAGTGCCGATCCCGACCCCGCCCTGGCGTTGGTGCTGGAAGGCCAGCGCCAGTTGTTCAGCAGTCGCCGCGAAGCTTTCGCCCGCGAGCAGGCCGGCATCCGCGCCAATATCGAGGGCGCCACCGCACAGCTGGGCGGTATGCGCCGTGCGCGCACTGACCTGACCGCCCAGGCCCAGTCCCTGCGCGATCAACTGAGCAACCTGCAACCCCTGGCCGACAACGGCTACATCCCGCGCAACCGCTTGATGGAGTACCAGCGGCAGTTGTCCCAGGTGCAACAGGACCTGGCGCAAAACACCGGCGAAAGTGGCCGTGTGGAGCAGGGCATTCTCGAGTCGCGCCTCAAGCTGCAACAACACAGTGAGGAATATCAAAAAGAGGTACGCAGCCAGTTGGCCGATGCGCAATTGCGCAGCCTGACCCTGGAGCAGCAACTCACCTCGGCCGGGTTCGACCTGCAGCACAGCGAAATCAACGCCCCGGCGGACGGCATTGCGGTCAATCTCAGCGTGCACACCGAGGGCGCCGTGGTTCGCGCCGGCGAAACCCTGCTGGAAATCGTGCCCCAGGGCACGCGCCTGGAAGTGGAAGGGCACCTGCCGGTACACCTGGTGGACAAGGTTGGCACGCACCTGCCGGTGGACATCCTGTTCACCGCCTTCAACCAGAGCCGCACGCCCCGGGTGCCGGGGGAGGTCAGCCTGATTTCCGCGGACCAGATGCTCGATGAAAAGACCGGTGCGCCTTACTACGTGCTGCGCACCACGGTCAGCGAAGCGGCCTTGGAAAAACTCCATGGGCTGGTGATCAAGCCGGGCATGCCCGCCGAGATGTTCGTGCGCACCGGCGAGCGCTCGTTGCTCAATTACCTGTTCAAGCCGCTGCTCGACCGTGCCGGCTCGGCGCTGACCGAGGAATGAGCATGAAACCCGTGTTTATTGCCTTGCTGTTGACCTGCGCCAGTGCCCAGGCGGCCATGGGCCCGTTCGATGTGTACGAGCAGGCCCTGCGTAACGATCCGGTGTTTCTCGGTGCGATCAAGGAGCGCGACGCCGGCCTGGAAAACCGCACCATCGGCCGCGCCGGGCTACTGCCCAGGCTGTCGTACAACTACAACAAGGGCCGTAACAACTCCCAGGCCACCTTGCCGGACGGGCGCGGTGGCAATTATCACGACGACCGTAACTACAACAGCTACGGCTCCACCTTCAGCCTGCAACAGCCGCTGTTCGACTACGAGGCCTACGCCAACTACCGCAAGGGCGTGGCCCAGGCGCTGTTTGCCGATGAAAGCTTTCGTGACAAGAGCCAGGCGTTGCTGGTGCGGGTGCTGACCTACTACACCCAGGCCTTGTTCGCCCAGGACCAGATCGACATCGCCCGCGCCAAGAAGAAGGCCTTCGAGCAACAGTTCCAGCAGAACCGGCACTTGTTCCAACAGGGCGAGGGCACTCGCACGGACATTCTGGAAGCCGAATCGCGCTACGAACTGGCCACCGCCGAAGAGATCCAGGCGCTGGATGAACAGGACGCGTCCTTGCGCGAGCTGGGCGCCTTGATCGGTGTACAGAGCGTCGACATCCACGACCTGGCGCCACTGAACCAGGGTTTTGCCGCGTTCACCCTGACCCCGGCCAACTACGACACCTGGCATGAGCTGGCTCTCAGCAACAACCCCACGCTGGCCTCCCAGCGCCAGGCCCTGGAAGTGGCGCGTTATGAAGTGGAGCGCAACCGTGCCGGGCATCTGCCCAAGGTCACGGCGTATGCCAGTTCGCGCCAGCAGGAATCCGACAGCGGTAACACTTACAACCAGCGCTACGACACCAACACCATTGGCGTCGAGGTCAGCCTGCCGCTGTATGCCGGTGGCGGCATCTCGGCGTCCACCCGCCAGGCCAGCCGCGCCATGGAGCAGGCCGAGTACGAGCTTGAGGGCAAGACCCGGGAAACCCTGATCGAACTGCGCCGGCAGTTCAGCGCCTGCCTGTCGGGGGTGAGCAAATTGCGCGCGTATCAGAAGGCCCTGGCGTCGGCCGAAGCACTGGTGGTGTCGACCAGGCAGAGCATCCTTGGCGGCGAGCGGGTCAACCTCGACGCGCTGAACGCCGAGCAGCAGCTCTACAGCACCCGGCGCGACCTGGCCCAGGCGCGGTATGACTACCTGATGGCCTGGACCAAGTTGCACTACTACGCGGGCAACCTGCGCGATACCGATCTGGCCAAAGTGGATGAAGCGTTCGGCCCGATGAAATAAGCCGCCATAACAACAAAAAGGAGGGTTTCAATGCTCTGCGACTCACACCGTTTCAAACCGCTTGCCGCCGGTTCCTTGCTGCTGGTGTCCGTTGCGGCGCAGGCGGCCTATACCGAGGCCGGTCAACCGGGGAACGCTGCCAGTTGGCGTTCCGCCGAATTCCAGAGCGACTGGGGGCTGGGCCGCATGAAGGCGGATGAAGCTTACGCCGCTGGTATCACGGGTAACGGGGTGAAGATTGGTGCGCTGGACTCAGGTTTCGATCCCGACCACCCGGAAGCCGCCAAGGATCGCTATCACGCCGTCACCGCCAATGGCAGTTACGTCGATGGCAGCCCCTTCGGCACCAGCGGCGCGCTCAACCCCAACAATGACTCCCACGGCACCCATGTCACCGGAACCATGGGCGCGGCCCGTGATGGCGTCGGCATGCACGGCGTGGCCTATAACGCGCATATCTTCGTGGGCAACACCAACGCCAACGACAGCTTTCTGTTTGGTCCGACCCCGGACCCCAAGTACTTCAAGGCGGTGTACAGCGCCCTGGTGGATTCCGGCGTGCGCGCCATCAACAACAGTTGGGGCAGCCAACCCAAGGATGTCAGCTACCAGACCCTGGGTGATCTGCACGCCGCCTACGCCCAGCATTACAACCAGGGCACCTGGCTGGATGCGGCGGCGGACGTAGCCAAGGCCGGTGTCATCAACGTGTTCAGTGCCGGCAACAGTGGTTACGCGAATGCCAGCGTGCGCTCGGCGTTGCCGTATTTCCAGCCGGAACTGGAGGGGCACTGGCTGGCGGTATCGGGGCTGGATAAAGCCAATAGCCAGAAATACAACAAATGCGGCATCGCCCAGTACTGGTGCATTTCTACGCCTGGCGCGCTGATCAACAGTACCGTTCCCGGCGGTGGCTACGGCGTGAAGTCCGGCACCTCGATGTCGGCACCGCATGCCACGGGTGCGTTGGCATTGGTGATGGAGCGTTATCCCTACATGACCAACGAACAGGCATTGCAAGTGCTGCTGACCGCCGCCACGCAGCTCGATGGTTCGATTACCCAGGCGCCCAACACCACGGTGGGTTGGGGCGTACCGGACCTGGGACGGGCGATGCACGGTCCGGGGCAGTTACTCGGGCCGATGAACGTCAGCCTGGCGGCCGGGCAGGGCGATGTCTGGAGCAATGGCATTTCCGACCAGGCCCTGCTCCAGCGCCAGGCGCAAGACGCCGCCGAGCACAGCGCCTGGCAGCAGACCCTGATCGACAAGGGCTGGCAAAACGGTGTGGGCGCCGCTGCCAGCCAGCAGGACCAGACCGATTACGCGGTCGGCACAGCACGCGACCAGGCGGCCGCGACACGGATTTATGAAGGCAGCCTGATCAAGTCCGGCGCAGGCACGCTGGTACTCGACGGCGACAGCACCTATCGCGGTGCGACCACCGTCAACGGCGGGCTGCTGGCGGTCAACGGTTCACTGACGTCTGCGGTGACCGTCAATGACCGCGGTACATTGGGCGGTTCCGGACGGATCGGCGCGCTGTCGGTCAACACGGGTGGACGAGTGGCGCCGGGCAATTCGGTGGGCACCTTGCAGGTGGCGGGTGACGTGAATCTGGGCGCGGGTTCCACCTATGCGGTGGAGCTCACGCCCACCAGTAGCGACCGTATCGTCGCCGGGGGCAAGGCGATCCTGGGCGGCGGCAACGTCAGCCTGGCGTTGGAAAACAGCCCGACCTTGCTCAGCGGCGCACAGGCGCAAAGCCTGATCGGCCGCCAGTACAGCATCCTGCAGGCGGCGGGTGGCATCCAGGGCCGATTTGGCCAGGTGTTGCCCGGCTACCTGTTCCTCGGTGGCACCCTGGGTTACGCCGCCAATGGCGTGCAATTGGACGTGGTCCGCAGCGCCGCCACGTTTGCCAGCGTCGCGGCGACCCGCAACCAACGCAATGTGGCGATCGCCGCCGAGCAACTGGGCGCGGGCAACCCGGTGTATGAAAGCATTCTGCAGTCCGATTCCGTCGAGGTGGCGCAACAAGGCTTGCAGCAACTGTCCGGTGAAATCTACCCGGCCATCGGCGCCATGGTGATCAACGACAGCCTGCAAGTGCGCGACGCCGTGGGCGAGCGCTTGCGCCACGTGCCGGTCACTGCTGAAAGCAACCTGTGGCTCAAGGCACTCGGTGCCTGGGGCAAGCGCGACAGCCGCAGCGAAACGGCGGGTTCCACCACGTCCCTCGGTGGCCTGCTGGGCGGGGTCGATGGTGCGCTGGACGAGCAGACGCGCGTGGGCCTGGTCGCCGGTTACAGCGACAGCTCCTTGAATATGGGCAGCGGCACGCATGCCTCGGCGTCCATCGACAGCTATCACCTCGGCGCGTATGTCGGGCGCGAGCTGGGTGATTGGCGCATCAGTGCCGGTGGCGCCTACAGCTGGCATCGCGGTGACGTGAAGCGCGACCTGCACTACGGCGCCGTCAGCGGCAAGCAGAAAACCAAACTGGAGGCGCGCACGGCGCAACTGTTCTCCGAAGCCGCCTACCGGATCAACCTGCAACCCTTGGCGCTGGAGCCGTTCGCCAACCTGGCCTATGTGCACCTGGACAGTGACCGCTTCCACGAAAAAGGCGACGCCGCCGCGCTTGAGCGTGGCAGTGATCGCCGGGACGCCGTGCTCGGCACCCTTGGCGTGCGTGCGTTGAAAACCATTGCCCTGAACGATCACCAGCCACTGCAGCTTTCCGCTTCGCTGGGCTGGCAACACAGCCTCACCGCCGTCGAATCCGCAGAGCACCTGGCGTTTGTCGCCGGTGGACCGTCATTTGCCGTGGGCAGTTCGCCGTTGCTGCGGGACGCCGCGCTGGTCGGCGTGCAGGCCAGCCTGGCGTTGAGCCCCGCCATGCGGGTCAACCTTGATTACAACGGCCAATTGGGTGGACGTGAGAAAACCCAGGGGGTGGGGCTGAGCCTCAACTGGCAGTTCTGAAGCGACTTACACACGTTCAATAAGAAAACTAAGGAAGGTCAGCGTGAACAAAAGCAAGTCAGGGTTAACAACCGCCATCCACACCGCCTTGGGCTACCCGCTCAGCGCGACCCGCAGCGCGCCATACGGTGCCTTGCTGTGCTGCCTGGCAAGCCTGGGAACCGCCCAGGCCGCACCCTATGTGGAAACCGGCAAGCTGGGTGACGCCGCCAGCTGGCGCAGCACTGAATTCAAGGCCGACTGGGGCCTGGGCGCCGTGCATGCCGACGCCGCGTATGCCGCGGGCTATACCGGCAAGGGGGTCAAGCTGGGGATCTTCGACCAGCCGGTGTACGCCCAGCATCCGGAGTTCGCCAGCCCCGGCAAAGTCGTGACGATTGTCACTGAAGGCATACGCCAGTACACCGACCCGTATATCCCGGTGAAGGCCGGCGATGCGTTTCGTTATGACGGCACGCCGTCGCTGGGCTCCAACGGCAAGCTGGGCAACCACGGCACCCATGTCGGCGGTATCGCCGCAGGCAATCGCGATGGCGGGCCGATGCATGGCGTGGCCTTCGATGCGCAAATCATCAGCGCCGAGAACGGCGACCCAGGCCCGGAAGACGGCATCATCCTTGGCAACGATGGCGCGGTGTACAAGGCCGGCTGGGACGCATTGGTCGCCAGTGGCGCACGGATCATCAACAACAGTTGGGGCATCGGCATCGGCGACCAATACGCCCAGGGCGGACGCGACCCGGCGTTCCCGAATTTCACGGTCAATGAAGCGCAGGCGCAGTTCAATAACATCCGGCCGATCCTCGGTACGATCGCCGGGGGCGCCTACCAGGGCGCCATCGACGCGGCCCGCAGCGGCGTACTGACGATCTTCGCCGCCGGCAACGACTACAACCGCAACAACCCGGATGCGATTTCCGGGCTGGCGTACTTTGTGCCCGAGATTGCGCCCAACTGGCTGTCCGTCGCGGCCTTGCAGCAGAACCCGGACACTGCGAGCGCCGACCCGTATGTGATCAGTACGTTCTCCTCGCGTTGCGGCTACGCGGCGAGCTTCTGCGTGTCGGCCCCCGGTACCAGGATCTACAGCTCCGTCATCAATGGCACCAATCTGGACAACCTCACCACCGACTATGCCAACTTCAACGGCACCTCCATGGCCGCGCCTCACGTGGCCGGCAGCGCGGCCGTGCTGATGCAGCGTTTTGCGTACATGAGCGGCGACCAGATCTCGACGCTGCTCAAGACCACCGCCACCGACCTCGGCGCACCGGGCATCGACTCGCTGTATGGCTGGGGCATGATCAATCTGGGCAAGGCGATCAATGGCCCAGGCATGTTTGTCACGGCCGAGGACATCCCCGCCGAGTTCCGCATCGACGGCGCCTATGGCAGCGGTCAGTTTGTCGCGGATCTGCCGGGCGTGGGCGCGGTGGTCGATGCCGGCAAACCGACACAGCGGCTGTGCAACGATGTGCATTGCGGGCTGGACGTGTGGAGCAATGACATCGCCGGACACGGCGGCTTGACCAAACAAGGTATCGGCACCTTGGTGCTCACCGGCTACAGCACTTACAGCGGCCCGACGCTGGTCAACCAGGGCCTGCTGGCCATCAACGGCTCAGTCATTTCGAACGTCACCGTCAGCCAGAGTGGGGTGGTTGGGGGGAGCGGGCGCATCGGTTCGTTGTTGGCGAAAAACGGCGGCACCGTAGCGCCGGGCAATTCCATCGGCACGCTGAACGTGGCCGGGGACGTCACCTTTGAGCCCGGGTCGACCTATGCCGTGGAGCTGTCGCCCACCAACAGCGATCGCATTGTGGCGGGAGGCACTGCCACCTTGAACGGCGGCACGGTGACCCTCGCGCTGGAAAACAGCCCGACACTGCTCAGCGGTGCCCAGGCGCAAAGCCTGATCGGGCGCCAGTACAACATCCTGCAAGCCGCCGGCGGCATTACCGGCAGCTTTGGCGCGGTGCTGCCCAACTACCTGTTCCTTGGCGGCAACCTGAATTACGCGGCCAACGGCGTGCAACTGGACGTGGCGCGTAACGCCAACAGTTTTGCCAGCGTGGGCGCCACGGACAACCAGCGCGCCGTGGCCAGCGCCGCTGAGCAACTGGGCGCGGGCAACGCCGTGTATGAAAGCCTGCTGTCGGCGCCGAACGCGGCATCGGCGCAAGGGGCTTTCCAGCAGCTGTCTGGGGAAATCTACCCGGCATTGGAAACGGCCTTGGTCAACGACAGCCGCTACGTGCGTGAAGCCGTGGGCGAGCGCCTGCGCAATGGCGAGATGGGCGCACCCAGCGAGACGCTCGACAGCCGTGGCAACGTGTGGGTGAAGGCCCTGGGCGCCTGGGGCAAGACCGACAGTCGCAGCGATACGGCCGGCTACACCACGTCCGTCGGCGGCATGCTCGCGGGGGTGGACGGTGCGCTCGACGAGTCCACGCGCATCGGTCTGGTCGCCGGTTACAGCGACACGTCACTCAACATGGGCAGCGGTACCCATTCCCGTGCTTCGGTCGACAGCTATCACTTCGGTGCGTACGCCGGGCATGAGATCGGCGCCTGGCGCCTGAGCGGCGGCGCCACCTACAGCTGGCACCGCGCAGACGTGAAACGTGACCTGCAATACGGCGATGTTTCAGGCAAACAGAAAGCCAAGGTTGATGCACGCAGCACCCAGGTGTTCACCGAAGCGGCCTACCGGGTCAATCTGCAACCGCTGGCCCTGGAACCGTTCGCCAACCTGGCCTACGTGCACCTGGACAGCGATGGCGTGACCGAAAAAGGCGACGCTGCTGCACTCAAAAGTCGCGACGACAGCCGCGACCTGGTGCTGAGCACCCTGGGTATGCGTGCCTTGAAAACCTTCACCGTGAATGACCACCAGCAACTGGAGGTGTCCGGCACCCTGGGCTGGCAGCACAACCTCAGCAGCAATGACTCTGAACAGCACCTGGCGTTTGCCTCGGGCGGCCCGTCGTTTGCGGTGGAAAGTGCGCCGATGGTGTGTGATGCGGCGCTGGTCGGGGCGCGGGTGAGCCTGGCGTTAAGCAAGCAGGCGCGAGTGAACTTTGACTACAACGGCCTGCTGGCCAGCAAGGAAAAAGTCCATGGCGTGGGCTTGAGCCTGGACTGGGCGTTCTGAGGGTTCAGCGACCTTTGCGGGTGCCGGCACACCGGCACCCGCAGGTTTGGCTTTCTCGACAACTCCAACAAAAGAGAGGCACACCCCATGGGGATCTTTGACTATAAAAACCTCGGTGCCGAGGGTTCCAAGGCGTTGTTCGCCGATGCAATGGCGATCACGTTGTACACCTATCACAACCTGGATAACGGCTTTGCCGTGGGGTACCAGCACAATGGCCTGGGGCTTGGCCTGCCCGCCACGCTGGTCGGCGCATTGCTCGGCAGCACCGATTCCCAGGGCGTGATCCCCGGCATCCCGTGGAACCCGGATTCGGAAAAAGCCGCCCTGGACGCGGTGCACAAGGCCGGATGGACGCCGATCAGCGCCAGTGCCTTGGGCTACGGCGGCAAGGTCGATGCGCGAGGTACATTCTTCGGCGAGAAGGCCGGCTACACCACGGCCCAGGTCGAGGTGCTGGGCAAGTACGATGATGCCGGCAAGCTGCTGGAAATCGGCATTGGCTTTCGCGGCACCTCCGGACCACGGGAAACCCTGGTCAGCGATTCTATCGGCGATCTGGTCAGCGACTTGCTCGCGGCCCTGGGGCCCAAGGACTACGCGAAGAACTACGCCGGCGAAGCCTTTGGCGGTTTGCTCAAAAATGTCGCCGACTACGCCAGCGCCCATGGCCTGAGCGGCAAGGACGTGGTGGTCAGTGGGCATAGCCTGGGTGGGTTGGCGGTCAACAGCATGGCAGACCTGAGCAACAGCAAATGGTCCGGCTTCTACAAGGACGCCAACTACGTGGCCTATGCCTCGCCGACCCAGAGTGCCGGCGACAAGGTGCTCAATATCGGCTACGAAAACGACCCGGTGTTCCGGGCCCTGGATGGTTCGTCCTTCAACCTGTCGTCCCTGGGCGTGCACGACACCCCCCATGCGTCGACTACCGACAACATCGTCAGCTTCAACGACCACTATGCGTCGACGCTGTGGAATGTGATGCCGTTTTCCATCGTCAACCTGCCGACCTGGATCTCGCACCTGCCCACCGGCTATGGCGATGGCATGACGCGCATCCTGGAGTCGGGCTTCTACGAGCAGATGACCCGCGATTCCACGGTGATTGTGGCCAACCTGTCCGACCCGGCACGGGCTAACACCTGGGTGCAGGACCTCAACCGCAATGCCGAGCCGCACAAAGGCGATACCTTCATCATCGGCAGCGACGGCAATGACCTGATCCAGGGCGGCAAGGGCGTGGACTTTATCGAGGGGGGCAAGGGTAATGACACCATTCGCGACAACAGTGGGCACAACACCTTCCTGTTCAGCGGCCACTTCGGTAACGATCGGGTGATCGGCTATCAACCCACGGACAAGTTGGTGTTCAAGGATGTGGAAGGCAGCACCGACTTGCGTGACCATGCAAAAGTGGTCGGCGCGGATACGGTGCTCACCTTTGGCGCCGACTCAGTGACCTTGGTCGGCATCGGGCAAGGCGGCCTATGGGCGGACGGTGTGAGTATCGGTTGAATAAGGCTAAACGCAGCGGCGTGGAAATCCTTCGGTAAATAAATATCTACCTGGTTGTCGCGACGGATCGCTCGGTGTGCCTGCGTTTAACGATCAAGCGAGCCGTTTCGCGTGATGACGTGGGAGGAACCGAGCATGTCCCGATTGCGATTGTTGCTGTGCGCCCTGGTACTGCTGGGGTTGGCTGGGTGTGCGGTGTACCCGGCGTATCCTGGCCCGTGCTGCTATCACCCGTACTACCACTCGTACTATTACCATCCCTACTACCACCCGTATTACCGCTATTAACCGAGCGATAATGCAAAAAAAGCCCCGCACTGCGGGGCTTTTCATTGTTATTTTTCTTTGATAACCGTCGCGACATCGGCGGCTTTGACTCGGATGCGCTTGCCGGCGATATCGGTAAATTCGTAGAAACCGTCGGCGGTCTTTGCGTTGGGGGTGTCCTTGGTCAAATACTGCGTGCCATTTTGCAGCGTCACTACGGTTTGCGTTGCGCAACCGGCCAGTACCAGAAAAGTGAGTGCAACCAGCGGCAGCCCCAGATTCTTCATGTTCATAACCCTTACCTTGACCTTGAAAAGTCCCGCGCCAGAGGCGACGGGCGACAAATGTTACGCCATCGATTCTCCCATCTGATCACTTTTATAAGAAAAGTTGCAGGTGCCATTTATCTATTACCGATTGCAACAGGGCATTTGGGACGGCACTCTGTATGCATAACCAGTATTCGATCAGCGCGTGAAATGACCAACCCTCTCGACGATCCCCTGTATTACCTGCATAACTTCCGCCGAGTGCTGCTGTGGCTGGCACAGCGCTATGCCGATTTGCTGGACCCGGACGAACAGCTTTTTATTCAGCAATTTGACAGGTTGCCGCAGGCGTCCCAGGCGCTTTTGGTGCGTATGGTGATGCGCAAGGGCGTGCATTTTCGGGCCCGCAAGCTCAATTACCTGGAGATTGGTTGCCCCCATGCGGCTGCCGGGCCGCTGATGGAACTGGGTTGGGTGGACGATCAGTACCTACTGGCCTTTGAAGAGCTGTTCGCCGTGCTGCAAAAAGCTGAAATCCTGGCCGCGTTCAAGCCGTGGATAGACCAGCCCAAAGGCAAGAAAACCGATTGGCTGGAAGGGCTGTCGGCGCAATTCATGGACAGCCGCAGCTTTGCCACCTGGTGCCCCGAGCTGGCCGACAGGTTGTTCAGCCTCACGGTGATGGAGCTGTGCGACCGTCTGCGCCTGATGTTCTTCGGCAACCTGCATCAGGACTGGTCCGAGTTTGTATTGGCTGACCTGGGCATCTACACCTATGAAAAGGTCGAGTTCTGCGCCGAATCCCGTGGTTTGCGCCATCGTGACGATGTGCAGGGGTATCTGTTCCTGCACCACTGCCAGCAGGCCTTCGAGGCCGGTGAGCCGCTGGAAGATGTACTGGCCGGGATCGCCACGCTGGACACCGATAACCCCTGGCTGGAAAAACGCCGCGCCAAGCTGTTGTTCCAGATTGGTCAATATTGCGAACGCACTGCCGAGCTGGCCGTGGCGGAGCGGATTTACCGGAGCTGCACCTACCCCGGTGCCCGCTCACGGTTGATCCGCGTGCTGGAGCGCCAGGAGGACTACGCCCAGGCCATGGCCCTGGCGAACACGGCCCAACAGGCCCCGGAAAGCGCCGCCGAACAGCAGCACTTGCTGCGTGTCATCCCACGCCTGCGCCGCAAACTGGGCGAGCCGGCGTTGCCCAAGGTCAAGCCACGGCCGGTCACGCGCCTGGACCTGGCCCTCACTCCGCCGGAATCCTTGATGTCGGTGGAGTACTGCGTGCAGGCGCACCTCAGCGAGCCGGATGGGCCGGTACATTATGTGGAAAACGGCCTGATCAATTCGTTGTTCGGCCTGCTGTGCTGGGACGTGATTTTTGCGCCGTTGCCGGGTTCGTTTTTCCACCCGTTCCAGCGCGGCCCCGCCGACCTGCACAGCGCGGATTTTCACCAGCGCCGTGCGCCGCTGTTCGCCGCGTGTTTCGAGCAACTGCAGGACGAGCGCTACAAAACCACTATCCGCCAACGCTACCGCGACAAATGGGGCATCCAGTCGCCCTTCGTGTTCTGGAACCTGCTCAGCGAAGAGCTGCTGGAGCAGGCCCTGGCCTGTTTGCCCGCCGAGCACCTGCGCTACTGGTTCGAGCGGCTGCTGCTGGACATCCGCGCCAATCGCGCCGGCATGCCCGACCTGATCCAGTTCTGGCCCGCGCAAAAGACCTACCGCATGATCGAGGTGAAAGGCCCCGGCGATCGCCTGCAAGACAACCAGCTGCGCTGGCTGGAGTTCTGCGGCGAGTACCAGATGCCGGTGACGGTCTGCTATGTGCGCTGGGCACAATCCGCTTGAGCTACACCGTCGCGGTGCGGGCGCTGTGCGAGTTCACGGCCAAGGTCGGTGACCTCGACCTGCGCTTCACGCCGTCGCCGAGCGCCCAGGAAGGCATCGCCGGCCACCGTACCGTAGCGTCGCGGCGCAGCCAGCACTACCAGAATGAAGTGGCGCTGGAGGGGCAATACCAGCAACTCACGGTGCGGGGCAGGGCGGACGGCTATGACCCGGATGCCAACCGCCTTGAAGAAGTGAAGACCTATCGCGGTGACCTCGATGCCCAGCCCGCCAACCATCGGCAATTGCACTGGGCCCAGGTCAAGGTGTATGGCTGGTTGATGTGCCGCAAACTCGGGCTCGCGCAAATCGACCTGGCGCTGGTGTACTTCGATATCGTCGGTGAGGGCGAGACCTTGCTCAACCAGCGCTTTCAAGCCAGTGAACTGGAGCCGTTCTTCAACCAGCAATGCGCGCTGTTCCTCGGCTGGGCCGAGCAGGAAATGCAACACCGCGCAGCGCGCAACGGCGCCGCGCAGACCCTGGCGTTCCCCCATGCGGATTTTCGCCCTGGCCAGCGCTCACTGGCCGAGTCGGTGTACAAGGCAGTCAGCACCGGCCGCTGCCTGATGGCCCAGGCACCGACCGGCATCGGCAAGACCATCGGCACGATTTTCCCGTTGCTCAAGGCCCTGGCGCCCCAGCAATTGGACACGTTGTTCTTCCTCACCGCCAAGACTCCCGGCCGCAAACTCGCCCTGGACGCCGCCCAAGTGCTGTATGCCAGCAGCCCCGGCTTGCCGTTGCGTGTGCTGGAACTGGTGGCGCGGGACAAAGCCTGCGAGCACCTGGACAAAGCCTGTCATGGCGACTCCTGCCCATTGGCCAAGGGCTTCTACGACCGCTTGCCCGCCGCGCGCATCGCCGCGTCCAAGGTGCGCCTGCTCGACCAGCGCAACCTGCGTGACGTGGCCCTGGCGCATCAGGTCTGCCCGTATTACCTGAGCCAGGAAATGGCGCGCTGGGCTGACCTGGTGGTCGCTGACTACAACTACTACTTCGACTTTGGCGCCATGCTGTTCGGCCTGGCCCAGCTCAACCAATGGCGTGTAGCGGTGCTGGTGGACGAGGCTCACAACCTGGTCGAACGGGCGCGTTCGATGTACAGCGCCAGCCTCGACCAGTACCACCTCAAGACCCTGCGCGACAGCGCCCCGGAACCGTTGAAGAAACCCTTGCAGCGCCTCAACCGTGAGTGGAACGCGCTGCACAAGGACCAGCTTGCGCCGTACCAGGCCTACGCCGCCCGCCCGGACAAACTGTTGCAGGCCCTGAGCCTGTGCGCCAGCGCCATGGGCGAATACTTCAACGAGCACCCCGAGTCCCTCAGCGGCGACCTGCAAGCCTTCTATTTCGATGTGCTGCAATTTGCCAAGGTGGCGGAGCTGTTCAACGAGCACTTCATTTTCGACATCAGCAAGCGCCAGCTCAGCGGCAAACGCAGCAGTTCCACCCTGTGCCTGCGTAATGTGGTGCCCGCCGAATTCATCCGCCCGCGATTGACGGCTGCCCGCAGCAGCGTGCTGTTTTCCGCGACCCTGAGCCCCCGACATTACTACGCCGACTTGCTGGGTTTGCCGGCGGATACGGCGTGGGTCGATGTGGAGTCACCGTTCAAGGCCGAGCAGTTGCAGGTGCGCATCGTCGCTGAAATCTCCACGCGCTTTGTGCACCGCCAGGCCTCGCTGGAGCCAATCGTCGAGCTGATTGCCCGCCAGTACACGCAACAACCTGGCAACTACCTGGCGTTTTTCTCAAGCTTTGATTACCTGCAACAGGTTGCGCAGTTGCTCGCCGAGCGACATCCGCAGATCGTGCTATGGCAGCAGTCACGCGGCATGGCCGAGGCCGAGCGCCAGGCGTTCCTCGACCAGTTAACCGAACACAGCCAGGGCATCGGCTTTGCCGTGCTGGGCGGCGCATTTGGCGAGGGCATCGACTTGCCGGGGGCACGCTTGATCGGTGCGTTCATTGCCACCCTCGGGTTGCCGCAACTGAACCCGGTCAATGAACAGATGAAACTGCGCATGGGCGCGATCTTCGGCGCTGGCTACGACTACACCTACCTGTATCCCGGCCTGCAGAAAGTGGTGCAGGCGGCGGGGCGGGTGATCCGTAGCCAGCAGGACCGTGGCGTGGTGATGCTGATCGATGACCGTTTCGGCGAAGGCCAGGTACGCCAGTTGTTGCCGCGCTGGTGGGCGCTGGCTTGAGTTTTTCCTGCCATCAATGAGGCTGGTGCCGGGGCCGGTCATCGCGCTGATGCTCGGGTTTCCAGGGAAAACGTAAAGGTTGCGCCTCGGCCAGGGCGGTCCACCAGGCTGATGCTGCGCCCGTGCAGTTGCAGGATGCGGTGCACGATTCGCAGGCCCAACCCCCCGTCGCGCCGGGCGCCGCCAATGGTGAATGCGCGCAGGAACAGGCCTTCGCGTAATTCGGCGTCGATGCCCGGGCCGCTGTCGCTGACGGTGACGGCTACCGCATGGGTTTGAGGCGTCAGGATGACCTCGATTTCGCCGTTGACCGGGGTATGCCGCAGGGCATTGTCCAGCAGGTTGGTCAGCACCCGTTCTATCAACCCCAGGTCTGCCTGCACCGTCGGCACCTGCGGCGGCAGGCTGGCCGTCAGCGTGATGCCGCGTGCCTCGGCAGTCAGTTCGAATTTCTGGAAGATGTCCTGCACCAGGTCCGGCAATGAAAAACCTTCGATCACCGGCTGCACAAAGCCATGCTCCAGGCGCACCAGTTCCAGCAGCGATTGGGCCAGGCCGCCGACTTTGCGGCTCTGGTCTAAAGCAATCCCGAGGTAGCGGCGGCGCTCTTCAGGGCTGAGGCTGGCATCCTTGAGCGACAGGGTTTCCAGGTAACCGTGCAACGAGGCCAGCGGTGTGCGCAGGTCATGGGAGATATTCGCGACCATTTCCCGGCGTTCCTGGTCCTGGTGGGTGATGGCGCGCCACTGTTCGCCCAGGCGGTTCTCCATTTGCGCGAAGGCGTGATCCAGCACGGCGATTTCATCGCCGCTGGTGAGTGGCACTGCAACGGATTCTGCCGGTTTGGGCGCGCCATTGATGTCGAACTGGCCAACCTTGTCAGTGAGTTGACGCAGCGGTCGGGTGATCCAGGCAAACGCGATCAGGCCGGCCGTCAGGCAGAGCAGGGCAACCAGGCCGATGGACCACAGGGCGATCTTCAAGGCCATGCCGGTGGCGTCCTTGGCGTCGTACGCATCGTGGGCTTCACCGAGCAGGACCACATACAGGAACCCGATCTGCTGCCCGCCGGCGGTGAGTGGCGCGGCGCTGAATACCTTGCGCCCATCGACACTGCGCGGGTCGTCCCCGAGGATCGGCAGCATGAAGCCCGCGAGGAAGCGCCGGATGGGCGCCAGGTCGACCTTGTCGCGCAACAGGTGGCCGCTGGGTGCGGCGTTGCCGACCACGCGGCCGTCGATGTCGAGCAGGTACACCTCGACGCTGGGGTTGACCAGCATCAACTGGCTGAACAGGTTGCGCACGGCGTCGGGCTTGAGGCCGTCGGCGTCCATCAATTGGGTGTCGCGGGCGATGTGCGCCGCGAGATCGCGGGACAGGCCTTGCACCACCTCCAGCTCGTGCATGTGGTTGGAACGCACCTGCAGCCACGCCGAGGTGCCGCTGCAGATCAACAGCAGTACCGCGAACACCAGCGACAGGCGCTGGGTGAGGGTGAGCTTCATGGCGGGCTCTCGGCAAACTTGTAGCCACGGCCCCACACCGTGAGGATGCGCGCCGGGTTGGCCGGGTCGGCTTCGACCTTGGCCCGCAGGCGGTTGATGTGGGTGTTGACCGTGTGTTCATAGCCTTCGTGGCTGTAGCCCCATACCGCGTTGAGCAAGTCCATGCGCGAGAACACTTTGCCCGGTTGGCGCGCGAAGAAGTACAGCAGGTCGAACTCCCGTGGGGTAAGGTCCAGGCGCTGGCCTTGCAGGGTGGCGTCACGGGTCAGCGGGTTGATGAACAACTGGCCGAGGTCGAGGCTGCCGGCGTCCATCTTCAGGTTGCGCGCCATGGCGTCGACCCGGCGCAGCAACGCTTTCACCCGGGCCACCAGTTCCGGCATGGAAAACGGCTTGGCCAGGTAATCATCCGCGCCCAGCTCCAGGCCGAGGATGCGGTGCAGTTCGCTGGAGCGTGCACTGGTGATGATGATCGGGGTGTAGCGCGTCATGGCACGGGCGCGCCGGCAGATCTCCAGGCCATCCACGCCAGGCAGCATCAGGTCGAGGATCAGCGCATCCCAGCCGCCTTGCTCCAGCAGGCGCAGGCCTTCATTGCCATCGGCGCTGTGCACCACGTCGAACTGTTCATCACGCAGGTGCAGGCAGATCAGGTCGGCGATATGGGCATCGTCCTCGACCACCAGGACACGTTTGGGCTGATCCATGTAAGAGAAACCTTCGCTTGTAGTTCGCGCATTGTGCGGCTTTTGCAACAGTGTAGTTATCACGAATTGTTTAACTCTGCGTGAGGATTCCGCGACGGTAAACAGCCCAACATTCCCGTTACTTCAAAGAGGGAAAACACCATGTACTCACGCCGACAAATACTCCTGGCCAGTGGCGACCTGGATGTCGCCATGACGTTCGCGACGGCGTAAGCCAATGTCTTTTTCTTATAAGGGTCCATCCCATGTGGCTTCTGGTTCTCGCGTACCTGGGCGGCGTGCTGACAATCGTCAGTCCGTGCATCCTGCCTGTTCTGCCTTTTGTCTTCGCTCGCACCGGGCAGCCGTTTTTGCGCAGTGGCTTGCCGCTGTTAGCGGGGATGGCGGTGACATTCGCCCTGGTGGCCTCGCTGGCGGCGGTGGGCGGCGGTTGGGTGGTGCAGGTCAATCAATTCGGGCGCTGGCTCGCGTTGCTGTGCGTTGCCCTGTTCGGACTCACGTTGTTGTTGCCGCAACTGTCGGACCGCCTGACGCGCCCGCTGGTGGCCGCCGGCAGTCGTTTGTCGCAAGCCGCCGGGGCCGATGCCCGGCCGCGGCCGGGCGCGTCGTTCCTGATCGGCGTGGCCACCGGGCTGCTCTGGGCACCGTGCGCCGGGCCGATCCTGGGGCTGGTGCTCACCGGCGCGGCGCTGCAGGGCGCCAGCATCGGTACTACCTTGCTCTTGCTGGCTTACGCCGCCGGTGCTGCCACCTCCCTCGCGCTGGCGTTGCTGGTCGGCGGTAAGGTGTTTGGTTTCATGAAGAAGTCTCTCGGTGCCGGCGAATGGCTGCGCCGGGGCCTGGGTGGGTTGATGCTGGCCGGTGTGGCCGCGATTGCGCTGGGCCTCGACATGGGCGTGCTGTCGCGGCTGTCGACCGCGTCCACCGGTGGCCTGGAACAAAGCCTGGTGGATCGCCTGAGCGCCAAGCCGGCGCAGCCGGGCGGGGCGATGATGATGGCCGCCAATCACAGCGACACCTTGCCGATCGAAGGCGCGCTGCCGCCCCTCGACGGTGCCGTGCAGTGGCTCAACAGCCCGCCACTGACCACCGAAGCACTCAAGGGCAAGGTGGTGTTGGTGGACTTCTGGACCTACTCCTGCATCAACTGCCTGCGCACCTTGCCGTATGTAAAGGCCTGGGCCGAGAAATACCGCGACCAGGGCCTGGTGGTGATCGGCGTGCATGCGCCGGAGTTCGCCTTTGAGCGCGACGTGAACAACGTCACCCAGGCCATGAAGGACCTGGGCATCACTTACCCTGTGGCCATCGACAACAACTACAAGATCTGGCGCGCGTTCAACAACCAGTATTGGCCGGCCCATTATTTCGCCGATGCCAAGGGTCAGATTCGCTACCACCACTTCGGTGAAGGCGACTACGCCGAGTCGGAGCGGGTGATCCAGCAGTTGTTGCGTGAAGCCGGCGCGAAGAACGTCGCGGGCGGCTTGATCGAAGCCGATGCCAAGGGCGTGCAACAAGCGCCGGACATGAACGAGGTGCAGTCGCCGGAAACCTACCTGGGTTCGCAGCGCGCCGAAAACTTCGTCAAGTCCGGCACCCTGGCACTCAACCAGTGGACCCTGCAAGGCCAATGGAACGTCGGCGGCCAGCAAGCCACTCTCGACCAGGCCGGTGGGCGCATCGTCTACCGCTTCCACGCCCGCGACCTGCACCTGGTGCTCGGCCCGGGCGCCGACGGCAAGCCGGTGCGTTTCAAGGTCACGATCGACGGCCAGGCCCCGGGCGGTGCCCATGGCACCGACGTCGCACCGGATGGCAGCGGCACCGTCACCGAACAGCGTTTGTACCAACTGGTGCGTCAGCCGGGCGCCGTGCAGGACCGCACCTTCACCATTGAATTCCTTGACCCCAACGTGTCGGCGTATGCCTTCACCTTTGGTTAACCCGGAGTGCCTGCCATGAATGTATTCAAATACCTGCCAGTCCTGGCCTTCGCAGCGTTCGTCGGTCAAAGCCCGGCCTTTTCCTTTGGCGCCGCCGCCGACGACGCCGTGGTGATCGCGCCGCCCGCCCTGGACCTGCCCGCCGAAGCTGGCAACCTGCAAACCGCTGTGTTCGCCGGCGGCTGTTTCTGGGGCGTTCAAGGGGTGTTCCAGCATGTGCAAGGCGTGAAGAACGCCGTGTCCGGCTACGATGGCGGCGCTGCAAGCACGGCGCAATATGAGTCCGTCAGCGACGGCAACACCGGCCACGCCGAAGCGGTTTCCGTCACCTACGACCCGAGCAAAATCAGCTTCGGCAAACTGCTGCAGATCTATTTCTCAGTGGCCCACAACCCCACCGAACTCAACCGCCAGGGCCCCGACACCGGCACCCAGTACCGTTCGGCGATCTTTGCGCAGAACGCCGAACAGCAAAACGTCGCCCAGGCCTACATCGCCCAGTTGGACGCCGCCAAGTCTTTCGACAAACCCATCGTCACTAAAATCGAGATGGGCAAGGTGTTCTACCCGGCGGAGTCCTATCATCAGGACTTCCTCACCGAGAACCCGTCCTACCCCTACATCGTGATCAATGATCTTCCGAAGGTGGCGCAGCTCAAGAAACTCTTTCCCGACCAATACCGCGCCGAGCCGGTGCTGGTAAAACACCAGTAACCCCCGGTTGTGGATTACACAACCTCCAGGTACGAGCTGTGAATTGCTCGCGCCAACTCGCGCACGGTGTCGATAAACTCGGTGAGACGGCTGTGCAAGCCGTCTTCAAGGATTTCATCAATCCCCGTATACCGCAGCCGCGCCTCGAACTCCGCCGCCAGGCGCTGCGCCGTGCGCCCATAACTACCAGGCAGGTCCGCCAGGATATGGCTCAACTCCTCGATGCACGCATGCAACGAGCGCGGCACATCGCTGCGCAACAGCAGTAATTCGGACACGGAACGGGCGTTCAACGCGTTCGGGTACAGCTGCGTATACGCCTCGAAGGACGACAACGCGCGGAGCAGGGCGCTCCACTGGTAATAACCGCGTGCCGACAAGTCACTGACTTCTTCCGATTCTTCGCCGAACATCTCGTAGCGCGCATCCAGCAAACGCAGGGTGTTGTCGGCACGCTCGACAAAGGTGCCGAGGCGAATGAACCGATAGGCGTCATTGCGCATGATCGTCCCCGAGGTTGCCCCACGAAACAGGTGCGAGCGCTGCTTGACCCAATCACAGAAGTGGCTGATGCCGTGTCGTGCCAGGCCGCCGGCGGCGATGCTGCGCATTTCCAGCCAGGTGGCGTTGAGGTTTTCCCACATGTCGGCGGTGATGCGCCCGCGTACGGCGTGGGCATTGCCACGGGCGGCGCGCAGGCAGTTGTAGATGCTGGCGGGGTTTTCTTCGTCGAGGGCGAAGAAGTGCAGCATGCGCTCGGCATCCAGCTGTTTATGGCGTTCAAGGTAGCTGTCCAGGGTGCCGCTGCTGAGCAACGACATGGCCAGTTCGTCCAGACCGTCGCTGCGCCCGGCTTGTGGCATCAACGACAGCGAGTAACTGACTTCGAGCATGCGCGCCAGGTTTTCGGCACGCTCCAGGTAACGGGACATCCAGTACAGATCTGCGGCGGTTCTACTCAACATACTCAGCCCTCCACCACCCAGGTGTCCTTGGTTCCGCCGCCTTGCGACGAGTTGACGATCAACGAGCCTTCCTTCAATGCCACGCGGGTAAGCCCACCGGGCACCAGGCGGGTTTCCTTGCCCGACAGCACAAAGGGCCGCAGGTCGATATGCCGTGGGGCGATGCCGTTTTCAACGAAGGTGGGGCAGGTGGACAGGCTCAACGTCGGTTGGGCGATGTAGGCGTGGGGACGCGCCTTGATGCGCTGGCGGAAGTCCTCGATCTCGGCGGCGCTGGAAGCCGGCCCGACCAGCATGCCGTAGCCACCGGAACCCTGGGTTTCCTTGACCACCAGTTCCGGCAGGTGAGCCAGTACGTGGGACAGTTCATCGGGCTTGCGGCACTGGAAGGTCGGTACGTTTTGTAGCACCGGTTCTTCGTCCAGGTAGAAACGGATCATTTCCGGCACATAGGGGTAGATCGACTTGTCGTCCGCCACGCCGGTGCCGATGGCATTGGCCAGCACTACGTTGCCGGCGCAATAGGCCGCGACCAGGCCGGGGACGCCGAGCATCGACTCGGGGTTGAAGGCCTTGGGGTCGAGGAAGGCGTCATCGATGCGCCGGTAAATCACGTCGACCGGCTTGGGGCCGTCGGTGGTGCGCATGAACACCTTGAGGTCTTGCACGAACAGGTCGGCGCCTTCCACCAGTTCCACACCCATTTCCCGGGCCAGGAACGCATGTTCGAAGAACGCGCTGTTGAAGCGGCCCGGGGTCAGTACCACCACGTTGGGGTTGTCCAGGCGGCTGGAGCTCTTCAACGTCTTGAGCAGCAGGTTGGGGTAGTGGTCCACCGGCGCGATGCGTTGCTTGGCGAATACTTCGGGGAACAGGCGCATCATCATCTTGCGGTCTTCGAGCATGTAGCTCACGCCGCTGGGGGTGCGCAGGTTGTCCTCGAGCACGTAATAGGTGCCGTCACCGTCACGCACCAGGTCGACACCCGAGATATGCGAGTAGATGTCGCGGTGCAGGTCCAGGCCGACCATGGCCTTCTGATAGCCCTCGTTGCCCAGCACCTGGTCCGCCGGAATGATCCCGGCCTTGATGATGCGCTGGTCGTGGTAGATGTCGGCGAGGAACATGTTCAGCGCATTGACGCGCTGGATACAGCCGCGTTCGATAACGCTCCATTCACTGGCAGGGATGCTGCGCGGGATGATGTCGAAGGGGATCAGGCGCTCGGTGTCTTGTTCGTCGCCGTAGAGGGTGAAGGTGATCCCGGCGCGGTGAAACAGCAAATCGGCTTCGCGGCGACGCTGGGCCAGCAGTTCCGGCGGCGTATTCGCCAGCCAGCGGGAGAAGTCCTGATAGTGCGCACGGCAGGCGCCGTTTGCGTCATTCATTTCATCGAAGAAAGATCGAGCCATTCCAGTACCTTGTCAGTGCCGAGGGACGCTTGGGTGGCACTGCCGTTTCAAAAAACGCATTTTTATGAGCCCGTGGCTAAGGGTGCCACTGGGCCTGGTCCTTACTTTCTTGTGGGGGCGGCTCTGGGTCGGGGGGTAACGAATGCTCCTGTATCCGGGCAGATGAATGGATAAAGCAATGCCTGTGCCGAAACCCTGAATTGCTTGTAGTGAGGGGCGTGTCGTGGCGAGCAAGCCCGCTCACAACAACATGCCCGCTCACCAGAAGGGGGCAGTGCCTGGCAGGCGCCCCGACTTGGTGCATGAACAAACTTGAACTTCACTCGCCGCTGATTCTTCTAACAGGACTTGAACCAGCAGGGAGCACCGTCATGCCCAGAATCATCTCTCCCCATACACCGGAAGCGGCCCTGACCGACCACAGCGAACACAACGCCAAGATCTTCGGTTCGCCCAAGGACCGTCTGGACTTCTACCGGCGCGAGATCCAGTACGAAACCACCATCCTGGCCAACCGCACCGACGCTTATCTCACGGCGCAATCGTTCCTGGTGATCGCCTTTGTTTCCGGCATGGGCAACCTCAACCCGGAGTGGGGCAAGCTGTTTACCCTCGTGGTGCCGGTGTTCCTGGTCTCGCTGGGCATTCTCAGCTCCCTGAATGCCTGGCCAGGCATTCGGGCGGCGTACGAAATCATCGATCACTGGCACTACAAGCAGAGCGAACTGCTGCGCAGCGAGCCGGTGATGGGCATGGCCTATGATGAGTCGCCGCTATTTTCCGAAATGGAGTCGTCCCACAAGGGCTATCGCAAGTCGCTGCTGTTCTCCATGCGTGCGCCCTGGCTGTTCATGGTGTTCTGGCTGGTGCTGGGGATATACGCGTTCTATATCCAGGTCGACAACCCGATCCGCTGAGCAATCGGACGGAACTTCGCCGGGTGGCGCAGCGCCTTACCTGTAGGCCCTGCTGATTTCCCTGCGGCCTGTAACGAGGTGACCCATGAGCACAAGCAAAGACCCGCAACTCGATAACCGCAACGACCCGGCCATCGACGGCGGCGAACCGGCTCCCGGTACCGCTGCCGACGCACCGAAAGACCCGGTCCCGGCCAAAGACCCCAAAGCCAGGGAAAACGACTACAGTCCAGACTTCAAGCCCGAGCGCGAGCCCAAGCCTGAAACCGATGCCGATATCGATACCCAGGGCGGTTAGAGGAGACGGTCATGTCCAAAGAACTCGACGACGAACTCAACGACCCGGGCAATGAAGACCCCGGTTCCTTGATGGATGATGCAGAAGTGCCGCTCAACGACCTGGATGACGCGGCAGACGTAGGCAATACAGAGCGTCAGGACTGAGCGTCCGCCTTGGCTCGTCGTTCATACCACACCAGCATCGGCTGGGTACTCAGGCCATGAACGACGATGCTCAAGGCAATGACTGACAAGGTCAGGTTTACCGCCACCGCGCTGCTGGTGCCAATCAAGCCGTGGTTGAGCGCGTAGAACAGGTAGTAAATACTGCCGATCCCGCGAATACCAAACCACCCCATCAGCCCGCGCTGGCGCAGATCAATCAAGCGGCCCCAAGGCATTGCCAGCACGCCCAGCGGGCGGATCACGCAGAACAGCAGTGCCGCCACCGCCAGTGCGCGCCAATCCCAGTGGCTGACCAGCACGATGCCCAGCACCGTTACCAGGAACACCTCCATCGAACGCTCCACCAGGCTGCCGAACGAGAGCATGTCGCCCATCATCACGCCGGCGGCGATCTGGGTGTCTTTCAGTTCGCTGACATCACCTTGCAATGCGTGTTCTGGCTCTACTTCCAGGTGACCCACCACCGGCAGCGCCAAATGCTCCGACGGGGTCTGCGAGTTCCCGGTCGAGCGGAACTCCGCCTGGCGCAAGCCAAGCCCCGCCGCGAACACTGACAGGAAGCCATAGCCGCCCACCGCCTCGGCGACCACATAGGCCAGTGCGATCAGTGCGAGCGTCAGGTAGTCATTGGGCGAGAGCGTGCTGTCACTGTTGCTGATGCGCAACCATAGGGTCACGCGGCCTATGCCACGGCCCATCCAGTAGCCGATCAACAACCCGGCCGGCACCGCCCAGAGCAGATTCTTCAGCACCCAACCGCCCAGCCAGCCACCGTCGAACCCGCCGTGCTGCATGAACAGCAGGGCGAAAATCACAAACGGGAAGGCCGTGCCGTCGTTCAGGCCCGCTTCGCCGGACAGCCCGAAGCGCAGCGCATCATAGTCCTGGGCATTATTGACCTGCACCAGGCCTGCCAGCACCGGGTCAGTCGGGGCCAGAATCGCCCCGACCAGCAGTGACACACCCCACGACAATGCAAACAGGTAATGCAGCGCCAGGCAGATGCCGAGGATGGTCAACAGCATCACCGGCCCGGCCATGCCGAACGCGATGCGCCAGGTTCGGTGCTTGAGTGGCAGACGCAGCTTCAAGCCGCTGACGAACAGCGAAAACAGCACCGCGACTTCAGTGAGGTGCTCCATCCAGCGCGCAGAGTTTTTGATGTCCAGGTGCAACAGGTCGACGCCCAGCGGGCCGATGCCTACCCCCAGCAACAGGCACACCGCCGAGGTGGTGACCGGCATCCAGCGCAGGTAGGAGGAGGTGAGGGCAAGGGTGAGCAAGACAGTGCCCAGTACGGCCATCCATAGAATAAAAGTCATCGAGCGTGCACCGAGGCCGTGGTCTGTTCAGGTTGGAGGACCGCGGCCGGTGACGGGTTCAATGTGATTGGATCAACTGCGAGCCAATGGTTTTCACGCGGATCATGTCCATCAGCTGGCGCAATCCCGGCTGCGGCTGGCGCCGGCTCGGGTAATACATGCACAACGGCTCGCCCATGCAGGCCCAGTCGGGCATGACCTCCACCAGGCGACCGTCCTTGAGCTCCTGCTGCACGCGGTTGGACAGGCAGTAGGCGATGCCCACCCCTTGCAGCGCCGCATTGACGATGGTCTCGGTGTCGGCTGCGCTGAAGTGGCCGGGCACGTCGATGCGTTGCTGGCGACTGCCGTTGCCCAGTTCCCACTTATAGGTAGTGTTGTCGCCCAGGTACATGCGGATGCAGGCGTGTTGCAGCAGGTCTTTGGGCTCCTGCGGCGTGCCCCGGCGGGCCAGGTAGGCGGGCGACGCGACCACGATCCAGCGCAACTCACCGGTCAAGGGCACGGCGACCATGTCCTGGGGCACGGTGGCACCGTAGCGGATACCGGCGTCGTAGCCCTCGGCGATGATGTCGATCATCTGGTCCTGCACGATCAGGTCCACGCGCAGTTGCGGGTAGGTGGCGCAGAAGTCCCCGAGGATCGGCGCCAGCAGCAATACCGCCGCATCCCGCGGCACGTTCAAGCGCAGCCGGCCAATCGGTGCTTCGCGGTACAACTCCAGGGTGTCGAGGCCGTCCTTGATGGTGGCGAAGCCCTGGTTGAGTTTTTCTGCCAGCAGCGAGCCGGCATCGGTGGGTTCGACGGCACGGCTGGTGCGGTACAGCAGTTTGACCCCCAGTCGGGTTTCCAGGTTGCGCATGGTGTGGCTCAGGGCCGAGGTGGTCACACCCAATTCGTGGGCAGCATGGCGAAAGCTGCGACGGCGGATGATCGCCATGAACACGTTGAGATCGGCCAGTTCGGAACGGTTGAAAGCAGCCATTTGCAAGTCTCTTATGCAGGAGTTCGGCTGGGTGCGGCGTTGAGCCCGATTCAACCGTGGATGACTTAGGGTAATTGTTTTTCCAGGCATTATTGCAAGCCACTGGATTTTTTCATGCGCGTCGAGACCATCCGAATTAGCCTCGCGCCTCCTGCGGAATCGCCATAGCGACCTCTTTGGACGATAAACGACACCGGGTCAGACATGCCCATTGAACGAGTGTTCAGCTTGAACTATGTTGACCGCATCCGCCCGTTTGCAACAGAACGGGTTAGCGCTGTTTCTTCTTGAACGAGAGGCTCTGGCATGCGGTTTTCCCCCTTCGTCGAACGAATTGCAGGGCAGGGCGTAGCCGCCTGGGACATCCACCACGCGGCGTTTCACGCCGCCAGCCAGGGCGAAGACATCATCATTCTCAGCGTCGGCGACCCGGATTTCGCCACGCCGTCCTTTATTACCGACGCTGCCGTCAGCGCCTTGCGCGAAGGCGACACCCACTACACCGAAATCCCTGGCCGCCCGGCACTGCGCGAAGCGATTGCAGCACGCTACAGCCAGACGCTGGCACGCCCGCTGGACGGCGCAAATGTGATCACGGTGGCCGGTGCGCAGAACGCCTTGTTCGTCACGTCGCTGTGCCTGTTGCAGGCCGGTGACGAGGTGCTGGTGCTCGACCCGATGTACGTCACCTACGAAGCCACGCTCAAGGCCAGCGGCGCCACACTGGTACGCGTGCCGTGTTCCCCTGAGTCGGGCTTCCGCGTCGATCCGGCGCTGCTCGCCGCCGCGATCACCCCGCGGACACGGGCGATTTTCTTCTCCAACCCGAACAACCCCACCGGCGTGGTCCTTGACGCACAGGAGTTGCAGGCCATCGCTGAGCTGGCCATCGCCCATGACTTGTGGGTCGTGGTGGATGAGGTCTACGAAAGCCTGGTGTTCGACGGCGAGTACCACAGCCTCGCCGCGCTGCCGGGCATGGCCGAGCGCTGCGTGGTGATTGGCAGCCTGTCCAAGTCCCACGCGATGACCGGTTGGCGCATCGGCTGGCTCATCGCCACGCCCGAACTGATCGCCCATGCCGAAACCCTGGTGCTCAGCATGCTGTACGGCTTGCCCGGCTTTGTGATGGAAGCCGCCACCGCCGCCGTGCTGGCCCATGATGAAGTGACCCGGGGCATGCGCGAGATCTACCGGCGCCGCCGCGACCTGGTGGTGGCCGGGCTGAGTGCCTGCCCCGGAATCCAGGTACAGGTGCCGCAAGCGGGGATGTTCGTGCTGGTGGACGTGCGCGGCACCGGCTTGGGCTCCCTGGATTTTGCCTGGCGTCTATTTCGCGAAGCCGGGGTATCGGTGCTGGACGCGGCGGCCTTCGGCGAGCCCGCGCAAGGTTTTGTGCGGTTGTCGTTCACCCTCAGTGAAGAGCGCCTGGCACAGGCCTGCCAACGTATCGCGCAGTTTGTCGCCAAGCTGGCCGGTGAGCCACGTATCACCGCCACGTCCAGGGTTGAAGTGGCGCAACCCGTCGCAGCCAAGAAGATGATCGAGGTCATCGACCTGCACAAGCGCTTCGGCAATATCGAAGTGCTCAAGGGCATTTCCCTCACGGCCCACGAAGGCGAGGTGATCTCGCTGATCGGCGCCAGCGGCTCGGGCAAAAGCACCTTGCTGCGCTGTATCAACATGCTCGAAGTGCCGGACCAGGGCAGCATTCATGTGGACGGCGAAAGCATCAAGCTCAACTACGGCCGCCCCGGCGCGCCCCTGGTCGCGGATGCCAGGCAGTTGGTACGGATTCGCTCGACCCTGGGCATGGTGTTCCAGAACTTCAACCTGTGGCCCCATCGCACGGTGCTCGAAAACCTCATCGAAGCCCCCACCCAGGTGTTGCGCGAAAGCCGCGCCGAGGCCATCGAACGCGCAGAAAGCCTGCTCGACCGCGTCGGCCTGGCCGCCAAGCGCAACGAATACCCGGCCTTCCTTTCCGGTGGCCAGCAACAGCGCGTAGCGATTGCCCGGGCGCTGGCCATGCGGCCCAAAGTCATGCTGTTCGACGAACCCACTTCGGCCCTCGACCCGGAGTTGGTGGGCGAAGTGCTGCGGGTGATCCGTTCCCTGGCTGAAGAGGGGCGCACCATGATCCTGGTCACCCATGAAATGGCATTCGCCCGGGATGTGTCGTCGAAAGTGGCGTTCCTGCACCAAGGCATGATCGAAGAAACCGGCTCGCCGGACACGGTGTTTATCGACCCACGCAGTGAACGTTGCCGACAGTTCGTCAACGCGCATCAAACTCGCTAACTCCAGAAAAAGACGGGGAAAAATCATGAAATCCAAGCATATGGCAACGTGGTTGGGCAGTGCAGTGCTGATGCTGGCCGCAGGTTTCTCCTGGGCGGCCGACAAACCCATCGTGTTTGCGGTGGCGGCCGAACCCTACCCGCCGTTTACCGTGAAGGGCGGTAACGGCCAGTGGTCCGGGTTCGAGGTGGACCTGATCCACAAGCTCTGTGAAGGCATGAAAGCCGAATGCCAGATCAAGGAAGTGGCGTGGGACGGCATTATTCCCTCGCTGCTGGCGAAGAAGATCGACGTGATTTTCTCGTCGATGTCGGTGACCGACGAGCGCGAAAAACAGATCGCGTTCAGCCGCGCCTACTACGATTCCCTGCTGGGCGTTGCGGGGCCGAAAGGCAGCGAAGTCGAGATCTCCCCGGCGGGCCTCAAGGGCAAGTTGATCGGCGTGCAGATCTCCACGGTCAGCGCCAATTACCTGAAGAAGTATTACGAAAACATCGCCGACCTCAAGTACTACGACACCCAGGAATCGGCCAACGCCGACCTGATTGCCGGGCGTATCGACTACATGATGGCCGACGACACCGCCATCGCCATGATGGTCAAGACCCCGGAAGCCAGCGGCCTGGCGCACATCGCCAGCGTGCCCTACGACCCGATCATCGGCCGTGGCGTCGGCGCTGGCCTGCGCAAGGAAGACACCGCGCTCAAGGCCCGGCTGGACAAGGCTATTGGCGAATTGTTGGTGAGCAAGGACTACGACGACCTGTCGCAGCACTATTTCGGCCTGTCGGTCAGCCCGTGCAAGCGCACCGATACCCCGGCGTTCGTGAGCAAGACCTGTGACAGCCCGTACCCGCAAATCGCCCAGAAGACCGAATAACCATGTTCGATCTTCTCGGCTTCGGCGAACAAGGGTGGGGCCATGCGTTGCTCAAGGGGTTATGGATGACCCTGCAGATCTCCGCCGGGTCGTTTGCGGTGGGCTTGCTGATCGGCCTGGTGGTGGCCTGCGCCAAGCTCAGCGCGCCGCGCCCGATCGCGCTGCTGATGCGCGGCTACACCACGGTGTTCCGCGCGGTGCCGGAACTGCTGCTGATTCTGCTGCTGTATTACGCCGGCTCCATGGGCCTCAACGCGCTGATGCTGTGGCTGGGCTTCGCCCAAGTGAATATCAGCGGCCCGCTGGTGGCGATCCTGGTGCTGGGCCTGGTGCAGGGCGCCTATGCCTCGGAGATTTTTCGCGCGGCGATTTTGGCGATCCCTCACGGGCAGATCGAAGCGGCGCGGGCTTTTGGCCTGAGCGGGCTGGGGCTGTTCCGGCGGGTGACGCTGCCGATCATGGCGCCGTTCGCCCTGGCCGGCATGTCCAACCTGTGGATCAACCTGATCAAGGACAGCGCCTTGATCAGCGTGGTTGGCACCAACGAGCTGCTGTACACCGCCAAGCAGGCGGCGGGGTCGACCCGCCAATACCTGCTGTTCTACCTCACGGCCGCCGCCTTGTATTACCTGGTGACGCTGGCTTCCAACTACCTGTCCGGGCGCCTGGAGCGCCGTATCCGTCGCTGGATGCCGGTTGTCGAGTGAGGCACACATGCCTGAGTGGATAAGCTACTACGCCGGGCTCATCGCCAAGGGATTGCAGACCACCTTGTCGCTGCTGGTGATTTCGGCGGTACTCGGTTTTGCCCTGGCGGTCCTGGTGGCGCTGGCACGGTTGTCGCGGCGCAAGTGGCTGGCGCGCAGTGCACTGGCCTACACCAGCGTGCTGCGCGGTACGCCGCTGCTGATCCAGATCTACATTTTCTACTATGGCCTGGGCAGCCTGTTCGCCCAGTTCCCGATGATCCGTGGCAGCTTACTCTGGCCGTATCTGCGCGATGGCTACTGGTACATCGTGTTCGCCCTGGTGTTGTCGGTAGGCGCCTATGTCGGCGAGGTGATTCGCGGAGGCCTACTGGCGGTGCCCAAAGGCGAAATGGAAGCGGCCTCGGCATTCGGCATGACACCGCGTCAGGCCTTGCTGCGCGTGCGCTTGCCACGGGCGATGCGCCTGTTGCTGCCGACCCTGGCCGGGGAGACGGTGATGCTGCTCAAATCCACCGCGCTGGCGTCGACCATTGCCGTGGTCGACCTGCTCGGCGCCGCCAACGTGGTGCGCGCGCAGACCTTGCAGATCTACCAGCCGCTGCTGCTGGTGGCGGGCGTCTACCTGTGCCTGACCTTCCTCATCGAAGGCGTCTACGCCATCGCCGAACGGCGCGGTACGCCGCTGCGCAGGTCGGCCGGATAAACCGTTGTCACAGGCTGTGGTCGGCGCCGAATGCGCCCTGACGCAAGCCTTGTACCCAGCAGCGGCAGATATGCAGCCCGTTGGCGGGGCTGAAGGTGCCGGGGTTGAGGCAGCCCTCGAGCCAGAGTCCGTCGAGCATCGCCGACAGGCCGATGGCGGCCAGGTGGCTGTCGTGGATCAGCAGGTTTTCGCTGCGGGCCAGGTCGTCCAGCAGGCGTCGGATCAACCCCAGGTAGGTGTGGTAACTGTTTTCGTGGGACTGGTTAACGTGGGGTGAGTGGCGGATCAGGCTCCAGAACACCACCCACACGCCGAGCAGGTCGGGGTCCATGACCCGTGGCGAGAACGAGGCGCTGAGAAACGCGTCCAGCCGTGCGGCGGCGCCGTCAGCCAACTCGACCTGTTCCCACAGCACAGTGGTCAGTTCGTTGGCGAGCTTGTGGTAGGTCTCGGCGATCAACGCGTCGATGCTGCCGAAATGGTGGTTGAGCAAGCCCACCGATACACCGGCTTCGGAGGCGATACGGCGCACGGAAATCCCCGCGTGCCCGTCGCGGGCCAGGCAGGTGAGGGCGGCGGCGATCAGCAGGTCGCGGCGCTCGTCGGGGTCGGCACGGCGCAGTTTGGGAGGGTCGACGGTCATGGGCAGGCCTTTGATGGAAACACCACAGCGCTCAGGTTAGTTGAACGTCTGTTCACTCTCTAGCGATTAATTGATGAGAAGAGGGCAAGGCATGGCAAACGACCTTTCGTGGCAGGTCACCGGCGACGCCGGCAACCCGCTGCACATCGGCGCCTGGCGCTTCGAAGGCGACGGCAGCGGGCCAAGGGTGCACCTGCAGGCGGGGGTGCACGCGGATGAAATCGCCGGCATGCTGGTACTGCATCAGCTGTTGCCGCGCTTACAGGCGTGTCAGGACCAAGGCCGCCTCAAGGGCTGCGTCACCGTGGTGCCCCAGGCCAACCCGTTCGGCATCGGCCAGTTCCGCCAGGGGCGTTTGCTGGGGCGCTTTCATGAAGCGACCGGGCAGAACTTCAACCGTGCCTTCGATCATTCCCTGGCCATGGCGCGCCCGGCGAGTAACCTGGCGCAGTGGCAAAAGCGCCTGGTGCAACTGGCCGCCGAGGCCGACCTGGTGCTGGACCTGCACACCGATGACGAAGCGCTGCCGTACCTCTACATCCACCGCAGCTTCTGGCCCGGCCAGGGCCTGGCGTTGGCGGCGGCCTTGCGCGTGGACCTGGTGATCGTCTGGGATGAGGGCGGTGATGGCTCCTTTGAAGAGACCATCATCAACCATGCATCGCCGCAACTGGCCGCGACCGTTGAGCTGCGCGGGCAGGCGGACGTCAGCGATGCGCTGGCGCAACAGGATGCCGACGGCCTGTGGGCGTGGTTGTGCATCAATGGCGTGGTCGACGAAGTAGCCGCCATTAACGAGTGGCCGGGCGACGTGGTCGACATGGGCTGCATGGAAACCATCCTGGCACCTTGCGCCGGCGTGCTGGTGTTCGAGAAAGCCCTGGGGGATTACGTGGAGGAAGGCCAGCCTTTTGCACGCATCATCGGCCGCCCCGGTGACCCGTCTTCCGAAGTGATCCTGCACGCCGCCCAGGCCGGCCGCATGGTCACCGGCCACCGCGAACGCCTGGTGGCCCAGGGCTCGGTGGTCGCCAAGTTTACCGGGACGCGGTTATCCGACAGCTACAGCGGCGGCGTGCTGGACCCGTAGCGGTGTCTGTGTGGGAGGGGGCTTGCCCCCGATTGCGGTGGATCAGCTGTAGATGTGTTGACTGGCCTGGTGCTATCGGGGAGCAAGCCCCCCTCCCACATTTTTAGCGCAGTGTGTCATTGCTCGAAGTGTGATCCCAACCGCTTCAACCGCCACATCGCACTGTCCAGGTGCGGGCTGGCACAGATATGCACCACCACCGGGGCTTGATCGAGTGCCTGCGTGAGGAAATCTCACGGACTCTCTAAGCGCTCCAGCAACAGCCGCTCCAGGGTCTCCACCGGCAGCGGCCGGCTGAACAGATAGCCCTGGATCTGATCACAGCCGGCCTCCTTCAAGAACGCCAGTTGCGCCTGGGTTTCCACGCCCTCGGCTACTACCCGCAGGCTGAGGCTGTGGGCCAGTTCGATGATGGTACGGGTGATCGCCGCGTCCTGCGGGTTGCTGGTTACCTCGCGGATGAACGCGATGTCGATCTTCAGCGTGTCGATGGGAAACCGCCGCAGGTACGCCAGGCTCGAATAGCCGGTGCCGAAGTCGTCGATGGAAATCTTCACCCCCATGGCGTGCAGCCGCTGCAGGCTGGCGATGGTGTGCTGGGTGTTTTCCATCAACGAACCTTCGGTCAGTTCCACTTCCAGCCAATGGGGTTCGACTCCGGTGCGGGCCAGGGTGCGTGCGATATCGGCGATCAGGTCGCCTTCGATCAATTGATGGCCGGAGACGTTCACCGACACCTCCACCGCGCCAATCGCGCCGCGTTGCCACTCGGCGATCTGCTGGCAGACCTGCTCGATCACCCAGCGCCCCACGGGGACGATCAAGCCCAGGCTTTCCAGGATCGGTATAAATACCGCTGGCGACACCGCGCCGTATTCCGGCCTTTCCCAACGCAGCAGCGCTTCGAGGGCGCAGATGCGACCGCTCGCCACCTCGACCTTGGGTTGGTAATGCACCGTGAAGTCATTACGCGCTACCGCTTGGCGCAAGTCGTTTTCCAGGGACTGGTGCGCCAGGTCATGCACGCTCATGCCGATCTGGCGTTGCGTCAGCTCACGGGAGTGGCTGGCCAGGTCGCCGCGTTCCTTGAGCCGCAGCAGGTTGCGCACCCGCAACCATAGCTCGACACGTTCCACCGGCTTGCTGATGAATTCCTCGGCGCCGGTTTCAAGCCCGCTGACACGGGCGCTCGGTTCACTGAGGGCCGACAGCATGATGATCGGAATACCCGCCGTGGTTTCATCGCCCTTCAATTGGCTGGCGACTTCATAGCCGTCCATGCCCGGCATCATGATGTCCAGCAGGATCAGGTCCGGCGGCTGCCGGGCCACCAACTGCAAGGCTTCTTCGCCGCTGCTCGCGCTCAGGGTCTGGTAGCCCTCATGTTGCAGCAGGGTTTCCAAGAGTTTGCGCACCTGGGGTTCATCATCAACGATCAACAACGTTGCGGGTTGGCTGGCCATGGAGAGGACTCATGTGAGAGGGCGGATGTGCTGTTGCAGCAAGGTGTCGATCACCTGGTACAGCTCTTTGTAACGCAGCGGCTTGATGATGTAGGCATCGCACCCCGCGAGTCGGGTCTTTTCGCGGTCTTCTTTCATCGCCATTGCCGTCAGGGCGATCACCGGGATGTGAGCGGTGAGCGGGTCGCGCTTGAGCAGGGCGGTGGCGGCCAGCCCGTCCATGCCGGGCAACTGGATGTCCATCAGGATCAGCGCCGGTTGCAGTTCGCGGGCCAGGGTCAGGCCGGTTTCGGCATCCGCGGCCCACAGCACCGTGTGACCGGCATTGACGAGTAACAGGCGCGCCAGGCGCATGTTGGCTTCGTTGTCTTCAACAATCAGGATGTGGGGCATGCAGCCTCCGGGGCGCGGTGCAGCGGCAGCCAGGCGACGAACCGCGCCCCGCAGCCTTCACGGCTGGCCACGGCGACACTGCCGCCATGCAGGTCGGTCAACCGCTTGACCATCGCCAGCCCCAGGCCAGTGCCTTCGAATTTGCGTGCCAGGCTGCTGTCGATCTGGCTGAACGCCTTGAACAACTTGTCCATGTCCGCCTCGGCGATCCCGATGCCAGTGTCGCAGACGCTGAGTTCGAGGAACGGCTGATGAGCGCCGTCGGGCAAGGCAAAGCGGTACACCGGCCAGTCGCCGGGAATGTGCCCGACCTGTGCGCGGGGCACCTGGCGCACTGTCAAGGTCACTGAGCTGCCGTGTGCGCTGAACTTTACGGCGTTGGCCAGCAGGTTATAGACGATCTGTTTGGTCTTGCGCAGGTCCAGCTGCAAAAGGCCAAGGTCTTCGGGACACTCCAGCTTCAATTGGATGCGTTGCAGCGCCGCCTTTTCCCTCACGATGAGCAGGCTGTTGGCCAACAGCCCCGCCAGTTCTGCGTTTTCCAGTTCCAGCTCCATCATCCCGGCCTCGACCTTGGACAGGTCGAGAATGTCGTTGATCAACGACAACAAGTGCTGGCCGCTGGTGAAAATGTCGCCGATGTATTCGCGCTGGGTCTCGCTCATGTCGCCGACCAGGCCATCCTTGAGCGCCTCGGAAAAGCCGATGACCGCGTTCAGTGGCGTGCGCAGTTCATGGGACATGGTGGCGAGGAATTCGGACTTCATGTGACTGGCGTGTTCCAGCTCCAGGTTCTTTTCTTCCAGCGCCCGCTCGAAGCCTTTGCGCTCGGCTTCTTCCTGCTTGCGCGCGGTGTTGTCGGTGCCGATCAGCAAGTAGCCGATGATGGTGTCATGTCGGTTGCGCAGGGCGGTGACCGAGACCATGGCCGACAGACGACTGCCGTCCTTGCGGATGTAGGTCAGCTCGTAGATGTCTTCGATACCCCGCGAGGCCTTGAATACCAGCGCTTCGAAGCCCGGCGTGATCGGCGTATCCAGTTCCAGGCTGAGGGCGGCGGCGCGGGTGATCAGCTCGATCGGGTCGGAAATATCGGCCGGCGTGATGCGGTTGACCACATCGGCGGCGGCATAACCGAGCATGCGTTCGGCGCCGACGTTGAAGATCTGGATCACGCCTTTCTCGTCGGTGGCGATGCTGGAAAAGTACGCGCTGTTGAAGATTGCGTCTTGCAGGGCGCCGGTCTTGAGCAGGGTTTTCTGCCGCTTGAACTCGACGATCTTTTCAGCCCGCGATTGCGGTTGTTCGGGTAACGGTGTGTCCATCGCTTTGGCGTTCCGTGACGTTCAGGCCCGCCATCGTCAAGCGGCGATGGCGCAGAGCATGCTCACAGAAGATCGCTGGGGGGCGACGAGGAGGAGATGAGGTCCTTGGACAATAGCAGAGATTATGGCGTTTTGATGGCGGGCTACGGGCTATCTCGCTTCAAATGGATACCCTCGGGTGAAATTGGGTACTTTTCGGATTAATGGCTGATGAAACGTTTCATCTGTCGATAAATGATCGACGCAAGCGCTTGCGTAAGGAAATGTTTCTACATTAGAGTCGGCCCACTGACGACAAAAATAATAAAACCAGGAGCTCATCCATGAGCCTTGAACCCTTGCTCGAGATGCAGGGCATCAGCAAAACCTTCAACGGTTTGCGCGTGCTCAAGAATGTCGGCCTGAAGGTCTACCCCGGCGAAATCCACGCCTTGATGGGGGAGAACGGCGCCGGCAAATCGACGCTGATGAAGATCCTTTCCGGCGCCTACCAAGCCGACCCCGGCGGTGAAATCCGCATCGCCGGCCAGCCCATCCCCACGTTCGACCCCGCCACCGCCAAAGCCCTCGGCATCGCCGTGATCTACCAGGAACTGAGCCTTTGCCCCAACCTGAGCGTGGCCGAGAACATCTACCTGGGCCGTGAACTGCGACGCGGCTGGACCATCGACCGCAAAGGCATGCAGGCCGGTTGCATCGAAGTGCTGCAACGTCTGGGCGCGGAGTTCACTCCAGCCACGCAGGTCAGCAGCCTGTCGATTGCCGAGCGCCAATTGGTGGAAATCGCCCGCGCCTTGCACGCCCACGCCAAGATCCTGGTGATGGACGAACCGACTACGCCGCTGTCATCCCGGGAGACCGACCGCCTGTTCGCGCTGATCAAACAGCTGCGCAACCAGGGCCTGGCGATCATCTATATCAGCCACCGCATGGCGGAGATCTACGAGCTGTCGGACCGCGTCTCGGTGCTGCGCGACGGCCAGTACATCGGCGAACTGACCCGCGAGGCGCTGTCGGCCGAAGTGCTGGTGAAGATGATGGTGGGTCGCGACTTGTCAGGGTTCTACAAGAAGGAGCACGCCGCCTATAACCCCGGCAACGTGGTGATGCGCGTGCGCGACATGGCCGATGGCAAGCGCGTGCGTCAGTGCAGTTTCGACCTGCACGCCGGTGAAGTGCTGGGCATCGCCGGGCTGGTCGGGGCAGGGCGCACCGAACTGGCGCGCCTGATCTTCGGCGCCGACCCACGCACCTCGGGCACCCTGGAAGTGGTCGGCAAGACCGTCACCCAGTTGCGCACCCCGGCGGATGCGATCCGTGCCGGTGTCGTCTACCTCACCGAAGACCGCAAGGCCCAGGGCCTGTTCCTGGACATGAGCGTGGCGGACAACATCAATGTCTGCGCCTGCGTGCCGGATGCCCATGCCGGCGGGGTGCTCGATCGCGCCCATGCCGCGCAGCGCGCCACCGAGGCAATCAAGTCGCTGTCGATTCGCGTGGCGTCGGGCAAGGTCAATGTCGGTGCGTTGTCCGGTGGCAACCAACAGAAGGTGCTGCTGGCGCGGCTGCTGGAGGTCAAGCCGCACGTGCTGATCCTCGATGAGCCCACCCGTGGCGTCGACATCGGCTCCAAGTCCGAGATCTACCGCATCATCAACCAATTGGCCCAGGCCGGCGTCGGCATCGTGGTGATCTCCAGCGAGCTGCCGGAAATCATCGGCACCTGCGACCGCGTGCTGATCATGCGCGAAGGCCGGTTGGTCGCAGAAGTCGGCGGCGCCTCCGGCGACGCTATTTCCCAGGAACGTATTATTGACCTCGCCACCGGTGGCGATCAGGTGGTGGCCCATGGCTGAATTGAATATTGCAACAACCGGCAAGGCAGAGCGCGCCCGCGAGCTGATGCGCACGGTCGGCATGTTGCCGGTACTGATCTTGCTGCTGGTGGGCTTTGCCCTGGCCAGCGAGAACTTCCTGACGGTACAGAACCTGTCGATCATCACCCAGCAGGCGTCGGTGAACGTGGTGCTGGCGGCGGGCATGACCTTTGTGATCCTCACGGCGGGCATCGACCTCTCGGTGGGCGCGATCCTCGCCGCATCGGCGGTGGTGGCGCTGCAGGCGTCGATGTCGCCGCAGTTCGGCATGTTCGGGATTGCCGCCGGTATCGGCTTCGGGTTGTTGCTGGGCCTGGTCAATGGCGGCTTGATCGCCTTTATGCGCCTGCCGCCGTTTATCGTCACCCTCGGTGCACTCACGGCCATGCGCGGCCTGGCCCGGCTATTGGCGGACGACAAGACCGTGTTCAACCCGGACCTGCCGTTTGCCTTTATCGGCAACGACTCGATCCTCGGGGTGCCGTGGCTGGTGGTAATCGCCGTGGCAGTGGTGGCGTTGTCGTGGTTCATCCTGCGCCGCACCGTGATGGGCGTGCAGATCTACTCGGTGGGCGGCAACCCGGAAGCGGCGCGGCTGTCGGGGATCAAGGTGTGGAAGGTGCTGCTGTTCGTCTACGCCATGTCCGGCGCGTTGGCCGGGCTGGGCGCGGTGATGAGCGCGTCGCGCCTGTTCGCTGCCAATGGCCTGCAACTGGGGCAATCCTACGAGCTGGATGCGATTGCCGCGGTGATCCTCGGCGGCACCAGCTTTACCGGCGGTGTCGGCACCATCGGCGGCACGCTGATCGGCGCGCTGATCATCGCGGTACTCACCAACGGCCTGGTGCTGCTGGGCGTCTCGGACATCTGGCAGTACATCATCAAAGGCATCGTGATCATCGGCGCGGTGGCGCTGGATCGTTATCGCCAGTCCGGCGCACGGACCTGAACTCACTCCAACAACAATCACAAGAGAGACCCCTATGAACCTCAAACGTATCTTTCCGGTCATTGCCTTGGCTGCCCTGATGTCCCAGGCCGTCGAAGCCCGTGAGTTGAAGGCCCTCGGCATCAGCATGGGCTCGCTGGGCAACCCGTATTTCGTGACCCTGGCCGATGGCGCAACCGCCCGGGCCAAGGAGCTGAACCCCAACGTCAAGGTCACCTCGGTGTCGGCCGACTATGACCTGAGCAAGCAGTTCTCGCAGATCGACAACTTCATCTCGTCCAAGGTCGATCTGATCCTGATCAACGCCGTCGACCCGTCCGCCATGGCCTCGGCGATCAAGAAAGCCCGCGATGCCGGCATCGTTGTGGTGGCCGTGGATGTGGACGCGAAAGGGGTGAACGCCACGGTGCAGACCGACAACGTCGAAGCCGGCAAGCTGGCCTGCCAGTACCTGGTGGACAAGCTCTCCGGCAAGGGCAATGTGATCATCCAGAACGGTCCGCAGGTCACCGCCGTGACCGATCGCGTCAAGGGTTGCAAGGCCGCACTGGCCGCCGCGCCGCAGATCAAGGTGCTGTCCGATGACCAGGACGGCAAAGGCTCCCGCGAAGGCGGCCTGAACGTGATGCAGGGTTATCTCACGCGCTTCCCGAAAATCGACGGTCTGTTCGCGATCAACGACCCGCAAGCCATCGGCAGCGACCTGGCGGCCAAACAGCTCAAGCGCAGCGGCATCATTATTACCTCGGTGGACGGTGCGCCGGATATCGAGAACGCGCTGAAAACCGACACACAGATTCAGGCGTCGGCCAGCCAGGACCCTTGGGCCATGGCGCAGACCGCCGTCAACGTGGGCAACGATATTCTCAATGACAAAGCCCCGGCCGAAGCGGTTACCCTGCTCACGCCAAAACTGATCACCCGCGACAACGTCGCTACGTACAGCGGTTGGTCGAGCAAACATTGATCCCTTGAGAGGAACAGCGTCGTGGTCACCATGGATGACGTGGCAAGCAGGGCGGGGGTGTCGACGTCGACGGTGTCCCATGTGTTGAACGGTACCCGCAAGGTCAGTCCGGCAACGGTGCACGCGGTACAGCAAGCGATCCAGGCGCTGGGTTACATCCCCAACACCCTGGCGCGTTCGCTGGCACGGTCGAGCACCAGCACGATTGGCGTGGCGATCTCTGCGCTGTCCAACCATTATTTCAGCGAAACCGTGCACGCGATTGAAACCGAGTGCGCCAGGCACGGCTACATGATGCTGTTTGTCGATACCCACGACGACCCGGAACACGAGCTGCGGGTCGTCACGGCATTGCACCATCGGCGGGTGGACGGCATTGTGCTGGCGCCCTCGAACGGCTCCAAGGCCCTGGAGTATCTGCGGGCCAACGAAATCCCGGCGGTATTGGTGGACCGCATGATGAGCGAACAATTCGACCAGGTCGGGGTGGAGAACACGCAGTCCACCCAGGCCTTGGTTACCCACTTGATCAAACACGGGCACCGGCGCATCGGCTTTATCGCCGGGCGTGAGGGGTTCAGCACCACCGATGAGCGGGTTGCCGGGTACCGCGCGGCACTGCAAGGCGCGGGGCTGGCGTTCGATCCGCACTTGTTGGTCAATGGCGGCTCCAACACCGAGCCAGCGCGTCAGGCGACGGTGCAGTTGCTGGGCCTGGCGCAGCCACCCACGGCGATCATGGCCGGCAATAACCTGATGACCCTGGGCGCCATGCAGGCCCTGCGTGATGCGCAGATCGACGTACCGGCGCAGATGGCCCTGGTGGGTTTTGATGATTTCGATTGGGCGGATTTCTTCGTGCCGCGCCTGACCCTGATCGCGCAGCCGGTCCAGGCACTGGGCACACAGGCAGTGAACCTGTTGTTGCAGCGCATGGCATCGCCCGACGCCCCCACTCACAGCGTGCGCCTGGCGCCGACCCTGCAACGGCGTAATTCATGTGGCTGTAATGGATTGGAATGACCCCCTTATGAGCAGTCCCGTTTCCCTCGGCATCGACCTCGGCACCTCGGAACTCAAGGCCATCCTCATGGACCTCGACGGTACGGTGCTGGCCCATGCTGGCGTGCGCTTGAGTGTGTCGCGGCGCCATAGCGGCTGGTCCGAGCAGGCGCCGGAAGATTGGTGGCAGGCGTGTTTGCAGGCGCTTGCCGAATTGCGCGAGCATCCCGGATTTGCCCGCGTGGCCTGTATCGGCCTGTCCGGGCAGATGCATGGCGCGGTGCTGCTGGGCACGGACAACCGTGTGTTGTACCCGGCGATCCTGTGGGACGACTCCCGTGCCGTCGCCGAGGCCGATGAGTTGGGCCCGGTGTATGCCGACATCACCGGCAGCCTGCCCATGGCTGGGCTGACGGCGCCGAAACTGCTGTGGCTGCAACGCCATGAGCCCGAGGTGTTCAAGGCCATTGATTGTGTGCTGTCGCCCAAGGATTACCTGCGCTTGCGTCTGAGTGGCGAGCGCATCAGCGAGATGTCCGATGCAGCGGGGACGTTGTGGCTGGATGTGGCGCGGCGTGAGTGGTTCGCGCCGATGCTGCGGGCGACGGGCCTGTCGCCGGAGCAGATGCCAAGACTGGTCGAGGGCGGTGCCGCAAGTGCTGTGTTGACGGCGCAGGGGCTGGGCTTGTCTTCCTCGGTGGTGATTGCCGGCGGTGGTGGTGACAACCCGGTAGCGGCCGTGGGGATCGGGGCGATCAGTGCCGGTGATGGCTTCATCACCCTCGGCACCAGCGCTGCCATTGTCGCGATTACCGATCACGCAGCCGGTAATCCCGCGAGTGCCGTGCACAGCTTCTGCCATGCGCTGCCTGATCGCTGGTACACCATGGGCGCCATGCTGGCCGGCGCCAGTTGCCTGCGTTGGGTCACGCGTCTCACGGGAACCGCGGATGAGCAAACCTTGCTGGACCAGGTGCAGGCGCAACTGCCGATCGAACAGGCAGTACCGCTCGGTACGCCGTTGTTCCTGCCGTACCTGGCCGGTGAACGCACCCCGCATAACGACCCGCTGCTGCGCGGTGGCTTCATGGGCCTGGGCCATGACTGCACGCCGGCGATGCTCGGTTATGCGGTGATGGAAGGCGTGGGGTTCGGGCTGCTGGATGCGTTGCGCGCGGTGCAATCAGCGGGGGCTGACGTGGGCGCCTGCGCGTTGGTGGGTGGTGGTGCGCGCAGTGAGTACTGGGCGCAGTTGCTGGCCAACATCCTGCAACGGGACATCTTCACCCTGCACGGCAGCGAATTGAGCGCGTGTATCGGTGCGGCGAAGCTGGGGTTTGTGGCGATAGGGCAAGGCGCGCAGTTGCTCGCGGCGGGGATGCGGGTCAAGGCCCGGTACAGGCCGGACCTTACGCCGCAGCCCGTATTGGAGGCGCGATATCGCAAGTTTCAAGGTTTGCTGAGCGCGGCCAAGGCCCTTCACGAGTAGCCTTCTGTAGTGAGCTAGCTTATCTGGGTGGCCTGTTTTGGTGAACGGCCTGTTGTGGCGAGCGGGCCTGCCCCGCGTTGGGCTGCGAAGCAGCCCCAAACCCAGGCGCCATGGTTTTCCTGTAGAAACGCGGTGATGCTAAAAGGGGCCGCTTCGCGCCCCAACGCGGGGCAAGCCCGCTCGCCACAACAAGTACCCTTATCAACGCTTGGTGTAATCGGGGTAACACCAGGACACTGAAATCAACATAGCTAAGCCGCACCCATTGCTAGCGTGAAAAGGCCAAACCCACTCAAAGGAGCAACGGATTGCCCCGTCAGCCCAACTCTCATTTGTTACGCCGTGGTCGCTATTCGGAAACCGGCCGTGCTTACCTGGTGACCGCTGTGGTCCATCAACGCCAACCCTTGTTCAGGGAGTTCCGGTTGGGGCGGTTACTGGTCGCCGAGTTCAAGCGACTTCATGATGCCGGCTTAGTGAACTCCCTAGCCTGGGTCGTCATGCCAGACCACTTCCACTGGTTGTTTGACCTTAACCGTTCGACGCTTCCCGATGTGATGCGACAAACCAAGTCGCGCAGCACCTTGAGCATTAATAGAGCCCGTTGCAGTCGGGAAAGATTTTGGCAGCGTGGTTATCACGACCGGGCGGTGCGGGCTGAGGACGATATTCGGAAAATGGCGCGCTATATCATCGCCAACCCCTTGCGAGCCGGGTTGGTCGAGCACATTGGAGACTATCCACTGTGGGATGCTGCCTGGTTATGACGTGGCGAGCGGGCTTGCCCCGCGTTGGGCTGCGAAGCAGCCCCAAACCCAGGCGCCATGGTTTTCCTGTAGAAACGCGGTGATGCTAAAAGGGGCCGCTTCGCGTCCCAACGCGGGGCAAGCCCGCTCGCCACATCAGGACCCACAACAAGCTACTGCCGCTAGTCGCCCAAGGGCGGCAGACGCCGTTTCACCGGGGTTTTCTTGACAATGGCCGTGTTGGTTTCAGCGTAGGCGTTGAGCCGGTCAAGCAGGCTGTCCAGGTGATCCATGGTGCGCACATGCAGGCGTGCGATGAAGCAATCCTCCCCAGTCACCTTGTCACACTCGGTAAACTCGGGGATCGCCTGGATCTGTCGCTCCACCTCATGCAATTTGCCGGGCAAGGGGCGGATGCGCACGATGGCCTGCAGCAGGTAGCCGAAGTGCCTGGGGTCGATGTCGACGGTGTAGTGGGTCAGCACGCCGCGCTCTTCGAGACGCCGCAGGCGTTCGCCGACGCTCGGCGAAGACAGCCCGGTAATCCCGGCCAGGGCCTTGAGGGACAGACGCGAGTCGTCCATCAAAGCGGCGATCAGTTGCTGGTCGATGGTGTCAATCATGGTGTCCACCTAATAAGTAAAGGCAACTCAAGGCTTTTGCCTTTTTTAGTCGCTGGAGCCGGTCTCGACCAGATTGCCATAATTGGGCCTCACTTGAGGAGCTTCAATCATGGATACATCCATCCGTCGCGGGTCGTGGGAAATGGTTGCCGCCATGCTGATCTCGGGCACCATTGGCTGGTTTGTCCTGGTCTCCGGCGTATCGGTGATCGAAGTGGTGTTCTGGCGCTGTGTGATCGGCGGGCTGACGTTGTTGTTGGTGTGTGCACTGCTGGGGTATTTGCGCCTGGACCTGCTCAGTTGGACCAGGCTCGGCCTGGCGATGCTCAGTGGCGTGGCAATTGTCGGCAACTGGTTACTGCTGTTCGAATCCTATTCCCGCGCGTCGATTGCCATCAGCACGGCGGTGTATAACGTGCAGCCGTTCATGCTGGTGATGCTGGCTGCCGTGTTTCTAGGTGAAAAGATCACCCTGCAGAAACTCGCCTGGCTGAGCGTAGCGTTCCTGGGCATGTTGGCGATTGTCACTGCCCATGGCGATCAACCGACCGGCGACGATTACCTGGCCGGCATCGTCTTGGCACTGGGCGCGGCGTTGCTGTACGCGATTGCCGCGCTGATCATCAAACGTCTGAAGGCAGTGCCGCCACATTTGATGGCGTTGATCCAGGTAACCACCGGCGCGTTGTTACTGGCGCCGCTGGTGCCATGGAATAGCTTGCCGGCCACCACCAGCGCGTGGGGCGCACTGGTGACACTCGGCGTGGTGCACACCGGCGTGATGTATGTGTTGTTGTATGGCGCGATCCAGAAACTGCCGACAGCCCTGACCGGTGCGCTGTCGTTTATCTACCCGATTGCGGCGATCTTCGTCGATTGGTTCGCCTTCGGGCATCGTCTGGGCTGGCTGCAATGGTTCGGGGTGGCGGCAATTCTACTGGCGGCTGCCGGGTTGCAGCGGGGCTGGTGGTGGCCCCGCGTGCAAAGGGTCAGTGCGTGCCCTGGAAAATAATGTTTTCCGGGTTGAAGTGCTCTACCGCGCTGCCCGGTTGTGGCAAGCCCAGGATATGCCCCTTGATCTTGCCCACCACGTGCATCTCGCAGGGTTTGCAGTCGAACTTCAGGGTCAGTACTTCATCGCCATGGATCAATTGCATCGGCGCTACCTTGGTCTTCACGCCCGTGACCCCCTTGGCCTGTTTAGGGCACAGGTTGAACGAGAAACGCAGGCAGTGCTTGGTGATCATCACCGGTACTTCGCCGGTTTCTTCGTGGGCTTCGAAGGCAGCGTCGATCAGCTTCACCCCGTGGCGGTGGTAGAAGTCGCGGGCTTTCTGGTTGTAGACGTTGGCGAGGAACGACAGGTGCGCGTCCGGGTACACCGGCGGTGGTGTTGTTTCCGCCTTGCGGCCACCCCGTGGGTGCGCAGCCACGCGGGCGGCGGTCAGCGCCTCGATCACTTCACGGCGCAGGGCCTTGAGCTGTGAGTTGGGGATGAAGAACGCCTGCGGCGCATCCAGTTGGATGTCGGTCGCGTGGTATTCGGTGGTGCCCAGTTGGCCCAGCAGGTCGCGCAGGGTGTCCAGCGCCTGTTCCGGCTTGTTGGCCACGCCGAACGGGCCGGGCAGGGTGACGCTGGCGCTGATGCCTTCTTCGCTGGTGGCGGTGACTTCCAGCTGCGCTTCGCGCAAGCGAGCGGCCCAGGTCAGGCCTATACGACGCTCGGATGAGGTCTTGAGCAGCGCCTGTTGCCAGTTGTGGTCCAGGTTGCGGTTCAGCGGGTGGTTCGGGCGCAATTGATGCAGGCCGGCCGGCATCTCGTTCGGCTCCACGCGGTAGCGGTAGCGCTTCTCGCCGTCTTCCTCGAACTCGCCTTTAGGCTCGGCGATGTTGGCACGGAAACCCACCACTTCGCGCTTGATCAGCACGTTCAGGCCATCGCCATTCGACAATGGCTCGTGGGTAACCACTTGCAGGTCGCGCTTACCGGCTTTTTCCACCACACCCACCGGCAGGCCGGTGAACGTCGGGGTGTCGAAGGCGCCGATATCAACCTTGCGGTCATTGACGAAATAGTCGGTGCTGCCCCGGTGGAAGGTCTTTTCCGGGTCGGGCAGGAAGAAGTGCGCGGTACGGCCGCTGGAGGCGCGGGCCAGGTCCGGGCGGTCTTCAAGCACGTCATCCAGGCGCTGGCGGTAATAGGCGGTGATGTTCTTCACATAGCCCATGTCCTTGTAGCGGCCTTCGATCTTGAACGAACGCACGCCGGCTTCGACCAGCGCACGGATGTTGGCGCTCTGGTTGTTGTCTTTCATCGACAGCAGGTGTTTCTCAAAAGCCACGACGCGGCCTTGATCGTCTTTGAGCGTATACGGCAGGCGGCAAGCCTGGGAGCAATCGCCACGGTTGGCGCTGCGGCCATTCTGCGCGTGGGAGATGTTGCACTGCCCGGAGAACGCCACGCACAGCGCGCCGTGGATAAAGAACTCGATGGCGGCATCGGTTTCGTCGGCAATGGCGCGGATCTCTTGCAGGTTCAGCTCACGGGCCAATACCAACTGCGAAAAACCGGCCTGGTCGAGGAACTTGGCGCGGCCCAGGGTACGGATATCGGTCTGGGTGCTGGCGTGCAGCTCGATGGGCGGAATATCCAGCTCCATCACGCCCAGGTCTTGCACGATCAACGCATCGACGCCGGCATCGTAGAGCTGATGGATCAGCTTGCGTGCGGGTTCCAGTTCGTTGTCGTGCAGGATGGTGTTGATCGTGGTGAACACGCGGGCATGGTAACGGCGGGCGAATTCCACCAGCTGCGCGATGTCGCTCACGTCGTTACAGGCATTATGGCGCGCGCCGAAGCTCGGGCCGCCGATGTACACGGCGTCGGCGCCATGCAGGATGGCCTCGCGAGCGATGGCGACATCGCGGGCAGGGCTGAGCAATTCCAGGTGATGCTTGGGCAAGGACATAGTTTTTTTAGTCAGGCTTGTCACGGTTGAGGCGCGCATTGTAGCTGTGAAATGCCTGACCGGCACGCACTCAGGCTTGAGCGGCCATCGCCGTGACTTCCACGCGCATGCCGTCTACCGCCAGCGCGGCCACGCCAACCGCTGCGCGCACGGGCCAGGGCTTGGCGAAGAAGCGTTTGTAGACTTCGTTGAAGGCGGCGCGATCGGCCATGTCTGTCAGATAAATGGTCAGGTGCATCACCCGGTCCATGGAGCTGCCGGCCTTTTCCAGGGCAACTTTCAGGGCTTGCAGGGTGCATTCGCTTTGCAGGGTGATGTCGCCCAGTTCCAGGCTGCCATCGGCACGGGTCGGGATCTGGGTGGACACCAGGATGCCGTTGAAGCCGATCACGTCGGAGGAAATCGAATCGGCATCGGGGTCCGGGGTGTAGTGCAGGTCGTGGTTGGCCATGGGCGCCTCTCGTTGGCAGGTTCAGAAAGGCGCCATGGTCCCCGAAAATGACGGCAGGGGCAAACTACGCCCAGCGGCGGAACAGCACGCTGGCATTCACGCCGCCAAACCCGAAGCCATTGGACAGTGCATAGTCAATCGGCATCGGCCGGGCAGCACCGCGCAGCAGGTCGAGGCCCTCGGCGAGGGCGTCGGGGTGTTGCAGGTTGAGGGTGACCGGGGCGATCTGGTCGCGCAGGGCAAGCACGGTGAAGATGGCCTCGATACCGCCCGCAGCCCCCAGCAGATGGCCGGTGGCGGATTTGGTCGAGCTGATCGCAGGGCTGCCGTTCGCACCGAATACCGTCCTGATCGCGGCCAATTCGCCTTTGTCACCCACCGGCGTCGAGGTGGCGTGGGCATTCAAGTACTGCACCTGGTCCGCGTCGATCCCGGCCTGGCGCAGGGCTTGCAGCATCGCCCGGCGTGCACCGTCGCCGTCTTCCGGGCCGGCGGTCATGTGATAGGCATCGGCACTGGTGCCGTAGCCGACCAATTCGGCAATCGGCTGCGCACCTCGGGCCAGGGCGTGCTCCAGTTCCTCGATGACCAGGATGCCGGCGCCTTCGCCCATGACAAAACCGTCCCGCGCCTGGTCGAAAGGCCGCGAAGCCTGCTCCGGGCTGTCATTGAAGTCACTGGACAGCGCCCGCGCCGCCGCGAACCCGGCAAGGCTGACCCGATGGATCGCCGCTTCGGCACCGCCGCATACCGCCACATCCACTTCACCTGCGCGAATCATGCGCGCCGCATCGCCGATGGCCTGTACACCCGCTGCACAGGCCGTCACCGGCGCACCCAGCGGGCCTTTCAAACCGTAGTTGATCGACACGTGTCCGGCGGCCATGTTGCTCAGGAACGACGGAATGGTGAACGGCGACAACCGCCGTGGGCCTTTGCTGTCGGTGGTGCGTACCGCGTCGGCAATCGCCGGGAAGCCGCCGACACCCGAGGCGATGATGGTCGCGGTGCGCTCCTGCGCTTCAGGCGTGTTCGGCGCCCAGCCGGCCTGCTTCAAGGCTTCGTCCGCCGCCGCCAGGGCGAACAGGATGAAGCGGTCCATCTTGCGCTGTTCCTTGGCTGCCAGCAGGCGGTCGGGATCAAATCCGGCTTCAGGGTCCTCGAGTACGGTCTGCACCTGGCCACCGATGCTGACGGCCAAATCACCGATCAACGTTTGCGGCAGGCGACGAATACCCGATTGCCCGGCCAACAGGCGTCGCCAGGTAGATTCCACGTCAGCGCCCAACGGCGTCAGTGCGCCCATACCTGTTACAACGATGCGTTTACTCATGATCAATCGACTCCAGTTGCGGTGAAGGAACAGACCTTATGGACGTCACTATCATCATGAAAGTAACATGGCATCACGCACATTGGCACTGACCCACAGGAATCCCCATGCAACGCAAGTCCCTCATCAGCGACGAATGCCCCATCGCCCGCAGCCTTGAGCGGGTAGGGGAGTGGTGGAGCATTTTGATCATGCGCGATGCGTTGCACGGCCTGCGCCGCTTCGATGAGTTCTCGCGCAGCCTGGGCATTGCGCCGAATATGCTCACGCGCCGCCTGAACGCGCTGGTGGAGGCGGGCATGCTGGAGCGCCGTGCCTACAGCGAACGACCGCCGCGCCATGAATATGTGCCGACGGCCAAGGGTGAGGATTTCGGCATGGTGCTGATATCACTGGTTGCCTGGGGCAACCGGCATTACGCCGAGGAGGGCGCCAGTGTCGAGTTGGTGGAGCGTAAAACAGGCAGGCCGGTGCAGCCGACGCTCGCCCGCGCGGATGGGCAGTTGGTGGCGTTTGACCAGTGCGTGTTGCAAGCCGGTCCGGCGGCCAGTGCCGGCATGCGCGAGCGCCTCGCTTTGCTAGGCGCAAAACCCTGATTGCGCAAGTATTTGACGCCAGAAAATAATCCACGCAAGGCCGGTAAAGTCGCGTATTCCACAGCCGATAGCCCTATCAAGACACGGGTTTTTTCGCACGCCTGAGGGTACGTCATGTTCAACACAACACTCAAAACAGAACTGGCGGCCAGGACGGCCGAGGCCACCGAGTACAAAGGACTGATCAGCGCACTGGAACGCTCCATGGCCGTGGTCGAATTCGACCTCAACGGCAACGTGTTGCGGGCCAACGACAACTTCCTCAAGGCCCTGGGCTACAGCGCCAATCAACTGGCCGGCAAGTCCCATCGCGATTTTTGCCTGCCGGCGCTGACCAGCAGCCCGGCCTACAGCCAGTTCTGGAGTGATTTGAAAGCCGGCAAGTTTGTCTCCGGTACGTTCAAGCGCGTGGATGCCAACGGCCGGACCATCTGGCTGGAAGCCAGCTACAACCCGGTGCTGGATGAGCGTGGCCAGGTGTTGAAGGTGGTCAAGTACGCACTGGACGTCACCGCCCAAGTGGAGCAGGACGCGGCCACCCGCAGCAAATTGACGGCCGTGGACCGTGCGATGGCCGTTATCGAGTTCGATTTGAGTGGCCAGGTGCTGGACGCCAACGCGAATTTCCTCAATGTCATGGGCTACTCCCTGGCGGAAATCAAAGGCAAGCACCACCGGTTGTTTTGCGAGCCCGCGCTGGTTACCAGCCATGAGTACACCGACTTCTGGCGCCGCTTGAATAACGGTGAGTTCTTTACCGGGCAATTCAAGCGCCTTGGCAAGCATGGGCGTGTGGTGTGGCTGGAGGCCAGCTACAACCCGGTGTACGACGGCGACGGCAAACTGATCAAGATCGCCAAGTTTGCCAGCGACATCACCGAGCGCGTAGAGAAGTTCGAGGAAGACTCCCGTGGCGCCTCGCGGGCCTACCATATTTCCTCCGAGACCGAGCGTTTTGCCGAGCACGGCACCCAGGTGATCCAGGAGACCGCCACGGAAATGCGCCGTATCGCCGAGAATATCGGCGCGTCTGCGCGGCTGGTGGGGCAACTGGGCGACCGTTCCGAACAGATCACCGCCATCGTCAATACCATTCGCGGTATCGCCGACCAGACCAACCTGTTGGCGCTCAACGCAGCCATCGAGGCGGCGCGCGCCGGGGACCAGGGGCGTGGCTTTGCGGTGGTGGCCGATGAGGTCCGGCAACTGGCCGGACGCACCAGCCGCTCGACGGCGGAAATCGCCGAGATGATCGGCATGATCCTCTCGGAAACCCGCGACGCAGTCACCAGCATGAACGCGACCCAGGAAGGCGCACAGCGCGGCGTCAACCTGGCCGACCAGGCGGGGTCGGTGATCCTGCAGATTCGCACCAGCACCAGCGATGCGGTGCAGGCGGTGAGCATGTTTGCGTCGAAACTGGATGAGTCGGAAGTCATTCCCAAGACTGCGGTCGGCTGGGTGGGCTAACGCTTTCCAGCGGGAGGAGCGAGCCAGCTCGCTCCTCCAGGGGCGTGTTTAGAGCAGGGTAAACGGATAGTCGACGATCAGCCGCAGCTCGTTCAGATCACCATCGCGCTGGTCGGCATTCGACGCCACGATCGCATCACGCACGCGCAACGACAGATTCTTCGCCGGACCGCTCTGGATCACGTACTTGGCTTCCAGATCGGTCTCGTGGTGCGCACCATCTGCACCGTAGTCGCCGACATAAGCGCTATGGGCCGGCGTATGGGTGCCATCGATATCCGAGCCGTTGATGTAGCGGCCCATGAAGCTCAATCCCGGCACGCCATAACTGGCCATGTTCAGGTCATAGCGGATCCCCCAGGACTGCTCGCCCGGGCCGTTGAAGTCGTTCCATTGCACCGAGTTCGCCAGGTACACCGAATCGCCGCCTTCGCCTGCGCCGTTGTTGCCGGTGCCGATGTAGTCGAACGGCGTATCACCATGCACCTTCTGGTACGACAGCGTGAGGGTGTGCGCTTGCAGGAACGAATACGCCGCCGCCACCGAGTAGGTGGTGTTGTTGATCGCCCCCGCCTTGGCACTGCCGGTGTCGAGGGTGCGGTACAGGTTGCCGTCCAGCGCCAGGGACTGGTCATGCGCCAACGGGATCACGTAGTTGAGATTGGTGTAGTACTGGCGCCAGATATCTTCCAGCTCGCCGGCATACAGCGTCGCGCTCAAGGACGGGCTGAAGGTGTATTTGCCGCCGACGAAGCTGGCGCTGTTGGCGGCGATGTTGGCGTAGGTGGCGTAGATATCGTGGTCATGGTTGCTGGTCATGCCACTGTTGGTGCTGGTGAAATGCCCGGCCTCCAGGTCCAGGCCGGCGATTTCGCTGCTGGTCAGGTCGAACCCGGTGGCGGTCTGCGGCAACAGCCGCGTGCCACCGGTGGCGAAGACCGGGGCGGTGGGTTGCATGTCACCAAATTTGAGTTGGGTCTTGGAGACTTTGATCTTTACCGCCGCACCGACTGAGCCGTAGGCGTCTTCGGGATCGCCATGGCGGTCGGTGGGCAGGTTGCCGGTGCCGGCGTCCGCGTGGGTGGCGTCGAGTTTCAGCCCGCCGTAGGCATAGGCGTCGACGCCGAAACCGAGGGTGCCCTGGGTAAAACCCGAGGCGTAGTTGAGCATCGCGCCCTGGGTCCAGTCGATATTATCGGCCCGGCCGCCTTCACGGTTGCGGTTCATGTAGTAGTTGCGCAACAGGCCGGTGACGCTGCTGCCCTCGACAAATCCCTTGGCATCCGCCTGGTCGGTGACCGACTCGGCAAAGGCCATCTGGCTGATACCGGCACACACCGCCAGTGCCAACAGGCTCGACTGTTTAATCATGTTGTGACTTCCCCGGAATAAATGAACGCGCGCGCAGAAACACCGCACTGACTGGATGGCGCATAACGTTGTTTGGGCAGAGGTTTGCAGGTGAGCTGTTACGGTTTTTTATTGTGTCCGGCGTGGTTGCCGAGGTTGATTCTAAGCACAGTCGGCGTGGCCTGCAGCGGGCTGGCGGATGAAACTCGATTAATTAAACTTCACGCTGTTTAACCACGTGCGGGTGTACGTTGAGCCAGTCTTAGCCGCTCTGCTTCGACAACATCCTTTGGTTGCCGCCGCAGACTCTGCGGCGGATTTTTTCACAACATTTCACAAGCCCGGTTTGGTCCCTTCGGCACGGGTACCTCAGTGATCGGCAAGGCATGCAACACCGGCCCGGTGAGTCAGCCTGTCATCTTTCAGTAACCCTCAAGGTCTTTGCTCTCCTGACTGGCCCGACATGATCGCCCTTGACGATCGTGCCTCGGCCTCCCGTCCTCAAGGAGCACACGCATGTCAGCACCGGTCAGTAAGGCCCCCACGATCAGGAGCGTCACGGGCAAAGACACCAGCGCCGAATGGGGCAACGCGGTTGATCGGGCCAAGGCCAGGGATGCCGGCATCGAGTGGCAGCGGCCCAAGGATGACTCTCGCTCGGCCCAGGACATCATCGATGGCAGCCCACTGCTGAAAAACCTTGGCAACCAGAGCGGGGTGAAGGACAAGTTGCGCGAACGGGTCGGCGATTTCGAGCACGATGCGGACGCGGCCTACCGCGCCAATCAGGTGCTGGAGCATGTCGAGCGCTTCGACGAAAACGGCTCACGCCTGGCCGGCAATGCCATCGACAACGGCCGCGTCGATGGTTTCACCAAAGGCGGTGACGCCAGGCACGGCACCGAGGCCGGACGCCTGCAAGACTTCGGCAAATATGGTTGGGAGAACCTCAAGGGTGAACGGCAACAGGTGGACGCTGTGGGCCAGGACGGCCAGCGCCGTGAGGCCGCAGAAAAGGTCGGCATCGTCTGGGAACTGCCAGAGGGTGACACGCGCTCGGCCCAGGACATCATCAATGACAACCCATTGCTGAAAAACCTTGGCAACCAGAGTGGGGTGAAAGATGCATTGAAGGAGCAGGTCGGCGATTTCGACAAGGACCCCAACGCGGCCTTCCGTGCCAGCCAGGTGCTCGACCGGGTGGTGGGTTTTGACGAGCAAGGCCGCGCGCTGACGGGCAAGGATGTGGCCAACGGTAGTATCGACGGCTTTACCAAGAGCGGCGAAGCGCGCCATGGCACCGAAGCGGGGCGCCTGCAGGACTTCGGCAAGTACGGTTTCGAGGGATTGGCCAAGCCCTCGGCCAATGACCAGATCGGTAGCTATAAGGATTTTCTCGACACCCATCCGGATGCCGACGCGGGCTCCAGGCAGATCGCTCAATACGGCGCAATCCTGGATGCCAGGTTCGATTCGATCCGTGGCAAGACCGGCGGCGAGAGTGCCGTCACCGAACAGAACATCCAGGACTACCTCAAGCAAAATCCGCAGTTGAGCAAGGAAGAGAAAGAGGCCCTCAACTTCTTTGCCCGGCCCGGCGCCTTCCGCAAGCTCGATACGGCCGGCAACAGCATCGGCGACAAGCCCGACGGCAAGGTCAACCGCAGCGACGTGCAAGCCTGGCTGAAGACCGCCGCCCCCACCGATGCCCAGAGCCTGGCCAGCCTGATCACCGACGTGGCCACGGGCACTGTCACGGGCCAGGTCGACACCCGCAAGCTCGACAAGGACATCTTCGAACATCCGGAAAACTACACGGCCGAACAAAAGGCTGCGGTGCTGCTGGAACTGCAGGAAGCGCAGAAACTGGTGGTCGACGGCGCCAACGCCGGGGTCTGGAACAGCGATTATGGCAAGGTCTCCATCGCCAACCGCTCCGGCGCGATCTGGGAGCCGCAAAAGCTGCTGCAGGACATCAACGACCACATGGCCATCTTGCAGGGCGACAAACCCACCGCCGAGTACATCAGGAACGCAGGCGACCAGGCGGTAAAGACGTTGTTCGAAGACAATCCCGGCCTGAAGGATGTGGTCACCAAGACCTACGAGGATCAGGTGAAGTCGGGCAAGGCACTGGACGCCGCGTGGGACGCCAACACCAAGGACGGCAAGACCGACCAGCACACAGCGCTGGCCGGTTTCTACGCCACCGCCACCAGCCTGCAGTCGATGCTTGGCATTGACGATGCCAAGGCGATCCAGGGCGCGGTCGCCAAATCCTCGCATAACGAAGCATTCAAGACCTTCTACAAGGACCAGTTGGCCAGTGGCGACCGCCTGCGCGAGTTGCTCAAGGACAACACGCCGGAGCAGGCCGCTTCGGAGTTCAGCCTGGAAGTGGCGCTCTATAACGCCGCGCTTGATCCGACCTTCACGGCCCAGTATGACCAACAGCTCAATGACAATTTCTCCAGCATCACCCAGCAGAACCTGTTCAAGGGCGCTGGCTTCGACGACATCAAGGCCGCGTTCGGCAAGGACGGCGGCGCGGAGCTGGACGAAGACAAGGTCCGCAAGCTGGTCGACCAGATGCGCCAGGAAAGCCCCGAACTGCTGCTGAACCAGGACGGGACCGTGGCCACCACCGACCAGGTCCTGGCGGGCTTTCGTGGTAACTGGGACATGCTCCGCCAGGGCACCAAGGCCCTGGACAAAATGGGCAAGCTGTCGGACTTCGACCCCAACGGCGGCGCCAAGGGCGCCTACGGCAGCGGTGTGCTGCACGGGGTGAGCGGGCTGTTCCTGGCGGGTGTGACCATTGCACGCGGGGCGCAGAGCGGTGGAAAGCTGACCACGCGCAACATCGTCGACATCACCACCGGTTCCGTACAGACCACCACCGTGCTGATCGAGGGCGGCACCAAGGGCTACCAGGAGCACCTCGCCAAGTCGATCAAGAACGGTGAGCAGACCCTCAAGGATATGAAGGACGGCAAGGTCATGCTCGACCTGCTCGATGAGGTCAAGGACAACGTCAAGGACGGCAAGCACGCCAAGGTCGTGGCGAAGAACTTCGAGGAGGCCGCCAAAGGTATCGGCGGCCTGGCCGGTATCGTCGCCGGGGCTTATGGCATTTTTGATGGCGTCAACGCGCTGCGTCGTGGTGACAAGCTGAGCGGTGGCTTCGGTATTACCGCAGGCTCGCTGGGTGTACTGGCCGGCAGCGCCTCGGCCGCGGAGGGCGGCCTTGGCTTGCTCGGGGCGAACCTGCCGCGCTTTCTCCCGGGCCTGGCGGCCACGGCGGGCGTGCTGGGCTTCCTGGCGGCTGGCGTGGCGGTACTGGCGGCCATCGTGCCCGGGCTGGTCAAGGAAGGACAGGCACAGGCCAAGTCGGACAAGTTCGGCGAGATATTGGGGGATTCAATCGAGCGTTATGGCATCGATGGGGTCAAGGACGGGACCATTGCGGATATTCCCACCAAGGATTGGCCAGGCGGGGAGCAGTGGACATCGTGAGAACGGGAGGAGGGGGGAGACCCCCTCGCTCCGAGGTTGTCTTTACTCTTTGACGTCCATGAACTCTTCCGCCCAGGCCACGTAGCTTTCCGGCAACGTGTAGGTATGCGTCAGCTCGGTGGCACTGAGGTTATCGGTGCTGTGGGTCAACTGGCGCTGGGCACGCAGGCTGTCATACGTCGCCTTGATCGCGGCAAAGTAAGCCCCGTGGCCGGCCACCACAACCCGCACGCCGAGGCTGGCCAGACGCTGGGCGTCATTCAGCTTAGGGTTGCCGTAGGTCACCAGCATCAGCGGCACCGTCAGGTTTTCCGCGATCTTCTCCAGGTGTTCGAAATCGGCCACACCCACCATGCAAATCCCGTCGGCCCCGGCTTTCTGGTAGGCCTGGGTGCGCTCGATAACGGCTTCGGTCGGCAACACACCGGCGTTGGTCCGGGCAATGATCGACAATTCGGGATCGACACGTGCTTCCAGCGCCGCGCGGACCTTGCCGATGCCTTCTTCAATGGAGATCAGATCGGTGGACTTGCGCCCGAACTGTGCCGGCAGCAACGTATCTTCAATGGTCAACGCCGCCACACCGGCCCGCTCGAGTTCTTCGACGGTACGCATCACATTCAGGGCGTTACCGTAGCCGTGGTCGGCGTCGGCAATGAACGGCAACTGGGCAACGCGGCCGATGCGGGTGGCTTGCTCAACGAACTCACTCAGGGTGATCAACGCAAAATCGGGTGCGGCCAATACCTGCAACGAAGCAACGGAGCCACCGAGGATGCCGACTTCAAAACCCAGGTCGGCGGCGATACGCGCCGACATCGGGTCAAAGACGGAAGCGGTTTCAACGCAGGTTGGGTTGGCGAGCAATTCACGGAAGTTGCGGCGCAGGGCTGAGTGAGAAATCTTTGGCATGGGCTTTCCTGGTTCTGGTCATCGTCTTGTGACGATCAATGTCTATTCGTGGTGGGGCGAGATTAACATGCGGGCGAGGGGGAGATGATGACGTTTCAGCATTAGGGCAGGGGCTGGTGCATGGAGCGTGGGTTTACGGTTTGGGGGTGGACAGGCGCCCGGGGTGGGCGCCGTCCTTTCATTCATGCCTGTTCTTGATAGCCTTTACGCAGTTTCTCCGCGATCAGTTTCTCTGCTTCACGCAACGCGCGTTCGGGACTCTCCAGGGATTTGATCAGGGTCTGGCCCTTGGTGCCGATGCGGCCGAAACTCACCACCACCTCGGCGTCGGTGACACCAATACGCCAGAACTTATTGGAGTTACCTTCGCCATAGATGAACTCGCGCATCGACAGCGCCGCTTCAGGGGTTGCCGGTGGCTCGGTTTCAATCTCGCCGGTTTTCACGGTCAGTTCCGGCGCTGGCAGTGCAGGCGCTTCTTCACCCCGAAGCAGCGCTTCGATGCGCTTGAGTACGTCCTCCGGGTCGCGCAGCCAGTCATGGCTGAGCACGTCGATGATCTTCCAGCCGAAGCTGCGCAATACCGTCGGGCGGAAGATATAACGCTCACGCACGTCAGTCGCGGCTGCCGTGTCGCTGTCAAGCAGCACCCCCAGACTGAAGTATTCACCGCTGGCGTCGCTGATCGCCAGGTCACAGCGGAACTGTGAACGCCCGACATACTCCTGCACCGAATGCCCGCGTTGGCGCAACGCGACGGCGAGGGCGCTGCGCAGCGTGTCCCTGGGCAGGCTGACGGCAAAGGACTGCTTGGCGCCTGGGTTGAGGTTGGCCAGGATGCCCTGGGAGCGTGGCGCATCGCCGCTGGCACTGGCCTGGGCGAATTGCAGGAACGCGCGCAATGCGGCAGCGCCATCGTTGTGGGTATTGGTGATGGCCTCGGACTCAATGCTGGAGACAATCGCCATGCGCTTGCGCGCACGACTGAAGATCACGTTAAGGCGTTTTTCCCCGCCGCGCTGGTTGATCGGGCCGAAGTTCATCAGCATCTTGCCGTTCGGTCCCGGCGCGTAACATATGCTCAGGATGATCACATCGCGTTCATCACCTTGTACGTTCTCCAGGTTCTTGACGAACAGGCCATTGAACTGCCCGGCATCTTCACGCACGTACTCGCGCTCAAGGCGTGTGGCAAAGGCCGAATCATTGCTGGCCAGGTCTTCCAGGGCCTGCTCGATGGCGCCTTGCTGGGCCTCGGAAAAGGCCACGATGCCCAGGCTCAGGCCAGTCTCGCGTTGCAGCAGTTCACGCACCAGATTGGCGATGTAGCGGGCTTCGGCCAGGTTGCTACGGCTGAGGTAGACGCCATCGCTCATCTTCAAGAAGCTGATCGGGCTGTCGAGCAGCGTGTCGGCGCCCTGGATCACGGCCTGGGCGTCGCTGGAGTCCACAGCGGCGTGGGCCGGGGCAGGGCGCTCGATACGCCGGTCGGGAATGGTGATCAGGCGCCCTTCGTAGAACGCTGCGTTGGAGAAACTGATCAGCGCTTCGTGGCGACTGCGGTAGTGCCAGGCCAGCAGGGTGGCTGGCAAGTTGCGTGCGGCCTGGCTCAGCAGGCTGTCCGCATCGAGGTTGATTGAGATCTGTTCCCCGTCCTCCATGGCAATCAGGTCATTATCGTCCTGGTCACCGGCACTGGAGAAGAAGTTGGTGGGTGGCAACTGCATCTCGTCGCCTACCACAATCACCTGCTGCGCACGGCTCAGGGCGGGCACGGCTTCTTCGCTGGGGATCTGGCTGGCCTCGTCGAAAATCACCACGTCAAACAGGTCCGGGGTCAACGGCAGGGTATCGGACACCGACAGCGGGCTCATCAGCCAGATGGGCTTGAGATCGTTGATCACTCGACCACTGTCACCACTGGCCATTTCGCGGATGGAACGATAACGCATAGTCTTGCCCAGCTCATGTTCCAGTTCGCGGCGCCCTTTGGCATAGGCTTTCTTGAACTCACGGGCCGGTGCGTCCAGCTGTGTCACCGACATCGCCGATTGCTTCACATGCTCCAGAAAACGCTGGTGCAGGGTAGCGCTGAGCACATGAGCGTTGTTCTTGAGCAGGCTGCTTTCGGCCTGGCTGACCTGGCGCGCAGCCAGGCTCAAGGCCGGGCCATCGAAGCGGGCCATCTGCGGATTGGCACGGTACAGGCGGGTCAGGTTTTCCTGGGCAATCAACCCGTCCAGCACGGGTTGTGGCAAAGCATACTGTTGCACGACCGCCAGGCAGACGGGATCGGCCTGGTGTAGCTCGTTGAGCAGGGGCAGGGTGTCGGGCAGTTCGTCGAGCTCTTCACGCAGGTCGCGCAGGTACTCGGCCAGCTCGGCCAGGCTTGGCTCCGAGTCGAATACGCAATGCTGGGCAACCAGCTCGGCCAGGCGCGCGATGGGTTGGCGCAGGCTGGCTTCCTGGCGCACACCGGGCAAGCTGCTCGGGTTGCCCCGCAGGCCTTCGACCCACTTGCGCAACAACGGTGATGCGCTCAGTTGCTGCAGCAGGGCGTGCAGATTGTGCACGAACAGGTCGATATCCTGGATGCCGTAGCGACCTTGCAGGCGTTGCTGCTCGGCGTGCAGCTCGGCGGTGGCGCGGTGTTCACCGGCCAGGTTGTCGAGCACGCCGCGCAGGCTGGGGCGAATCGCGTGCTGACTGAAGTCGTAGCGGCGTTGAAGTTCGCCACGCAGGCGCCACCAACCGGGTTGCAACCAGCGCAGCAGTGAGCCTTCCTGGCGCTGTACCTGCTCCAGGGCCGCCTGGGTATCCTGGGGCTCAAGTTTCACGCGCCAGTGGCGGGTGGTTTCACGGGCGTTGTGTTGCTGCACGGCCAGTGCCTGCAAGGCGGCCTGTTCGGCGTGCAGCGTTTGGGAACTCGTTGAGCCAGGTTCCAGCAGGTCGAGGTGCGCCGCCAGGTTGGCGCCGGTCAGTTGCTCGGCAGCTTGAGTCAGCACGCACGCATCCGTCAGGCGCGTGTCACCGGACAGCAGGCTGGAGGATGACTCCAGGAACGACTCGACGCTGTCCATCAGCCCACTGGCTTGCTCCAGAAACGCCTTGAGCTGGCCGTAGGCATGCTCGTGGGTGACCAGGCTTGAGGCCAGGTGGCTAAAGGGGTGACGCGCAAAACTGTCGAGGCCGAAGCGTTCCTTGATGGTCTGATACAACCGGCCGGTCAGCTCGTGTTGTGCCTGCCAGTGCCGCCATTCGGGCAAGCGCTCCAGCGCTTCGGGCGGCAGCTGTGCAGCAACGGGTGGCAGCTCGATCAAATGACGGACCAACTCACGCGCCGAGCAGGCCAAGGACTCAGGCACCCCGGCCATCGCCTGTTCAAAGCGCTCTATCAGGCCCAGTTGTTGGCTCAAGGAGGCCAGTGTGGCGTCGCGACGCGCTTGCAACTGCACCGATTGGGCGTCGCCGGCGATCCAGCGCTCATAACACTCGCGCAGGTTGCCCACGAACGCTTTTTTGTCCGTCTGGGAGTCGTGAATCAGGCAGCACAATTCGCCCAGTTCACTCTGTTGCAGGCGATGGAACACCACGTCCAGCGCTGCGCGCTTTTCGCACACAAACAATACGCGCAGGCCGCGTGCGGCATAGTCCGCGATCAGGTTGGTGATGGTCTGGGATTTGCCGGTGCCCGGTGGCCCCTGAATGATGAAGTGACGCCCGGTCCGGGCCAGGCTGACCGCAGCGTTCTGCGTCGCGTCACCGGCCACCACGTTCCACTGGTCGGGCAGCGGGATCGGGTCTGGAGTCTGGACTTCGACGTCTCGCGGCTCAATCGAGAACATCCGGTCAAACGCTTCGTTTTGCGCGGGCTCATCGATCAGCTGTGCGTAGTCACGCACCAGCGACATCTTTCGATAGTTGAAGTTGGCCAGGGTCACCTGGGTCAGGTCGATGTCCCAGGCGTAGCGGTGCCCCTGATTCTCGGGCATGGCGAAGGTGCTGTTTTCGGTGCTGCTGGCGACCATCTGCGGATGCTGGTTGCGCAGCAAGGGTTTGGCGCCGACGGCCAGGCGCAACGGTAACTCGCTGGGCAGCACCTTTTGCTGGAACAATTGCAGGCCCAGCGGGCGGTAGTCTTCGCGGTCGTAGCTGAAATCCGGCCTGGCCAAGGGCATCGTCGAGCGCTGGCGGGCGCGACGGCGTTGGAAGTGGTGCAGATGCTGCACGGCCTTCTGGTGGATCAGTTCGATTTGCGGTTTGCTTTGCAGGCGCAACTCGACGCCAGGCTCGGTCAGTTTGATCTGGCGCGCAATGTCGGCGTGGATTTCCTCCAGGGACGTCTTTTGCAGGTCGACGGTTTCCGGCAACTGGATGTCGTAGAGCTGGCGCAATTGATGCCGCAGTACCGGGTTGAACTCAGCCTCGGTCTCATCGCACTGCAACATGAACTGGTCGCGCACGCCCTTTTTGCGACTCAGTTCCACCGGCAGCCAGAGCAGGGGAGTGACGATGCGTTCTTCCGGCGTGTCCTTGAGGTTGTGCCAGCGCATGAAGGCCACGACCAGGCGCAGGTTGCTGAAACCGAACTCGGCGCGGTCGCGGCGGGTTTCCTGGATGATGCGTTCCAGCGACGCCTGCAACCAGGTCTGGTCTTCAAACCGCAACCATTGCTGCAGGCCAACCGGTTTGCCGCTCAACACCTGCTCGGAGAAGCCACCGAAGGTAGGCTGCCAGGTGCACAAGGCTTCGGGGCGGATACTTTCGACACGCATCACCAAGGGCACGCTGGCCACGGTCAAGTTGACGTTGGCTTGCGTCGGCCGGAAGTACAGCAGGCGATTGCGCCGCGAAAGATCAAACAAGCGATTACGCAGATGCTCCAGTACTACGGTGCGCCGTGAAGCCGGGCCTTCGGCCTGGGCCAATATACGCTCGACATCCAGGCTGGCCGGCTGTTCGCGCCAGGATTCCAGGCGTCGCACCAGTGAGCCGACATCGGTGGCGCGCTCATGGCGGTTCAGCTCGGTCATTTCAACGATCAGATTGGCCAGTACCGGGTTGAGCCGGCCGTTGAGCTGGAACAGGTTACGGCGGTGCCGGGCAAAAGCCTTGAGGTCGTTGATATCGGCGAAATCCAACCCGCACGCCAGGCAGGCCAGCAACTGGCCGAGCTGGAAAATATCGGTGATCTCGTCGTGGTGCCCGAGGCGATGCTCCCAACTGTGCAGGTCGGTGAGGAACACCGGGTGGTCAATGGCCTGATGCGGATCTTCCTGGACTTGCAAGTCGGTCACGGCCACGCCACTTTCCGAATCCCGGGTCAGGCGGACCTTGCCGACGATATTCAGTGCCGACTCTGGATTAGGCTGCACCTGCTTGATCGCTTCCAGCGCCAGCAGTGGCGGGACGCCCTCCGGATTGCGCAATTGCAGCGTGCGTTCCGGCCCTTGCAGCACATCGAGATAACTGAGTTGGGCGACACGTCCCAGTTCATGCAATTGCGCAACCTGGCGCAGTAACGGCAGCGCCAGGAACAGCACATCGTCGATGGGGACGGCGACGCCATCGTGGGTCTGCAGCAATTGCGTGAAATTGATGGGTTGGGTTATCGGTTCCATGTGTCGACCTCCGCTTTGAGCGCGCGAACGATCGGGTCGAGCTCACGTTTGGGTAATTTGATATCGCGCTTGAGCACGTTGATGAAGTCGTCGGTACTGCCGAGCTTCTTGGCTGTGCGCGCCGCGTGCAACAAGGCCTCATCCCGTAGGTCGCGGTCCACCAGGCTCAGGTCGAGCATGATGAAGTGCAGGTATTCGTGGATGCTTGCGTCGACGCGCTCGGCATTCAGCGTGCCCAGGTCCAGCGTGGTTTCGTTGTCTTTCCAGTCGGGAAAGAACCCACGTACCTGATTGAGCACCACCTCCGATTGCAGCACGGAGGTGTCGATGAAACTGGCGATAAAGCTGCGGGTGAGGGCGGTCAGCTCGACTTGGCCGGTCACATCCAAGCGATAGAGCGACAACGGCCCGCGCAACCGGCCGTGCAGCCAGTTGTCGGTCTCCGGCACCTGCCGCCACCAGCTGTCCACCGCCTGGGAGCGCAGAAACGTCTCCGGGTGAGAAACGCCTTGGGACAACGGTGCATCCTTGCCATCCAGCTCCTGGGCCTGCTTCAGGTAACTGGCGGCATCGACGCTGACGATCCCGGTGTGAATCTTGACCAGCGAAGTAATCGACGCTTCCGGCCCGCCGGCCACCAGGGCTGCGCCTCGGTCGGCATAGATTTCGGTGTGCAGGCTATATAAACGCGCGGTCTGTTCCAGGCTCGGAGGCGTATTCATATCAGCCATGGCGTGCTTGAGAATCCGCTCGGCGATGAGATAGTCGCCACCGTGCTCAGACCATAAGCGGTAGTGGGCCAGCTCATGTCCCAACAGCGCCAGTAACTCCTGAGCGTCGAGCCGTTCAAGAATCGGTCCGTAGAACACCACATGCACTTCACCGGCCAGGTAATACAGGCTGGCATTCATCGCGCCGTCGCCAGCCTGGTAAAGGGTCGCAGGCGCCTGGATCTGCAAGCATTGCAGCGCCGTCTCACAGGCCTGATAGGCCTGCGGGTGGGTCTCGGGGCTCAGGCGATAGGTGTCCCGCAGCAACTGCGCGCGCACATCCTGGGCGTGCTCCTGCTGAACCCCCAGAGACGAAGCCCACTCCCACACGACGGGTTCGTGGGTCTTCAGGTAATCGACCACACGCTGGTGGTAAGGCAAGGGTGTCAGGCTGCTGATATCCAGCGCAGGGGTACTCATCTTTCAAACGTCCTTGAGAGGATACGGCTCCATAGACTGCGACTGTGCAGCAGAGACTTGGGCGGGCATCCCGGTATCAGTAATCGGCAATAGACGCGGAGCATACCTAGGGGGTAGGAAAATTACTTGTGAAAGTGCTTGGATGCGTGGCCTGCTGCAAATGCAGTTAGAGTGGTGATCATCGTCCTGACCGCTGTGTGAAAAATGAATGCTCCGCTTTTTGTTTCTCTGGACGGCCCCAAAGGCACCGGCAAAACCACGTTGTTGGAGGCCGTAACGGCAGCACTGAGGGCGGACAACAAGAAAGTCATCCGGCTTTGCGAGCGAAAAAGCGATCCCTACAGAGGGGAAACCATGGCCTTGGTGAACGAACTTGCCAGAAATCCCTCGCGGGATCTGGAATGGGCTGTGTGCGAGCGCTTTGCCGAGAGTCGCAGTTGGATATCCCGGAATGTCCTGACTCGGCAGCCGTTGGGCAGCATCATCTTGATTGATCGCTGGTATCCGTCTGAGGCTGCGTTTCGACACACGATTCCGTTTGCAGAGATTCTGCGGTTGAACCTGGAGCGAAGCGTGCGAGTGCCGGATCTGCATGTCGGTGTTATCACCGCGCCGGGTATTTCATGGGCGAGAGCAACGGCACGATCACGAGGATTGGGCGGCACTGTGATTCAGAAGTATGCAGAGCATGTTGCATGCACAGAGATGTTCGAACGGGCGGTTGTGGGTCAGGGCTGGGTGTTGTGTCGTAATGAAGGTGCGATTGAAGAGGCAGTGAAGCAGGTGGTTGCTGAGATCCATAAAGTAGCTGAGCGATAAGCCTAGAGTAATACATGATTGAACAAGTGGGCGATGTCAGATGTACATATGTTGATAAGAGGCCCGTCAGCTCTAGGTGAGCGGTCGATGAGTAGGAAGATATGTTCATCAAAACATGTTCATGAAATCGCTAAAAATTAGCTAACTACCAGCTAAGCACCAGCGTAACAGCGAAGCTGGTTGGTTCTTCCCATCCCTGTTGAATACAGCTTATCGGTGTTGATTTGCAGCATGGACAGCTTCTGGTCATCAAACGGGGTCGCCCGCCCCAACAGGCGATGATGATACCTAGCGGCGATCCACGTTGGCGGACGTGCCACCGGTTTTGTTTCGATCCGGATGACAGTTCTACCCTGTGACCCCAAGTCTTCTGGACAGAGTTGTCTGGAGCAATTCAGAGAAGTGTATTCGTGTTTCAATACCGCCTTCGTATTTACGCTGAGCTGAAGAGCGGGCGGGCATAGTCCTCTTAGAAAAAGCCAGGATGTTTGTACCACCCAGCCAGGAACAGAAAATGGCCAGCGGTGTGATTCAATTGGTCGAAGCCTGGATAACCTATCTCCTTCCAGGCGCAGCGAGTCTAAGCCTTTGAGTCGTTGCACCAGTCGCCCCCCCAACTGGTGCCATTCAGCACACTGGGAATGTACAATGCCCATCATACGGCGGCAATTGGCCATGTTTTGTGGGTTCCCAGACAGCCCACTGGAGATCGGAATGACGTTTCTAACTCAGGCAGAAGCACGTAAGGCAGCGCAACAAGCCACTCGAGGTAACCGCAGCCCGCGTGAGGCCCTCAACGAAGTCCAGAAAAATTACAAAGACTCGGATCGGTTTGACAGCTTCCTTTCTCATTCCATGGTTGACGCCGAGCTCGTCCTTGGAATCAAAATCCTCCTTGAAGCGGAAGGTCAAAAGGTCTACGTAGACTGGATCGACGATCAGGCCCTTGAGCGTGATCGTGTTACCGCGAAGACTGCCGAGATCTTGCGCAAGCGCATGCGACAATCCAATTCACTGCTTTACCTCGCCACTGAGAACGCACCGAAGTCCAAATGGATGCCTTGGGAGCTGGGCTATTTCGATGGATTCAAGGACGGCGCGGTAGCGGTTCTGCCGGTGCTGGATAAGCCGGACTCACCCTTTGAAGGGCAGGAGTATCTGGGGCTCTATCCGGTCGTGACCAAAGAACACCTCACAAGTAGCGCGGCTAAGCCCGTCCCTGGCCGAGGGATCCGCCGCCCCCACGGGTTGCCGTTGGACTCGGGATTTCTGTCAGATCCAAGGTTTCCGGGGCACCTGGGCGGCCCCAAGATTTTCCTGTAACCCCAGAGGATGCCTGCCCCAGCAGCCGGGCATACGACTCGAGCTAGAGAATGGCTATAGGCTGCGGAGCGCAGCCTGCGGCCTGTGAATCAAATACACAGCAAAAGTGCCAAGTCGTCCAAGTCGCCAATGACTCCCCTGTGAGCGGACTGGACGATCTTGCGCAAAGAACGACATGCGCAAGTCCTTATCACGCGGATGCGACCCAAACCCAATCGGCAATTTGTGGTTACCGTTGATTCATCACCATACACGCAACGATGCGTCTGATTAGGGACAGACTCAACAATGTCCCGTCCTGCAGTCTTGCAGCAGTGCGGACTGATTCTTAGGTGGTATGGCCACGCCAGGCTTGAGAATTGCGTCGGCGGCCGCAACCTGGGCGACAGGTGCAATGTGCGGATTTTGCACATTGCTGCAATGGGCAGTTTCCTGATGCCAGCAGGCGGCAGTCGCTACTGTCCTACATCTTGAGTGACGCGCGCTGCTTTTGATATCGGCTGGGGAGATCGAATCGACTGTAGAGGGCATCCAGCACGGCTTCTCCACGGGTGGTGGACGGCTGTTGAACAAGCCACTCTCGCAGCTGAGCGCCATGAACGGGAGGCAGGTGATCATTGAAAGCCCTGAAGGCCATTAGATGCTGCATGTTCTCAAGGCTCAGGTTATTGAACCCCTTGACGCTGTCGAGGGTAGCGCCTGTGAGCCGGTCTCGAATTCGTTTAGGCGTGGCGTGTTGTACCTGGAAGCTGAACTGCAATTCAGAGTAAATCCAGGGTGAAAATGTTCTAGCCCTGTCGCCAAAGCTCACGGGTAAGGACTTCTCAGACCGCACGAATACGAAGGTTTCAGCTCGGGCAATGGCGCGGTGAAGGGCGCCAGCTAGCATCATATGGACATCTGCATGAACACGATGGATGTGCCCATCCTTCGTTTCATTATCCAATGGCCGAGTTCCCGCGATGATTTTGGCCACTAGGTCGCCAAAATAGCCCCACACAGTGGAGTCGACGAAGACTTTCAGGCCGTGCTTGCCAAGCGCAAGCGCTAGATCGATAGCATTTCGCTGATCCGCATGAGAATGGGAAAGGAATATGTCGCACTTAGTTTCCGGGAAGATCGCCGCCGATAAGGCTTCAGCATCCAGAATGCTGTGCTGGTTATACGATCCGATAATGAACTGGGCGAGGTTAGCGACCCGCTTCTGGGCATCTTGAATATAACTGTCGATACGAAAATCAAGGGGTTGATGGATAGGTTGGTAATGTTCGATTTCGAAGCCTACGTACATCAGTTAAATCCTTGTTCTGAGGAAGGGGCGCCCAATGGCGCCCCCGCGGGACTTACGGCTTGCCAGCGGCCTTCGCTGCTGCTTCGATCCACTTTCCGAGGTTGTCACGACCGTTATTGGTGTTCCAGAGATAATGAGGCGCGCCTGGGACACGCAAACTGCAGCAGTCGGTCGTATCGCCTTGTAGGTTGGCGATTTTGCTGATGTCGACTGTCAGGATGCCATTGCCCCGGGCAATGCTTTGCTCGATCTCATACTTCACCCATTTGCTCTTGTCCGTTGTTGCCCCCACCAGAACGACAGTCACACTAGTGCCATGAAGCTGGTCATTGATCCATTTCTTGATGGCCGCATCGCCCTGACGCTCGACTTCTTCAAAGTCAGCCTTGTCTATGAAGCCGACCTTCTGATCTGAAACGATGACGTTGCTGTTACGCACGTTCATTGCGCGGTGAACGTCCTCGTACTGGAAGCTGAAAAACACCTTTCTTGCCATGATATTCGTCCTTTAAATGAGTGGCAGCAGGCGCAGGATCACCTCTTGTGCACGACCAAGGTCGGTACCTTCGGTGCCCAATTCCTGCAGCAGGGGGGTGATTTTTTTACCATGCTCGTATTTCGTTTCGTCGTAGGAAGCGATGACCTCTTTCCAGAGCTCTGCCGAAATGGAGCCGGTGATGCCTATGGGTATAACGAAGACGCCGCCAGCGACGGCAAGATCGAATTCTTCACGCATGCCGTTTGACAGCACGACTTCACCGCCCGGGTTGACCTTGTTTCCGAAGAGGAAGATGGCAATGCCCGCATGGGCCAACATGTCGCGCCGGTATTCCGTCCACAGCTCCTTCAAAGGGCGATCACCCGATTGGCTCTGCGGGAACGGTCTGAGAATCAGCTGATCGCTGTCCAGTCGATGACCGTTCATGATGGTCTGCTCAATGACGCCAGAGATCACAGCGCTGCCGATGCCCAAACCGAAGCCTGAGATAACGCGGTACCCAGCCTTGCTGATTTCTTTGCTGAGATCGTGAACGAAGTGTTCCGATTCGGCCTGCGACCAAGGGCTGTAGTCATGAGCTGCCCCGGAGATGAAGATGGTTTTGCGTTTGTGGCGATGTTCAATTTCTTCCAGGATTGCAGTGATCTCCTTGAAATCATCGACGTAGACTGCTTTGATCCCGAATCGAAGAAGCTCCTGCTTGAACAGTTCTTCCTTGCGTACTCGGTACTCGAAATCGGCCTGATCCTCATCCTTCTCCTGGCTGACCTTGCGCAAAATACAGTAGTGCTGGCGCTGGTGCTTCGCGTACTGGATGCGTACCCGACTCAGGATGTAGTCAAGATTCGGATCGGTAAAGCTAAAGCCCAGAAACAGAAAAGTCTTAGAAATTAGATCGCCACTGAGCGCGGTGATGTAGGGCTGCATCTTCACGTGATAACGCTCATAGTCATCGCGAATCAGCACTGCCTCTGAGGCGTGTTCGACGTCACCGTGCATCTTGTATACGACAGCGTCGCGTTTTGGCTTGGTCGTGGCCAGTTGCTTGACCGTGTGTTTGGCGTCAGCAACTTTTTCGTTCTCCTCCAAGGCCGTCTCAATCAGCTTGTCGTAGTTAGTTGTCCAGTAGGTCTGGATCGGCAGCCTGGCCAGGATTTTATGGTTATCCGTGACTTTTACCTTCGTTGAAAATTCAGTCACAAGCATCTGATCAAGCTTCGAGCGGTTGGCCCCATTAGCGTTTGAATGGTACTGCGCCAACGCAACCAGATCCGTCTCTTTGTCGATGTCCAGATCCAACTCATCGGCAATTGGCTTGAGCAGCGTTTTCCAGTTCACGAAGCCGGCCCCCTGCGAGAAGCCGGCGCCCGCAAAAATCGCGAGATTTCCCTCAGCCATCTCCTTTGAGAGCGTGTCAACGAGCCGCAAATGATCCTTTTTCATACTCTTGCACTACCGATGGAATTAAAGGTTGTGTACCCACGTGCCGTTGCCCCGCGTATCAAACAGTGCGAGACCAGAGGCGTGTTGGGCAACGTCAATGCTGCTGTAAAGGTGGAGGTACTCATTCCCGTAGAAGTTGCCCTGATTGTCCGCGGTCGGAATGATGGCAATACGATTATGGGCTTTTTTGCCATCGGCAAAGCCGATTTCCCACGGACACCATCGCGATGACATCGAGTTTTGCGTCGCTAGAAAGAGAAACCAGTCTGCGCGAACGATAGCGACCTTGATGTTGAACGCCGTCTCACCATCGGGTGTGGCGGGCATCGTCGTGTCCTGCCAGTCGATGTAAACGTCCCAGCCCGCTCTTTTCAGCATTTCCTGCAGCCCGAGGGCAAGCAATGCGTCTTGGTGGCTGTGACTTAAAAAAGCCGTAAGTTGGCCCGAGCGTGGGCGCGATTGCCCTGCGAATGAACGGTTAGCGCTTGAATTGAGCAAATCTGACTGGCGAATCGGCATTTTGGCTTCCCTAGCATCATCAAGGCAAAATGCCATCTTTTGACCGATGACTCAAGCTGTTGGCAGAGCAATACCGCCCTTCAACGTGCTGACTACTACCGCCTCCTATGAGGAATTCGCCACCGGCTGCGCGTTGAGGCCTGTGCATCATTTCGACCGATAGCCTTCCTACGACTAAGGTAGTAGGCGGCGCAAGCTAAGCCGTAACCACCGAAGGTCACAGAACTTACAGCGTCGTCTTCGATTTCTGAGGCTCAAAAGGCGCCACTTCATTCGCAGGCAGCACAATGACGCTTCGTCTGCAGGTCTGATTTTCGCGATCGGAACGCCCCACGACCTGTCTTCTCGAGGCGAGATCTGCAGGGCAGCTAGATCGCAACCAGGCGAGGCGATACGGCACTTCTAAACAAGGTGCGGTACGTGTCGGCGGATCAGGCCGATTACTGTTTGGCGAACCGCCTCTTCAACGCCTTCACCTCATTCGGTTTCTTGCCAAAAACTGCCTCGATGATCTCGACATCGGCCTCATTCAAGGTTGTCACGTCTACGGTAGCCAATACAGCGGGGGTGCCATAGTCAAAGGCATGCTTGGCGATTGTCTGCTTCGTCGTAAGCGATGAGCAGAGTGGCAGGACTCGCATCAGTTGCTGTGATACCTCAAGCCTGATGCTTTGATCTGAGAGGCGCTGCATGATTACGCCTGTATCCTGAGCGACCTGGTGGACGATCAGCGGCGCATCGGGAGAGGTGACAACCTTGCACGCAAGATTGATGAGATCCCGCAGTGGAGGTTCGGCAGGGAGAGATGTAATCTGCCGCCAGAGCCGCCGGCGCCCTTCGTCAGCAATGACTTCATCCGATACCGCGTCCTTCAGAACGGAATAAGCGGGCTCCCCGAGGGCCTCGACCCATAGCGTGAGACCCTGGTCGGGCAGGGCATTACTCCCCAGTGGCCCTTTTGCTAGTAATCGGTGCGTAGCTATGACTTTGTCGGCCTTCTCCAGGTGGCTGAGCAAGTTCTTCCAGACCTCTTCAAGCATGATTATTTCATCGCTATCGTCCCAATCTATAGCATCAGGCAAGGTGACGAGTTGTTCGGGCGTCAAAACCGCCGAGGTCTTGGCGAGGAACGGATGGGCTTGTGCGGTATGGGTCTGCCAAATCACACATGCCAGTTCAAGAAGGGCGGTCTGAGACTCCGGCTCAACCAATCCGGCGTCTATCATCGATTCCAGCGATGCCAGCAATCCCTTCTCTGCGTCGCTTGGATATCGGGTTCCCACCGCAACAGATTGGGTAAAAATCGTTTCTGGGTCGTAGCCAGGTGTGACTGTTTCGTTGGGCGGCCACGTACCTGCAAAATATTGGTGGAGAAGATTGTGTTGGGGTGGATAGCTTCGGGCGTTGCTGAATGTGTCTCTCAAGCTTGCAGCGACAACGGAAGGCGTACCGTGCAGGTAGACCCTGCAGATTCCCTCTAGGATCGGCTCGAGTTCCACAATCTCGTTGCTTACCTTGGATGGAAGCTTGCCAAGGGATCGATCCAAATGCGCATGCAGGACGCCCTTCTTCCAAGCGACCGTAGGTATGTATTCGACGGCCAGACCGTAGTGATTGTCGTAGCGCAGGGTTGTGTTGGTCGTGTCGAACCCGGTATCCAGGTACTTCACGATGCTTTCCTGAGCTGATTCATCCAGCAGTTCAAAGTTCTCGAACAGCGCCCTGGCGCAGCCCATGGTCAGGTTATCAGGCAACCATCGTGCCCACATATCGGTAACTTTATGCAGAAGGCTGCGGTCTTGCTTGATGACTTTTTCAAAGAGTGCAACCGAATCCTCCTGAAGGCCTTCTGCGGTTGACAGGCTGGTGTTGAGGGCGGCTAAGCCCTCTCTAACCTGCGGCTCAAGGTGTGCGAACTGAGCCGTAGCTGTCGGAAGAAGCCAGGCAAACCCCCGCCTGTAATCCGCCTCTGGTTTGGTATGATCACGCAGAACATTAGCCACCGCATCCACGCACTGGCTGAGCTTGTGTGCGCTGGCGAGATGGTGGGACAGTTCGAGTGTGGTTAACGCACATCCTTGAAGCTCGAGTGATGGTGAGGAGACCAATTCGACCACGAGCGGCCACAGTGTCTCGCGACTTTCTTGACCACCGCTCGCCAACGCGGCGAATACCTGATCAACGCGGCTTGCTGCTGCCTGCAGGTCAATGGCACTTCCTCGGCCAGACGAGACCTCTGACGCGAGCAGCGAAGCATAATCATCACCCAGCATATCGAGAAGCATGCCTTGATATTGATCCATCCACTGCTCTAGTTGCTTGAATCCAAAGTGGTACGCCCCTGCGGCGGTGGTCACATCACGAACTTTCAGCCATTCGCTGAAATTTATGTCCTGCCGCTCGGGCAGCCCGTGCTTGTTGCGCACGTCAAGAACGATTGCGCACGCCTGAAGAGCCAGTGTCTTGGCTTCGTCGAGGCTTGGCGATTCAAGTGTGGTAAGACGGAATTCAGTTTTATGGTCGGTAGTGAGCAGGTCATCAATCAGGGCGGCGGCGATGTGACGTTGCTCTTGAGCCGTGGCCAGTGCAATCACACCGCCGATTTTCTCCAGACCCACTAGTGACCTCAGGTTGACGGAGGCAGCAAGCTCCGTGCACAGCTTGCCGAGCATCAATCGGGTGGTTCTTTCCGGCAGGTGGCCGATGAGGTTCGCCACCACCCGCAGAGCATTGTGTCTGCGGGCGGTAGACTCAAGGTGCAGGTCACCGATCAGATGGTGCAGCAGTTGACCCTGGTCTTCGCTCAGCGACACTTTGTCAGTTCTGGAGGACAACTGCTCGATCACACCCTTGGTGTCGCCAGAAACAAGCAGTCCAAAGAGCGCATTGGCGCCGGCGCCGAATTTCCGCGTGATCGGATCCTCCGATAGAAGCAGTATACTCTGAAGCGAGTCAGGCCATCGAATCCCGACAAGGCTGGCCAGGAATTGACGAAGGTCACGGCAGTTCTCTTTGGCAGTTGTGACATTGCTCTCCTTGTCGTGATTGACGTAGCGCTTGAGCAATAACGGACGCGCATCAACCGGCTGATCCATCACCGAACCGTCGTTAACCAGCAGGGAGGTCAAACGCGTGAGCAGCTGCGGATCATCCTGCAGATCACTATAGAAGTCAGGAAAGCTGACGCGGGCTGCGCTCAATGCACCTAGCGAGATCGGGTGCCCCGTCACTGCATTCTCATGCAGACCGCCTGGAAGGGCGCTGGTTATTCCCTCGTGTTCTCGCCGTTTCGCCAACCACCAAGACTGTGCAAATGCATTCACGATCTGCAAGGCATTGCGGGGATCCGCAACCTTTACATGGATCATCCGGTCGATAATTTCCTCTGGAGTGGTACCTCGGGCTGTGAGGTCTGCGACGATATCTTCGAAGGCAGCCAAATGCTTCAGCGCGAACTGGCGCATGTCGCCTCGGGGCGGCGGCGGAATATCCAGGCGGAACTGGAAGATCCGATCAAGGTAGCGGCGAGCATCCATGTGTGTGACGACGCTACCAGGTTGTTCAGGGTTGCCTCGGCCACGTGCGAGTGCATCTGCGACTTTCGCTTCGTCGCAGGAGATAACAAACACCAGACCCAAACCCCGTGGCAGCTTGTCCGAAGGGATTTCCATGAAAGCTCTGACCGCATCAAGCCCAAGTACCATCTCTTCGGAAGACAGTCGATCGAGGTCATCTACAAAAATGACCAGTCGCTCACAGGCGTTGGGTTTGCCAAGCACCCCATTCGTGTTTTTCTTGAAGATGTCTAGCTGCTCAAGAAGCATTGCTTCGTACTGCTCGGCACTGGCACTGGGCAACGATACCTTGGTGATCGATCTGTAGCTGTCTACCTTTGAAGGCTTCAGGTTCTTCAGGAGGTATGCGTACGCACCCGAAATAGCTGCCACGAACACGGACTGTGTAAATCGATCTGTCCAAGGAAGCAGCCAAAGCCCCAAGGAAATTAGACCGAACAGCAGCAGCATCGCGCCGATAAAGGCGGGGAGTGGCATTGCCCATGCTCGCCAAAGCTGGGCCCAATAGTCCTTCCATCCTTTCCATTGGTGCTCGACTTGGGTGATATTTTTGAATAGGCGATCGTGCAGCGCCTGTTCGTCACCGCCAAGCTCCAGAAATACGTGACGCAACAGCGCTCGCTTGATGTCCTGGTCCTTGCCGCCGAACCGCCACGCATTGAAGGTTATACTTCTGAATCGATCTTTACGGGCTGGTTTGCCAGGGATGACCGATGCGTCGAGTTCAAGATTTTTGGTGTAAAGCTCTTTGATCGAGCTTTTCCCAGTACCCCAACCACCGAGAAGGCCTATGCTGAAAGGCGGTTTATGGTGGCTGGATTCAACAAGGCTGCGCAGGGCCTGCGCGAGGTGCCTGTGACCAAAAGCGTCCTGACCATCACTGTCGATCTGGCGGTCAAGTACAGCGGGCATCGACCCGTGCGAGTTTTCCATTCGCCGAATTCCTTGAAACGTAGGGGTGGCATTGCGCCAGAATGATGTCAGCCTAATGGAGGAGGGAAGTGCGAGACAACCTCGAATTGGATAGATATTGAGCTTTCAAGGAACAACAGCCGAAATGCAAAACAGGCAAGCCCGCGATGCACGGATCAACGCCGCGCGCTGTACTCTGGGTATGGAAGCCTGTGACACGTAAGAAGTACTCCATGGCTCGGCATTTTGCCGTGCAAGGGGTGCTCTGCAATGGTGTCATAGTGCTGTGAGTCATTTACGATTGCTCAAGCGTGCGAAGAAAATACTGATCAACAAACTACCCATCTGCGGCCGCACCGGTTGTGGGTGTTGGGCGATTAACTGATAGATGCAAGGAACGCAAGTGAGTGATTTCAGAGGAGCTCGAGGTTCCAACACCGGCGACGACTTCCACGAGTTATGGGCCGCCAGGCATGCTATCCGCCTTCTAGACGACCGTGATCCGCTTCAAGCGTTGACTGTAGAAGGGATCGCTCCAAGTGACGAAGCTGGGTCATCCCCTTCTACGTGGGATGGCGTGGATTGCGCTTTGTACGAAGGCGGCGGCGACGCAAAGGAAGCTGATCGTATATTGCTGGAGCAACTGAAGTATTCCGCCGCGAATCCCCGCAGTTCGTGGACCGTCGCACGTATGGTGAGCGGCGATAAGCACGAGGACAGCGTCCTTAATCGCTTGGCAAAAGCCTGGGCTGGAATACAAGCCCTGGAGCCAACAGGAACAGTTGAAGTATCACTTGTAACCAACCAGCCGATCGCGCCTGAGTTAAAAACTGTTACCGCAAAGCTCGCAACCGGCAGCGTATCCGCTCCACGAAAACGACCTGGAAAGGATGAGCCGGATGAGCGAAAAATGGCGTTCGCCGCCGGGCTGTCCAGATCTGTGCTGCCCGAATTTGCAAAGGCGCTTCGATTCAATGGTGGAGCAGGATCGCGCTTCGCGATTGAGAAAAAGTTGCTCGCTGATATGTCTGGATGGACCGATCTCGAGTTACAAGCGCCAGTCTCTAATCTTCGCCAGTTCATTCGTCAGCGCATGCGTCCCGAATTCGCGGGCGAGTTAATAACGAAGGAGTCAGTTTTACTCCAACTCGGCGTCTCTACGATGGGCGCATTGTTCCCTTGCCCACCTGTCCTTGGACGAGTTGATTCACCGGTGTCTCGGAGGAGCGTCGCTGATATTGCGAGCGAGATCACTGCCGGCAAACAGCGAGTCTGTCTACATGGTCCTGGAGGGGTCGGCAAAACGACTGCGCTCCAGCAAATTGAGGCGGTGCTCCCGCCTCATTCGATCATGGTCACTTACGATTGTTACGGAGGTGGCACCTATCTAGATGCCGCTACTTTGCGTCATCGACATGTGGACGCGTTTTTACAGCTATCCAATGAGCTTGCCATGAGGCTACGGCTGCCAATTTTGCTTAGTCGTCACCAGCTGTCAGACCCTCCGCGCCTCTTCTCGAATCGCCTGGGCCACGCAGCCCAGGCACACGCGTCTGAATATCCGGACGCACTGATCGTCATTGCCGTTGACGCCGCCGACAATGCCATTACGGCTGCGACAACACGCAAACCGCCTGAGGCTTGCTTTGTATACGACTTCTTGCAGCTGGGCGACTTGCCGCCCAATGTCCGGTTTATCGTTACGGCAAGGACAGGCCGTCTCGCTGAACTCTCCCTACCGTCTAATTTTAGCCTTGCAGAGATCGAGCCGTTTACCCGAGGTGAAACTGAGATCAATGTACAGCGGAAGTGGGCTGCAACAGATGATTGGATCGATGCGTTTCACAGGCTGACCATGGGAGTACCCCGAGTCCAAGCTTATGCTATGGATCTGGGTGATGCTCCTCCCGAAAAAGCGATTGACCGCCTCTTGCCCGCAGGCCGGTCTCTGGACCAAGTATTTCGTGAGCAGTTTGAGCGAGCCCTGGGGAAAAGCGGAATCGCAACAGACCTTCCAAGGTTTTGTGCGGGGCTCATTGCTCTTGCGCGGCCGGTACCCATAGAAGATCTCAGCGCGATCATTCGTATCCAGGTGCCAGCGCTGATTGACATATGCACCGACATGGCGCCAGCGATTCGGCTCATTGGAAACACTGTCGGCTTTGCGGATGAAGACTTCGAGCACTTCGTCCGCGAAGCGGGGGAGTCAATGCTAAGCGAAGTAACCCAGAGCGCTGCTGATTGGCTGATGAGCCGCTGCGAAAGCGATTCTTACGCTGCGCAGCACGTCGCAGGCGTACTCGCCGCGTCTGGCTTGGGCAATAAGCTGCTTGATCTCGTTGAACGCGAGCCTTCGCCGGCTGCAATTGATGATCCGGTGAAGCGGCGCGAAGCGGAACTTACGCGCTTACGGTTAGCTATCTCCTTCTGTCGGGAGGCGGGCGATAGTGAACGCGCGATGCGTTTCGTGCTCATCGGAGGCGAAGGGCTCAAGACTGAGCGCGCGCTACGGGCACTCCTATCTAATAATCCAGACCTTGCGGTGCGGTTTGCTGCTGACACTGCAGGGAGGCTCGTCCTTACCGATCCGAAGCAAATCGGGTACCACGGCGCTTTCCTGCTTCACAAACAAGTGATTGACTCGCTCAACGGTGATCGAATTTCGTTGCATGAGGGGCAGCGATTGATCGAAGCGTGGATGGCTGTACGTAAAGCCCACATTCAAAAGGACCAGCATTGCGATTGGCGGCTTGAAATTGCAGACGTTGCGGCTAGCGTCGAAACAGCGCTTCGCAGTAACGGGCCGGAGTCTGCTTTGCAGTCGCTGTGGAAATGGAAGCCGAAGCGGGTTCGGCTACTGGTGGCGCGCTGCCTGATTCCGCGGCTGATTGCGCAAGATGGCTCGGGTTTGCTTCAGGGAATACTTGACACACATCATCTCAAACCCTGGGAAGAGCTTTTTGTACTCGTGCCTTTGGCGGTGTCCGGTGCTCCCCTGGATACCACAAGGCTCGCGGGCAGCCTGAGAGCCTTTTGCAGGCGCTGGATGTTATCTCCCAAGCGTCAGAATGCACGCAGTCTGCTGGAAAGCTTGTGGTCATGGATGATGGATGTTGGCATGACATCTTGTGAGCTTCTTGCTGCGGACCCGCTATCTGCGACTGCTGTGGATGGTTTCTTGGATGTTGTGCTTGTGCCTGAGAACCGGAGAGTCGACAAGGTTCATACCAGTAACACACGTCACATGGACCTGCTGTTTCGAGCGCATGCACTTCGAGCGGCCCGTACCGGCGGGAAGTTGAATCCGGACGGCCTCTACGAATCCAGGCCCGAGCCCGCGGAGAAAAAGGACCGCTGCCGCGATACCTATCACCAAGAAGAGGCAGATCGTAAGCTAAACGAGCTGACCAATATGCTGTATCCCGTCTATGCGGCGACTGCAATAGCGATGGCCGGGAAGAATGACGACACAACCGCCGATGTTCTGGAACAAGCGGCGAGGCACAAAGAAAGCAACACATGGCGTCTCGCGCGCGATCACAACGCCAGTGCGCTTGCCATGGCAGCCGCTCGTGGCGCGTTATTGCTCGTAGGCCGTAAATTAGACGCAGAATTCGTTCTACGCATCGCCAAGCGAATTCATGGTAAGTGGGAAGCCTCCGATTTGCAGCCGGATCTAGAGTTTGCTGAGCGTATGATGCTATGCCCAGAGCTGCACACCGCACTTGTCGTTGATATTGACGCGGCGGCTTCTGCTATGCGCACCCAACGCATTGGCGCCCGAGACAAATCCCAAGCGCTTTTAACCTACTCACGCCTGCTCCTGCCGTTCAGTCCCGACGATGCTAATGCTGTTTTTCATGATGCAATTGAGGCAGCCAGCCAACTCGATAGGGAAATCGTGGCGCAATTACGCTTGCTCGGCCAGCTTTTCAAGCGAGGTACTGGTAGCGTCGGGGACAGGAGAGTAGTCGCCCGTGATCTTTGTGAGGTACTGGTTGATGCTGCCGTCCGTCTCGACGGTGATGAGAACCTGCCCTGGAAAGAGGTGATGGAAACTGTTTCGGCTTTAGACCTTCCTCTCGCGCTCGCAAACGCTGCGAAGTGGCAAGATGCCAATCTCGTCGACTTCTCACAAACACTGGCACCGGTCCTCAAATCCGGACTCGCCCAGGAGACACTAGACCCGGCTGCGGCAATGGCATTGGAGTTGATGCTGCACGGCAATCATGCAATCGCTGATGCAGCATTGGACCAGGTCGCCAACTGCGTTAACTCAGGATCTTATCTTGAGGAAGCGGCTTGGAACGCATTAGTCCGCCACAACGAACGTGATAACAGCAAGCTGCTCAAACGTCGTGAGATGGCAAAGTGGACGGGGCAATGGAGCAGGGCACTCCGGGAGCGACAGGCATTTCTTGAAAGTCTGGAGGAGACAGACTCTTCTCCGCCCGCTATCACGAGAGTAACGACAACAGAGCCTGAAGTTCGCTCAACAACGACTTGGACTCGGGAGAACCTGCTTAACGGCGAGGCCTTTGCCAATGCTTTGACAACTGCGCTTCAGACTGCACGTACTGAAAGTAGATATGTTTCGCTATCGGATCTGATTGCAACTGCTGCGGAACACGTTGAGATACGTGACCGCTTGGCTTTTCTCAAGGTGTTACGAGGCCTAAAAGTTCGAGACGGTGCGAGCGTGGTCGAAATGATGCTGCTGATGCTCGATCGATGGAATACATCGGCCATTCAAAGATGGGCTGCATCGGAATTGCCCGAAGTGATAGTTGAGCGCCTTCCCGATTTTGCCAGATACATCGGACACAGCGAAACATCGCTCCCTAAAGCATTGAAGTGGACTGGTTTGGCCCCCGGTGGAGCAGCAAATTTGCTTTTGCGTGGAGTGGAGCAGCATGGGCAAATGTTCGACGGAGAACAAGTCTTTGCTCTGGCGGGGATAATTGCAGAGCATCTGGATCCGCACTCATCGTCAGTCATTGGCGTATGGTACGCAAACCGTCTTGCCGAACGTGTCTCGCCCGAAGATCGAGACCAAACCTGGCAACCGCGGGATGTACCGGTAAAGGTGCCAGTATCGGTGGCGCGTTTTCTCTATGCATGCTTGGGCGACTATGACGTGCGAGTGCGATGGCGCGCAGCTCATGGGATACGGCGTTTGGCCAGACTTGGTGCTGTCGAAGAGTTGAACGCGCTAATCGACGAATACGGTCGTCGGGATGAGTCAATCTTTCGGTCATCTCGTCTCGACTTCTTCTGGATCGCCGCACGGCTGTGGTTTGTGATTGCCTGGGATCGCATTTCAGCTGAGCTGCCGGAAATAGGTGCTCAGGGGGGAACACTACTGCTCGCCATCGCCTTGGATCAGACTTTTCCACATCTGCTTCTTGTCTCATTCGCGCGCGATGCTTGCCTCAAACTGGTAGAAGCGGGCGCACTTGCGCTTGATCCTTCCCAAATAGAACAATTGAATGCTACCGGGCGATCAGCGTTGATACCTCTGCCGGGGACGAGCCGCAGGCCACCTCGGGTCCGTAACCGCTCCGGGGAACCCGAACGCCGCTTTCAGTTCGACCCTATGGATACGGTGCCTTATTGGTACGATCCGATGCTTGATAGCTTTGCCAATGTTTCCCAAGATCTGCTGCTGACTACGGCAGAGACCTGGATTATTGATCGCTGGGGTTATCCTGGCGAAATTCGATCGTACGAGGCAGAACGTCAGCAGGGACGTATCTCATCTCATGACTGGGCTCTCACGCGCAATGATCATGGTGCCAGTCCGACACTCGAGCGCCTGAGCACCCATCTCGAATGGCATGCGCTATGGTGTTCCCTTGGCGAGCTGCTACGAACCGAGCCGCTCGCTGAGGGAGAACACTCGGACTGGAGTTCGCTGCCTAATCGTGTCGAACGTCAAATGCTAACCCAACCGCCGTGCTGGTCGGCAGACCTCTTGGGGCCTGTTCCACTGCGGTCTGACTTCTGGCGGAAATCCGAGGAATCGCTAGCTGTTTGGGTGGAGCAGGTCTCAGAGCTCAGCATGCGGAGAGAGTTGATACCGACCGATTGCCCTGGCCACATCCTTGTCGGCGGTGAATGGCGGCTTGTTAATGCCGATCGCGTTGAGACGCTTTCTTTTTCAAGCGCTCTGGTTGAGAAGGAACTTGCCGGATCTTTGGTACGCGCCTTACAGACGATGGAGAGCACGTGGGATTATTCGATCCCGACCGAGAGTGAGGACGCTTACGACGGCGATGACGGCGATTATCAGATGATTCCCTGGCTAAGCCGACCGTATTCAGATGGCGGAATCGATAGTCAAGATCCTTTGCGGGGCAACGCAACGCTCGTGGGCTGGATGCCAGCGAGCTGGATAATCGGCGAATACGGACTGGAGTGCGATCCGGATGACGGGAATGCCTGGTCGTTACCCGGTCAGGCAGCAATGTTTCGCTACGAAGTTTGGGGTGACCGTGAATCGGACGAAGATCACTACCAATCGTACCCTTCGAGCTCGGGATGCAGATTGCTGACCGAGCGTAATCAGTTAAAAGCGCTCCTACAGAATGAGGGGCTCGAGCTTGTCATCGTGATGGAGGTCAGACGTGAAGAACGCAGCAGTCGACGAGGCTATGACTCGGAACAGCAGAATCCCGAGGCCACGTACGCTCGGGTCTACAGACTCGACGAAGAAGGGCGGCTCTATACCGCCGAAGGGCGTATTGGATCTTGGGAGAGCGATTGTCCATCAGCTTGAAAACGACACGCGTGGTGAGTTGGCGTCTCGATGGATGGCTCATCATCTTGCAGAACTTATGGATCTCGCTGAGAACGGTGAAGGGGAGGTCCGACAGACAGCAAAAAAGCAAGCTGCGGAACTGATAATCAAGCTTTGGGCAAACCGCCGCTCTCTACCGGCATCGGTTGACCCAATGGGTGGTCAGATGGCCGCGATAGAATTGCTGACTGCAATGCAGCCTACGGCGAATCCTTGGGCACGGTTTCGACGCACTCATTCGAAAGATGATCTGCTTCATGAAATGTTCGGTGTGCTCACACAGATCGTCATGAGCGGACTCCTGTTGACCCGTCCCGTAGAGGTTCGATCCATCGAAGACGCTGAATGGGATGCGCTAACGGAGGATGAACGATTCCTGACTGACCAGTTGGGACGGTGGAAGAAACTGTTAGTCATCCCAGCTTCAGAAGACCTCGACCTAGAGGCCTTCTATTCAAAATTTATCGACGATGACGTAGACACTGAACTGGAAGAGCCAACGGGACCGTTAGCTGAGGAAGAGAAAGACGGGCCAGCACTTAAGGACGAGCGGCGCATGATCCTATCCAACCTCGAGACCTTTCAGTCAAAGCTTGCAGCACTCGTTGATCAGTGTCGTAATTCCCTGGATTCCGATGATGCAGTTGAAGCGGATGATGTGGACGAATCTGAATACGGTAAGGGTAGATGATCTGAGCAAGGCGTTCTCCACAAGTCAGCTCATCTATTGATATCCGTGGAGTAGAGCTTCAGAAGCTCTCCGCGACGGATGCCGGTCTCCAAGAGCAATTCGATCATTAGCCAATTACGCAGCTGCAAACGTTCCGGGAACGGATTCTCCACAGCGCTAGGGCGAATCAGTGTGCGAACGATCTGTAGTTGCGTATCTGTCAGGCTGCGGTAACGAGTGCGATCGGGACGAGCATTGATGATATGGCTCTCAAAGCGCCGCTCAATGACGTCGGCAACATCGGCAAATACCACGTTGATGTCAGCCTGTGTGGCTGAATTCTGACGGGCGCGCGGGATATAACGGGTGACACACCAAGACAGGTATTTCTTCAGCAGGCGCAGGTACTGGTCACGTGTTCGTGAACTGATCTGCTGAAAAAGTACAGTGCCAGCTTTGCCGATTCGGGCGATCAGATTATCGTCATGACGGCCACTTTGGAGCCAAATAGCGTAACCGTCCAGCAAAGCCAGCATCGCCTCAAAGTGGCAGGCCAAGATGGCCTCATCGATATCCAGATCTCGGCTTTTGGCATAGGCGTAGAAAGCCTGGATCGCACGCAGGTGCGCCGCAGCCGTGTTGTAAGCGCGGTGCCTGAGTTTGAGTTGGACGTAGATGAACGGAATCAGTATGGGCAACGGCGTCGCATCACCAGCTTGTACAAGCAGCGGTAGTCGTTGACCTGAAGAGAACCTGCACTGAATTAGTTTCATCGACAGCCACCTCATTCAAGGAATCGTCATGAACACTATGGACATGGCCCGTTGAGAGAGTAGACGTCAAATACGAATTGGTCGAATCAATGACTTACGTGGCTTATGAACATATCTGACATAGCACCTGGTTTAACATAATATACATTATGCGTAATATCGTATTGCGCAATCAGAGGCAGTGCCCGTCAGATTTCAACGGGCAAAACCCCTGTCATGCTTAAACCTGAGCAAAGCCTCCATCGACAAACATTTCACTGCCCGTCATGAAGCTGCTCTCATCCGATGCCAGGAACAACGCGGCGGCTGCCACTTCTTCAGGTTGACCAATGCGGCCCAGTGGAACCTGTGCCGTCATGTCGTCGATAATCGCTTCCTTCTGGCCCGTGCCTGACAACGCCGAGTCCAGACCTGGTGTCGAGATCGGGCCTGGCGACAGTACGTTCACACGAATGCCGGTGCCTTTGAGATCCAGCGCCCAGCTCCTGGCGAAATTGCGCAGCGCCGCTTTGGTGGCGCTGTACACGCTGAACGCCGCGGTGCCCATCGTTCCGGTGGTCGATCCGGTCAGGATCACGGAACCGCCGGCCTGCATGAGTGGCAAGGCTTTTTGCACGGTGAACAGCGTGCCTTTGACGTTGATGCCGAACGTGCGGTCGAATGATTCCTCGGTGATCGAGCCGATCGGTTGGAAATCCCCCAGGCCTGCATTGGCAAACAGTATGTCAACCCGGCCCTTGGCAGCTTTGACCTGGGTGAACACACGGTCCAGGTCGTCCAGCTTGGCAATGTCGGCCTGGATGGCGATGGCTTCAGGCCCGATCAGCGTCAGCGCCTTGTCCAGTTCTGACTGTCGACGACCTACAATCACCACCTGTGCGCCTTCAGCTGCAAAGCGAATCGCGGTTGCCAGGCCGATGCCGCTGTTGCCGCCGGTAACCACTGCGATTTTCCCGTTGAGCTTGCTCATGATGACTCCAAGAAAGAATGTTGAGGCGCAACTCTAGATCCGCTCTATTCTTTTGAATAGTATGCACCTTTTAGTAAGTACCCTTGGGAGACACCTCAATAATGGCAAATAAGTCATTCAACTGCGGACTTGAGGCTGCCCTGGCGGTGATTGGCGGCAAATGGAAGCCGCTGGTGCTGTTCAACCTGGCGCAGAATGTTCATCGATATGGAGAATTAAGACGCGCGATTGGCGGTGTGACCGATAAGGTGCTGATCCAGCAACTCAAGGAATTGGAGCGCGATGAGATCATTTTTCGCGTGGATTTCCAGGAAATACCGCCCAAAGTCGAGTATTCCCTGACACCGTTCGGGGAGTCCCTGGCGTCGGCGTTGGGTGGATTGTGCCAATGGGGCACGCAGCATATGCAAACGGTAGAGCGCATCGCAGCACGGCGGACGTCTGCCCTCTCCCATTCCTGAGCCCCCTGCCCTGATTGCCAACTCAACTAAATGACTATTTAGTTGAGTTAAATCAATAGGTTACAAATGAAACCGATCAACTGACTGCGAAAGCTTACCGGCCAGGCCGGACAACTCATCCGTTGTCGACGCCGTTTGGCCAATGACGCGACTGTTGTTTTCCGACATGCCCGCAATCATCTCCACCTGGTGCGCAATTTCGTTGCTGGCCAGGCTCTGTTCACCAATGGTGCGGGAGATATCGTTGACCATTTCCGTGGTGTTCAAGGTGGCTTGCAGAATCTCGCGAATCGCCCGCTCCACCTCGGCGGTCACCGCCATGCCCTTATCCACCTGAGCCACGCCCTCCTCCATGCTGGTCACCGCTTCGCGCGTGCTCTGCTGGATACGCTGGACCATGCTGGCGATTTCCAGGGTGGAAGCACTGGTGCGGCCGGCCAGACTGCGAACTTCATCGGCGACCACTGCGAACCCCCGCCCCTGTTCACCGGCGCGGGCGGCCTCGATCGCGGCATTCAGGGCCAGCAGGTTGGTCTGGTCGGCGATCCCCTTGATCACTTGGATAATGCTGAAAATTGCCTCGGACTCCTTGTCCAGCGTACGAATCACCTGGGCCGACTGCTGCGCGGAGCGGGCAATGCCGCCCATGTCGTTGACCACCTGATGAATCACCCGCCCACCGTCCTTGGCCAAGGTCTCAGCCTGGTTGGCCATGTCCAATGCGCGCCCGGCATGCCGAGTGATTTCCTCAATACTGGCGGTCATTTCACTCGCGGCCGCGGCCATGGTGCTGGCCGCCGCACTCTGTTGCTGGCTGCTGCCGGCCACTTCATGGCAGCCGTGGCTCAGTTGCTCGCTCATGCCACTGACGCCGTGGGCGTTGCTGCGCACCACTTCGATCATGCCGCGCAAGTCCCGTTGCATGGTGGCGAGGCTGCGAATCAAGGCGCTGGCTTCATCTTTGCGCCGGGGTTCGACAATCGCTTCGCTCAAGTTGCCCCGCGCAATGCTGGCGGCAATGCGGCTGGCGGCCTGCAATGGCGCCATGATGCTGAGCATCACCCAGCGCCCCTGGGCCAACAGCAGTAAAAGGCTGGCGATCAACACTGCGCCCAGGGTGATATTGGCGTTGCTGATGGTCTGCCGTGTGCCGACACTTGTCTGCTGGGTGTTGGTCTCGATCAGTTCGCTCAGCGCGGCCATTTGATCTTCAAGCTGGGTGAAAGCGGCATTGAACGTGCCCAGTTCCGCGCGAGCGGCTTCGGGACTGTCCAGCGCCAGGGCGACGATGCGCTCACCGGTGGCGATGTAGTTGTCCAGGCTCGGTTTGATTTTTTCCAGGTTGGCCTTGAGCGCAGCGTCCAGCGGAAGCGCGAGGTTATCCGACAGTACCTGGCGAAAGTGTTCGGCGTGTTCCTTGAGCGAAGCGTTGACCTCGGCCGGTGTGCTGGTGCTTTTGCCCAGGCCCACCAGCATCGCCGACAGCACATCGGCGCGCAGGGCGTCGTGCATCATGTCGGCTTCCATGTGGTTGCGCAGCACCGTCATGCTGACCTCGCTGTCCTGTACGGCATCGCCCATCCGTGAATTGCCCAGGTAACCGGTAAGGCTCATGATCAAAGCAGTGAGCAAGCCAGTCGCTATCAACAACATCAAGCGTAGTTTGATCGTCATGCAAAAATCCCCTTGCCTGGTCATCCGGTTGGGAGCCCAACCGCAGACGCCCCGCTTCTGATGTTATCGGCCACCGTCCCTGGTTATTGAAGCCTAAGTTTGCGGATCTGCGTGGATCCCTTAAGCTGACCGCCCTTTTCCGTGCGGAACCGCTCATGTCTCGACGTATCGCCCACCTCGCCCTGCTACTGGGGTTGATCACCGCCGTCGGCCCTTTCGCCATCGACATCTACCTGCCCGCACTGCCGACCCTCGGCGCGAGCCTGCATGCCTCGCCGGCGCGGGTGCAGATGAGCCTGACGGTGTTCTTCGTGATCGTCGGCGTATGCCAGTTGTTCTACGGGCCGGTCAGCGATGTATTCGGGCGCAAACCGCCGATCTATGCCGGCCTGGTGATTTTTGCCGTGGCCAGTGTCGGATGCGCCTTGGCGCCGACGATCGAAACCCTGATTGCCTTTCGCGCCCTGCAGGCTTTCGGCGCATGCGCCGGCATGGTGATTCCCCGGGCCATCGTGCGTGACCTGTACACGGGGCATGAGGCCGCGAAGTTGATGTCCTTGCTGATGCTGGTGATGAGCGTCTCGCCGATTCTCGCGCCATTGGCCGGCAGCCTGGTGATTTCGCTGTGGAGCTGGCGCGAAGTATTCGCCGTGCTGGCGGTGCTCGCGCTGGCGTGTCTGGTAATGACCATCGTGCAACTGCCCGAAACCCACCCTGCCGAACGCCGGTTGGGCAAGACCCTGGGCAGTGCCTTCAGCAGTTATGGCGCGTTGTTGCGTGACCCGGTATTCATCGGCCTGTCGGTGGTGTGCGGCTTTGGCCTGGCGACCTTCTTCGTGTTTATCGGCAGCGCGCCGTTCGTGTACATCGAGCATTACGGCCTCACACCCACGCAGTTCAGCCTGGCCTTTGCGTTGAATGCCGCGTCGTTTTTCGCCATGAGCCAACTCACTGCGCGCCTCAGTGCGCGCTTTGGCCTGGCGCCGTTGATTCTTTGGTCGGTAGCGGCTGTGGCTGCAGTGATGGCTGTCCTGGCCGTCACTACGCTGTGGGTCGACAGCCTGGCCCTGACCATGGCCTTGCTGTTTATCGGCTTCGGCTTTCTCGGCCTGCTGCTGCCGGCCGCCGGGGTATTGTCCCTGGAGGATCATGGTGCCGTGGCCGGTTCTGCCTCGGCCTTGCTCGGTGCGATCCAGATGATCATCGGGGCCCTGTCCATGACCCTGATCGGGGTGTTCGCCGATCACACGCCGGCGCCGATGCTGATCGGGATTGCGCTGTGCGCCATAGCGGCGATGTTCACCACGGTGTGGACACTGCGGCGCCTGCCGGCTCACCTGGCGAGCGCCCCACCCTCGTCCTGAGGGCGGCCCATGCACTTGAGGTTGGCGTTGCCTGGGGCCAACGCCAACCACTCGTCGGCCCTCGGCGGCATCCGTTACAACTATCAACCGGCCGGCAACTACTAATCCCATAGCCACGTTGGAAACTATGGAGATTGACATGACTGATTACCCTCGCCCTCCCTTCGCCCCCCAAGCGCAGACAGTACCTGGTTCGCAGAAGAAAATGGACCCGTACCCGGATTGCGGTGAACAGAGCTACAAGGGCTCCGGACGGTTGGCCAACAAGATCGCTCTGATCACGGGGGCCGACAGCGGCATTGGGCGCGCCGTCGCCATCGCGTTTGCCCGTGAAGGCGCCGATGTGGCCATCGCTTATCTGGATGAGCACGAGGACGCCAGGGAAACTGCGCGTTGGGTCGAGGAAGCCGGTCGCCAATGCCTGCTGCTGCCCGGCGATATCGCTCAGAAAAGCGTGTGCCACGAACTGGTCGATAAAACGGTCGAGCAATTCGGTCGTATCGACGTGCTGGTCAATAACGCAGCGTTCCAGATGAGCCACGAGACTCTTGAAGAAATCTCGGACGAGGAATGGGTCAAGACCTTCGATATCAACATCACTGCAATGTTTCGCCTGTGCAAGGCAGCGGTGCCGCATATGAAGGCTGGCAGTTCGATCATCAACACCACGTCCGTCAACTCAGACATGCCCAAGCCGACGTTGATGCCGTATGCGGCCACCAAGGGTGCGATTGCCAATTTCACCGGTGGCTTGGCGCAGTTGCTCGGCAGCAAGGGTATACGCGTCAACAGCGTAGCCCCGGGCCCGATCTGGACGCCGTTGATCGTGGCGACCATGACCGATGAAGACGTGCAGAGCTTCGGCAGCGAAACCCCGCTGGGCCGCCCTGGCCAACCGGTGGAAGTCGCGCCGATCTATGTGTTGTTGGCCTCGGACGAAGCCAGCTACATCTCCGGATCGCGCTACGCGGTCACTGGCGGCAAACCTATTCTCTAAAACTGCATAGCCCCCCTGAGGGGGGCTGCAATCGTCAACCCTACAGGTCAAACCGGTCCACCGCCCGCCGTCGCTCATTGTCGTCACGCACGTCATAGCTGGCGGTGGTCTGGATATTGGTATGGTGTGCGAGCTTTTGCGCGATCGACAGGTCATGCTCCTCGATCACCCGGGTAATGAACGAGCGACGGAAGTCATGGGGCATGATCTTCACGCCCACCTGGTCGCCGCGCTGGCGGGCGATGTAGTAAATGGCATGTTTGGTGATGCGCTCGCGGGTGATGTGGCTGCCACGGCGGATACGGTTGAAAAGGAAACTGTCATCCTGCTCGCCCTCCTTGAGCTGCTCGCGCCGAAACGCCAGCCACGCCTGCAATTTGGCGAACGCCCAGTCCGGCGCGTACTTGATCAACTCCTTGTTGCCCTTGCCGATCACCCGCAGGCTGCGCTCTTCGAAGTTGATCTGGGCCAGGTCGAGGTTGACCGATTCCGACTTGCGCATGCCGGAGCCGTAGAGAATACCGATCACTGCGGCGTCTCGCAGGCCCTGGGGCCGTGGGTCGGCGGCGCAGACTTCCATCATTTCGCGGATCAGGCTGCGCCGCAGGTTGCGGCCCTGGCCCAGGCGCGTGCCGGGTGCAGCCTTGACCGTGCGCATGCGCAACAGGTGCTCCTGGCTGATCAGGTTCAGGCGCCACGCCTCATTCATCACCCCGCGCACCGCGTTCACATACAACGAGGAGGTATTCGGCGCATAACCGTCTTCGCGCAAGGCGGCGACCAGGGCAATGACGTGTTCGGGCTGCAGCAAGTGCCAGTCGATGTCTTCGAGGTTGATGTCCTCGAAGCCCAGGCGATCGGCCGCATCTTGCAGCACGTAGCGCATGGTCAATTGGCTGGAGGGGGCCAAGCGGGTGAGGTAGAGGGTCAGTGGGTTGCGGATAGACTCAGTCAAGCTAGATCAGCCTTTGGTTTAAATACACCATTTAACTGATTGTTAAATCGACATATTTACGATTGAACAGAGCAAAGAAGTCTAGCCCATGAGTGCCGCTGGTACAAAGTACTGAAACGTACCGCGAGGCGGTGCGTCAACGCGTCAGGTACGCGCCGTATTGTCCTATGGAGCGATAAGCGAGACTGTCAGAAATTTTGTGTTCGGGCATAACATGTAGCTAGAGGTGCATGTATGCCGACCAAAAAGAAGTCCGCCAATGCAACAGCGAGGGAGTTGCCCTCGATTCCCCAAGAGCTGATCGAGCAGTTTGTTAAAGGCCCGATGAGCGCCGAAGCCATTCAAGACGCGTCCATGGCGTTCAAGAAGGCTCTGATCGAGCGTGCGCTAGGCGCCGAGCTGGGTCACCACCTTGGTTACCCTCAGGGCGCGGAGCGCCCTGAGGAGTCGACCAATCAGCGCAATGGCAAAAGCAGCAAGACGGTTCTGACCGACGACGGGCCGCTTCGCCTGGATATCCCCAGAGACC
>NZ_FOKD01000013.1:0-206417 GCF_900112095.1 Pseudomonas sp. NFPP24
GCCTACGGGGAAATCACCCGCCTCGACATCGGAAAAGTCGACAACCCGCTGCGTTTCCAGGGTCAGTATTTCGATCAGGAAAGCGGACTGCACTACAACCGCCATCGCTACTACAATCCGGATGTTGGTCGGTACCTGACGCCGGATCCGGTGAAGCTGGCGGGAGGGATCAATGCCTACCAGTACGTACCCAATCCGACTGCGTGGGTAGATCCGCTAGGACTGAGTTGTAAAGTTGTAAATTGCCCTGGCGGCGTACTAGAAGCACATGAAAATGCCGGCGGGCACTTAATTGAAAAGCATGTTGCACAGACGGAAGCACAACTGATTACAAGGCTAAATCTGGAACCGCACATACCTGCAGCATCAACGTTCAAAAACCTAGAAGAAGCAGAAGCACTAGTATCTAGGAGCTTAAAAAAACATCGGACCGAAATTTTAGAGTTCTTAGAAGGAGAAAATAACAAACATCTAATCAAAGACAGCTCTAACCGGCCCGTAGGCGTGAGTATTATTAGAGGCACTGAAACCCCCATACCCGTTTACAATTTCATTTTAGTTCTGAAGAAAAGAGCTAATATGCCGGATGGCTATCTATTACTGACAGGATACCCAGAAAAATGAATACTCCACTGACAGAGTTGCAGCAATTTTTCGGCGCTTACTTCAATCAAGATTGGACACTTGAACACTCATCAGCTGACGAAGTCATTGACTCCTTCCTACTTGACTCATCAGAAAGCACAATAATAATTGTAAAAAATGAAATTCTAGCACTATTAAATAACTATACAGACGAGTCCACCCTTCAAAATAACTTACTACACGAGCAGCACTGTTATTACTACTACCCCAGTCAATGGGCTTCAGGACGATCATGGTTGAATCACATTATTGTGAAATTTAATGAGCACTTGGTAAAACAAGAAAATCCTGATTGAAAAGCACCCTGTGGTGAGCAGGCTTGCCCTGCGTTGGGCCGCGAAGCGGCCCCACTCCAGGCGATGAGTGTTTTCTGATAAACCGGCATTGTCTGTTTTGGGGCTGCTACGCAGCCCAACGCAGGGCAAGCCTGCTCACCACAAAAGGGTGTCAATCAGCGGAAAATCACCGCTTCGAAAGCTCTATAATCATCCGACTCAACAAGTAAACCCGCGGCGCCACACTCTCCACCTCCGCATACTCCTCCGGCGTATGAATATTCCCGCCAACAATCCCAAACCCATCCAACGTCGGCGTGCCTACCCCGGCTGACAAGCTGGCATCCGCCGCACCGCCACTGCCTTCAATCGTCAACGTCTTGCCCAACTCCCCATAAATCCCCTGGGCAATCGCCACCAGCTTGTCCGACTCCGGCGTCTGCGGCATCGGTGGCAGCCCACGCTGCAGGCTGGTCTTCACTTCGGTCTCGGGGATCAGCTTGTTGGCCGACACCCGTGCCAGGTCCTTCTCGATGCGGTCAAACTCTTCCGGCAATGCCGCGCGCACGTCGGCCTTGGCGGTGGCCTGGTCGGGAATGACGTTGGTGCGGTCGCCCGCCTTGATCACGGTGAAGTTGATGGTGGTTTTCTTCTCTGCATCCCCCAGCTTGCCCAGTTGCAGGATCTGGTGCGCCGCTTCCATGGCGGCGTTACGGCCGAGTTCCGGGGCGACGCCGGCGTGGGCGGCTTTGCCTTTGACTTCGACCACGGCGGTAGCGCTGCCTTTGCGCCACACCACCAGGCCATCGGCCGGGCGCCCGGGTTCGAGGTTGAGGGTGACGTCGTGGGCCTTGGCGGTTTGGCGGATCAGCTCGGAGGCGGCGTCGGAGCCGGTTTCTTCGCTGGCATCGAGCAGGAAGGTGATTTGCGCGTAGTCCTTGAAGCCCTGGTCCTTGAGGACTTTGAGCGCGTAGATGCCGGCGACGATGCCGCCTTTGTCATCCATCACGCCGGGGCCATAGGCGCGGCCGTCCTTGATGTGGAACGGGCGCTCGGCGGCCGAGCCTTCCTTGAACACGGTGTCCATATGGGCCATCAACAGGATTCTGGCTTTGCCGGTGCCCTTGAGGGTGGCGACCACGTGGCTGTTGTTGGCGGCTTTGTCCGGCACCAGCTCGATGGAAAAGCCCAGCTGTTTCAGCTCATCCACGGCGATGTCGCGCACTTGGGTCAGGCCCGGTTCATAACCTGAGCCCGAGTCGATATTTACCAGGCGCTCCAGCAGTTTCAGGGCGTCGGCCTTGTAGTGTTCGGATTGGGCCTGGATCTGTTTATGGGGCTCGGCGCTGTAGGCCGGCACAGCGAAGGACACGGCCAGGGTGGCGGCCAGGAGGGTACGGCGGAAGGTGAAGAGCATGAACCGATCCTTGTTTTTGTTGGAAGGTGCCGTGACACCCTACCCCACAGACTGATCGCAACCAACCCTCGCGCACCGCACCGCCACACCCAGCAACAGAGCAGCCGTGATGCGTTGCATCAGAGGGCGTGAGCAAGTGCACCCTCAACGAAGCCCTCGACCGCCTGCGCGGGCGCAACCTGCTCGCTTCCAGCCAAGGCCGTGTCTATTCACTAGAAATATTAGAAATTTATTAGTACATAACCGTTTATCGGCTATGCAGCGGGATAAAACCTGTCGCACCAGCCTTTTTGCTTCGTCATGTATCTCCTTATCGCCAGATACACTGCAATACAAAGGGTACAAGGCAAGGCCGGCGCCAGTGGCTAGACTGCGCCCCAACGAGCATTTAACGAGGAAGGCAGCATGGATCATGTCGATCACATCCTGATCGTCGATGACGACCGGGAAATCCGCGAACTGGTGGGCAACTACCTGAAGAAGAACGGCTTGCGCACCACTGTGGTCGCCGACGGCCGCCAGATGCGCAGCTTCCTCGACACCACCCCGGTGGACCTGATCGTGCTGGACATCATGATGCCCGGCGACGACGGTTTGCAGCTGTGCCGCGAGCTGCGGGTGGGCAAGCATAAAGCCACGCCGGTGTTGATGCTGACCGCACGCAACGATGAAACCGACCGCATCATCGGCCTGGAAATGGGCGCGGACGATTACCTGGTCAAACCGTTCGCCGCCCGTGAGCTGCTGGCGCGCATCAACGCGGTGCTGCGCCGCACGCGGATGCTGCCGCCGAACCTGGTGGTCAGCGAAACCGGGCGGCTGATCCGCTTCGGCCGTTGGCGCCTGGACACCACCGCCCGCCACCTGCTCGACGAAGACGACACCCTGGTCGCCCTGAGCGGCGCCGAATACCGCTTGCTGCGGGTGTTCCTCGATCACCCCCAGCGCGTGCTCAACCGCGACCAGTTGCTCAACCTGACCCAAGGCCGCGACGCCGATCTGTTCGACCGTTCCATCGACCTGCTGGTGAGTCGCCTGCGCCAACGCCTGCTGGACGACGCCCGCGAACCGGCCTACATCAAGACCGTGCGCAGCGAGGGCTACGTGTTCTCCCTGCCGGTGGAAATCCTCGAGGCCGAGCAATGACCTTAAGGTTTGGCTGGCCGCGTACCCTGGCGTCACAGTTGTCGCTGATCTTCCTGATCAGCCTGGTGTGCGCCCATGGCTTGTCCTTCAGCGCGCAGTTCTATGAGCGCTACATCAGCGCGCGCACCGCCATGCTGGGCAACCTGGAAAACGACGTGGCCACCTCGGTGGCGATCCTCGACCGGCTGCCCGCCGACGAGCGCGCCAGCTGGCTGCCGCGCCTGGATCGGCAAAACTACCGCTACCTGCTCAACGCCGGCGAAACCGGCGAGCCGATGCGCAGCGACGACGTGCCCATGGCCGCCACCTCGATTGCCGATGCATTGGGTGAACACTACGCGCTGACCTTTCGCGACATCCCTGGGATGCAGAAGCACTTCCAGGCGCACCTGACCCTGGCCGACGGCAACCCGATCACCCTCGACGTGCGCCCCTCCATGCTGCCCGTCGCGTACTGGCTGCCGGTGGTGCTGGTGCTGCAACTGGCGCTGCTGCTGGGCTGCACCTGGTTCGCCGTGCGCCTGGCCATCCGCCCGCTGACCCGCCTGGCGCGCGCCGTGGAGACCCTGGACCCTAACGCTCACCCCACGCCGCTGGACGAAACAGGCCCCACCGAAGTAGCCCATGCCGCGGTTGCGTTCAACGCCATGCAACAACGCATCGCCGAATACCTGAAGGAACGCATGCAGATCCTCGCGGCAATTTCCCATGACCTGCAAACCCCGATCACCCGCATGAAACTGCGCGCCGAATTCATGGAGGATTGTGCCGAACGCGACAAACTGTGGAGCGACCTCGGGGAGATGGAGCACCTGGTGCGCGAGGGTGTGGCCTACGCACGCAGCGTCCACGGCGCCACCGAAGCCAGCCACCGCATCAACCTCGACGCCTTCCTTGACAGCCTGGTGTTCGACTACCAGGACATGCACAAACAGGTGAGCCTCAGCGGCAAAAGCGCGGTAGTTCTCGACACCCGCCCTCACGCCCTGCGCCGGGTGCTGGTGAACCTGGTGGACAACGCCCTCAAGTTCGCCGGCGCCGCGCAACTGGAGGTCGGTTCGACCGCCGATGGCGAGCTGTCGATCAAGGTGCTCGACAACGGCCCGGGCATTGCCGAGGACGAACTGGTGCAGGTGATGCAGCCGTTCTACCGCGTGGAAAGCTCACGCAACCGCGGCACCGGCGGCACCGGCCTGGGGCTGGCGATTGCCCAGCAACTGGTGGTGGCGATCGGGGGCTCGTTAACGTTGAGCAACCGGCCGGAAGGTGGGTTGTGCGCGCAGATCAAGATCAGCCTTTAAAGCAGGCCAACGTGATTGCTGCACGTTGACCAGTCTTGTTACACACCATATAGTGTGCCCACAAACAGATCAGACCACTACATAGTGTGCGGTCTCGGTATTTACCGACCACATTATGGGCAGTATTTCAATGCCTTGAAGCCTGCAAAAACACTTATTTTTCGAATACCAGGAAGGAGCATTTCCATGCTGAGTTGGGATGAAGTCGACAACGAAGACACCGGTGCAGCGGTGATCAAGGGCGCCAACGCCGGCCACGCCAGCGAAGCCAACATGGACCGCCTCGACGGTGCGGGCGCCGCGGCTGCGCTGGAAGCCCGTAACGTGACCGCCAACGACTCCGCCGCCATCGTGCGCGCCAAGGCTGCGCTGGACAAACTCGACGTCGCCGAAGGCCTCGCCGAACTCGAAGGCGCCTCCGCCCGCGTCGCCGTTGACGAAAAGCGCATGATCAACTGCCGCGCCGACCTCAACCAACTCGTGCCGTTCAAGTACGACTGGGCCTGGCAGAAGTACCTCGACGGCTGCGCCAACCACTGGATGCCGCAAGAGGTCAACATGACCGCCGACATCGCCCTGTGGAAAAACCCCGAAGGCCTGACCGACGACGAACGCCGCATCGTCATGCGCAACCTAGGCTTCTTCTCCACCGCCGACTCCCTGGTCGCCAACAACCTGGTGCTGGCCGTGTACCGCCTGATCACCAACCCGGAGTGCCGCCAGTACATCCTGCGCCAGGCCTTCGAAGAAGCGATCCACACCCACGCCTACCAGTACTGCATCGAATCGTTGGCCATGGATGAAGGCGAAATCTTCAACATGTACCACGAGATCCCATCGGTCGCCAAAAAGGCCGCCTGGGGCCTGAAGTACACCCGCTCGATCTCCGATCCGAAGTTCGAAACCGGCACCGTCGAAACCGACAAGGAACTGCTGCGCAACCTGGTCGCCTACTACTGCGTCCTGGAAGGCATCTTCTTCTATTGCGGCTTCACCCAGATCCTGTCCATGGGCCGTCGCAACAAAATGACCGGCGTCGCCGAGCAGTTCCAGTACATCCTGCGCGACGAGTCGATGCACCTGAACTTCGGTATCGACGTGATCAACCAGATCAAAATCGAAAACCCACACCTGTGGGATGCCGAGATGAAGGAAGAAGCGACCCAGATGATCCTGCAAGGGACGCAGCTGGAGATCGAATACGCGCGCGACACCATGCCGCGTGGGGTGTTGGGCATGAATGCGGCGATGATGGAGGATTACCTCAAGTTCATCGCTAACCGTCGTCTGTCGCAGATTGGGTTGAAGGAAGAGTACCCAGGGACGACTAACCCGTTCCCGTGGATGAGCGAGATCATGGACTTGAAGAAAGAGAAAAACTTCTTCGAGACCCGTGTGATCGAGTACCAGACTGGCGGCGCGCTGAGCTGGGACTGACTCCACATGTGGGAGGGGGCTTGCCCCCGATGACGTTCGTTCAGCTCAAGCTTCAGTGACTGATGCACCGCAATCGGGGGCAAGCCCCCTCCCACATCGGTTGCGGTGCGCGATAAATCTTTGCAAATTGCCTTCTTATGCCCAATCAAACCATCAAGACCCCCTGCATAGGCCTGTGTTCCACCGTCTACGGAGACCTGGTCTGCCGCGGCTGCAAACGCTATCACCACGAAGTGATCCAGTGGAACGGCTACAACGCCGAGGAAAAACAGGCGGTGTGGCTGCGCCTGGAGCAACTGCTGGTGCAGGTAATGGCCAGCAAGCTGCAGGTGCTCGACGCGCACCTGCTGCGCCAGCAACTGGAGAATCGCAAGATCCGCTTTGTGCCGCACCAATCGCCCTATTGCTGGGCGTACCAGCTGATTGCGCGGGGGGCTAGAGTGATTTCCAGACTGGAGGCGTATGGGTTGGGGTTGCTGCCGGAGTTTCGCGAGCGCAGCCTGGCGGATCTGCGCGATGCGATTGACCGGGAGTTTTTCCTGTTGTCCGAGGCGCATTACGAGCGGTATATCGCGCCGGGGTTTATCAGGGAGGCTTTTGGGCCTCCACTGATAGCCAGCTTTTAACTCAGCCGTTCCAGGCGGCTCCGCGCTCAGTCTGCACGTTGTAACGCTCGATAGCCTCCTGGCACACCCGCGCTTGCAGATGCCCCTGCTCCACCAACGCCGTCAACGCTGCCAGCACGAGATGATGGCGATCCACCTCAAAGAAATCGCGCAACGCCGCCCGTGTATCACTGCGCCCGAATCCGTCAGTACCGAGCACGGTGTAGCTGGAATCCAGATATGAACCGATCATCTGCGGCACAGCCCGCACGTAGTCGGACACAGCCACCACCGGCGCGCCCTTGGGCAAGCATTCAGCCAAGTGGCTGACACGTGCCTTCTGCTGCGGATGCAAGCGATTCCAGCGTTCCACCTCCCGCGCTTCCCGCGCCAGTTCGCTGAAACTGGTCACGCTGAACACCTCGCTCGCCACCTGCCAATCCTGCGCCAGCAACTGCGCCGCCGCTTGCGCCTCGCGCACCAGCGTGCCGGAACCCAACAGGCGCACCTTGGCATCGACCGTACCTTGCAAGCGATACATGCCCTTGATGATCGCCGTCTCCACGCCTTCCGGGAGGCTCGGCTGCGGGTAGTTTTCGTTCATCAGGGTCACGTAGTAGAACTCGTCCACATCGTGCTCCAGCATCTGGCGCATACCGTGGTCGAGGATCACCGCGAATTCACCGGCAAACGCCGGGTCGTAGGCGCGGCAGTTGGGCACGGTGGCCGCCGTGAGGTGGCTGCTGCCATCCTGGTGCTGCAAGCCCTCGCCACCGAGGGTGGTGCGCCCGGCCGTGGCGCCGAGCAGGAAGCCACGGGCGCGCTGGTCGGCCGCGGCCCAGATCAGGTCGCCGACGCGCTGGAAGCCGAACATCGAGTAATAGATGTAGAACGGCAACATGCGCAGGCCATGGACTGAATAACTGGTGGCCGCGGCAACCCAGGAGCTGATGGCGCTGGCTTCGCTGATGCCCTCCTCCAGGATCTGCCCATCGGTGGCTTCGCGGTAGCTGAGGATCGAGCCGATGTCTTCCGGCTCGTAGCGCTGGCCGACGCTGGAATAGATGCCGATCTGCTTGAACAGGTTGGCCATGCCGAAGGTGCGCGCTTCATCGGCGACGATGGGCACGATGCGCGGGCCCAGGGCTTTGTCCTTGAGCAGGTTGGTGAGCATGCGCACGAATGCCATGGTGGTGGACATTTCCTTGCCGTCGGCGGCCGTGGCAAAACCGGCGTAGCCCGATACCGCCGGCACGGCGACAGGCGCGGCGGCCTGGCTGCGACTGGGCACGTAGCCGCCCAATGCGTTGCGCCGCTGGTGCAGGTAGCGCAGTTCGACGCTGTCGTCTGCCGGTTTGAAAAAGCTCAGGGACTCGGTCTGCTCATCGGTCAGCGGCAACTGGAAGCGATTGCGGAAGGCGATCAGTGCATCGCGGTCGAGTTTCTTCTGCTGGTGGGTGGTCATCTTGCCCTGCCCGGCTTCGCCCATGCCGAAGCCCTTCTTGGTCTGGGCCAGGATCACCGTGGGCTTGCCCTTGACCTGCCGCGCCGCGTGGTAGGCCGCGTGAATCTTGACCATGTCGTGGCCGCCACGCTTGAGGCGGTCGATCTGTTCGTCGCTCAGGCCCTCGACCAGCCGGGCCAGGGATTCACTCTGGCCAAAGAAGTGTTCGCGGTTGTAGGCGCCGTCCTTGGCGGCAAAGGTCTGGAATTGGCCGTCAACCGTACTGGACAAGGTGTTGACCAGCGAACCGTCGGCATCCTTGGCCAACAACGCATCCCAGTCCGAGCCCCACACCAGTTTGATAACGTTCCAACCGGCGCCGGCAAACAAGGCTTCCAGTTCATCGATGATGCGCCCGTTGCCGCGCACCGGGCCGTCGAGGCGTTGCAGGTTGCAATTGACCACCCAGGTGAGGTTGTCCAGGCCTTCACGGGCGGCCAGGGTCAAGGCGGACATGCTTTCCGGCTCGTCCATCTCGCCGTCGCCAAACACGCCCCAGACGTGGCGGTCAGTGGTGTCCAGCAAGCCGCGATGCTGCAAGTAGCGCATGAAGCGCGCCTGGAAAATCGAACTGATGGGGCCGATCCCCATGGAACCGGTGGGGAACTGCCAGAAGTCCGGCATCAGCCAGGGGTGGGGATAGCTGGACAGGCCGCGTGCGCCTCCCTTGGGCCCGCCGATCTCCTGGCGATAGTGGGCCAGGTCGGCTTCACTCAAGCGGCCTTCAAGGAACGCCCGCGCATAAATGCCAGGCGCGGAATGCGGCTGATAGAACACCAGGTCACCGCCAAAGCTGTCGCTGCGGGCACGGAAGAAATGATTGAAACCTACCTCGAACAAGTCTGCCGCGCTGGCGTAACTGGCGATATGCCCGCCGAGTTCGCCATAGGCCTGGTTGGCGCGCACCACCATGGCCAGGGCGTTCCAGCGCACCAGTGAAGCCAGGCGTTCTTCGGTGGCGAGATCGCCCGGAAACGCCGGCTGCTGCTCGACGCGGATGCTATTGATGTAGGGCGTGCCGTGGCGCGGTTTCCAGTCAATGTGCGGGGCACTGGCATCCTGGGCCAGCACATCGAGGATCTGCCGCGCCCGTGCCGGGCCGGCGTTCGCCACCAGTGAGGCGAGGGCGTCGCGCCATTCATCCAGCTCTTGCTGGTCAATCACCGCTGTCGTGAAACCGTTCATGGGCACCTCCAGGCTTTTTTTCCAGTTTATGTCGGCACCGAAGGATTTTTTGCCTGTTCTCAAGCGCTGATTTCAGCATTTTGAGCATGAATCACTGCCAACTCACTTTTTTGCAGCACGTTGTGCTCAAGCCACCCGCAACCCTGCAACTGTGTTTAAAATGCCGCCCGCTCAATCAATGACGTTTAACGATGAACCCAGAAGCACTCGCCACCCTGCACGCTCATTTGCTCGCTGCCCTGCAGACTCCGCCGAGCGAAACCCGCCGCCTGTTCCACGGCCGTGGTCGTTGCTGGCCGGGCCTGGAGCAACTGACGGTGGACTGGTTGCAAGGCGTAGTGCTGGTGTCGTTGTTCAAGGAGCCCGACGCGGCACAACTGGACGCCCTGAAACAGCTGCTGCACGGCCAGTTCGACCGTTATACCGTGGCCCTGCAACACCGCTACCTGCCGCAAAGCACCACCGAATGGCTGGTAGGTGAGCCCGTCGAAGAGCAGATCATCGTCGAAGGCGGCCTGCGCTACCTGATCGACCTGGGCAAGAAACAGAATAGCGGGCTGTTCCTCGACATGCGTCATGGCCGCAACTGGGTGCGCGAACAGGCCAGGGGCATGCGTGTGCTCAACCTGTTTGCCTACACCTGCGGGTTTTCCGTGGCGGCCATCGAAGGCGGCGCCGAGCATGTGGTGAACCTGGACATGGCCCGCGGCGCCTTGAGCCGTGGCCGCGACAACCATCGTCTCAACGGTCATGACCTGAGCAAGGTGAGTTTCCTGGGCCATGACCTGTTCAAGTCCTGGGCCAAGGTTACCAACAGCGGCCCCTACGACCTGGTGATCATCGACCCGCCCTCGTTCCAGAAAGGCAGCTTTCTGCTGACCAAGGACTACCAACGTGTGCTGCGCCGGCTGCCGGATTTACTCACGCCACAGGGCACCGTGCTGGCCTGCATGAACGACCCGGCCTTCGGCGAAGACTTCCTGATCGACGGCGTGACCCGCGAAGCGCCGGGCCTGAACTTTGTGGAGCGCCTGGCAAACCCGCCGGAGTTTCCGGATATCGACCCGCAAAGTGGCCTGAAGGCACTGGTGTTCCGCCAGGGTTGATGCCGAAATGTCTTACGCTTGCTACGCTAAGTGATACGCCGGGGTGGTGAACCTTCTTACCCCCTTCCCGGTCGATACCTGCATTCCCCGGCCAGACTCGACGGCGTCACGTTGTCGGCTGCCCCGTTTCACCTTTTGGAGAACCGCCCGTGATATCGACCCTGCATGTAGCCAGACTCAAAGCCTGGGGCGCCCACGGCTTCACCGCCACCGGTGTGGTATTGGCCTTCCTGGCCACCCTGGCGCTGCTGGAAAACTCGCCGAAGGCCTGCCTGCTGTGGCTTGGCCTGGCATTGGTGGTGGACGGGGTCGATGGCTCGCTCGCGCGCCGGGTGAATGTCAGCACGGTATTGCCAAGCTTTGACGGCTCGGTGCTGGACCTGGTGATCGATTACCTCACCTATGTGTTCATTCCCGCACTGTTTATCTACCGCTATATCGACCTGCCGGACTTTACCCACCTGTTCACGGTGTCGGTGATCCTGGTGTCGTCGCTGTTCTGCTTCTGCAACGTCAACATGAAGAGCAAGGACAACTACTTCGTCGGCTTCCCCGCCGCCTGGAACGTGGTGGCGCTGTGCGTGTATATCATCCAGCCGGAAGCCTGGGTCACCTTGCTCACCGTGATTGGCCTGGCGCTGCTGACCGTGACGCCGATGAAGTTCCTGCACCCGTTCCGGGTGAAGCGGTTCATGCCGATCAACATCGCGGTGACCACGATCTGGTTGCTGTGCAGCTTCTTGATGGTGGTGGATTACCCGAATACCAACCCGTGGACGTTTGGGTTGTGGTCGGTGATGTCGGCGTATTTCCTCGGGATTTGTATCTGGCGCACGGCGTTGGAGTGGATCGAAACACATCGATCGTAAGTCGACGCAGTAACAATGTGAGAGGGGGCTTGCCCCCGATAGCGGTGGATCAGCTACAGATGAGTTAGCTGGAACACCGCAATCGGGGGCAAGCCCCCTCCCACATTTGGATTTGCAGACTCCCCGCGAGTAAGATGGCGGCCTTTCGCATAGTGCCCTGCCAAGAATAAGCCCTGCCCATGCCCTTCGAACTCAGCGTAGACCTCACCACCCTCGCCATCCTGGCGGTGGTTGCCTTCATCGCAGGTTTTATCGACGCCATTGCCGGTGGCGGCGGCCTGCTGACCACACCCGCCCTGCTCACCGCCGGCATGCCACCGCATTTGGTATTGGGCACCAACAAGCTCAGTTCCACCTTCGGCTCGGCCACCGCCAGTTTCACCTTCTATCGCCGCAAACTGTTCCACCCGCGCCAGTGGGTGCACGCCATCGTTGGTACGCTGGTCGGCGCACTGAGTGGCGCCGTGGTCGCCCATTATTTACCGGCCGAAACCCTGAACAAAATGCTGCCAGTGATTGTGTTCGCCTGTGGCCTGTACCTGCTGTTCGGCGGCACGCCCAAGGCGCCGCTGGATGCCGACGCGCCGATCAAGAAGAAGTGGCAAGCCACCCAGGGCTTCGGCCTGGGCTTCTACGATGGCGTGGCAGGCCCGGGCACCGGGGCGTTCTGGACGGTGAGCACGATGCTGTTGCACCCCATCGACCTGGTGAAGGCCAGCGGCGTGGCGCGCAGCATGAACTTTGTCAGCAACGCAGCGGCGCTGACGGTGTTCATCGTCAATGGTTCGGTGGACTGGATCGTCGGCCTGGCCATGGGCGTTTCAGTGATGTGCGGCGCATTCTTTGGCGCACGCAGCGCGATCAGCGGCGGCGCCAAATTCATTCGCCCGGTGTTTATCACCGTGGTCCTCGGCCTGACGGTGCGTCTAGCCTGGCAACACTGGTTCAGCGTGACCTAGTCGACGGGCCAGGTACAGGTCGATCAGGTAACGCGCAATCGAGCGTGACGCCGGCAACGGCGGCAGGTCGTGGATGTTGAACCACTGCGCGTCCTCAATCTCATCGGCCTGGGGCACGATGTCGCCACCGGCGTACTCGGCATGGAAGCCCAGCATCATCGAGTGCGGGAACGGCCAGCACTGGCTGCCCATGTACTGGATGTTCTTGACCTCCAGCTGCACCTCTTCGCGGACCTCGCGGACCAGGCAGTCTTCGGCCGACTCACCCGGCTCGGCAAACCCCGCCAGGGTGCTGTAGACCCCCGTGACAAAGCGTGGCGAACGCGCCAGCAGGATCTCGTCGCCACGGGTCACCAGCACGATCATGCTCGGCGAGATCCGCGGATAGCTGCGCAGGTCGCAGGCCTGGCAGTACATCGCGCGTTCCCGTGGCACCTGGACCATGGCCTGGCCGCAACTGCCACAGAACCTGTGCTCCCGTGCCCAGGTACCGATCTGCGCCGCATAGCCCAGCACTTTGTACAAGGTGTGATCGCCTTGCAGCATGAAGCCGCGCAGGCCCTGCCAACTGCAGCCCGGCACTTCAGCCGCCGAGTCGAGCTCCAGCAGGTACACCGGCTCGCCATCGAGGTGGCCGATGCCATGCTCGGCGAACACCGACAGGTCCTGGCGCTTGAGCCATTCCCTCGGGAACAGCGGGCCATTGGTGTCGTGCAAAAAGCCGTCGCGGCTGCGGGCGACGGCCCAGCCGCCAGGGGTGTCGTTGTCCAGCAGCGTTGTGGTAATCCAGCCTGGGGTCATGTCAGTCAATCCACGAATTCGGGTTTCTGCTTGCTCATATGGGCCGCGATGGCCACACGCAGGTCGTTGGATTGCAACATAGCCGAGTTCCAGGTGGCAACGTATTCCAGGCCGTCATTGACTGTATGGTCACGCATATAGCTGATCATGGCCTTGGTGCCGATGACCGCAATCGGCGATTTGCCGGCGATTTCATGGGCAATCTCCATCACGCCGGCCAACAGGCTGTCCTGATCGGCGTAGACGCGATTGACCAGGCCGATGCTGCGCGCCTCCTCGGCGCCGAACTGGCGACCGGTGTAGGCCAGCTCGCGCAGCATGCCGTCGCCGATGATGCGCGGCAGACGCTGCAGGGTGCCGACGTCGGCGGCCATGCCGATGTCGATTTCCTTGATCGAGAATTGCGCACCTTCGGCGGCGTAGCGCATGTCACAAGCGCTGATCAGGTCGATGGCGCCGCCGATGCAATAACCCTGGATCGCCGCCAGCACCGGCTTGCGGCAGTTGTCGACGGCGTTGAACGAGGCTTGCAGTTCGAGGATCTTGCGCCGCAGCAGGCGGGCGTTGCGACCGACATCCTTGCCAAAGTCATTGGCGACCGAGGCCAGCATCATCAGGTCGATGCCGGAGGAGAAATGCTTGCCGGCGCCGCTGAGTACCACGGCGCGCACGGCGTCGGTGTCTTCGACCCACTGGAAGATGTCGATGATTTCGGTCCAGAACGCGGCGTTCATCGCGTTGATCTTTTCCGGGCGGTTGATCTGCACATGGGCAACGTTGCCGGTGAGTTCGACGACGAAAGCTTGGTATTCGGACATGGCAGTGATCCCTGACTGGCGAGTGATAAGGCCCGAACTATAACAAGTGTGTGTGACGGCACATCGGCCAAAAACGGGACGGGCAAACGTAATGGAATGTTGTGGGCGCACGGTTCAGGCAGCACCGATACATTTGATCCCGGAGGCCCGGCTTATCGGCGATACAATCAGGGCCCTTGCCTGGAGCCGTCTATGCCGTCCACGTTGCGTTCGTCGCTGATTCTTGCCCTGGTGGTCGTGTTGACCGGCGTTGGCGCGGGCCTGGGCGGGATGCTCCTGGCCCTGCTGCTGCACGGTATTCAGCACCTGGCGTACGGTTACAGTCTCGACAGCCTGGTCAGCCACGAAACCTTTCTGTGGGGCGTGACCGCCGCCGCGCCGGAGCGCCGTTTGCGGGTGCTGGTGGTATGCGGCCTGGTTGCCGGGTTGGGCTGGTGGACACTCTATCGCTACGGCCGCCCGCTGGTGAGCATCAAGCGGGCGGTGTCGGAACAGATGCCGATCATGCCGCCCAAGACCACCCTCGCCCACGCGCTGTTGCAGATCATCACCGTGGCTCTCGGCTCGCCGCTGGGGCGTGAAGTGGCGCCCCGTGAGGTCGGTGCACTGGCCGCCACCTGGCTGTCCCGACACGCCCGGCTCGAACCGCCCATGCACCGCCTGATCGTGGCTTGCGGCGCGGGGGCCGGGCTGGCGGCGGTGTACAACGTGCCGTTGGGCGGCGCGGTGTTTGTACTGGAAGTGCTGGTGGGCGCATTCAGTTGGCCGGCGGCGCTGATTGCGCTGGCAACTTCGGCGATTGGTGCAGCAGTGGCATGGATCGGGCTGGGGGCGGAGTCGCAATACGTGGTGCCGCATTTTGTGCTGAGCCCGGTGCTGATCGCCTGGGCCGTGGTGTGTGGGCCAGTGTTTGGATTGGCCGCCTATGGTTTCACCCGCCTCACCGGCGCTGCGCGGGCGAACGCCGCCAGAGGCTGGCGCCTGCCGGTATTGGCGTTGATCAACTTCAGCGTCATCGGCGGGCTGGCAATGTTGCTGCCGCAGATTCTCGGCAACGGCAGAGGCCCGGCGCAACTGGGTTTCGACAATGAGCTGAGCATCGGCCTGGCCGCACTGTTGCTGGTGGTCAAGGTGCTGATCACCACCAGCAGCCTGCGCGCCGGGGCCGAAGGCGGCCTGCTCACCCCCGGCCTGGCGAATGGCGCGTTACTGGCGATCATCCTCGGCGGCGCCTGGAGCCTGGTGTGGCCGGGTGTGCCCCTCGGAGCGTTTGCAATCATCGGCGCGGCGGCGTTCCTCGCCGCCAGCATGAACATGCCCCTGACCGCGATTGTGCTGGTGGCGGAATTCACCCGCATCGACCATGACTTCCTGGTGCCGATCATCCTCGCAGTGGTCGGCGCGGTGTGCGTGGGCAAGCTGTGCCAACGCATGGAAACTGCTGGAAAAAAGCCTGACTAAGCGCCATCCTTCGCGCTTTAGGCCGCCCCGACAGCGGCGCTCGACGTTTAAAGGATATGCCCATGCACGCCCAACCCCTCACCGCCGCCGAATTCGAGTTCATCGAAGACACCCTGCTCAAGTACGGCGATGACCATTCGGTGCTGAACCTGGCCGAACTCGACGGCTACTTCACCGCGCTGGTGTCCAGCCCGGTGCAGGTGGACGTGGCCGAGTGGTTCCCGGCGATCTGGGGCGGCCAGAACCCGGAATGGGACAACATGGATGAAGCGCAGAGTTTCCTCGAACTGTGCGTACGCCATATCAACACCCTGGCCGGGCAACTGGCCACTGACGCCACGGGTTTCAAGGCGCGCTTCGACGATACCGAACACCAGGGCCACACCGTGACCCTCGCCGAGGAATGGTGCTTTGGCTACATCCGTGGCGCCGCCATCGGTAACTGGCCGGAATTGCCCGCCGAGCAGGCCGCGCAGTTGGAGAAGATTTCCTGGTGCGCCGAACAGGACAACTTCGAATTGCCGGCCGACCTGGATGTAGACGCCCATCAACAGCGGGTCAGCGAAATCGAACCGGCTGCGCGGGCGCTACATGATTACTGGTTGAGCAAGCGTTGACCGGACTTTATTTGAAGTCCAGGTCAAACGCCTGGTAGAACGCGTTGCCCGTGTTGGCCACGATCCACATCAGCACCACCACATGTCGGCCTTGCTTACCCTTGGGCAATGTCACCTGATGCTCGACCTTGGCTTTCAGTTCGTCGGCATGCTGGTAGTACGGCACTTGGGTGTAGAAATCCTCGAAGAACGGCTGGGTGTCCAATTGAGCGCGACTGATGCGCTGTTTCGGGTCCCAGCCATCCCTGGTGATGAACCAGCGGTAACCACGGGTAACGTGGGCGGCGGTGTACTCCCACTGCACCTTGAAGACTTGTCCGGCCTCCACATTCAGCAGTGGCCAGGTAAACGGCGTGTTGAGCTTTTTGCTCATCTCCTCATCGGTGTAGTTGATGCAATCGCGCTCGTCGGTTTTGCCGCCGCTCAAGATATGTCCATCGGCCGGCGGCGTCACACTCTGGTCGTCGGTTTGATAGGGTGCGGGGAACGGCCCGGCAGTCAGCGCCGGGAAGTTCTTGCCGCCTTCCATTTCGTTGACTTGCCAGTTGCCCAGCAGCCCGCGTTCAACAGCCACCGAGCCACGGCTGGCCGGGGTCACGACGCGGCCATGTCTGAGTTGAGTCTGGGGTTTGTTCATTTCAGTCACTCCTTGATTGAAAACGCCCCGGGGATGGGACGCGCTTTGAACTTACCCTATCGCCCCGGCTTGTCCATCGAGGCGCCGCGTATGAAAAGTTACACAACTCCTGCATTTCATTGACCGGACGCGCTTGTCCTGCCCCCTGTTGGGGCGCACGCCTACCCTGCCAAGGGCAATCCACCTACAGCGCGTCCCGATAATCGACAACCCTGCGGAAAATGCCGGCCGGCGGCGTTCCCTGCTCGACAAGTACTGTACCTATGCCCGATTATTCGAGTCCGCCCGTCGGCCACTCCGTGCCACCTTGCCTTGATCAGGAGCCCTGTCCCTTGAGTTCGCAGAAAACCGTGACCGTTACACCGCCCAATTTCCCCCTCAATGGCAAGGTCGCGCCCCCCGGCTCCAAATCCATTACCAACCGCGCCCTGTTGCTGGCGGCCTTGGCCAAGGGCACCAGCCGTCTCAGCGGCGCGCTCAAGAGCGACGACACCCGCCATATGTCGGTGGCCCTGCGCCAAATGGGCGTGACCATCGATGAGCCGGACGACACCACCTTCGTTGTCACCGGCAACGGCAAACTGCACCTGCCGTCGCAACCGCTGTTCCTCGGCAATGCCGGTACTGCCATGCGCTTTCTCACGGCTGCGGTGGCCACGGTCGAAGGCACCGTGGTGCTGACCGGCGACGACTACATGCAAAAACGCCCGATCGGCCCGTTGCTGGCGACCCTCGGCCAGAACGGCATCCAGGTCGACAGCCCGACCGGTTGCCCGCCGGTCACCGTGCATGGCGTGGGCAAGATCAAGGCCAAGCGCTTCGAGATCGACGGCGGCCTGTCCAGCCAGTACGTGTCGGCGCTGCTGATGCTCGCGGCCTGCGGCGAAGCGCCGATTGAAGTGGCGCTGACCGGCAAGGACATCGGTGCCCGTGGCTATGTCGACCTGACCCTGGACTGCATGCGCGCCTTCGGTGCCCAGGTTGAAGCCGTTGACGACACCACCTGGTGCGTGGCCCCGACCGGCTACATCGCCCACGACTACCTGATCGAACCCGACGCCTCCGCCGCCACTTACCTGTGGGCCGCTGAAGTGTTGACCGGGGGGCGCATCGACATCGGCGTGGCCGCGCAGGATTTCACCCAACCGGACGCCAAGGCCCAGGCCGTGATCGCGCAGTTCCCGCATATGCAAGCCACGGTGGTCGGCTCGCAGATGCAGGACGCCATCCCGACCCTGGCGGTGCTCGCGGCTTTCAACAACACGCCGGTGCGTTTCACCGAGTTGGCCAACCTGCGAGTCAAGGAGTGCGACCGTGTGCAGGCACTGCATGACGGCCTCAATGCAATCCGCCCGGGCCTGGCGACCATCGAAGGCGACGACTTGCTGGTAGCCAGCGACCCCGCATTGGCCGGCACCGCGTGCACCGCGCTGATCGACACCCACGCCGACCACCGCATCGCCATGTGCTTTGCCCTGGCCGGGCTGAAGGTTTCGGGTATTCGCATCCAGGACCCGGATTGCGTGGCCAAGACCTATCCCGAGTACTGGAAGGCCCTGGGCAGTCTCGGGGTGCAGCTGAGCTATTAAGGCGTCGGCGTCGGAATGGGGAGGCTCTGCACATGATCATTCGCCAACCCTGCCCACCCGGCGCCTGCGTCTGCGACCGCGAACAACTGTTGCAGACGCCGGGTGCCGACCAGCGCATCCTCCGGCTCACGCGCCAGGAAGAGAAGAAACTGCTCGACCGGCTTGAAGACCTCAAGAGCCTGCAGGACCTGGAGCGCATGCAACAGCTGATGTACCAGCAACTGGGCATCCGCGTGCATATCGCCCCTGGCCATACCGAGGTCAAGAGCATGCGCGGGATCCAGATCGTCATCGACGATTTGCCAGGGATGTGTCGCAAGACCCGCCAATCGATCCCGGCCGCGATCCGCCGAGGCATGGAAAAACGTCCGGAAATCGCCTACCGCCTGCTGGATGCCCACGACTTGTTTCGCGACGTTTGAATCAACCGGCAACCGCCTCGGTTTCAAACACTCCCCGACCAACGGCCCTGGCCTTGTCCAGATGCGCCTGCGCCCCACCGCTTTCCGACTCCAGCAACAATTCGGACGTCACCACCTGCGCGCCACAGTAATCAAAAATCCCGTAGTCGATCTGCGTGCGCATCGCCTTGGCATAGCCGTGCCGATCAAAGGCATCGTCATCCGCCGCGCCCAGGGCCAGCAGGTGGACCTGCAGGTGCCGCAGTTTTTTCACCATCGGGGTATCCGGGCCGTACTCGATGGCCCAGCCGTTGACGAATACACGGTCGATCCAGCCCTTGAGCAAGCCCGGCAGCGACCACCAATAGATCGGGAACGCCAGCACCAGCGCGTCGGCGCGGTCGAGGCGGGCCTGTTCGGCCAGTACGTCGGCCGGGGGCGTGGCGCGGCTGCGGTGTACCGCATGGTCGGCGGCGTTGTAGCGCGGGTCAAACCCTTCGGCGGCAAGGTCGGCGATCTCGAATGTGTGGCCGGATGCGCCGAGACCGACGGCCACCTGCGCGGCGACGCTGTGGGTGAGGGATTGCGGGTCGTGATGGGCAACAACAATCAACGCATGCATGACAAAACTCCCCTTCAGGGTTAGGCTGGGCTTAAGTTACGATCAGTAAGTTACTTTTGGTATATAAGCATGTCAAGCCCTGCATCCCCTGCCCCACGCCGTCGCCTGTCTCGTGAAGATCGCCTGCGCCAACTACTTGATGTGGCCTGGCAACTGGTGCGCGATGAGGGCACCGACGCCCTGACCCTTGGCCGCCTGGCGGAACTGGCGGGCGTCACCAAGCCGGTGGTTTACGACCATTTCGTCACCCGCGCCGGGTTGTTGACCGCGCTGTATGAAGACTTCGATGCGCGCCAGAACCAGGTGTTTGTCGACGCCATCGAGGCCAGCAGCGCTACGCTTGAGGATCGTGCCTGGGTGATCGCCGCGTCCTATGTGGACTGCGTGCTGTTGCAAGGTCGGGAAATTCCGGGGGTGATCGCCGCGCTCAGCAGCTCGCCGGAGCTGGAGACGCTCAAGCGCCAGTACGAGGCGATCTTTCTCGCTAAATGCCGCGATGCGCTGTCGCCCTTCGGCCGGATTTCCCAGCCGGGTCTAAGGGCAATGCTGGGGGCTGCGGAAGCGTTGTCCCAGGCAGCGGCCAGTGGTGAGATCAGCCGTGAAGAGGCGCAACAGGAGTTGCTGGCGACCATCCTGGCGATGGTCAATCGTGGGCGCGTCTAGAAAGTTTTGGGTGACGATGCAACAACCTACACGGCGGCGGCAACTGACAGCTCACATTGCCACATGGTAGTGAGCGGGCTTGCCACAAAAAAGATCCACTCAACGCCCGGCAACAAACAACTGCACCTTGCGCGCCAGTTGATCGAGGTGGCGGTCACGCTGCTTCTCCGCATCCACCATGGCGCGCTTGCCATGCTTTTGCAGCAGGTACGTATGAATCTGCCGCACCTCCAGCGAGCGGTAGATCGACGCCACATCCAGTACGCCCATCAGGCCATCGGTGCCGTAGTCCCGCGTGTTCATCAACACCTGGGTGCCGCGCGCACCACGCACTTGAAAGCCCATGCCCTCAAAGGCAGGCACCTTCTCCACCGAACAGGCCAATTCAGCATGGGGATAACGGCTCAACACGTCACGCATCATTGCGCGGGCCACACCCTGGCGCCGATAGCCGACCTGCACCGCCATGAACGCAACACCGCAGGCCTCTGGATCATCCTTCACGGGCAGGTACAGGCAAAAGCCAATCAGCTTGTCCCCGTCCATCGCCACCACCAACTCGACCGCAATGCCTTTGGCACCGTTGAGCGCTTCGAGGTACAGGTGCACTTCAAAGCCGGTGGCATATTGGTAGATGTTGTACAGCAGGTTGCTCGGCGGCAGCGCTACGCTGCTGATGTCAGTGAGGTTATCCACCACCAATTGCAGGATCTGGCTGTTGATCGGCTCGGGGCACGGTGTGGTGTAGCGGGTAAGGCTGTACATGCAAATTCCTGGGGGTTCAGCGTCAAGGCAGCGCGGATTGTACCTGTTCGGCGCATACCTCACGCAAACACCCGCGCGACCAACGGTGGGCAAGGTCGGCATCTTGCCGGGGATGCCAGAGCATCGCCACGGTAAAGCCCGGCAACGTCAGTGGCAGGGCAAAGCTGTACAGGCCTGCACGTTGACGGGTGGTGTGTTGATCGTCGGCACGTCCGTACTGGGTGCAGTGTTTGCCTGGGCCAGCCCGGACGTGACCCGCGCCCTGCCCCAATCCGTGGCCTATGGCCTGCATCCAACGTTCAGCGTGGCGCTGGGTTTGATCCTGCTGGCCGGTGTGATGGCATGGCGCCGCTTCAGCGCTTGTAACAGCCTCCAGAACACCCATTGAGGCAAAAAAACAAAAAAGGCGTTGCGCCAGACCGGGTTACATCGCGCATCATGGGCACTTTCAAGCTCAAGGGTAACGTCCATGCGCGTTCTGTCATTGATGATGGGTCTCACGACGCTGGCCGCCAGTACGGTGTTCTGCGCCAGCGCGATGGCGAATGAAGAAAGTCAGTTGGTACAACAGATCAACCAATACCGCAGCCAGGTGCAACGTTGCGGCGACCAGGGTTCCCAGGAACTGCCACCGCTGGCCAGCGACACCCGGCTGGTGCTGCCGGCCACCAATGTGGGCGACTTGCAGCAAGCGCTGGCACGCGCCGCGTACCCGATGGTCAACGTGCAGGCCATCAGCCTGTCCGGGCCCAAGGATGCCCAGGCGGCCATGAAGGCCGTGCGCGAGAGCTTCTGCCGCGTGGTGCTGGACCCGCAATTCGTCGATATCGGCGTGAGCAACAGCGGCCAGGACTGGCGCATCGTGCTCGCCCGCCCGCTGCTGACCAGTGGCCTGGGCGATTGGCAGACCGAAGGCAGGCAACTGCTCAACCTGATCAACGCCGCGCGATCGCAGCCAAGGCAATGCGGCCCCCAGGCGTTTACCGCCACCACGCCCTTGTCGTGGAATGACGACCTGGCCGGCGCCGCCAACAGTCACACGCGAAACATGGCCAACGGCAATTTCTTCGACCACCTCGACCACGACGGCCGTACCCCCGGCGACCGTGCGGAACTGGCCGGGTATATCGCGAAGAACATCGGCGAAAACATCGCCGCCGGCCTGGACACGCCGCGCAAGGTGGTCGACGGCTGGCTCGCCAGCCCGGGCCATTGCGCCAACCTGATGAACCCGCAGTTCCGCGAGCTGGGCGCGGCCTATGCGATGGACCCGAAGAGTGACGCGGGGATTTATTGGACGGCGGTTTTCGGCGCGCAATAAGCCGGTTTGCAGATCGCCACGAATGTACAGTGCATCAAATTGCTATCACCGCGATAATCCCGCTGAACTGCCAGCGGGGTTTCCGGTCTGTTGCTTGTCAGGCCCTCCCTTCAAGGCGTTACGCAGATCGCGGCAAACAAGGTGTTCTTGCAATGATGAATTGGCTGCAGAGTAGCAGCGACATGGCTGAGCGGGTTCGCCAGCATGATTGGGCGAATACGCCCCTGGGTCCGCTGGAACAGTGGCCGGATGTGCTCAAGACCACGGCCGCACTGTGCTTCGCCTCAAGCTTTCCCCAGGCCATCATCTGGGGACCGCAGTTGATCACGCTCTACAACGATGCGTTTATTCCGATCCTGGGCGATAAACCTGACGCATTGGGCCGCCCTTTCAGCGAAATCTGGCACGAAGTCTGGGACCAGATCAGCCCGATCGCCGACGCGGCATTCGAGGGGCACGCGACCTACATCGAGAATTTCCCCCTGGTCATTGAGCGTGGTGCGGGGCCGGAGCAGGCCTACTTCACGTTCTGCTACAGCCCGATCCGCGACCCCGATGGCAAGATCGTCGGCATGCTCGACACGGTCACCGAAACCACCACCACCGTATTTCTCACCCAGCGCCTGGCGGCCCTGGACACCATCGGCAATGCGGTCGCCACCGCCACCGATGCCGAACACATCATGGCCACCACCACGCGCCTGCTGGCGCAGCACATGCAGGTGTCCAACTGCGCGTATGCCGACATGGATGCCGACGAAGACGGCTTTACCATTCGCGGCAACTGGGCAGCGCCCGGCTCGCCGAGCATCGTGGGTCACTACAGCCTGGCCTCGTTCGGCGCAATGGCAGTGCAGCGCCTGCGCGCCGGCGAACCGTTGGTGGTGCAGGACAATCGCATCGAGTTCGCCCCCGAGGACGCCGCGAGCTATCAGGCACTGGGCGCGTTGGCCACTGTGTGTTTCCCATTGATCAAGCACGGCCGCCTCACCGCCTTGATGGCCGTGCATGACAAAAAGGCCCGGGTCTGGTCGCCCTATGACCTGGCGCTGGTAGGAGAAGTCACCGAGCGCTCCTGGGCCCATATCGAGCGCGTACGCGCCGACGCCGCCGTACGCGAAGGCCTGGCAGCCTTCACCGAGCTGAACGCCTCGCTGGAACAACGGGTACAGGAACGCACCGCTGCCCTCACCCAGGCCGAGGCCGCACTGCGCCAGTCACAGAAACTCGAAGCCATCGGCCAATTGACCGGCGGCGTGGCCCACGACTTCAACAACCTGCTGACCATCATTCGCTCCTCGGTGGACTTCCTGCGTCAGCCGGGGTTGTCCGAAGAACGGCGCCAACGCTACATGGGCGCGGTGTCCGATACCGTAGAGCGGGCCAGCAAACTCACCAGTCAACTGCTCGCCTTCGCCCGCCGCCAACCGCTGAACCCGGAAGTCTTCGATGCGGGCCAACGGGTCAAGAACATCGGCGAGATGCTCGAAAGCGTCACCGGCGCACGCATCCACGTGCAAGTAGAACTGCCTGATGCCCCTTGCCATGTGCGCGTCGACTCCAGCCAGTTCGAAACTGCGCTGATCAATATCGCACTCAATGCCCGGGATGCCATGGACGGCCAGGGCACGCTGGTCCTGCGTGTCGCCACGGTGGATGCAATGCCGCGTATTCGCGGCGACGCAGCGGTGCACGAAGGGTTTGTGAGCGTTTCCCTGACCGACACCGGCAGCGGTATTGCGGGAGACACCTTCGAGCACATTTTCGAGCCGTTTTTCACCACCAAGGCCGTGGGCAAAGGCACTGGCCTGGGCTTGTCCCAGGTATTCGGGTTTGCCAAGCAGTCCGGCGGCAACGTCGATGTGTCCAGCCGCGTGGGCCAGGGCACGGTGTTTACCTTGTATCTGCCGGAAGTGGCCCCACCCGCGATGCCTCTCGCGCAGCGCCCAGAGGAGCTTGCACCGGTCCACACTGCGACGCCGCGCCATATCCTCATCGTAGAGGACAATCTGGAAGTGGGTCGCTTCGCCAACCAGATCCTCCAGGACCTGGGCTACCGCACCACCTGGGCCACCGATGCCGAACAGGCGCTCGCCCTGGCCGGTGCCGATGCCATGGGGTTCGATGGGGTGTTCTCGGATGTGGTGATGCCCGGCATGACCGGTGTGGCCATGGCCAAGGTGCTGCGCCAGCGACGCCCGGACTTGCCGGTGGTGCTCACCTCCGGCTACAGCGAAGAGCTGGCCGACAGTGGCTACGAAGGGTTCGAGTTCCTCGCCAAACCCTACTCCGCAGACCAGGTGGCCCGGGCATTGGCCAAGGCGATGCCCTAGCCGAGACCTGAAACCTTACTCTGCCACGGCCACTTGATTACGACCCAGGGCTTTCGCCCGGTACAGCGCCTTGTCGGCCGTATTCATCAGGCCGTGCAGGTCTTGATCCTGGGCATGGGTGGAGGCAACACCGAGGCTGGCGGTCAAGCCATGCACCGGCGCGGAAGACAGGCCGGAGATCGCCTTGATCAACTGCTCGGCGATAGCCCGTGCGGTTTCCAGCGAAGTGTTGGGCAGCAACACCGCGAACTCTTCACCCCCCAGGCGCCCGTATACATCGGCCTGGCGGAACGAAGCGCTGATCACTCCGCCAATCTGGCGCAACACCTGGTCACCGGCCTGGTGGCCGTAGGTGTCGTTGATTTCCTTGAAGTGGTCCATGTCCATCATCAGCGCACACAGCGGCTGACGATTGTGCCGGCATTGTTCATACAACACCTGGGCATGCTCGAAGAAGGCGCGGCGATTCATCAGGCCGGTGAGTTCATCGGTCTGGGCGGCGCGGGTGGAGATGTTGTGGGCACGTTCCATTTGCCGGGTCAGGCGAAAGGCCTTTTCCAGGGCATCGGACAGCTTGCGCGTGGCACTCACCACAAAGGTGGAAAACACCAATACCGCGATGGCCACGCCGATTTGCATCGGCGAAGGCTGGAACAGCAGCCAGAGGGTGCACGGGAACAAAACCAGGCCCATGGACCCCAGCGTCATATAGCGGTACGCCGAATAGCAAGACACTGCACTCACCGACATACCCACGGTAAACAGCATCACCAGGGCCTGGGACAGTCGGTCATCGGTGGGCATCACCGCCAGCGCGCCGAAGCCCCAGATGCCGGCCGACAGCATCAGCGTGATCCAGTAGCGGCGCTCCCAGCGATCCGGGGTGCGCTCGGCGTTGGGGCAGCGAAACCACTCCCTGAACATCTTGAGCCGCAGTAACGTCGAGGCTGCCAACATGACTAACCAAACCACGATGATCTGGTGGTCGAACCGGTCCCAGCAGAGCCAGCAGAGCATCATGGCGCCCAGGTAGCTGCCGAAGATGGCGGCAAACGACTGTCGGAACAGCTGGTGCAAACGATCAGTACGCACCTGCTCTTCTATAAAGCAATCCTGGTCCTGCCCACGCCCAAGGCCATTCATGAGATTCGCCTGATTCGACTGCCACGACAAAGGCGCCATTGTGGCACCCTGCCAGTAGCGTGGACAACAGAATCCAGCACGGTAGAGCCTTTAAAGCGGTTCCGGACGCAGAATCAGCACACCCAGGGGCGGCAAATTCAAAGACAGTGACACCGCTTGCCCATGACGGGGCTCTTCCTGGGTAAATACCTCGCCCCCGTTACCGTAATTGGAACCTGCGTACATATCGGCGTCACTGTTGATCACTTCGCTCCAGCGTCCAGCAAAAGGAACACCGACGGCATAACCCTCACGCGGCACCGGGGTGAAATTGGCCACCACCAGCACCGGCTTACCGTCCTTGCTCCAGCGCAGCCAGGCATAGACGCTGTTGATCGCGTCATCGCCGATCAGCCACTGGAAGCCCTGGGGCGCATCGTCCTGTTCATGCAACGCCGGCTCTTCGCGGTACAGACGGTTCAAGTCGCCCACCAGCTTTTGCACGCCTTTGTGTTCGGCATACTGCAGCAAGTACCAGTCCAATTGCTGATCGTGGTTCCACTCGCGCCATTGGCCGAACTCGCAGCCCATGAACAGCAGTTTCTTGCCAGGGTGCATCCACATGAACGCGAGATAGGCACGCAGGTTGGCGAATTTCTGCCAGCGGTCTCCTGGCATCTTGTCGATCAGCGAGTGCTTGCCGTGTACCACCTCATCGTGGGAGATCGGCAGGATGAACCGCTCGGACCAGGCATACACCAGGCCGAAACTCAGCTCGTTGTGATGGTGGGCACGGTACACCGGGTCCTGCTGGATGTAATGCAGGGAGTCGTGCATCCAGCCCATGTTCCATTTGTAGTTGAAGCCCAGCCCGCCCTGTTGGGTCGGCTGGCTCACACCCGGCCAGGCGGTGGACTCCTCGGCAATCACCAGCGCACCCGGCGCTTCCTGGGCCACCACGTCGTTCAGATGGCGCAGGAAGTCGATAGCTTCAAGGTTCTCGCGGCCGCCATGGCGGTTCGGCACCCACTCGCCGGCCTTGCGCGAATAGTCGCGGTAGAGCATGGACGCCACGGCATCCACGCGCAGCCCGTCGATGTGGAAATGCTTGAGCCAGTGCAGCGCCGAAGCCAGCATGAAGCCGTGCACCTCGGTGCGGCCCAGGTTGTAGATCAGCGTGTCCCAATCCTGGTGGAAGCCTTCCAGCGGGTTGGCATATTCGTACAGCGCGGTGCCGTCGAATTGCGCGAGGCCGTGGGTATCGGTGGGAAAATGCGCCGGCACCCAGTCAAGGATCACGCCGATATCGGCCTGGTGCAGCGCATCGACGAAGTAGGCGAAATCCTGCGGAGAGCCGAACCGCGCCGTCGGCGCAAATTGCGACAGCGCCTGGTAGCCCCAGGAGCCGCCGAACGGGTGCTCCATGATCGGCATCAGCTCGACGTGGGTGAAGCCCAATTGCTGCACGTAGGGAATCAGGCGCTCCGCCAGTTCACGCCAGTTATATTGGCGGGCCACTTCGCCTGCCTCGTCCAACTCGCACTGCCAGGAGCCGACGTGCAGCTCATAGATCGACAGCGGTGCCGTGGTCTTTTGCTTGTCGACCCGCGATTGCATCCAGGCCTGGTCCTGCCAGTCCACTTGCAACGGTTCGGCCACCTTGGAGGCTGTGTCGGGCGGCAACTGGGTGGCCAGCGCCACCGGATCGGCCTTGAGCGGCAGGATCCCATGGGCACCTAGAATCTCGTACTTGTAGGCCGCCCCCGGTTGCAGGCGAGGGATAAAGATCTCCCACACCCCGGAAGGATGGCGCAAGCGCATCGGATGGCGACGACCGTCCCAGATATTGAAGTCGCCCACCACCGACACCCGCCGCGCATTCGGTGCCCACACGGCAAAGCGCACGCCCGCCACGCCGTCGACGCTGGTCACCTGGGCGCCCAGGCAATTGCCGAGGTCGCGGTGATTGCCTTCGGCAAACAGGTAAAGGTCCATTTCACCCAGCAGCAGTTGCTGGAAGCTGTACGGGTCTTCGGTGATCTGTTCGCCACCGGCCCACTGGATTTTCAACAGGTACGGCTGACGGGTCTTGAACTGGCCGACAAACAGGCCCGGCACCTGGCTCGCGTCCAGGCTGCCCAGCTGCTCGCCGCCATCACGTGCCAGCACTTGCACACTCAAGGCCTCGGGCAGGAATGCGCGGATAAACTGGCCGCCGTGTTCATCATCGTGCGGCCCCAGCACCGAGAACGGGTCGTGGTGTTCGGCGCGGACCAGCGCTTCGACGTCCCTGGACGCCGGCAATGCAGTCAGTTTCGGTTGCAGCGGTTCTTTATGTGTAAAACTCATGACGTCTCCCCACCGCGTACAGTGTTCGATATAGGTGCTTCCTTTATAGAAGCAATCCCGCTCAGTAAACCGTGCAACCCTTGCAGGGGCACCGGCAACCAGGTCGGGCGGTTTTCCGCTTCGTAGGCCACTTCGTACGCGGCCTTCTCCAGGCTGAACAACGTCAGCGCGGCGTCCTGGCCTCTGGCATCCTGCCAGTCATGCGCCAGTGTAGCCGTCGCTGCCTGATAAGCCCGGATAAAGGCCTGCCGTGCTTCCTTGAGGTAACGTTCCGTTACGCGTCTGCGCGCCTGGTCCGCCTCGGGCGAGTGATCCACCCCTTGAACATTCAGGGCCATCGCCGCCGCATAGTCGAATGAGCGCAATACGCCGCTCACATCTTTATAGGGGCTGTGCTTGCCACGTCGCTCATGCAATGGCCGCGCCGGCTCCCCTTCGAAGTCGATCAGGTAAGCATCGCCCTTCACCACCAGCACTTGACCCAGGTGCAAGTCACCATGCACGCGAATGCGCAACCCGCCCGCCGTGGCTTTCGCCAAAGCCTGCACATGGCTGGCGATGGCTTTTTTCTGCGCCAGCAAATCACTGACCAGCGCTTGATCCGCCGGGTTCAACTGGCTTTGATGAAGTTTGAGCAAGTGCAGCGCACGCTCCAGTTGTGCGCCGACGTCCTTGGCCCAGGCCTGGGTGTCCTTGGCCGTGGTGATTTCGGGTTTAAAGGCCTTGTCGGTGGTATTTGCACCGAGCACCAGGTGCATTTCGCCCAGGCGCTGGCCGAGCAGCCCGGCAAAATCCGCCAGCTCGCCCAGGGCGTTGTAGTGTTGTTCCTGCTCGGAAATGGCCTCGGCCAGTTCGTCGCGGATCGCCCGCTCCAGGTTGTTCTGGGTCCAGCTCCAGGCATCGCCCTGGTTGCTCAGGTAGCCCTGGGCAATCATCAGCAGGTTGTCCTGGCCCTCGGCGTCGTGGCGCACCATCGACCCCAGCAGTGGCGAAATATTGGGGTAGCCCGCGGCCGTCAGATAGGCACTCATCTCCAGTTCCGGGTGCACGCCGGAGGCGACTTTGCGGATCAGCTTGAGCACCAGGCTCTCACCGACCACCACCGAGCTGTTAGATTGCTCGGCCGACAAGTAACGCACCTCGGACTCATCCGTCAGTTGCAACCTGTCCAAGTGCGGTGTGGCCGCAAAGCGCAGCTCACCGTCACTGGTCTCCAGCACGGTGCCCGCCTGCAAGCCCTGGATCACCGCACGAATAAAGTGTTCAAGGCTGAAGGCATCGGTCACCAACCCGACCTGGCGCACCCGACGTACACGGGCCAGCGCCAATTGTTGGGGCAAGGCGCTGGTGAACTGGTCTTCACCGAGGAATCCGAACGGTAACTGGTAGCGGCTGACCTGGCCTGCGGCCGTCACTTCGACCTCGCTGAGCAACACCGGATGCTGCGGATCGCCAAAACGCGCACCGTAGGCAATGCGCACGCTGTCGATGGCCGTGTCCTTGCCAGCAAACCAGCGGCGCTTGGGCAACCACGCCGGCAGAGCGGTCTGTTCCAGGGACGCTTGGCAAGGTTCTTCAAGCAGTTCTTCCATGCGTTTTTTCAATACCAGTGTGGTGAAGTCGGGCATGCTCTGGGCCGGTTCCACATGCCAGCTGGGCATCTGGTTTTCCGGCGCCAGCACAAACCAATAGAAGCCGTAGGGCGCCAGGGTCAGCAGGAAATTCAGCTGGCCGATGGGCGGGAAGGCATTACCGCCGAGCATTTCCACCGGCACCATGCCGGCAAACGCCGACAGGTCCAGCTCTGCCGCCTGGGCACTGCGCGACACGTTGGCCACGCACAAAATGATCTCGTTGCGCCCGTCCTCCCCGGTGAATTCGCGGGTATAGGCCAGGATCCGCCGGTTGCTCGGCGAGAGCATTTTCAGGCTGCCCCGGCCAAAGGCCTTGGACTGCTTGCGCACCGCCAACATGCGCCGGGTCCAGTTCAGCAGCGAATGCGGGTCCTGGGCCTGGGTCTCCACATTGACCGACTGATAGCCATATTGCGGGTCCATGATCGGCGGCAGTACCAGGCTGGCCGGGTCGGCGCGGGAGAAACCGCCGTTGCGGTCGATGGACCACTGCATCGGCGTGCGCACACCATCGCGGTCACCCAGGTAGATGTTATCGCCCATGCCGATTTCATCGCCGTAGTACAAGGTCGGCGTGCCCGGCATCGACAGCAACAGACTGTTGAGCAACTCGACACGGCGGCGATCGCGCTCCATCAACGGTGCCAGGCGCCGGCGAATGCCCAGGTTGATCCGCGCACGCCGGTCGGCGGCGTAGTAGTTCCACAGGTAGTCGCGCTCTTTGTCGGTGACCATTTCCAGGGTCAGCTCATCATGGTTGCGCAGGAAGATCGCCCACTGGCAATTGGCGGGAATTTCCGGAGTCTGGCGCAGGATATCGGTGATCGGGAAGCGATCTTCCTGGGCCAGGGCCATGTACATGCGCGGCATCAACGGAAAATGGAAGGCCATGTGGCATTCGTCGCCGTCGTCGCCCTTTTTGTCACCGAAGTAGAGTTGCGTGTCTTCCGGCCACTGGTTGGCTTCGGCCAGCAGCATGCGGTCGGGGTAATGGGCGTCGATTTCGGCACGAATCTGCTTGAGCACGTCGTGAGTCTCAGGCAGGTTTTCGTTGTTGGTCCCATCGCGTTCGATCAAATAGGGGATCGCGTCCAGGCGCAGGCCGTCGATGCCCATGTCCAGCCAGTAACGCATCACCGACAGCACGGCTTTCATGACCTGCGGGTTGTCGAAGTTGAGGTCGGGCTGGTGCGAGTAGAAACGGTGCCAGAAGTATTGGCCGGCGACCGGGTCCCACGTCCAGTTGGATTTTTCGGTGTCGAGGAAGATGATGCGCGTGCCGTCGTATTTCTGGTCGTCATCCGACCACACGTAGAAGTCCCGCGCCGCCGAACCGGGCTTGGCCTTGCGTGCGCGCTGGAACCAGGGGTGCTGGTCGGAGGTGTGGTTGATCACCAGCTCGGTGATCACCCGCAGACCGCGCTTGTGCGCCTCGGCGATAAAGCGCTTGGCGTCGGCCATGGTGCCGTAGTCACTGTGTACGCCTCGGTATTCTGCGATGTCGTAGCCATCGTCGCGGCGTGGCGACGGGTAGAACGGCAGCAGCCAGATAGTGTTGACGCCGAGGTCGGCGATGTAATCGAGCTTGGCGATCAGGCCGGGAAAGTCGCCGATACCGTCATTGTTTGAGTCGAAATAGGATTTGACGTGAACCTGGTAGATCACCGCGTCCTTGTACCAGAGCGGGTCTTTGATGAAGGTGGCAGCGTTGGGTTTCTTCGCCATTGGAAGCTCCTGAAATACTTGAACCACTCGGTCAATGTGGGAGAGGCGGTGCGACGATTCGACCTGCACCCGATGAGGGTGTGTCAGTTGATGAAGCGGTGGCTGACACACTGCTATCGGGGGCTAGCCCCCTCCCACATTTGTCTCGCGCAGGGTTTAAGAGGTGGTGATACGCCAGATCCCGAACGGCATCTGCGGCTCCAGCCGTGTCCACTGGTGCTTGCCATACCAGGTCCAGCGGTGGCCATTCATCAAGTCTTCGCCCTGGGTCTGGGCATCGTCCGGCAACCCCAACTCCCACAGCGGCAACTCGAAATTGGCCTCCTGGGCGTTGTAAGGGTCGAGGTTGACCGCCACCAGAATGAAGTTGCTGCCATCCTCGCTGCGCTTGCCGAAATACAGGATGTTGTCGTTCCAGGCGTTGTAGAGCTTCAGCCCCAAATGCGTTTGCAGTGCCGGGTTCTGCCGACGAATGCGGTTGAGCTGGGCGATCTCGGCGATGATGTTGCCGGGGGCGGTGAAATCCCGAGGGCGGATTTCGTATTTCTCCGAATCCAGGTATTCCTCTTTGCCGGGCACCGGGGCCGCTTCACACAACTCGAAACCCGAATACATGCCCCACAGGCCCGAGCCCATGGTTGCCAGCGCGGCGCGGATCAAAAAGCCCGGGCGTCCTGACTCATGCAGGAAGCCAGGGTTGATGTCCGGCGTGTTGACGAAGAAATTCGGCCGATAGCACTCACGCCATGGCGATTCATTCAACTGCGTAAGGTATTCGCTCAATTCGGCCTTGGTATTGCGCCAGGTGAAGTAGGTGTAGCTCTGGGAGTAGCCGACCTTGCCCAGGCGCGCCATCATCGCCGGCGTGGTGAACGCCTCGGCGAGGAAGATCACCTCCGGGTACCTGGACCGTACGTCGCTGATCAACCATTGCCAGAACGGCAGCGGCTTGGTGTGGGGGTTGTCGACGCGAAAAGTCTTCACACCCTCTTCCACCCAGCCCACCACGATATCGCGCAGCTCGGTCCACAGGCCTGGGATGGCATCCGCCGCATAGAAGTCGACGTTGACGATGTCCTGATACTTTTTCGGCGGGTTTTCCGCGTACTTGATCGTGCCGTCCGGGCGCCAGTTGAACCAGCCCGGATGCTCTTTGAGCCATGGGTGGTCCTGGGAACACTGGATGGCGAAGTCCAGGGCGATTTCCAGGCCGTGTTCGGCGGCGGCCTGGACCAGGCGGCGGAAGTCGTCGCGGCTGCCCAGTTGCGGGTGGATGGCTTCGTGGCCGCCCTCTTCGCTGCCGATTGCATACGGGCTGCCCGGATCATCGGGACCGGCGGTCAGCGAGTTGTTCTTGCCTTTGCGGTGGCTGCGCCCGATGGGGTGGATAGGCGGGAAATACAGCACGTCGAAGCCCATGTCATGGATCATCGACAGGCGCGAATGCACGTCATTGAACGTGCCGTGCCGTGCGGGATCGTCAGTGATCGAGCGCGGGAACAGCTCGTACCAACTGGCGAACAGTGCCGCCTCACGTTCCACATCGATCGGGTAAACCGTGCTGATGCTCAGGTAGGCACGGTGATCAGCCTGTGTCATCAAATGTGCACTGTCTTCGTGCAGGAACTGCGCAACCTGCTCGGTTTCCAGCAGGCCGGAGAGCTCATGATGCAGCAGCATCAGGCGGTCGCGAAGTTCATTGTCACTGCGTTCGGCGGCCTGCAGCACCAGGCTGCGGCCTTCCTGCAACTCCAGGCTGACCGGCACGCCGGCCTCGTGCTTCTTGCGCAGCTCGTAACAGAAGCTGGCGAAGGTATCGATCCAGGCTTCGATGCAGTATTCGTGGGGGCCTTGCTGGGTCACGGTAAAGGCGCCTTCCCAGCCGTTGTTGCCCACGTCGGTCATGACCACGCTGTGCCAGCTTTCGTCCTGCAGCGGGCGCCAGCGGATCAGCACGGCGAGCTTGTCATGGCCGTCGGCAAACACTTTGCTGGTGACGTTGACCCGCTGGCCGACCACGGCTTTGACGGCAAATTCGCCGCCGTCGATCACGGGGGTGGTGCTTTCGATCGCGATCCGGGGCAGCAACAGCGCCTGGGACAGCGGCAATATGGAGGTGTCTGGAACCTGTGTTTCAGCAGTCATCGAGCATCTTCCCCTTACGCCCTGTGGACGCTCTTTGCTTGATCCGAAATTGCGATACGGCTGAGCTCTCCCTGAGCAGCGCCGTATAGGTCCGAGCCTGCACGCTGGTTAAAAGTTCAGGTGGATGTGCTGCCATTGGGCGGGGAATCAATTCGCCCTGGCAGCTGTCCACCGATAGAGCAAAGCACAAAGGAGGCCACACCGATGAATATCCCGATCCCGGCTGAAACCCCGGACCCGAATATCGACAACCCCACCCTGCCACCCACCGAACCGGAACCGATTCCGGAAAAGGAACCGCCGGAGCATCAGCCACCGCCCGTCGAGGAACCCCCCACGACAATGCCACCGGTGATCGTGTAATCAAGCATGTGCAGTGCGCAAATGCACTGCACAGCCACATCGCCCTACAGAAATGTCGGTAAACATCTCTCACGACTTTCGGAAAGTGCTTAGTACGCAGCCTATTCAACGCGAGCAAACTCTGGGCTCACGATTTTGAATAGGAACCCCCATGCCGATCAGCGCCATTTCCCCCCACGGTAGTGCCACCTACCAACAGGTCGACGACTTCAAGCACCGCGATGACCGCGGTGGGCATATTGAAAAAAATGGCCTGAAGTCAAAAACCTCGCAGGAAGCTATCCCGCGCTTGATAAGTCCGCATTTAGGTTGGCGTGACAAGAACGGTGATGGTGTCACGGTTGTCACCTACTCGTTCATACCCGGCTCCGATAAACCTAAAAAAGAGTACGGCCGCTACCAGGGCGTGAATGATGTGTCCGAAGCAAATAAGGCTAAAACCCGCGACGCACTCAACCAGTGGGCAGATGTGACGAACGTCAAGTTTGTCGAAGGACCAAGAAATGAGCAAAGCGAAGGCCATATCGAGTTCGGAAACTTTAAGACCATGCGCAACCCGAGAGGTGAACACGCGCCCTTCAACCCCCACGCCATTCAGCCGAAAAAAGAAAAGCAAAGCGCACAGGTCTGGACCACAGAAAAGGAAAGTTCAGGCCCGGGCGGCATGACGACGTTGGTGCATGAAGCCGGCCACACGCTTGGCTTGACCCACCCGGGACGCAACTACGGAAAAAAATATGAACAGAACAAACTTGGCTATTTGGAGGACTCCCGTAAACACACCATCATGAGCAAATATGAACATGGAAGCCCTACACCTATGCCCTTGATGGATGACATCACCGCGATTCAAAGCCGATACGGCGCTAACCATCAAACGCGCAAGGGAGACACTGTCTACGGCTTCAACTCGAACGCCGACCGTGACGTCCTGAAGCTCAAGTCCGACAAGGATGAACTCAGGGGTACCATCTGGGATGGCGGCGGCAACGACACGCTGGATCTTTCCGGTTACAAAAAGGACCAGAAGATCAGCCTGATGCCGGGCACCTTCACCAATGCCAATGGCCGTGACAGGAACCTTTCTATCGCCAATGGCGTCATCATCGAAAACGCCAAAGGCGGCAAGGGCAATGATTTGATCGTGGGTAACGACGCCAATAACATCCTGGAAGGCGGTGACGGTAACGACGTTATTCATGGCGGCAGAGGCTGGGACAAACTGTGGGGCGGGAAAGGCGCGGATACCTTTGTCTACGGCAGTCCGACTGATTCGAGCATGTTCAACGGCGTCGATACCATCATGGATTTCGAAAGCGGCAAGGACAAGATTGATGTGTCGGGTATACGCACAGTAACCGGTGGTAAACCTGTACGCTGGAAGGAGTCCGTCCTCGAGCTGGGGACGGGAGGCGGTCTGGAAGAAGGCGAAGGCGCCATTTACTATGACCCAAAAGCTAACGTCAGCACGCTGATGATTTTTTACAAGTTTGGACAACCGTCGCTTGAAGTGGAAGTACGAGGCCAATTGAAACCAAGCGATGTAGTGCTATGAGGCTGGCCGCCCAACATATGCCTACTTCTCCACCATTCGTACAAGCCTGGGCATCACGCTGAACACCGCCAAGGCCAGCAACGTACTCAGTACCGCTGTCGATTCCCGGCCCAACCCGGCCGAGACCCCAATCGCAGCGGTCATCCACAGGCCGGCGGCGGTGGTCAGGCCTTTGACATGCCCTTCTTCATCGTCCTTGCCCTTGATGATGGTCCCCGCGCCCAGGAAACCGATCCCGGCAATTACACCCTGGACCACCCTGCTCATTGCATCCGCCTGATTGCCGGACATCTGCGGCACCATCACAAATAACGCGGCACCCAGCGCCACCAGCATGTGGGTGCGCACCCCGGCGGCCTTGCCCTTGCTCTCGCGCTCAAAGCCGAGGATGCCGCCCAGGACCGCCGCGATCAGCAGGCGCACGGTGATCTGGGTGAGTTGCCTGGCGTCGCCGATATCAGCGAATTCAGCCTGCAGGGTTTGCCACACTTCATGCCACCAGGCGTCCATGGATGCCGTCCTTTATCGTTGTTGGTAAAGGATGGACAGCGGCGACCGCCAGTCAGTTGCCTGGAACCCCTGCACATTGCCTACCCCTAACCTTGCATAGCCCATGAGAAAGGAGATCGGCATGCCCATTCGTATCGACAACCAACTGTGCTACTTCATGCTCGACGACAACCGCCAGGAACAGAGCGTGCCAGCGACGCGGGTCACTGTCCTGACCGACACCGAAAAATCCATGTCCTACGTGGAATTGGCCGCCGAGCGGATCTATATCACTGAAGCCGAGGCCGACGCGCTGACGGTCGCCGGAGCCCACGATGGACGCCAGCATGTGAAGGCCGAAGAGCCTGGTTCGCTGATTTGATTGATCTGTATCAATACACCCGTCATAGCGCTGCACCCTAGGCGATACGGGGTGCAGCGCATTGTCGCAGCACACCTCGCGCAGCCTATCTGATCCGCTTTTTATCACGCTACCTGAGTCTGTTATGCAAACAGCCCCCCGCGCATAGTTCATTGGCCTGATGGAGGCTGATGAGCGAACGACATGAGCGAAAGAATCCCCACCGTGGAAACCTTTGAGCCCATACACCCGAAGAAGGTGAAGGCCAAATCCAGCGACAATCTGATTCATACCCGCAGTTTCACCGGCCTGTTCCGCACCTTGCGCGTAGGCGGTGCAGGCTTTCTGTTCCTGGCGTTTTTCGGCACCGTGTGGCTGAACTGGGGTGGCCGGCAAGCGGTGCTGTGGGACTTGGCTGAAAGCAAATTCCACATCTTCGGGGCGACCTTCTGGCCCCAGGATTTCATCCTGCTGTCGGCCTTGCTGATCATCTGCGCCTTCGGCCTGTTTGCGATCACCGTGTTCGCTGGCCGTGTGTGGTGCGGCTACACCTGCCCGCAGAGTTCATTCACCTGGCTGTTCATGTGGTGTGAAAAGGTCACCGAAGGTGAACGCAACCAGCGCATCAAGCTGCATGCCGGGCCCTGGAGCCTGGACAAACTGGCGCGGCGCTCGGCCAAGCACGCCTTGTGGCTGGGCATCAGTGTGCTGACCGGGCTGACCTTTGTCGGCTATTTCACGCCGATCCGCCCCCTGGCCAGCGAACTGCTGACCTGGCAGATGGGCGGCGTCAGCCTGTTCTGGGTGCTGTTCTTTACCGGTGCCACCTACATCAACGCCGGCTGGTTGCGCGAAGCAGTGTGCATGCACATGTGCCCGTATGCGCGGTTCCAGAGCGTGATGTTCGACAAGGACACCCTGACCATTTCCTACGACGTGGCTCGCGGCGAACGCCGTGGCCCGCGCAAACGTGAAGTGAAACCCGCCGACGTCGGCCTGGGCGATTGCATCGACTGCCAACTGTGCGTGCAGGTTTGCCCTACCGGTATCGACATCCGCGATGGTCTGCAAATGGAGTGCATCGGTTGTGCAGCGTGCATCGACGCCTGCGATTCGATCATGGACAAGATGGGCTACGCGCGCGGCCTGGTGAGCTATACCAGCGAACATCAACTGCAAGGCGGCAAGACCCATCTGCTACGGCCGCGCCTGATCGGCTACAGTGCGGTGCTGCTGGTGATGATCGCAGCCCTGGTGGTGGCCTTGGTGGAACGACCCATGGTCTCGCTGGACGTGACCAAGGACCGTGGCATGTTTCGCGAGAACGCCCAGGGCCAGATTGAAAACATCTACAGCCTCAAGGTGATCAACAAGACCCAGCAGCGCCAGGATTACCGCCTGGAATTGGTGGACGCCGACGGCTTCCAATTGCAGGGCAAGACCGAGATCAGCCTGGCACCGGGGGAAATCATCGATGTGCCGGTGTCGGTGGCATTGCTGGCGGACAAACCGACAAGCAGCTCGCAGACCTTGCGCTTCAAAGTCTCGGATGTGGATGAGCCGTGGATCCATAGCGCTGCCGACAGCCGCTTTGTGGCGCCGCTGAACCGCTGAAAAATACCTGTAAAAAGCTAATTGAGCCCCCATGAAACGCTACGAAAAATTCGCCGACGACATCGCAGAACTGATCCGCTCCGGCGTGCTCGGCCCCGGCCAGCGGGTACCTTCGGTACGCTACGCCAGCCAGACGTACGGCGTCAGCCCGTCGACAGTGTTCCAGGCCTACTACCTGCTGGAACGCCGTGGCCTGATCCGGGCACGGCCGCGTTCCGGCTACTTCGTCAACACCCACGCACCCAGCCCGTTTTCCGAGCCGGTGGTGAGCGAGCAGGTGCATGAGTCCACCGAAGTGGATGTGAGCGAACTGGTGTTCTCGGTGCTCGACTCGATCAAGGACCCCAACACCGTGCCCTTCGGCTCGGCGTTCCCCAGCCCGATGCTGTTCCCGTTGCCGCGCCTGGCCCGGTCCCTGGCCAGCGCCAGCCGCGAAATGGACCCGCGCCTGGTGGTCACCGACATGTCGCCGGGCAACCCGCAACTGCGTCGGCAAATCGCCCTGCGCTACATGGTCGGTGGCCTGATGCTGCCCATGGAGGAACTGCTGATCACCAATGGCGCCTTGGAAGCCCTCAACCTGTGCCTGCAAGCCGTCACCGAACCGGGTGACCTGGTGGCCATCGAAGCGCCGGCGTTCTATGCGTGCCTGCAAGTGTTGGAGCGTTTGAAACTCAAGGCCGTGGAAATCCCCGTGCACCCGCGCGACGGCATCGACCTCAACGCCCTGGCGCAATCCCTGCAGCGCTACCCGATCAAGGCTTGCTGGACCATGACCAGCTTCCAGAACCCCATGGGCGCGACGCTGCCGGAAGCCAAGAAGCAGGCCCTGGTGGAACTGCTGCGCGAGCATCAGGTGCCGCTGATCGAAGACGATGTGTATGCCGAATTGTATTATGGCCAGCAGGCACCCAAGCCGGCCAAGGCCTTCGACACCGAAGGTTTGGTGATGCATTGCGGCTCCTTCGCCAAAAGCCTGGCCCCCGGCTATCGCGTGGGCTGGGTCGCGGCCGGGCGTTTTGCGCAGAAGGTCGAACGTTTGAAACTGATGACGTCGCTATGCCCCTCAATGCCGGCCCAGGCCGCAATTGCCGATTACCTGCAACATGGCGGCTACGACCGGCACCTGCGCAAATTGCGCTATGCCCTGGAAGAACAGCAAAGCGCCATGCTGGCCGCCATCGCGCGCTACTTTCCGGCACAGACGCGGGTCAGCCAACCGGCCGGCGGGTACTTCCTGTGGTTGGAACTGCCGGAGCAGACGGACTCGCTGAAGCTGTTCCAGATGGCCCTGGCGCAGGGCATCAGCATTGCGCCGGGGCCGATCTTCTCGGCGACCCAGCGCTTTCGCAACTGCATTCGCCTGAACTATGGCAGCCCGTGGACCGAGGCGTCGGAAAAGGCGATGGAGACGTTGGGGCGGATTGTGCGGTCGTTTTGAACGGGAACCCGATAAAACAAGGAACCACATAAAGAAGCGCAAGTTTCTCACAAGGGAGAATGCGTTTACCCCATTTTGACCCGGAACTTTCCCATGAGCATGTCCGACAAGCCACTGCCGATCCCCCCCCATTACATGCGTGCAGTAGAACAGCAACAAATACGCGAGATGACAGGCCCGACGGGGCGTCCTGCCGGCGATCACCGTTCTGCAGACAGGATTATCGAACAGAGCCCTGTACTTAAGAATTTTTTGGACAATCGCGACAATTACCACTTGATTGATGACCTGAAACGCCAGGTGGGTGACTTCACCGAAGCCAACCCGCACCCGGAAGCCAGGGCCAATGCGCTCTACTATCTGGACCAAGTGTTGCGGTTTCTCGATAACCTGGACGATCGCTATCTAAACGGTAGCCATAGCCGCAATGGACAGATCGATGGTTTCAACAGCGATGGCTACAGCACCGTTTACAATTCGGAAGCCAGCCTGCTCCAGGCGTTTTCATTAAAGGGCTATGACGCACTGCGCCATTTGCGGACCCGATAGCACCGCCGTCTAACGGCCACCGCCCAAATCAAGGAACGTCCCGGTGGCATACGAAGCCTTATCCGACAGCAGCCAGATAATCGCTTCCGCCACCTCATCCGGGCGCCCGCCACGGGCCATGGGGATACCGGATTCGAGTTTGCTGACCCGGTCCGGGTCGCCGCTCAGGGCATGGAAGTCGGTGTAGATATAGCCAGGACGCACCGCGTTGACGCGAATGCCCTCACCCGCCACTTCCTTTGACAGACCAATGGTGAAGGAGTCGAGCGCGCCCTTTGACGCAGCGTAATCGACATACTCGCCGGGCGACCCCAGGCGCGCCGCCACCGACGACACGTTGACAATGCTGCCGCCCTGCCCGCCATGCTTGGGCGACATGCGCAGCACCGCGTGCTTGGCACACAGGATCGGCCCCAGCACATTGGTCTTCATGATTTTCAGGATACGGAACTCGGACATCTCATCCACACGGGATTTGTGCCCCACGGTACCGGCGTTGTTGACCAGTGCGGTGACGCGGCCAAGTTCGGTGTCGACGCGATGAAACAGTGCAATCACTTCATCTTCAATGCTCACGTCGGCGCGCACGGTAATCGCCTGGGCGCCCAGGGCGCGGACTTGTTCGAGCACACGGTGGGCAGCCTCTTCGTCAGACTGATAGTTGATGCAGATGCGATAACCCTGGCGAGCGGCCAGCAACGCCGTCTCGGCGCCGATCCCACGGCTGCCCCCGGTGATGATGACGACTTTGTCCATGCGTGCGGTCTCCTGATTCAACCTGATGTTTAGGGCTGGATCCAAGAATACCCGTCATGCACGGCTTTTGTCAGGCGCCAAGGTGTCTTCGGCACGCTGGATGTCGACCATGAACCCTTCCGCCGGCAACGGATGGCCCAGCAGATAACCTTGCAGGGAGTTACACCCCAGGCGCGTGAGAAAGGTCTGTTGCACATCGGTTTCCACCCCTTCGGCAACAATACGCAGGCCCAGGGCCTGGCCGAGGGCGACAATGGCCGAGACGATGGCGGCATCATCGCTGTCGTGCTCCAGGTCGCGTACAAACCCACGGTCGATCTTCAACTCGTTGGCCGGCAGGCGCTTGAGGTACATCAGGCTGGAATAACCCGTGCCGAAGTCATCGATGGAAAGATCGACGCCCATGTCCGACAACTGCTGCAACACCGTCATGCTCGCATCGGCGTCGCTCATGGCGGTGGTCTCGGTGATTTCCAGGGTCAGGCTGTTGGCTGGCAAGCGATGACGCTCAAGGGCTTGAGCCACGCTCTTGACCAGCCCGGCGTGGCAGAACTGCAGCGCCGACAGGTTCACGGCGATACGCCAATCTTCGTAGCCCTGGGCGTACCACAGGCTCATTTGGCGACAGGCTTCATCGAGTACCCATTCGCCGATGGGGATGATCAACCCGGTCTTTTCCGCCAATTCGATAAACGTCGCCGGCAACAACAGGCCCTGTTGTGGATGCTCCCAGCGCAACAGCGCTTCGGCCCCCACCGCAATGCCACTGGCCGCATCGTACTTGGGCTGGTAGTACAAGCGAAATTGTTGCTGTTCCACCGCATTGCGCAGGTCCTGCAACAACTGCAATTGCTTGCGCGCGTTGGTGTTCATCGACGCATCAAAGAAGCTGTAGCCGTTCTTGCCCATGCCCTTGGCGTGGTACATCGCGGCGTCGGCGTTCATCAGCAATTCCTGGGGGTTATTGCCGTTGCCCGGGAACACGGCGATGCCCACGCTGGCGGAGATCTTCAACTCATGTTCGGCCACCTGGAAGGCGCGGTTGATCAGCACCACCTGGCGCTCGGCCAGGCCGAGGGCATCGTCCGGCTGGGTCAGTTGCACCAGCAATACGAACTCATCGCCGCCGATGCGCGCCAGGGTGTCGTGACTGCGCAAGTCTTCACGCAGGCGCTGGCCGACTTCGCGCAGCAACTGGTCGCCCATATGGTGGCCAAAAGCATCGTTGACCGGCTTGAAGCCGTCCAGGTCGATAAACATCAGCGCAAAACAGCCGCCCTGCTCTTTTACCGCCTGCATGGCTTGCTGGATGCGGTCGGCGAGCAAGGTGCGGTTGGGCAGGCCGGTGAGCATGTCGTGCAGGGCCAGGTGGGTCAGTTCCTGGTTGGCCTGGCTCAGGGAGTCGGCGAGAACCGCTGTGCGCGCTTCCAGGCGTGCGTCGAGCAACGACGTCAGCAAAGCGATGGCCAGCACCGCCAGGGTGGTAACCAGCACCAGGTTATCCAGGCCCTTGCCGCTCAAACCGTTCAGTGCCGCGCCGCAGAAGCTCTCATCGGCAAAGCGTGCGGCTGCCATGCCGGTGTAATGCATACCGACGATGGCAAACCCCATCACCACCGCCGCCCCACCCCGGGCCAGGCGCACATACGGCGTATTGCGGCGCAGATTATGGGCGATCCACAACGCTGCACCGGAGGCCACCACCGCGATCAATAACGAAGCGCCAAACAGCGTCGGGTCGTAATCGATGCCCGGCGTCATGCGCATCGCCGCCATGCCGGTGTAGTGCATGCTGGCAATGCCGGTGCCCATGATCAGCGCCCCCAACCCCAGCTGCCAGGCCGGCAGGCGCGGTTGGCTGACCAGCCATAAGGCAAAGCCGCTGGACAGCACCGCAATCAGCAACGACAGCGCGGTAATCCCCAGGTCGAAGCCCAGGGTAAACGGCAAGCGCAAAGCCAGCATGCCGATGAAGTGCATGGACCACACCCCCACCCCCATCGCCATGGATCCGCCAGTGATCCATAAGTAAACGGCGCGCCCCTTGGCGGTGGCGATGCGGCCAGAAAGGTCCAGCGCGGTGTAAGAAGCGAGGATCGCAACGAACAGTGAGATCACGACCAGCGAGGGCGAGTAACTACCGATGAGCATGGGACTTCTCGTGCACAGCGAGCCCGAAAGGCCCGTGCGAAATGGCAAAGCGGGCGATTGTAGCGAGAATAATTCTTGAGTACTTGATTAATTATCAGAGCGCCATTAGTGGCATTTTGACGCCAATCGGATGACTCAAAACGAGGGTTTGTTGAGGCCAAATATGGCGGTGGGACTTGGTGAGCGGGCTTATTGTGGTGAGCGGGCACGCCAACCTCAACACGCCTGTTCATCACAGCAAGCCCACCCATTGGATCGAGTTGATCTTCAGTTTTTGTCGGCGATCGGTGTCTGTCCATCCCAGCCACCGCCCAACGCGGCGATCAATTGCACACTGGCCACCAGGCGCGTCTGCAGCAAGGTCAGCACCGTGCGCTCGTTGCTCAGGGCCGTGGCCTGCACAGTGACCACATCCAGGTAGGCAATCAGCCCGGCCTTGTACTGGTTCTGGGTCAGGCGCAGCGACTCACGCGCTGCCGCCAGCGCTTCGTTGCTGACCACCGCCTCGTCCTCCAGCACCTTGAGCTGCACCATGTAGTTTTCCACTTCGCGGAAACCATCCAGCACCGTCTGGCGGTACTTGGCGACGGTTTCGTCATAGGAGGCCACGGTGCGGTCGACTTCAGCCGAACGTTGGCCGCCATCGAACAGCGTCATGGCCAGCTTTGGCCCCACCGACCAGAAGCGGTTCGGCAGGCTGATCCAGTCGGCGTAGGTGCTGCTGGAGTAACCACCGGCCAGGCTCAGGGTCAGGTCCGGGTAGTAAGCCGCCTTGGCCACGCCGATATTGGCGTTGGCGGCGATCACCGAGCGTTCGGCCGAGGCGATGTCCGGGCGACGCTCAAGCAACTGCGAGGGCAGGCTCACCGGGATCTGCGGCAGCGCCGGGATGTCCTTGCTCACCGCCAGGTTGAAGTTGGCCGGCGCCTCGCCAATCAGTACCGCAATCGCGTTTTCCAGCTGGGCGCGCTGCCAGATCAGGTCGATCAGGCTGGCCTGGGTGGTCTTGAGCTGGGTCTGCGCCTGGGCCACCGCGTCCTTGCCGGAAACACCGGCGCGGTACTGGTTTTCGGTCATTTGCAGGGAGCGCTGATAAGTCTCCAGGGTCGCTTGCAGCAGGCGTGTCTGTTCATCCATGACGCGCAGTTGCAGGTAGCTTTGCACCAGTTCCGACTGCTGGCTCAGGCGCATCGCCGCCAGGTCCGCCGAGCTGGCTTCGGCACTGGCCTCATTGGCCTCCAGGCCCCGGCGCAGCTTGCCCCAGATATCCGCTTCCCAGCTCACGCCCAACTGCGCATTGAGGGTGTCGCGGATACCGCTGCTGGAACTGCTCAGGCTGGCGCTGCTGCTGCCAGTGCCCTGGCTGGCCCGAGTTTTCCCGGCACTCAGGTCGACGGTGGGGTAAAACGCCCCACGGGAACTGCGCACCAGTGCCTGGGCCTGGCGAAAGCGCGCTTCGGCCTGGGCCACGGTCTGGTTGGAGCTGTTCAGGCGCAGCACCAGCTCATTGAGCTGGCGGTCACCGTACAACTCCCACCAGGCGCCACGGGCCAGGGAATCACTGGGGGTGGCCTGGCGCCAACCCTTGGCTTCCTTGAATTGCGCCGGCTCGACCACTTCCGGGCGTTTGTAGTCGGGGCCGACGGCGCAGGCGCTGAGCAACACGCCGCAGAGCACCAGGCTCGCCACGCGGGAACCACGGAACAGGGCCAATCGGGCAAAGGTTGAATCGGTCATAGCGCAGTGTCCAGGGCAGCATCGGTACGCACGCCGCGCCAGGCGTTGAAGCGGTGGCGCGCGCGGTCGAGATAAAGGTAAACCACCGGGGTGGTGTAAAGGGTCAGGACCTGGCTGAACACCAGGCCACCGATAATGGTCAGGCCCAGGGGACGGCGCATTTCCGCGCCATCGCCGGCACCCAGCAGCAACGGCAAGGCGCCGAGGATGGCCGCCAGGGTGGTCATCAGGATCGGGCGCAAGCGCAGCAGGCAGGCACTGCGAATCGATTCGAGCGGCCCCATGCGGTCATTGCGCTCCAGCTGCAACGCCAGGTCGATCATCAGGATCGCGTTTTTCTTCACCACCCCAATCAACAGGAACAGGCCCAGCAGGGAGATCAGGCTGAACTCGCCTCCCGTCAGGTAAATGGCGAGCATGGCGCCGACACCCGCCGAGGGTAAGGTCGAGAGAATGGTCAGCGGGTGAATGTAGCTTTCGTACAGAATGCCCAACACCAGGTACACCGCCACCAGCGCGCCGAGGATCATGAACGGCTGGCCCTTCTGCGTGGCCGCGAAGGCATCGGCGGTACCGGCCATCTTGGCAATCACGTCTTCCGGCAAGCCGACCTTGGCAATCGCCCGTTCGATGGCGGCCGTACCCTGCTCCACCGTCACGCCGGGCGCCATGTCGAAGGCGATGTCTTCCGAGGCGAACTGGCCTTCGTGGCTGACGCGGTCGTCGGCCAGGCTGTTCTCATAATGGGCGATGGTCGACAACGGCACCCGTGCGCCCGTGGACGTGATCACCTGCATCTGGTTGAGGGTGATCGGGTCCTGGGCATATTTCGGGTTGACCTCCATCACCACCTGATACTGGTTGAGGCTGTCGTAGATGGTCGAAATCTGCCGCTGGCTGTACGCGTTGTTCAGTACGGCGGTGACCATGTTCATGTCGATCCCCAGGCGCTTGGCCTGGTCGCGGTCGACAATCAACGTGACCTGCGCCGCACCGCGACCTTCACGGGCGTCGATGGCGGTGAGTTCCGGCAACTCGCGCAGCGCCGCGACCACTTTCGGGTACCACAGGCGCAACGCCGCCAGGTCGCCGCTTTGCAGGATGTAGGAATACTGCGCACTGGTCTGGTCGCGGCTACCGCCGAATTGCAGGTCCTGGTCGGCCATCAGGAACAGACGCCCGCCCGGCACCAGCGGCACATCCTTGCGCAGACGCTCGATCACCGCCTGGGCGGAGACCTTGCGCTCGCTGATGGGCTTGAGGCGGACCAGCATCACCGCGTTGTTGGTGCCGTTGTTGCCGCCGATGAAGCCGGCCACGCTGAGCACCGCCGGGTCCTTGAGCACCGCCTTGCGGAAGGTCTCCATTTTCGGCTGCATCACGCTGAACGACAGGCCGTCGTCACCGCGCACAAAACCGATCAATTGGCCGGTGTCCTGCTGGGGCATGAAGGTTTTCGGCACCACCACGTACAGCGCCACGTTCATGCCGATGGTCAGCAACAGGCTGAGCAGGGTCAGGCGCCGATGGCGCAGCACCCAGTCCAGGCTGGTGGCGTAGCCGGCAACCATGCGGTCGTTGATCTTCTGGCTCCAGCGTTGCAAACCGGTCATCTGCGTTTTGACGTGGGGTTTCAGCCAGCGCGCGCAGAGCATCGGGGTCAGGGTCAGCGAGACAATCAACGACACAATGATCGCCGCCGACAGGGTGATGGAAAACTCGCGGAACAGGTTGGTGACAATCCCGCCCATGAACAGGATGGACAGGAACACCGCCACCAGCGACACGTTCATCGACAGCAAGGTAAAGCCGACTTCCTGTGCGCCCAGATACGCCGCCTTCATCGGCGGCACGCCTTCGTCGATGTGCCGGGAGATGTTCTCCAGCACCACGATGGCATCGTCCACCACCAGGCCGGTGGCCAGGATCAACGCCATCAGCGAGAAGTTGTTCAACGAGAACCCGTACAGGTACATCACCGCAAAGGTGCCCACCAGCGACACCGGCACCGCCAGGGTCGGGATCAGCGAGGCGCGGAAATTCCCCAGGAACAGGTACACCACCAGGATCACCAGCCCCACGGCAATCAGCAAGGTCATCTCGGCTTCATGCAAGGTGGCGGTGATCACCGGCGAGCGGTCCATGGCCAGGCTCAGCTTGACGCTGGACGGTAGCACCGCCTGCAACGCCGGCAACTGCGCCTTGATCTGCCGCACCGTCTCGATGATGTTGGCACCGGACTGGCGGTTGATCACCAGCAGTACCGCCGAGTCGTTATTGAAGAAGCCGCTGTTATAGCGGTCTTCCACACCGTCGCTGATCTTGGCCACATCCCCAAGGCGCAGGGCAGCCCCGTTCTGGTAGCGAATCAGCAGCGGCTCGTAGTCCTTGGCCTTTTCCAACTGGTCGTTGGCCTGGATCTGCCAGTTACGCTCATTGTCTTCCAGCGAGCCCTTGGGCCGGCGCTGGTTGGCGTTGGCGATGGTGTTGCGCACATCATCGAGGGCCACGCCGTACTGGTCGAGAGCCTTGGGCTCCAGCTCGATGCGCACGGCCGGCAGGGAGCTGCCGCCGATCTGCACTTCGCCCACACCCGGAACCTGCGAGAGGCTCTGGGAAAGAATGGTCGAGGCCAGGTCGTACAACTGGCCCTTCTGCAACACGTCCGAGGTCAGCGACAGCACCATGATCGGCGCCTGGGACGGGTTGATCTTCTTGTAGGTGGGCATGCTGCGCATACCGCTGGGCAGCAGGTTGCGCGAGGCGTTGATCGCCGCCTGCACTTCCCGCGCCGCGCCGTTGATGTCGCGGTCGGAATCGAACGCGAGGATCACCCGGGTGGAGCCCTGGCTCGACGAACTGCTCATGGTGGTGATGCCGGCAATCGCGCCGAACGAACGCTCCAGCGGCGTGGCCACGGTAGACGCCATCACTTCGGGGCTGGCGCCGGGCAAGCTGGCCGATACCACGATCACCGGAAAATCGATCTGCGGCAGTGGCGATACCGGCAGCAGGTTGAAGCTGACACCGCCGAGCAACAGGATCGCCAGGCTCAGCAGCATGGTCGCGACCGGCCGGCGGATGAAAGGTCCGGACAGGTTCATGACTCAACCGGCTCCAGGCTTTGCGGCTCTTTGCGCCAGCGGCGGCCAAGGCGATCGAAGTACAGGTAGATCACCGGGGTGGTGAACAGCGTCAACACCTGGCTCACCAGCAGACCGCCGACCATCACCAGGCCCAGCGGTTGGCGCAATTCCGCGCCGGAACCGGTGGCCAGCATCAACGGCACCGCGCCGAACAACGCCGCCAGGGTGGTCATCAGGATCGGCCGGAAGCGCAGCAGCGCCGCCTGGTAAATGGCGGTCTGCGGGTCGAGGCCCTGGTTGCGTTCAGCGTCGAGGGCGAAGTCGATCATCATGATCGCGTTCTTCTTGACGATACCGATCAACAGAATGATGCCGATGATCGCGATCATGCCCAGGTCATTGCCGCTGAGCAGCAAGGCCAGCAAGGCTCCCACCGCCGCCGATGGCAAGGTCGAGAGAATGGTGATCGGGTGGATATAGCTCTCGTAGAGCACACCGAGCACGATGTACATGGTGACCACCGCCGCCAGGATCAGCAGCAAGGTGCTCGACAGCGACGCTTCGAACGCCTGGGCTGCGCCCTGGAACTGAGTCTGCACGCCCACCGGCATGCCGATGTCTTTCCGGGTCTGGTTGATCAGCTCCACGCCTTTGCCCAGCGCGACGCCGGGGGCCAGGTTGAACGACATCATCACCGCCGGGAACTGGCCGATATGGGCAATCGCCAACTGCGCCTGACGCTGTTCCACATGGGCCAGACTGGACAAGCGCACCTGGCCGCCATCGGTGGTTTTCACGTGGATCTGGTTCAGCGCGTCCGGCCCGAGTGTCTCGCCGGACTGGGCCTGCAACACCACGCGGTACTGGCTGGCCTGGGTGTAGATGGTGGAAATCTGCCGCTGGCCGAAGGCGTCGTACAGGGCGTCGGTGATGGTCGATACGCTCACGCCCAGGCGCGAGGCCGCATCGCGGTCGATCACCAGGTACACCTGCAGGCCTTTGTCCTGCAGGTCGCTGGCCACATCAGTGAGTTCCGGCAACTGGCTGAGCGCATGCACCAGCTTGTCGCTCCACAGCGCCAGCAGCTCGGCGTCCGGCGAGGACATGCTGAACTGGTACTGGGTACGGCTCACACGGTCTTCTATGGTCAGGTCCTGCACCGGCTGCATGAACAGGCGGATGCCCACCAGCTTGTCGATCTGCGGCTGCAAACGGTTGATCACCTGGGCTGCGCTCAAGTCACGCTGGCCGTGGGCCTTGAGGTTGATCAACAGGCGCCCGCTGTTGAGGGTAGCGTTATCGCCGTCCACACCGATATACGACGACAGGCTTTCCACCGCCGGATCGGCCAGGATGATCTTGGCCAGCTCCTGCTGGCGCTGGCTCATGGCGGCGAAGGAAATCGACTGCGGCGCTTCGGAAATGCCCTGGATCACGCCGGTATCCTGCACCGGGAAGAACCCCTTGGGCACCACCAGATACAGGAATACAGTGAGGCCCAGGGTGGCGATGGCCACCAGCAGGGTCAGTGGCTGGTGCTTGAGCACCCACTGCAACATGCTCCCGTAACGCGCAATCAACCAATCGATCCAGGCACCGCTGGCCTTGTAGAAACGCCCCTGCTCTTCCTCCTTTGGCTCACGCTTGAGCAAGCGTGCGCACATCATCGGCGTGAGGGTCAGGGACACCACCAGGGAAATCAGGATCGCCACCGCCAGGGTAATGGCGAACTCACGGAACAGGCGCCCGACCACGTCGGCCATGAACAGCAGCGGGATCAACACCGCAATCAGCGACAGCGTCAGGGAAATCAGGGTGAAACCGATCTGCTTGGCGCCCTTGAGCGCGGCGGCCAGTGGTGTTTCGCCTTCCTCGATATAGCGGGAAATGTTCTCCAGCATCACGATCGCGTCATCCACCACGAACCCGGTGGCGATGGTCAGCGCCATCAGCGTCAGGTTGTTGATGGAGAATCCGGCCAGGTACATCACGCCAAAGGTGCCCACCAGCGACAGCGGCACGGCGATGGACGGGATGATCGTGGCACTGACCCGGCGCAGGAACAGGAACGTCACCATGACCACCAGGGCGATGGCGATGAGCAATTCGTGTTGCACATCCTTGACCGAGGCGCGGATGGTCTGGGTACGGTCGGTGAGCACCGTCACATCGAGGCCGGCCGGCAGGTTGTCGGTGATGCTGGGCAGCAATGCCTTGATGCGGTCCACCACCTCGATCACGTTGGCACCCGGCTGGCGCTGGATGTTCAGCAGCACCGCCTGGTTTTCATTGGCCCAGGCGGCAAGGCGTTCGTTTTCAGCGCCGTCGACGATCTGCGCCACGTCCTTGAGGCGCAATGGCGCGCCGTTGTTGTAGGCCAGGATCAGTTCGGCATATTGCGCGGGCGAGACCAACTGGTCGTTGGCATCGAGCATCGACACACGGGTCGGCCCGTCGAAGTTGCCCTTGGGCTGGTTGACGTTGGACGCGGCGATCAGCGTGCGCACATCGGACAGGTTCAAGCCGTTGGCCGCCAGGGCCTCGGGGTTGACCTTGATGCGCACCGCCTGGCGCTGGCCGCCGGCGATGCTGACCATGCCGACGCCGCTGATCTGCGCGATTTTCTGCGCCATCCGCGTATCCACCAGATCATTGAGCTTGGGCAGCAGCATGGTCTTGGAGGTGATCGCCAGGGTCAGCACCGGGGTGTCCGCCGGGTTGACCTTGTTGTACACCGGCGGCGCCGGCAGATCCTTGGGCAGCAGGTTGGTGGCCGCGTTGATCGCGGCCTGCACCTGCTGCTCGGCGACATCCATATTGATATCGAGGTTGAAACGCAGGGTCAGCACCGACGCTCCGCCGGAACTGGTGGAGGCCATCTGTGTGAGGCCGGGCATTTGCCCGAACTGGCGCTCCAGCGGTGCGGTGACCGCACTGGTCATCACGTCCGGGCTGGCCCCTGGGTACAGGGTCATCACCCGGATCGTCGGGTAATCCACCTGGGGCAAGGCCGACACCGGCAACAAGCGGTACGCGATGATGCCGGCCAGGACAATGGCCAGCATGCTCAGCGTAGTGGCGACCGGGCGAAGGATAAACAGCCGCGACAGGTTCATGAACCGACCTTTTGCGCCTTGCCGGCGGTGGCACCGGTCTCCCCTTTAGCCGCAGGCTTGCCTTGCAGGTGTTCGGTCGGGGTGGTCGGCACTTCGCTGCTGTCGTTGACCACTTCGATCTCGCTGCCGTCCTTCAAGCGGTCGGTGCCTTCCAACACCACGCGGTCGCCAGCCTTGAGGCCCTCTTTGATCACCGTGTTGTCGCCATCGGAATCACCGACCACCAGGGGCTGCATCTTGACCTTCTTGTCACCGTCCAGCACGTAGACGAAGGTTCCGGTGTTGCCAAACTGGATCGCCGCCGACGGCGCCAGCACCACGTTATGCAGGGTATCGGCCAGCAAGTGCACATTGACGAACTGGTTGGGGAACAGCGCCTGGTCCTTGTTATCGAAACGCGCCTTGAACTTCAGGGTGCCGGTGGTGACGTCTATCTGGTTGTCCAGGCTTTGCAGCACGCCGGTAGCCTGCTTCTTCACGTCGCCACGGTCCCAGGCCTCTACAGGCAGCTTGTTGCCGGCGTGGTAGCGGGTGAGCACGGTTTCCAGGGTGTTTTCCGGCAGGGTGAAGGCCACGCTGATCGGTTGTGTCTGGGTGATCACCGCGAGTGAGGTGGTGTCGTTGGCCGCCACCAGGTTGCCTACGTCGACCTGGCGCAGGCCCACGCGGCCGCTGATCGGTGCGCGGATCTTGGTGAATTCGAGGTTGAGCTTGGCGTCATCCACCGCGCCCTGGTTGGTCTTGACCGTGCCCTGGTATTGCAGGACCAGCGCTTCGGCGGTGTCCAGGGTCTGCTTGGCGATGCTGTCCTGGGCGTACAGGTCGCGGTAACGCTGCACATCGACCTGGGCGTTCTTCAACTGAGCCTGGTTCTGCATCAGCGTGCCCTGGGCCTGGAGCAAGGCGTTCTGGTAGCTGCGCGGGTCGATCTCGGCGAGCAGGTCGCCGGCCTTGACCATCTGGCCTTCCTCAAAGGCAATCTTCACCAGCTCGCCGCCTACCCGGCTGCGCACATTGATGGTGTTGAGCGCGGTCACCGTGCCCAGCGCCTTGTAGTACACCGGGAACTCCCCCAGCACGGCGGGCGCCACGCGCACCGGTACCGGGCCGGCGGAGCCGCCGAACCCCGGGCGCATCATCCCCGTCTTGCCGGCATGGCCCGCGGGCTTTTCGGCGCCATCCTTATGGCTGCCGGGCCAGAACTTCCAGCACAGGCCGGCGATAACCAGCAGCACAAGCAGGCCGAACAGCCAGCGGCGGGACTTACGGGGGGAGGATTGCATGGAGTGATCAACCATTGGGCGCGAGAGCTTCTTCTTTGGGAGGCTGAAAGATAAGCACTGGGGCGCATTTAGAAAAGCGCCTTTACCGGCTATTTACCTTGGGCTTACAACTTTTAACTTCTGATCTTAGTCTGCCCGCTATTTCGCTAAGCAGTTGAGACACAAATAAAAACGGCCTGGACTAGGCCAGGCCGCAATCATGCATCACGCGTGTTACTGCAAAACGACAGTAACGTACCGAAACAGTTACTTCAAAACAGCCAGGGCTGCTTCGTAGTTCGGCTCCTGGCCGATTTCCGCAACCAGCTCGCTGTGCAGCACAGTGTTGTTCTCGTCCAGTACCACCACGGCGCGGGCGGTCAGGCCCTGCAGTGGGCCGTCGGCGAGGGAAACGCCGTAGTCGACAGCGAAGTCGGCGTTGCGGAAGTCCGACAGGCTCAGCACATTGTCCAGGCCTTCGGTGCCGCAGAAACGCTTCTGGGCAAACGGCAGATCAGAGGAAATGCACAGCACGACCGTGTTGCTCAGGTCGTTGGCCTGGGCGTTGAACTTGCGTACCGAGGTCGCGCAGGTCGGGGTATCAACGCTTGGGAAGATGTTCAGAACCTTGCGCTTGCCGGCGAAGGTTTCCAGGGTCGCTTGCGACAGGTCGACAGCAACCAGGCTGAATTCAGGAGCGGTGGAGCCGGTTTTCGGCAGTTCGCCTTCAACCTGGACAGGATTACCACGAAGGGTGACTTGAGCCATGAACAGAATCCTTATGCTGGGTTTGATGAAACGAATTCGAGAGGCGGAAGTTAACCACAAAGTGCGATGGCTACCTACCGCCAGACATAAATTCTCATGCCGCCGGTTATGGTTTAATTGCGCGCCGATCGCCCTGCCCTTCAAGGAACCTGTTGTTGATGAATCAGCCTGCCACCAAAGTCCTGGTCATTGGTTATGTCTGGCCGGAGCCGCGTTCCTCGGCCGCAGGCGGGCATATGATGCAGATTCTTGAGAGCTTTCTGACACAAGGTTGGGACATAACCTTCAGCAGCCCCGCAACCATCGGCGAGCACAAGGCCGATTTGCCCGCGCTGGGCATCGCCGAATGCCTAATCGAACTCAATAACAGCAGTTTCGATGATTTTATCCGCGAACTCGCCCCGGATATCGTGCTGTTCGACCGCTTCATGATGGAAGAGCAGTTTGGCTGGCGTGTCGAGAAACAATGCCCCGATGCCCTTCGCGTCCTGGAAACCAGCGACCTGCAAAGCCTGCGCGATGCCCGGCACCAGCACCTCAAGGACCACCTGAGGACGCATCCAGACAGTAACGACTTCAGCGCCCTGTTCAATTTGGCCCTGGACGAAGAATTCCGGCTAATGGCCGACACTGACATTGCCAAGCGCGAAATCGCCGCGATTTATCGCTGTGACATCAGCCTGATGATCTCCGACGCAGAGGCGCGCCTGCTCACCGAGCAGTTCAAGGTGCCCGCCGCCCTGCTCCACTGGTGCCCGCTGATGCTGGAACCGCCGACCGAGCCCTTCGCGCCATTTGAAGACCGCGCCCATTTCCTCAGCATCGGCAACTTCCGCCACGCCCCCAACTGGGATGCGGTGCTGTGGATGAAGAACAGCCTGTGGCCGCTGATCCGCCAGCAACTCCCGGGAGCGCAACTGCACATTTATGGCGCCTACACCCCGCCCAAAGCCACGGCCCTGCACAACCCGGCGCAGGGCTTTCATGTAATGAACTGGGCCGAAGACGCCCTGCAAGTGATGTCCGCGGCGCGCATCTGCCTGGCACCCTTGCGATTCGGCGCCGGAATCAAGGGCAAGCTGGCGGATGCAATGCTGTGCGGCACGCCAAACGTCACCACGCCGATCGGTGCCGAGGCCATGGGGGATGAACAGCCGTGGCCTGGTGCCGTGGAACAAAGCGCCCCGGCCCTCGCGGCAGCCGCGGTGGCCCTGTATCAAGACTGTGAACGCTGGAACCAGGCCCAGGAGGACGGTCGCCGACTGCTGGCCAGACGGTATGACCAGAACATCCATGGCCCGGCGCTGGTGGCCTGCCTGGAGCAGTGCCGCGGGCGCCTTTCGGCCCATCGCCGCGATAACTTCACCGGCAGCATGCTGCGCCACCATGCCCACAAAAGTACGCAGTACATGTCCCAGTGGATCGAGGCAAAAAACCGCAACGTATAAACATCGACGCTGGCGAGGTCGTGCGCAAGGGGGCATTATCCTACGCAGCAACCACAATAAAGCGACGGCAGCATGACCCGAGCAACGCGCATCACCGACCCTTCCTACGAACTGATGGACGACCACAACGGCCTGTCCATTATTTATCGCCAACACGGTTTCCCTTGCCCGCTGGTGCGCTGGCACTTCCACAAGGAATACGAGCTGCACCTGATCGTCGCCAGCTCCGGCAAGGTGTTTATCGGTGACTACATCGGCAACTTCTACCCGGAAAGCCTGTTCCTCACCGGCCCCAACCTGCCCCATAACTGGATCAGCCAGGTGGAGGAAGACGAGGTGGTGCCCAAGCGCGACATGTTGGTGAACTTCACCGATGAGCTGTTCGAGCACGGCAGCCACATCTTCGCCGAACTCAAAAGCCTGGCGCCGCTGCTGGAGCGGGCGCAGTCCGGCATCGAGTTTCGCTGCAAAAAGACCATCGCCCAGGCCATGACCTTGATGCAACGCATCGAGGACGCCCAAGGCATGGCGCGCCTGGGGCACTTCTTTATCCTGCTGGACGTGTTGAGCGCCTGTGAGGACTACCAACTGCTTTCCGGTGTGACCACGCCGCAACTGGCCGATGAACACAGCATCGACCGCACCAACCGCGCCGTAGACTACATTTTCGCCCACTACGCGCGGGAGTTGCCGCTCGAAGAAGTGGCGGAATACTTGGGCATGAAGCCCACTTACTTCTCTCGCGTGTTCAAACAGGCCACCGGGCGCACATTCATCGAGTTCGTCAACCGGTTGCGTATCAGCAAATCCTGCGAGTTGTTGGCCGATGGGGATAAAGCCGTGACGGATGTGTGTTTCGAGTCGGGCTTCAACAATATCTCCAACTTCAACCGGCGCTTCCAGCAACTCAAGGGCATGACCCCTTCCCACTACCGTCGCCTGGCGGTGCAGCGACTGACTGAGCAGAACCTCGCCTGAAACAGCGACGCCTCCCTAGATAGATCTATAGGGGAATTCAAAAGGAACCTAACAGCGCTGGTTGCCACGTAAGAAAAGTGTCTTCCATTTTCCATTGCGCGGAATTTCCTGCCTATATCCGCTGCTGTTGAGGACTTCTTATGATCGGGCTTCCAGTCTCAAACCACCGCACAACCACTGCGCAGCGTGATAACCCGAAACCACCGGCTGGCCCGCTCCGCGTCTCGGTCACCTCCATCGTCATCGGACTTTTCGCTAACCCCATCGACCAACGCCAGACACCTTTCACCCCGCCGGTTGATCTGCCGGATCACACGCGTCAGCGCATTGAATCCTTGCTCAGATTCAGAGCGACAAAAGAACAATCAAGCCTGTTCGAGCAGATCAGGCAACACGTGATGAGTTCGCCTGATCCGCTGGCAGCTCCCGCAGTACGGGCAGAGGTCGAGAAACTTCTTGGTCAGCCAAGTGCGCTCGATCCGCAAAAAAACACCGACCAGTTGATTCAAGAAATCATTGATAGTCCCGTGCCCAGCGCGCCAAAAATTCGTCCTGTTTCTTCGCGCTTACGTCGAGATCTGCAGAACGCGCCCCCCAGCCAGGACACAGGCAACGCCTCGCTGCGCAAGTTCGCCGACACGTTGGTTGACAAGGCTGATGCGGAGTTGGCGATCAATACAGCCTACACCCTGATCAACGCGTTGCTTAACGATAAAGAGCTGGCTCTAAAAGGCACCCAATACACGGTTCACGTCGAGCCCGACTCCACTTTTGGCCTGGCCCTTGCCGAGCTGGATGATGCGCTTCGCTCGGAACCCTTCAAATCGTTTGCCCAAACCCATGACATCGATATTGAATCGTTGGTGATCGACCCCGCCGGGCGCCTCCTCCTGCAGCAGGAGGACCACGACATTGATATCAGCCAGTACGGCAAAGACAGTTTTTCAAAGGCAACATCGGCGGTTTTCAAAGCGGTCACAAAAGTGGCGGGCTCCAGTCGTGAACCTTTCAGATTTTTCGGGCGAGACCGGGCGTTTCCTGAGCTGATTACCAACTTCTATGGCATGCCACTGCCCCATGATTACTCCCGAAACTACAATGAGGATACGTTATTCAACATTGGGCAGTTGATTCGTGAGGGAACATTTCCTTCGCTACGTCATTCCGACCCGCTTTACGAGCAACAGTATGCCCCCGTCAAGCAACGTCAACAGCAAGCCAAGCAACAAATCGTCGATCTGCCAGCGGAGCAACTGGATCAACGCCTCGCTCGCTATGCGCCGTTGACCGCAGCCCAAAGGGTTCAGGAGGCCGACGAGGCGCTGGCATGGCAGTGCAGCGAGACGCTGCTGAAACAATTGCCAGCGCTGAATGGTGGAAATGACAATACGCCACCTATGCTCAATGAAGTGCCCGAGTACTCAACCTTCAACCAAGTTCGCCAGCAGCTTCTGAATGCGTTCACAAGCACCACTTTTACCGACTTTGCGCAGAAACAAGGCCTTGATCCCAAGACGGCCCGCATCAACCCCGACACAGGCACCCTGACCGCCAACGTGAAAGGCGTGGAAATCACGTTCACCCTGAACGATGTGTCAGAAAAGTCAGAAGAGTGGAGTAATGTCTGGCTCAAGATAAAGCAGGCGGTGCAGCAGATGGCCGCAGGCTCTCATGCCAATGTGCACTACCCTGCTCCGCCCACCGCAACACTGAACGAGGTGATGCGTTTCTACAATGAGCAAATGCCCCCTCAGCCAGACACCCGACAACCCGACTGGAAAGAACACCAACTGAACACCTTGCTAAATCGTGGCTTAGCATTGGTTCAAAATCAAACCTTCAGCGCACTGGTCGACACCTCGTTGAACGATCCCCAGTCTGTCGCCGTACGGCAAAACCAGCAGGCCGTGACGCAAATGCTGGCCTCTACGCCGCTCTCCCCCTCGCCACTTGAAAAACTGGCCGCCGCCATCAAAGCCAGCCGGGCGGCGCTTGTGGAAGCTGAGGACACCCCCGAAGACCTTTTGGCGCGCGCCGAAGGTGAGCTTGCCACCACTGTTCATCGTGCAATGCTTGAACTGAAACTCGCCCCCGAACAAGCCGCATCGAAAATCATCCAACTGATACCGCCCAACAGCCTGTTCGGTCAATGGCGGGCCTACCTGCACAAAGCCCTCAATAGCCAGGGTTTCAAGGCGTGGGCGCATGAGCAGAAGGTTGACCTGGCTTCCTTGCGTTATGACCCCACGGACAACGCGCTGGTTAGCAAGGTTGGGGCGCAAGAACAGCGTTTCACTGCCACCGCGTTCGCGCAAAAGTACCCCAATTACTTTGACGCGCTGGCGCCCGTGCTAACCGCAGCGCAGGCATTCGCGAATCAAACACAACCCATTGCACTGCTTCACGCCGAATCCAACGGTGCTCCCTACCAATGGGTGGCCAACTTTTATAGCCTCAGCGACACCCCCGGCAGCACGAGATTTGACCAACAGGCTGCCTTGATGGGCCGCACCCAACAATTTCCCAATCCACCTGATAACCCAGAAAACATAGTGGGCTGGCTGGCCCGGCAAAACACCGCAGTGGGTGACAGCAACGACCGTTACAGACTGATCCAAGCCTTGGAAAACTGGACACCGGACAGCGGCTCCAGGCGTCTTGTGGTCGATCCAGACTCTTCCCATCAACCCAAGGGCGTGACAACGGTTGCCGAATTTATCTCGCACAACAACTGGTACCCAGTGTCATCAAAAGCAGACAACGACAATTTGCTGAAGGCCTTGCAGACGCGGGCTCCCCACTCTCCTCCGCTGGGCAATCGCTGGGGGTTCCTGTCGACGCCACTGCCGCTGAATGCCGCGCAACGCGATGAGCTGGTCGAAGAGGCGAAAAAAAGGATCGGCACCAATAACACGCTCCTCAATTACCTCAGCAGTAGGGTTACCAACCTCAGTACCGATCCTGAACAGGCACTGGAGCAACTGCTTACCTGCAGTGATGCGCTTGAACTCGCCACCGATCTGCAAACCCGCATTAAGGTGGCTGTAACCTCAACCAGCTTGAGGAAGTTGCTTTTGACGTACCTGATACTGGAAGTTGATCCAACGGCCGGCACTCAACACAAGACCATTGCCGGAGCCGATTTGACCGACAACGATAACGTTGGCCGCAGCACTCACCTCAGGCGCGAACGCTTCACGCAACACCTGATTGAGAACAAAGGCATCCCTCGTCACCTTGCACCGGCAGTTGCGCACTTGCTTCTACAAGGGGCGGCACCGCAATTACTGGTGAAGGATGTACCGAAACAAGTAACGCTCGGCTCGCCGGAGGATGTCGAGTTTACGACTGCGGTCAACCGGATCGAATGGACAGCGCCTGGCGCGACCGCAAACATGACGTACCCGGAAATCATGAGTCTTCATAACATCCGGCCTATCTCAGCACTGGAAGCGCAGATATACAGCTACGCGCAAATGAATCCGTTATTGGATTGGGCGGCCATCCATAACAACGTTGATAAGAACAACTACACCCTGGAGCAATTGAAAGACAGCCAGCAGAAACTCCAGGCAGCCACCCAGGCCACCGCCGAAGCCGTCCAGTGGCTGAGAACAGTTGAAGCGCCCAATAGAAGGGACATGGCACTGAAAGTACTAAGAGAACAGTTCGGCAGCCATATCGACTATGAAAAACGCTTTATGATTGAAAACGAACTCGCTGGTTTGATCAGCGGGAGACACTATAGCCTGGCAGAAATCTATGAAGCAGGCAGGCTGGATGAAAGCTGGGGGCAGGAAGGCAATCATGTGGATTTCGACAGCCTGCGTAAAAAGGCCGGGGAACCTGGCTTTCCAGTGATCAACGATGAATTCGACAAGGCTATAAAGGCGGATTTCAATCTTCGCAGGCGGCATACCACGACACTGTTCGAGAACATGCTCAACAAGCTGCCTGTCGAAGAGCGCAAGAGCCTGCTTTATGGCGACGTAGAGTTTTTGAACGTTGAAGGCGCCGGCAGCGGCATGGTGATCACGTCGATCTACAACGGGGCCAGAAGAGATTTTGCGGTTTACCCGACGTGGGGCCAGATTGTAAGAATTGCCGACATTGATCCGGATACCCCCCTAGGCCAAAAAGTCAGCCTGGAAATCGATGCCGAGGCTTTCAAGACCGGCACTGAACCTAAATCGGGGGTTAAATCAGAAGTCGTTTTGAGAGCCACCGATCAACGCCTCCTGGATGACAATAACGAACCCTGGCCGTTACCGGTGTCCTTCCCTGCCCACCAGGAAAATGACGCGTTCTCCCCCCATTATGTGGCTGGAAGACTATCGAAATTGGCCAAAGTGATGGTCGACTCCACATACCTGTACAAATCCGACTTTGTCGACCTTCACCGTAATTGGTCCAGCAATACACTTGAAACGGCCACGCAACCCCGTGACTTCTTCAAGGCCATATGGCACTCCTTGCCCGGCACCAGCAGCTTGGAAGACCTTTATCACGGCCAATTCCTGAAAGCAGGCGTAGACCTTGGCATTGATGTCGCGATCCTTGTTGCCACAGAGGGCGCCAGCAATTTGTGGGGCTTGGCCAAATCTGCTGCATCTTGGGCGGCTGCCAAGGTATCCGCGGGGTTTATCGAGAAGTTTGGCGTTAAAGAGGTTGAAGCAATTGAGCTCAAGGACTTCACGGCTGCCACTACCACGCAATCAATCCGCTCGTTGAGCCGGCTTCAGGATGGCCAGCTAACTGAGCAGACAGCTGACATGGCCAATGGCAGCGTGTGGCTTTCCGGGGCTCAGGACCGGGCCAACATCACCGCCATACGCCAGGGCAATGAGTGGTATGCCTACGACGCAAAGACCATGGCCGCTTATGGTCCTGCGCTTGAGGGTTTTGTGTCTGACACATCCTCGGTCCTGAAACAAGAAACCTTTTCCGACGGCACAAAAGCCCTGGTCACCGAAAAGCCTTTGGCCGCAGATGCCTATACCGTCACGCGCACCCATGGCTTCGACTTGATCAACGAGGGCAAGGTTTACCGCTACGACTCTCGCCAACCAGGCTTGCTACGAGACCTGGAGTCAGCCGACCACTACACGCCGCTGGAAAGCTTTGAAGCCTGGTGCCCAGCCCCCAGTATCGGCGGCCGCGTCAAGCGCGGTGCCAACGACGTCTGTTTTACCAAGTTCATCGAGGAGGTATCCGGCGAATTGAAGCAGGAACTTCAGGCGCTTGAGCACGTGCGCCTGTTTCCCTCAGCGCCGAAGTTCCTGCGCAAGGGCCAGTTTGTGATTTTCGAACGCCGCCGCTGGAAAATGGTCGACGGCGAAAGGGGGCCAAAATTGCATCCGGTGCCTGGGACCAAGCCCATCGTCTACAAATCAAAAATCACCGGCACACTCAAAAATGAACCCGAATTCGGCTTTTTCAGCGCACAACACAGTGAGGGGCTGGAGCGAGAAACACGCGTGGTCAAGCTCAACCGCATCACTGATGCTGTCGACGATAAACGTGAACTGCGTGGGGTGATCGTTAACGACAAGGCACACGGCAGTACCGCCAAATACCTGGTGATCGAGGCGGATACCGCCGAGTTCTACTACGCACGATTGGAGGAGACACCCGGCAGCCAGCTGACGTTCAATAAATGCACGCGTAGGGAGCTGCCGATGGTGAGGGCTTACCGGAATAAATTCAGCATCCGTCAAGGTGCTGCCAACTTACCGTTTGATGCCAATTTCATTGCGCTGCCAAAATTGAAATTTGCCTTTGAAGATCTGGAGCGCACGGGCTACTTGAAAGAGGACATCGATGAGTTAAAAGCAATGTGCAAGAATCTGACGGATGAACAGCAACGCGAGGTTGTCTATCAGCTACAGCGGGCCAAAGCGATTGATAAAGCGGATATTGCCTTGCAACCCAACCAGGTTACCGCGCTGGACCATCCCGCCAACTTCACATCGTGGACCGCTGAACAGCAAAACAAATTCTACGCACAACAAGCGCAAGACAGCGTGAACCGTTCCATGAAAGCCACCGGCCTGGGGCCTGCTAACCAAATGCACTCAAAAGCGGACCTGGCCCGCGCTGAGGCCGCAGATATGACGATTAACTGGTTGCGCAACACCGTACCGCCTGGGGCGTTGAACCATCCAAACCTGATTGTGAAGTCCGGGGCTGGAAACTGTGGGGAAATGGCTTTGCTATCCGAAAACATCATCGAAAAAAGCGGAGGAAAGGCCCAAACATGGTATGTGGAAGGAGGCGACCACGTATTCACAGTTGTCGGCGGACCGGCCTCGGGAGGTAAAGCCACCATTGATTTTTCACAATCCGAATGGAAAGACGCCTGGATCGTCGACCCCTGGGCCGAAATTTCATGCAGGGCATCCGAGTACACCGAGTCAGTGAAGAAGAAGATGGCCGAGTGGGACGCAAAAGGCCTGAAAATTCACACCCGTGGCCAATGGCGCAAGCCTGTGGACCCACAGTGGATCAAAGAGCTGACCACGCATGAAAAAAGAGCCTATTAAGTCGTAGCATCGTAACCTGCGAAGACCTGGCCCCACCGCACTATTCAGGGCGCCAGGTTTTCGGATGCCCGCCGGCGTCAAGCCCCCACCTGAACTCAAGTGCAAAAAAGTATCAGTCCTAGTGCTCCCAAGGATTTGTCACATCGCCGTTTCAAGGCTGTAATCGACGCACACTCTTCCTGACTCCTTGTAGGAAGACACAACAACAATAACTGTCCTTCCGTAGCCCCCTGGGCATGGAAATGGAGTGCGCGATGAAGTTCACAGCAAAAGCACTGCTCGTCTCTACCTGCATGACCACCTGCATGACCCTCAGCGCCGTCAGCTTTGGCGCGCAGACCCTGACCATTGCCACCGTCAACAACAGCGACATGATCCGCATGCAAAAGCTCTCGAAAACCTTCGAGGCCGAGCATCCGGAGATCAAGCTGAACTGGGTGGTGCTCGAAGAAAACGTACTGCGCCAGCGCCTGACCACCGACATCGCCACCCAGGGTGGGCAGTTCGATGTATTGACCATCGGCATGTACGAAGCTGCACTGTGGGGCGCCAAGGGTTGGCTGGAGCCGATGAAGGATCTGCCGGCGTCCTACGACCTCGACGATGTCTTCCCTTCAGTACGTGACGGTTTGTCCGTCAAAGGCTCGCTGTACGCCCTGCCGTTCTACGCCGAAAGCTCGATCACCTATTACCGCACCGATCTGTTCAAGGACGCCGGGCTGACCATGCCCGAGCACCCGACCTGGACCCAGATCGGCGAATTCGCCAGCAAACTCACCGACAAGAGCAAAGAGCAATACGGCCTGTGCCTGCGCGGCAAAGCCGGTTGGGGCGAGAACATGGCGCTGATCACCACCCTGGCCAACGGCTACGGGGCGCGCTGGTTCGATGAGAAATGGCAGCCGGAATTCAACGGCCCTGAATGGAAGGACGCACTGAACTTCTACGTCGACAACATGAAGAAATCCGGCCCGCCGGGCGCTTCCAGCAACGGTTTCAACGAAAACCTGGCGCTGTTCAACAGCGGCAAGTGCGCGATCTGGGTGGATGCCAGCGTGGCCGGCTCGTTCGTCACCGACAAGACCCAGAGCAAAGTGGCTGACCATGTCGGCTTCACCTTTGCCCCTCATGAAAAGACCGACAAAGGTACGTCGTGGCTGTACTCCTGGAGCCTGGCGATCCCGACCAGTTCCAAGGCGAAGGACGCCGCCAAGGTGTTCACCAGCTGGGCCACCTCCAAGGAATATGGTGCCTTGGTCGCCAAGACCGACGGCGTCGCCAACGTACCGCCAGGCACGCGCACGTCGACCTACAGCGACGAGTACATGAAAGCCGCACCGTTTGCCAAGGTGACGCTGGAATCGTTGAAAGTCGCGGACCCGACCAAACCGACGCTCAAGCCGGTGCCGTATATCGGTATCCAGTTGGTGACCATTCCTGAGTTCCAGGCGATTGGCACCCAGGTCGGCAAGTTCTTCTCGGGCGCGCTGACCGGTCAGCAGACAGTGGATCAAGCCTTGACCGCCGCGCAGACCACCACCGAGCGTGAGATGAAGCGGGCGGGTTACCCCAAATAACCCAGCCCCACCCACAGTCAAATGTGGGAGGGGGCAAGCCCCCACCCACATTGACCGCGCTCCGATTCGTATCTGACTGGTCTTGACCCTAATGAATACACCCGCCAAAAACCGCCTGGCCAACCCCGGCTGGTTCCTCGTCAGCCCCTCGGTGGCCTTGCTGCTGCTGTGGATGATCGTGCCGCTGGGCATGACCCTGTACTTTTCGCTGATCCGCTACAACCTGCTCTACCCCGGTGAAAACGAGTTCGTGGGGTTGGAAAATTTCGCTTACTTCGTGACCGACTCGGGCTTCCTGCCCGGCGCCACCAATACCCTGTTGCTGGTGGGCAGCGTGCTGCTGATCAGTGTGGTGTTCGGTGTGTTGATCAGTGCCCTGCTCGAAGCCAGTGAGTTTTTCGGTCGTGGCCTGGTGCGGGTGCTGCTGATCTCGCCGTTCTTCATCATGCCTACCGTCGGCGCGCTGATCTGGAAGAACCTGATTTTCCACCCGGTGTCGGGGATTCTCGCTGCCGTGTGGAAGCTGTTCGGTGCCGAGCCGGTGGACTGGCTGGCGCACTACCCGTTGCTGTCGATCATCATCATCGTGTCGTGGCAATGGCTGCCCTTTGCGATCCTGCTGCTGATGACCGCCATGCAGTCCCTCGACCAGGAACAAAAGGAAGCTGCGCGCCTGGACGGTGCCGGCGCCATCGCGATCTTCTGGCACCTGACCCTGCCCCACCTGGCCCGGCCGATTGCCGTGGTGGTGATGATCGAAACGATCTTCCTGCTCTCGGTGTTCGCCGAAATCTTCACCACCACCAACGGTGGCCCCGGTTACGCCTCGACCAACCTCGCGTACCTGATCTACAACCAGGCGCTGGTGCAGTTCGACGTGGGCATGGCCTCGGCCGGCGGCTTGATTGCCGTGGTCATCGCCAATATCGCGGCGATCATCCTGGTGCGGATGATCGGCAAAAACCTGACTGACAAGCCTTGAGGGCCGCGCCATGACGCTTCAACAATCCCGCCGCCTGCAAAGCCTGTTGCTCGGCACCCTGGCCTGGGCCATCGCGATCCTGATTTTCTTCCCGATCTTCTGGATGGTGCTGACCAGCTTCAAGACCGAGATCGACGCGTTCGCCACGCCGCCGCAGTTCATCTTCACGCCGACGCTGGAGAACTACCTGCACATCAACGAGCGCAGCAACTACTTCAGTTATGCGTGGAACTCGGTGCTGATCTCCTTCAGCGCCACCGCCCTGTGCCTGCTGATCTCGGTGCCGGCCGCCTACTCCATGGCGTTCTACGAAACCCAGCGCACCAAAGGCACGCTGCTGTGGATGCTGTCGACCAAGATGCTGCCGCCGGTGGGCGTGCTGATGCCGATCTACCTGCTGGCCAAGAGCTTCGGCCTGCTGGATACACGCATCGCGCTGATCATCATCTACACCCTGATCAACCTGCCGATCGTGGTCTGGATGGTTTACACCTACTTCAAGGATATCCCCAAGGACATCCTCGAAGCCGCCCGCCTGGATGGCGCCACCCTATGGCAGGAAATGGTCCGTGTACTGCTGCCGATTGCCAAGGGTGGCCTGGCGTCAACCGTGTTGCTGTCGCTGATCCTGTGCTGGAACGAGGCGTTCTGGTCGCTGAACCTGACCTCGTCCGCCGCCGCGCCGCTAACCGCGCTGATCGCCTCCTACTCCAGCCCCGAAGGGCTGTTCTGGGCCAAATTGTCCGCCGTGTCGACCCTGGCCTGCGCGCCGATCCTGATCTTTGGCTGGATCAGCCAGAAACAGCTGGTGCGCGGTCTGTCCTTCGGCGCCGTTAAATAATAATTCCTAGCGGAGGCCCCTCATGGCCAACCTGAAAATCAAGAATCTGCAAAAAGGCTTCGAAGGCTTTTCCATCATCAAGGGCATCGACCTGGAAGTGAACGACAAGGAATTCGTGGTGTTCGTCGGCCCCTCGGGCTGCGGTAAATCCACGCTGCTGCGCCTGATCGCCGGCCTGGAAGAAGTCAGCGAAGGTACCATCGAACTGGACGGGCGCGACATCACCGAAGTGACCCCGGCCAAGCGCGACCTGGCCATGGTGTTCCAGACCTATGCGCTGTACCCGCACATGAGCGTGCGCAAGAACATGTCGTTTGCCCTCGACCTGGCCGGTGTCGACAAGAAACTGGTGGAAAGCAAAGTCAGCGAAGCGGCGCGCATCCTGGAACTTGGGCCATTGCTGGAGCGCAAGCCCAAGCAACTGTCTGGCGGCCAGCGCCAGCGTGTGGCCATTGGCCGGGCAATTGTGCGTAACCCGAAGATCTTCCTGTTCGACGAACCGCTGTCCAACCTCGACGCCGCTCTGCGCGTGCAGATGCGCCTGGAACTGGCGCGCCTGCATAAAGAACTGCAAGCGACCATGATCTACGTGACCCACGACCAGGTCGAAGCCATGACCCTGGCCGACAAAGTGGTAGTACTCAACAGTGGCCGTATCGAGCAGGTCGGCTCGCCGCTGGAGCTGTACCACCAGCCGGCCAACCTGTTTGTGGCGGGTTTCCTCGGCACGCCGAAGATGGGCTTCCTCAAAGGCAAGGTAACCCGCGTCGAAGGCCAGGGCTGTGAAGTGCAACTGGATGCCGGCACCACCATCAGCCTGCCGTTGAGCAGCGCCACCCTGAGCGCCGGCAGCGCGGTGACCCTGGGCATTCGCCCGGAGCACCTGGAAATCGCCACGCCCGGCCAAACCACCCTGACCGTCACCGCCGACGTCGGCGAGCGCCTGGGCAGCGACACCTTCTGCCACGTCATCACCGCCAATGGCGAGCCGCTGACCATGCGTATCCGTGGCGACATGGCCAGCCAGTACGGCGAGACGCTGCACCTGCACCTGGACCCGGCGCACTGCCATCTGTTCGACACCGATGGCGTGGCCGTGGCCCGCCCACTGCGCGCTGCCGCCTGATTTCGCGAGATTGAGCTGATGAAACTGAATAAACACAACCTCACCCAGCTGGCACCGCAAGTGAAGCTGCCCACCTATGCCATCGCCAGCACCACCCAGGGCATCGCCCATATCGGCGTCGGCGGTTTTCACCGTGCGCACCAGGCGTATTACACCGATGCGCTGATGAACACTGGCGAAGGGTTGGACTGGAGCATCTGCGGCGTCGGCCTGCGTGCCGAGGACCGCAAGGCCCGCGACGACCTGGCGGGCCAGGACTACCTGTTCACCCTGTACGAACTGGGCGACACCGACGACACCGAGGTGCGGGTGATCGGCTCGATCAGCGACATGCTGCTGGCCGAAGACGGCGCCCAGGCGCTGATCGACAAACTGGCCGACCCGGCCATTCGCATCGTCTCGCTGACCATCACCGAAGGCGGCTACTGCATCGACGACAGCAACGGCGAGTTCATGGCCCACCTGCCGCAGATCCAGCACGACCTGGCGCACCCGAGCGCACCGAAAACCGTGTTCGGCTTTATCTGCGCCGCGTTGACCCAGCGCCGCGCCGCCGGCACCCCGGCGTTTACCGTGATGTCCTGCGATAACCTGCCGCACAACGGCGCCGTGACCCGCAAGGCCCTGCTGGCGTTCGCGGCGCTGCACAATGCCGAGTTGCACGACTGGATCAAGGCCAATGTGAGCTTCCCGAATGCCATGGTCGACCGCATCACACCGATGACCAGCACCGCCCACCGCCTGCAATTGCATGACGAGCACGGTATCGACGACGCCTGGCCGGTGGTGTGCGAACCCTTTGTGCAGTGGGTGCTGGAAGACAAATTCGTCAACGGTCGCCCGGCCTGGGAAAAGGTCGGCGTGCAGTTTACCGATGACGTTACGCCCTATGAAGAGATGAAGATCGGCCTGCTCAACGGCAGCCACCTGGCGTTGACCTACCTGGGTTTTCTCAAGGGTTATCGGTTTGTGCACGAGACCATGAATGACCCGCTGTTCGTGGCCTACATGCGCGCCTATATGGACCTGGACGTCACGCCGAACCTGGCGCCGGTGCCGGGCATCGACCTGACGGAGTACAAGCAGACGTTGGTAGACCGCTTCTCCAACCAGGCGATTGCCGATCAACTGGAGCGCGTGTGTTCCGATGGCTCGTCGAAGTTTCCCAAGTTCACCGTGCCGACCATCAACCGGTTGATTGCCGATGGGCGCGAGACGCAGCGTGCGGCGCTGGTGGTAGCGGCCTGGGCGTTGTACCTGAAAGGCGTGGATGAACATGGCGTGAGCTACAAGATCCCCGACCCGCGTGCCGAGTTCTGCCAGGGACTGGTGAGTGACGATGCACTGATCAGCAAGCGCCTGCTGGGGGTGGAAGAGATTTTTGGCACGGCTATTCCCAAGTCGGCCGAGTTTGTGGCAGCGTTCGAACGGTGTTATGCAAGCTTGCGTGATCACGGCGTGACCGAAACCCTGAAGCACCTCCTGAAGAAACCGACTTGAACATGTGGGAGGGGGCTTGCCCCCTTGCACATTGGAATGCATTGCCAACTCGAACAATAAACTGCTGAGCACACCCTCATGACCCAGCAAAACCTGTTTCTCGGCATCGACTGCGGCACCCAGGGCACCAAGGCCATCGTTCTCGACGCCTCCAGCGGCAAGGTACTCGGCCTCGGCGCTGCGGCGCACACCCTGATCAGCGGCGCCAATGGCCGCCGCGAACAGCACACCCAGGAATGGCTGGACGCCTTCACCGAGGCCACCCACCGCGCCCTGCAACAGGCCGGCGTGGACGGCCAGGATATCCTCGGTATCGGCGTGTCCGGCCAGCAACATGGCCTGGTGCTGCTGGATGAACACGGTGAGGTATTGCGCCCGGCCAAGCTGTGGTGCGACACCGAAACCACGCCTGAAAACGAGCGCCTGCTGGCCTATCTGGGCGGTGAGAACGGCTCGCTGGAACGCCTCGGCGTGGCGATTGCACCAGGTTATACCGTGTCCAAGCTACTGTGGACCCGCGAACAGCACCCGGACCTGTTTGCACGCATTGCGCATATCCTGTTGCCCCACGACTACCTCAACTACTGGCTCACCGGCCGCGCCGTCGCCGAGTATGGCGATGCGTCCGGCACCGGCTACTTCAATGTGCGCAGCCGTGAATGGGATGTGGACCTGCTCAAGCACATCGATCCCAGCGGCCGCCTTGAAGCGGCGCTGCCGGCGTTGATCGAAGCGAATCAAGGCGTCGGCACGATCCTGCCGGCCATCGCCGAACGCCTGGGCATCAACCCCAACGCCATCGTGTCCAGCGGCGGCGGCGATAACATGATGGGCGCCATTGGCACCGGTAATATCGCAGCCGGCGTGATCACCATGAGCCTGGGTTCATCGGGCACCGTGTATGCATTTGCCGACCAACCCAACGTCAGCCCCCAGGCTTCGGTCGCGACGTTTTGCTCATCCAGCGGCGGCTGGTTGCCATTGATCTGCACCATGAACCTGACCAACGCCACCGGGGTCATGCGCGAGCTGTTCGACCTCGACCTGGCCGCGTTCAACACCCTGGTCGATCAGGCGCCCATCGGCGCCGACGGCGTGAGCATGCTGCCATTCCTCAACGGTGAGCGTGTACCCGCCCTGCCCCACGCCACCGGCAGCCTGCACGGCCTGACCATGACCAACCTGACCCGCGCGAACCTGTGCCGCGCCGTGGTCGAAGGCACCACCTTCGGCCTGCGCTACGGCCTCGACCTGCTGCGCGAGACCGGCCTGCAAAGCCAGAGCATCCGCCTGATCGGCGGCGGATCGAAGAGCCCGGTGTGGCGGCAGATGGTGGCCGACATCATGAACACCGAAGTGGTCTGCACCGAACAAAGCGAAGCCGCGGCCCTGGGCGCGGCGATCCAGGCGGCGTGGTGCCAGTCCGGCGAAGCGCTGGCCAGCCTGTGCGACAAATGCGTAAGCGTCGACCCCGCCAGCCGGACCCTGCCGGTGGCGGCCAGCGTAGGCGCCTACCAGCAGGCTTACGAGCGCTATCAACAACTCGTGGCAACCCTTTAAGAGCGAACGACTATGTATCTGGTGTGTGGTGAAGCGCTGTTTGATTTCTTCAGCGAGGAAGATGCCAGCGGGCAGGCTTCCAAGGTCAACTACAAGGCGATTGCCGGCGGTTCGCCGTTCAACGTGGCGGTAGGCCTGCGCCGCCTGGGTATCGAGGCCGGGTTGTTCGGCGGCTTGTCCACCGACTTCCTTGGCCGCCGCTTATTGCAGGTGCTCAAGGATGAAGGCGTGAGCGAGCAGTTCCTGGTGGAGTTCGCCGCACCGACCACCCTGTCGATGGTCGCCGTGGGTGCCGATGGCTCACCGCAGTACAACTTCCGAGGCGAAGGCTGCGCCGACCGGCTGCTGGAAATCGCCCATCTGCCCAGCCTGAGCGATGATATTCGCGGCCTGCACGTCGGCTCGTTCTCCCTGGTGGTGCAACCGATTGGTGACACGCTGCTGAACCTGGTCAAGCGTGAAAGCGGCAAGCGCCTGATCAGCCTCGACCCCAACGTGCGCCTCAACCCGCAGCCGGACATCCAGCTGTGGCGCGACCGCGTGGCGGAGCTGGTCAAGCATGCCGACCTGATCAAGGTCAGCGACGAAGACCTGCACCTGCTCTACCCGGACCAGTCGCCGGAAAGCGTGCTGCAGGGCTGGCTGCAACACCGTTGCCAATTGGTGTTCCTCACCCGTGGCGGCGACGGTGCCAGTGTGTTCAGCCGCCAGCACGGCAACTGGTCGCAACCGGCAGTCAAGGTGGTGATGGCCGACACGGTGGGGGCCGGCGACACCTTCCAGGCGGCGTTGATTGCCTGGCTGACCGAGCAGCAGCTTGACTCGGTAGAGGGCCTGCAACAGCTCACGCGGGCACAGATCGACGTCATGCTGGGCTTTGCCATTCGCGCCGCGGCGATGACCTGCGGCAAGACCGGGCCGGACCTGCCCTATCGTCATCAGCTTGGATGAAGCTTTTGTCAGCCAGGCAAACTTTAATCGATGGTTAATCCCGCAAGCCGAGAGTGAAGTTGTACCCACTTGTTGCGGAGAAACACCATGAAACTGCGCACGTTGATGCTCGGTGCCACCCTTGCACTGGCGGCTGCGTCTGGCCTGGCCCAGGCCGACGATCAAACAGCCGCCGTCAAACCCGTGCCTTACCACTACGGCCTGCCGATGAATATCGACAAGGTGCTGGCCATGAACGAAACCCCGACCGATGAGTGCAAGGTCATCAAGGCGGATATCAAGTTCCTGGATAAAGCAGGCAAGGTGGAAGACGTGAGCTATCGGAAGATGTCCGAAGCCTGCGACTTCCAGAACTGAGGCGTTGAAACAATAGAGCCAGGCCCGCACTAATAGGCGTACGCTTGCGGGCTTGTCATAAGGCTGAAAGGATTCGCCATGCGCTTGAACTTCCGTACCCTCGCCACCTTCACCGCCCTGCTGTGCTTCGCCCTCGCACTGGTCTGGGGCCTGCGTCCCGACCTGCTGCTGTGGTTGTGGAGCGTGGAGTATTCCAACGCCACCGGGATGGTGTCGCGCCGCAACGCCGCGCTCTTCCTGGGCATCGGCATCATGTTCTACCGCGCCCGTCACGCGCCTCCTTCAGACACGCGCCGCGCCCTGACCACCGGGTTTGTCACCGGGTGCCTGGTGCTGGCGCTATTGGGGTTTGGTGAGTGGATCAAGGGCAATGCGGGGCCAGGCATCCTGCTGGCGGTGGCAACAGAAACCGTATTGGGCCTGGCGTTTATCCAGGCCCACAGGTCTTCGGTCCCTCATACTCAAGCGTCAAGCTAATAGAAGCTGCGCCCTCCCGCGCGTTGCAGGGCGGGTGCATGGGTGTGCTTGAGGTCTTCGCGCAACCCGGCAATCAGGTTGCAAATCGCTCGACTGCTGTCGAGTTTGTCGGCGTTGATACCTTTGACTTCCAAATCCACCCGGTCACGGTCACGGTCGTCATAGATCTTGATCGTCAGCGAGGCATCTTCGGCTTTGGTGCATTCGCACCGTTTAGGCAGGAAACTTCCTTCAATGATGCTGCGAAGCTCTAGTTCCGAAAGCATGGTCAACCTCTCCTTTTCTGAGACTGCCAACAGATTGTCATGAACCTGGCAGGCGCGTGCCCGCCACGTCTTGCCGACCCTGGCAGACGCTTGTAACTCCCAAGCCTACTCGGCAAAAACGGCCCTCGTTGTAACCTTTCCTCATAAGCACTGTGCGTTGTTATAGAGGTTGAACAGTGTCGACGGAATCGTCGTCGAACCGCTGCGATTAATCGTTTAACCCTGGGCTTCAAGTTAAACGGCGCCCTGTGCAGCCACCCTTTCAGCAACATGTCGCAAACTATCGAAGTTGATGTTCGCCCCGGAGTTGATCGCCACCAGGGTCTGTCCGCGGAATTGATGACGGGCCACGTAGTGGCGGATGCCCGCTACCGCCAACGCACCGGAAGGCTCGGTGATGGACCGCGTGTCGTCGTAGATCAACTTGATGGCGCTGCACAGTTCGTCGTTGCTGACAGTGATGACTTCATCCACCCAGTCGCGGCAGATCTCGAAGCCATACGCGCCGACCTGCGCCACTGCCGTGCCGTCGGCAAACCCGTCGACGCTGGGTAGTATCACCCGTTCACCGGCCCGCAGTGCCGCCAACAGGCAGCTGGAACCTTCGGGCTCGACGCCAATGATGCGCACCTCGGGCCGCAGGTATTTGACGTAGGCGGCGACGCCGGCGATCAGGCCACCACCGCCCACCGGCACGAAGATCGCGTCCAGTGGCCCTTGCTGCTGGCGCAGGATCTCCATGGCAACGGTGCCTTGGCCGGCGATCACGTCCGGGTCATCGAAGGGCGAAACAAAGGTGCACCCGGAACACTCGGCCAACTGCAGCGCGTGGGCCAGGGCAAACGGGAAGCTTGCGCCGCGCAGCACCGCTTCGGCGCCGCGTGAACGCACGCCCAGCACCTTGAGTTCCGGGGTGCTGGCGGGCATTACAATGCGTGCCTCGATCCCCAGTTCCCGTGCCGCCAGGGCCACACCCTGGGCGTGGTTACCCGCCGACGCGGTCACCACGCCACGGGCTTTTTGCTCAGGCGTAAGCTGCACCAGCTTGTTGTAGGCGCCGCGAATCTTGAAGGAAAAGGTCGGTTGCAGGTCTTCGCGTTTGAGCAACACCTGGTTACCCAGCAGCGCCGACAGGGCCGGGGCCGCCTGCAACGGCGTGCGCACCGCCAGGTCGTATACCGGGGCGGCAAGAATCTTCTTCACGTAATGCTCAAGCAGTCCCGGGTCGGCGGTGTGAGGCGCGGTGCAGGTGCTCATGGGTGTCTCCTGGCTTTTTGTCAGAAACCCTGGAGACGGAAAAACAAAACCCGCCTCTAGGGCGGGTTTGGGTACAGCCGTGTGCTATCCCGCCAAATGAGGAATGGCGGTAATAATGCTTGGCTGGCTACGAAAGGCTTGAAATGTCATGTGACGAAACTAACCGGCGGCCTGCGGGCAAGTCAATGGTCAAGCGCCATTTGGCGGCCAGGGGTTTACTATCGATATACGAAACATATACGCTTTGTATATTGCTACCACACAGTGAACACCATGGGCATCGTCAAGATCACCGACCAACTGCACGAACAACTGCGCCTGGCCAGCGCCGCGATGGACCGCTCCATCAACGCCCAGGCCGAATTCTGGATCAAGATCGGGCTGCTTGCCGAACTCAATCCTCACCTGCCCTATAACGAGCTGATCAACAAACTGTTGTTGGACAAGCCCGACCTGATCCGGGGGCGCAGTTGATGATCAAGACTGCCGCACAACTGGCGGTGATGCGTGAATCCGGCCGCCTGCTGGCCCAGGTGTTCAGCATGCTCGATGGGTACGTCGCGGCCGGCCGCTCCACCCTGGAGCTGGACGCCGCCGTCGAAGCCTTCATCCGCAATGACCTCAAGGCCCGCCCGGCGAGCCTGGGTCAGTACGACTACCCCTTCTGCATCAACACCTCGATCAATGAGGTGGTGTGCCATGGCATGCCCAGCGCCAAGGAGATCCTCAAGGACGGCGACATCATCAACATCGACATCACCCTGGAAAAAGGCGGCTACATCGCCGACTCCAGCAAGATGTACATGATCGGTACCGTCGCACCCAAGGCCCGGCGCCTGGTGGAACAGACTTTTGAAGCGATGTGGGCCGGCATCCGCCAGGTCAAGCCCGGCGCACGCCTGGGGGATATCGGCCACGCGATCCAGAGCCACGCGCAGGCCAACGGCTACAGCGTGGTGCGCGAGTATTGCGGCCACGGCATTGGCCGACAGATGCACGAAGAACCGCAGGTCCTGCACTTCGGCCGTCCCGGCACCGGGTTGGAACTGCGTGAAGGCATGGTGTTTACCGTGGAACCGATGCTCAACCAAGGCAGCTCGAAAGTACGCAGCCTCAAGGATGGCTGGACGGTGGTCACCAAGGACAACAGCCTGTCGGCGCAGTGGGAACATACCGTGGCGGTGACGGCGGATGGGTTCGAGGTCTTGACCTTGCAACCCGGCGCCTGAACGACACACACCCTGTAGGAGCCGGTGTTCATACCACATTGGCGCCGCCCGCTATCCGCTTCAGCCCCAACACCATCAACCCCGCCCCAAGCCCCATCACCAGCAGGAACAACGGATACGACACCCACCACGGCGTCCCCGCCGTCATCATGCTGAACTCCGACATGCCGCCGATGCTCGCAATCAGGTTGAGCGGCAGGAACACCACGTTGATCAGCGTGAGCTTGCGCAACAGGTTGTTCATGCTGTTGTTCATCAGGTTGCCGCGCGCATCGATCAGGCCGGAAAACACGTTGGAATAGATCTCCGCCTGCTTGTAGCACTGGTGGTTCTCGATGATCAGGTCATCGATCAGCCCGATGATCTCGGCGCTGAAATGTTCCTTTTCCGCGTGGTTGCGCAACCGCGACAACACCGCCCCGTTGCTGTGCAGCGCGTTGATGTAATAGATCAGGCTCTCGCTGAGGTTGAACATCTGCATCAGGTGGTGGTTGCTCATGGACGCATTGAACTGCTGCTGCAACTCGCGGGCGACCAGCTTGATCACCTTCAGGTGGCCGAGGTAATGGTGGATGTTGTTGAGCAACAGATCGAGCAGCACATCCAGCGGCGTGTGCAGCGGACGGCGCTTGCCCAGGCCGCTGAGCGGGGTTTCGTCGGTGGCGATCACCAGCAGGCGGCTGGGAGAAAACAGCAGGCCGCAGGACGACACTTCGAACACCAGGTTGCCGCCGCCGGAGTAGTTCTCCGGCCGTTTCCAGATCAGGAACAGATTGTCGGGGTGAAATTCGATACGCGAGACTTCGTCCGGGTCCAGGGCCGAGGCCAGGGCGTGTTCGTCCAGCTTGTGGTGGTCGCGCAGCCACTCACGTTCGGCCAGGTCAGGGTTGTTGAACAACATGACCGGGGCTGCGTCACTCTCCCCGCCCTGCAGCTTGCCATCAGTCAGGTCGAAACGCTGGATCATCGCCGGGTCACCAGACCTGGCCCTGGCGCTTCAACTCCAGGCGCCGCACGAATTCCTCCAGCACCAGGCCATACAAGTCGTCCTGCAAGTACGCATCCTCGATGCCCGCATCCAGGTTGGGGTTGTCGTTGACCTCGATCACCACCACCTTGTCACCGGACTGCTTGAGGTCGACGCCGTAGAGGCCATCGCCGATCAGGTTGGCGGTCTTCACCGCCAGCTCCACCACTGCCCTGGGCGCTTCATGGACCGCCAGGGTGCGGCATTCACCGTTGATGTCCTGGCCGATGGCCTTGTGGTTGTAGATCTGCCAATGGCCCTTGGACATGAAGTACTGGCAGGCAAAGATCGGCTTGCGGTTGAGCACGCCGATGCGCCAGTCGTACTCGGTGTAGAAGAATTCCTGGGCCAGCAACAGCACCGAATGCTCGAACAACTCGGCGGTCGCCTTGAGCAAAGCCTCCTGGCTTTCAACCTTGATCACGCCTCGGGAAAAGCATCCGTCAGGGATCTTCAGCACCAGCGGGAAGCCCAGGCGCTCGCCGACCCGTTCGAAGTCTTCCGGTCGTTCCTTATACAGAATCTCGGTGGCGGGCATGCCCAGTTGGTGGCTGTTGAGCAAGTCGGTGAGGTAGACCTTGTTGGTACAGCGCAGGATCGACGCCGGATCGTCCATCACCACCAGGCCTTCGCTTTCGGCTTTCTTGGCAAAACGGTAGGTGTGGTTGTCGACACTGGTGGTTTCGCGGATCAGCAAGGCGTCGTACTCGGCCAGGCGCGAATAGTCCTTGCGCTCGATCAACTCCACATCGATGCCCAGGCCCTTGCCCACGCGGATGAAATTATCCAATGCCTTGGCGTTGGACGGCGGCAACTGTTCCTGAGGATCGTGCAGGATGGCCAGGTCATAACGGGCCAGGCGACGTGAGCGCGGCTGGCGCCAGATCTTGCGGCTGAAGTTGTCCAGCGCATGGGCGAAATGATCTTCCTGGTCATCGCGCAACTTGTGCAATACACCGGACTTGATCCCTTCGATATGCCAGCCGTTATTCCTTTTGAAATCAACTAACAGGATGGGACACGGGAACGCTTCAAATAACTGACGGGCCAGGTCCTGCAACGGTTCTATATTGGTCCGGCCGAAGTAAAGTGTCAGGGTAAAGCCTTCGGTATTGCTGTAAAGATGATGACTCAAGGCTTTATCGAGGGTTTTATCCAGGTCGTCCAGGGCCAGCCCGTACAGCGACTTCTTCGTCAGTTCGCTGATGGTGCGCACCGACGGAATCACCTTGTGCCCGCGGGCTTCGGCCAGCAGCGAGCAGTAATAACCGTGCCCCAGGTACTTGTAGCCGCGGCACAGGTTGATCACCTGCACACGCTTGCCAGTCTCGGTTTCCCGGGTCTGTTCCAGGTACTCCTGGGCGGTGACGATATCTTCGCTGGGGAAGTAGGAGGCCCAATCTTCCTTGCGCTCGACAATGATCACGACTTGACGGGTTCCTTTGATAGGGGCGAGAAAATAACCCTTGTCAGTTATTGTCGTCGCGACTGTTTGCTCCGATACTTCACGCCAATGACCTTGTACCGCCGACATAATAGTTGATCCGCTTTAGAGAACTCGACCTTTTCTATTAAGCACGATCATTTAGAGAAGTCCCGTTTCGTTACGCAACTTTTACGGCGGTCATATGGCTCTTTGCTTTCGCGTTGCAACCTCCAACGATGTGTCTGAACTGGTGGCACTGGAACAGCGCTGCTTCAGCAGCGACCGGCTGTCATCGCGCAGTTTCCAGTGGATGGTCAGCCGCGCCCACGGCCAGTTGCTGGTGGCGGAAAATGACCGGCAGTTACTCGGCTATGCGCTGGTGTTGTTTCGTCGGGGCGCCTCCTCGGCGCGCCTGTATTCGATTGCCATTGCCGAGCATGCACGCGGCATTGGCTTGGGCAAGCAGTTGCTGAACGGCGTGGAAGCTATCGCCGTGGCACAGGGCTACACCTGCATACGTCTGGAAGTACGCACCGACAACCCCGGCGCCCTCAACCTCTATGAGCGCAACGGTTATCGGCGCTTTGCCCTGATCAACGACTACTACGAAGACCACACGCCCGCCCTGCGCCTGGAAAAACACCTGTAGCAAGCCCGCTCACTACTTGCACGGATCAAGCTCGCACGGATCAAGCCACCTGTTTGATTGCCGCCTTGGCTTCAAGCTCTCGCACCAGCGGCAACACGCGCTTGCCGAAGTATTCGACTTCTTCCTGGAAGTGCAGGAACCCGGCGAGTACCAGGTCCACCCCCACCGCCTTGAGCGCAACGATGCGCTCGGCGATCTGCTGCGGCGTGCCGATCAGGTTGGTCTTGAAGCCATCGTTGTACTGCACCAGGTCCTCGAAGCTGGATTTGGCCCAGTTGCCCTCTCCCTCCGGCGACGCCTTGCCGGCCTGTTTCGCCGCATCGCCGAAGGCATTCACCGCTTCCGGGTCGGCCTTGTCGATGATCTCCGCCAGCACGGCGCGCGCTTCTTCCTCGGTGTCGCGGGCGATCACAAAGGCGTTGACGCCGACTTTGACCGAGTGGTTATTGGCTGCTGCCTTGGCACGGATGTCGTCGACCTGGGCCTTGATACCTTCCGGGGTGTTGCCGTTGGTGAAGTACCAGTCCGACACCCGCGCCGCCATGTCCCGTGCCGCCCGCGAGCTGCCGCCCTGGAACACTTCCGGCTGGCCCAGTGGCTTGGGCTTGAGGGTGTAATTGTTGAACCGGTAGAAGTCGCCCTTGAAGGTGAAGTCATCCTGGGTCCAGATGCCTTTGAGGGCGCGGATGAACTCTTCGGAGCGGCGATAACGCTCGTCGTGCTCCAGCCAATGTTCGCCAATGGCCTGGAACTCACCCCTGAACCAACCGCTGACGATATTCACCGCGATACGACCATTGGTGAGTTGGTCGATGGTTGCCAATTGCTTGGCCGCCAGCGCCGGCTGCCACGGGCCGGGCAGGATCGCGGCGATCACCTTGAGCTTGGTGGTTGCAGCCAGCAACGCATGGCTGAATGCCACGGACTCATGCTGGTTCTCGGCGCCGTAGCCGGCGGTGAAACGGATCTGGGTCAGGCCGTACTCGAAGCCGGCAGCCTCAGCCAATTGCGCCAGCTTGCGGTTGTAATCGATGCCCCAGTGGGTGCGTTGCTCGATTTTGCTGACCACCAGCCCACCGCTGACGTTGGGCACCCAGTAGGCAAATTTCACGGCATGTTGAGTCATCGGACGGTACCTCGCAAAAAGGGATGTACCAGGGCTTGAGCAGCAAGCGTGCCAGGCTGGGAAACGCCCGCGCCATGCGGGCTGCGTTGAATACCGTGCGCCGTCGCCAGTGTCCTGGATTGCACGGGTTTGTCGATCCGCTGTTGCCAGGGCAACAGTGACTCGACGTTTGTCCCCGTAAATACGCGCCCCGGCACCCGGCACGGACTGTGCAATCGCCTCTGCATCGATCACTGCCCAGGAACCTCGCCATGACCGAACATCACGTCATCAACCCGCTGTCCACCGGCGTCGACTACCCCACGCTGGCGGCACGCTTTCGCCCGATCTTCCAGCGCATCGCCGAAGGCGCCGTAGCACGCGAACACAGCCGCACCCTGCCCCATGAGCCGATCCAATGGCTCAAGGAGGCGGGGTTTGGCGCGGTGCGCGTGCCGGTGGAGTATGGCGGCGGTGGTGCTTCATTGCCGCAGTTGTTCGAACTGCTGATCGAACTGGCCGAAGCCGACTCCAACGTGCCCCAGGCCCTGCGCGGGCACTTCGCCTTTGCCGAAGACCGCCTGAATGCACCGCCCGGCGCCGGCCGCGATGTGTGGTTCAAGCGTTTCGTGGACGGCGATATCGTCGGCTGTGCCTGGACCGAAATCGGCAACGTGGCCATTGGCGACGTGGTGACCCGGGTCAGCCCCGACGGCGACCAGTGGAAGCTCAACGGAGAAAAGTTCTATAGCACCGGCAGCATCTTCGCCGACTGGATCGATGTGTACGCCCAACGCAGCGATACCGGTGGCGACGTGATCGCCGCGACCCGCGCCCGTCAGCCTGGCGTGGAACACAGTGACGACTGGGACGGTTTTGGCCAACGCACCACCGGCAGCGGCACGTCGCGCTTTACCGATGCGGTGGTGGAGGCGGACAACGTGATCGACTTTGCCACGCGCTTCAAATACCAGACCGCGTTCTACCAACTGGTGCTGCTGGCCACCTTGGCGGGCATCGGCCGTGCCGCACTGCGCGATGTGGCGCATCAGGTGCGCAGCCGCAAGCGCATCTACAGCCATGGCAATGCGGCGCATGTCAGCCAGGATGCGCAGATTCAACAGGTGGTGGGTGAAGTGGCGGCGCTGGTGTATGCCGCCGAAGCGAGCGCGCTGAAGGCGACACTGCCCGCGCAACGGGCGTATGTGGCGCGATTCGGGGGCGACGATGCGGTAGAGCGCGAAGCCAATGTGGCGGCCGAGATTGAGTCGGCTACCGCACAGGTGGTGGTGTCGTCGTTGATTCAGCGGGCGACCAGCGAGTTGTTTAATGCGCTGGGGGCTTCGGATGTGCGCCAGGGTAAGGCACTGGATCGGCATTGGCGGAATGCGCGGACGGTGTCGTCGCATAATCCGCTGATTTACAAGGCGCGGATTGTGGGGGATTGGGTGGTCAATGGGGCTGAGCCGCCGTTTGTCTGGCAGATTGGGAATGGGCCTGGCGTAGTGGGTTGAGGTTTTTGACTGTGTGTATATCCGTTATTTAGGTGATGGCGGAACCCTAAATGGCCGTTACCTGAACAACGGATATGCGCCCAATCAGAAAGCCAGTTTATAGCCAATAGCCATGAGCATAACCGCCAAACACGGCCGCAGCACCCCATCCGGCAACTTCCCCGTCATATGACTACCGATATAGATCCCCGGCAACGACCCCATCAACAAAAACCCGAGCAGATGCCAATCCATATTCCCCATGCTGGCATGCCCCAACCCGGCTACCAGGGTCAACGGCACGGCATGCGCAATCTCAGTCCCCACCAGCCGCCGCGTGGCCAGAAACGGATAAAGAATAAACAACGCCACCGTCCCCAGCGCACCCGCGCCAATGGAGGTCAGCGCCACCATGGTGCCGAGGATCGCCCCTGTCACCACCGTCAGCGCATTCAAGTTGCGCGGGCTCATGTGATAGCTGTCGCCCGCATGCCGCTGGGCAAACGCCAACAGGCTTTTCTTGAACAGAATCGCCAACGCCGTCAGCAGCAGCACCACACCGAGCGCCTGCTTGATCACTGCATTCATGGCGCTGGGGTCAGTATGCAGGCTGGCCAGAAACCACAGCGTCAGCAACACCGCCGGCACACTGCCCAGGGTCAGCCAGCCGGTGATGGTCCAGTCGATATTCTTGTTCTTGCTGTGTACCAGCACCCCACCCGACTTGGTGATGGCGGCGTACAACAGATCGGTACCCACGGCAGTGGCCGGGTTGATGCCGAACCACAACAGGATCGGCGTCATCAACGAACCGCCGCCCACACCGGTCATGCCCACGATAAAACCCACGATCAGACCGGCAACCACAAAACCAAAATTACCCACATCCATTACAGCTACCTGCGGCCTTATAAATTTCTGGCCGCAGGATAGCGATTTTTCTTATAACGACTTATACCAATATGATCTGACTTTATGCCTTTTAGGCCAGTCGATGACAGACATAAGCCTGGGTCTTATACGGAAAGGCCACGGTGTCCTTCCCCTTCAACGCCGGATGGGTGTCGATCAGCGCCTGCAATTGCGCGGTAACGCGGGCCTTGGGCTCATCGTCCAGCGCGGCAATAAAGCTCACCGAGAGAAAGCGATCCATGATCACCTCTTGAGGACTGCCGACATGGCTATAGGGGAAACAGGTGACTTCGGGCTGGGAAAAATACTTGCCGCTGAACGCGTCACGCCAACGCCCGGTATGAAAGCGCGGGGTATCGCCCTCGTACGGGGTGATGATGTCGGTGATCGCGGCGACCCAATCCACCGATTCGTCTCGCACATTCCACACCAGGCCAAGGCGGCCGTCAGGCTTGAGCACGCGATGGATTTCCGCCAGGGCCGCCTCGGTGGAAAACCAGTGGAAGGCCTGGGCGCACACCACTGCATCGGCGCTGGCGGCTGGCAATGGGATGGATTCAGCGGTGCCATTGAGCAGACGCACATCCGGCATCAGTCGGGTCAACTGCGCGCCCATCGCCGCCACCGGCTCGACCGCGATCAGGGTCGGTGCCAGGGTGCTGAGCAAGCGGGTGAACTTGCCGGTGCCGGCGCCCAGGTCAATCACGCTGGACTGCGCGCTGATGCGCAACGTGTCGGCCAGCCAGCCGGTGAGTTGCCGCGGATAATCCGGTCGCCCCTGGGCGTAGGTAACAGCCTGGGCAGAAAAACCTTGTTGAGCAGACGTGTGCACACCAGTCATTGCCAATCTCTCCTCGGGTAAAACGGGGGGACACAGTGTGCGCCCTCTCAGGTTTATTTTCTAATCGCTGCATCCAATCGTGCCGGCCATGGGTAGTCCTCTCAGTTACCCCGCTGTTTCACTGAAATGGAGAAGTACCCATGAACGCTAAAGCACTGCTCTGCCTCACCGCCCTGCTCGCCGCCGCGCCTGCCGCCTTTGCCCAGGCCGACCTGCCCGACAGCATCAAGGTGCCGGACGGCCACAAAGTGGCACTGGAGACCACCGGCGTTGGCGAAATCACCTACGAGTGTCGCGACAAAGCCAACGCCGCCGGCCAGACCGAGTGGACTTTTGTCGGGCCCAAGGCAGTGTTGAACGACCGCAGCGGTAAACCAGTCGGCACCTACTTCGGCCCACCGGCCACCTGGCAGGCCGAGGACGGCTCGAAAATCACCGGCACGCAGTTGGCCGTGGCACCGGCGGGGGCGGGCAACCTGCCGTATCAACTGGTCAAGGCCAACCCGGCCGAAGGCAAGGGTGCAATGAGCGGCGTGAGCTACATCCAGCGCGTGGCGCTCAAGGGTGGCGTGGCGCCGAGCAGCGCGTGCACCACGGCCAGCAAAGGCAAGCAGGAAGTGGTGAAATACCAGGCGGATTACATCTTCTGGGCGGCCAACTGAGCAAAGTCGGCTACGCTGCCCCCCATACTGATCGTTGGGGGGGAGCACCACGTGTTTGATTACGAAGCTTGCCTGCGGGCCTGCGCCCGCGGCGAGCAACGCGCCTTGCGCCAGCTCTACGAGCAGGACAGCAGTCGCTTGCTCGGCGTGGCTTTGCGCATCGTGCGCGAAAAAGCGCTGGCCGAAGACATCGTGCACGACGCGTTCATCAATATCTGGCGTGGTGCCGGCAGTTTCGACCCCAGCCGCGGTTCGGCCCGTGGCTGGGTGTTCAGCGTGACCCGGCACCTGGCGCTCAATGTGGTTCGCAACCACTACCGTGAAGTGCCGCTGGGCGAGGAATACGAGCAGGTCGCAGCCACCGACACTGTTGAATTCAGCACACGCTCCGGGCAAGTCCACACCTGCCTGGAGCAGCTCGACCCGACCCGTCGCACGTGCATCCTGCATGCCTATGTCGACGGTTTTTCCCACAGCGAAATCGCCCGGAAACTGGACGCCCCGCTGGGGACCGTCAAAGCCTGGATCAAACGTAGCCTCGCCGCGCTGCGGGAGTGCATGGCATGAGCAACCCTCTGGACGAACTGGCCGGCGAATACGTGCTGGGCACCCTGCCCGGCGAACAGCGCGCCGAGGTGGAACAACGTCTCCAGCACGACGCCGAACTGCGTGCCGCAGTGGACGCCTGGGAGCAGCGTCTGTTGCCGCTGACCGCCTTGGCGGAGCCCGTGCCCCCCTCCGCTGAATTATGGCGACGCATCGAGCGCCACACGGCAAGTGCCCGCACCCCCTGGTGGAACCTGCTCGCCGTATGGCGCAGCCTGGCCGGTGCCGGGATGGTCACCACGCTGGTCCTCGCCGCGCTGCTGCTGACGCGTCCGCCTGTCCTTGAACCCAGCTTTGTGGTCGTGTTGGTCGCCCCGCAAAGCCAGGCGCCGGGCTGGGTGATCCAGGCCAGCAATGACCAGCAGATCCAATTGATTCCATTGGGCGTGATGGACGTGCCGGGCGACAAGGCCCTGCAGTTCTGGACCAAAGGTGATGGCTGGCAGGGGCCGGTGTCCCTGGGGCTGGTCAAGCCGGGCCAGACACTGTCGGTGCCGCTGGACCAACTGCCGCCGCTGACACAGAACCAGCTGTTCGAACTGACCCTGGAAGACTCACAGGGCTCGCCGACCGGCAAGCCCACCGGGCCGATCCAGGCGATCGGCCGTGCGGTCAAGGTGCTCTGATCAGCCGGCGCTGGGCAACCACAACCGGAACCGCGCACCACCCAATGGCGACGCCAACGCCGTCAAGGTGCCGCCCTGGGCTTCCAGGGCGCGCCGGCTGATGGCCAGGCCCAGGCCGAAACCGCCGGTGGCGCGATCACGGCTGCGGTCCAGGCGGTAGAACGGTTCGAAGATGCGTTCACGCTGGTCAAGCGGGATGCCGATGCCATCATCGTCCACCCAGATTTCACACCCCTTGGCGCAGACCTTTACGCCGACCTGAATGCGCTTGTCGCAGTAACGTGTGGCGTTGCGCAGCAGGTTTTGCAAAGCGCGGGCGGTGAGGCGCGGGTCGAGGCTGAAGCGCTCCACGGCACAGTCGAGCGCGACATCGATGACGATCTCGGGATTTTCCAGTTCGTCGTCGACGCTGCCCAGCACGCTGTCGATAAACTCATCGAGCACCACCTCGACCCGCTCCGGCAGTTGCGCCGGGTTTTGCAGGCGGCTGTAGGACAGTAGCTCCAACACCAGTTCATCCAGCTCGCGGATATGTGCCACCAGGCCGTGCAGGCGTTCGCGGCTGGCCTCGGGCAAATCTTCGGACAACGCCAGGGCCAGGCCGAAATCCAGGCGCGTGAGCGGTGTGCGCAGTTCATGGGAAACGGCGTTGAGTAGATCGCGCTGTTGGTTGAGCAGGTGCTCGATGTCGTCGGCCATGGCGTCGAACACCGATGCCAGGCTGCCGATGCTGGAACTGGCCGGAAGACCGGTGCGTTCAGCCAGGTTACCCTGGCCCAGTTGCCCGGCGGTGCTTTTCAGGCGTTCCAGGTCGCGCCAGTGCGGACGCAGCCATATGAGCAGGCAGGCCAGCAGCGCGGCGACGATCAGCACGTTGATCGCCCAATACAGCACGTTCATGTCCATCGGGTCGGGCGGAATGGTCAGCTTGACCACGAATTGCTCATTGATCGGCGAGCTGATCTGCTCCATCCAGCCCCATTCGCCCAGGCGCACCACCGACTTGCCCTGCTCCAGCAGCTGTTCTTCCGCCGGGGTGTAGCTGGCGTCCTGGCGCAACAGCAATTGCACTTTCAGCGGCGCAAAATCGCGGCCCAGTTGCTCGGTCACCTGTGACCAACGCTCTACCGGCGCCCGCTGATATTGCTTGACGATCAGCTTTTGCTGGCCGCGGGTCTGCTCGATGTTGTAGTTCATGTAGCGGTGTTCGAACAGCTGGATCACCAACGAAGGGATCAAATAGATCGCCAGGCTGTAGGTGACGATGGTGATCAGGTAGAGGCGCAGCAATACACGAAACATGGCTCAGCATTCCCACTCGGAACGGCTGAACAGGTAGCCCTTGCCCCACACCGTCTTGATCTTGCGCGCCTCGCCGGCGTTGTCGTCGAACTTGCGACGCAGCTTGGAGATGGCCACGTCCACCGAGCGGTCGGTGCCGTTGAACTCGATGCCGCGCAGGCGTTGCAGGATCTGGTCGCGGCTGAGCACTTCACCGGCATGCCGCGCCAGCACTACCAGCAGGTTGTATTCGCCGCTGGACAACTCCACCGCCTGATCGCGCCAGGTCACGGTGCGCTCCGACAGGTCGATGCACAGGTTGCCCATGATGATCTGGTCGTTGGCCACCTGGGGCTCGGACAGGCTGCTGCGACGCAGCAAGGTGCGGACGCGGGCGAGCAGTACACGTGGCTCGCAGGGCTTGGTCACGTAGTCGTCGGCGCCCATTTCCAGGCCCAGCACCTGGTCGTGGCTGTCATCGCGGGCGGTGAGCATCAGGATCGGCAGGCCCGCCGAGTCGGCACGCAGCAGGCGGCACACCTGCAGGCCGTCGAGGCCGGGCAGCATCAGGTCGAGGATCACCAGGTCCGGCGGGTTCAGGCGTGCGCGCTCACGGACATGGTCGCCACGGCTGAGCACATTGACGTGGTAGCCATTGCGTTCCAGGTAGCTGGCAATCAGCTCGGAGAGTGCGGCGTCGTCTTCCACCAGGAGGATGTTGGGCATAAAGGTGTTTCCAGAAAATACAGTTGTTGGTCGTACACAAATCCCATGTGGGAGGGGGCTTGCCCTCGATAGCGGTGGCTCAGTGAAGCGTATTTCGACTGATACACCCCTATCGGGGGCAAGCCCCCTCCCACATGGCATCTCCATGTTTGCAGGATTGTGCAAGGATATACGCCCCCGGCGCCCCGCGCGCCGCACCTTACATTTCTTCACAGACCCGCTACACAGCTTCACAGCACCACGGCGCAGGTGACTTTAGGATGCGCCAGTCAATATTGGGATAAGAGCATGTCGAAGAATCTGTTTGCGCCATTTTGCCTGCTGGCCCTCACCCTGGCCCTGAGCGCGTGTGGCGACTCCGCCGCCGAAGCGCCGCAAATGCCCCTGGCCAAAGTGCGCATCGAAACCCTGGAAGCCAAGCCCCTGTCGATCAGCAGCGAACTGAGCGGGCGCATTGCCGCGCCGCGCATCGCCGAAGTGCGCGCAAGGGTCGCCGGCGTGGTGATGCAACGGGTGTTCAAGGAAGGCCATGACGTGAAACAGGGCGACGTGCTGTTTCGCATCGACCCCGCGCCCTTCAAGGCCGACCTCGACAGCGCCCAGGCCAACCTGAGCAAGGCCGAGGCGGATGCGTTCAAGGCGCGCCTGCAGGAGCAGCGCTACAGCCAATTGGTGGAAGGCAACGCCATCAGCGGCCAGGACTACGACAACGCCCGCGCCGCCGTACGCCAGACCAACGCCGAAGTCGCCGCCAACAAGGCAGCCGTGGAACGCGCCCGCTTGAACCTGGGTTATGCCACTGTGACCGCACCGATTTCCGGGCGCATCGGCCGGGCGCTGGTGACGGAAGGCGCGCTGGTCGGGCAGAACGAGGCCACGCCGCTGGCGATCATCCAGCAACTGGACCCGATCCATGCCGACCTGACCCAGTCCAACCGCGAGCTGAACGACCTGCGCCGCGCCTTCCGTGCCGGCAGCCTGAAGCAAGTCGGCCAGGACCAGGCCAAGGCCACCCTGATCGAGGACGACGGCAGCCTGTACCCACTGCCGGGCAAGTTGCTGTTCGCCGAGATCAGCGTCGACCCGGGTACCGGGCAGATCATCCTGCGCAGCGAGTTCCCCAACCCGGACCTCGACCTGCTGCCCGGCAGCTTTGTACGGGTGCGCCTGGAGCAAGCCGTCGACAAGCAAGGCATCAGCGTGCCGCAACGCGCCATCACCCGTGACAGCGCCGGTATCCCGATGGTCTTGCTGCTGGACGCCGAGCAGACCGTGAGCCAGCAGCCGGTGGAGTTGGGCGCGGTGGTCAACGATCGCTGGATCGTCAGCAGCGGTCTCAAAGCCGGTGACCGCATCATCGTCGAAGGCCTGCAGCACGCGCGCCCCGGTGAAAAAGTTGAAGTGGACGACAGCCCGCTCGTAAAGGAATAACCCGCCATGCCGCAGTTCTTTATTGACCGCCCGATCTTCGCCTGGGTGGTCGCCCTGTTTATCCTGCTGGCCGGCTTGCTGGCCATCCCGCAGTTGCCGGTGGCGCAGTACCCCAACGTCGCGCCGCCGAAAGTAGAGATCTACGCGGTGTACCCCGGTGCATCGGCGCAGACCCTGGACGAAAGCGTGGTGAGCCTGATCGAGCAGGAGCTCAACGGCGCCGATCACCTGTTGTATTTCGAATCCCAGAGCAGCCTGGGTTCGGCCACCATCACCGCCACCTTCCAACCGGGCACCAACCCGGAAATGGCCCAGGTCGATGTGCAGAACCGCCTCAAAGCGGTCGAGCCGCGCCTGCCGCAAGCCGTTACCCAGCAAGGCTTGCAGGTGGAGAAAGTCTCCGCCGGCTTCCTGCTGCTGGTGACCCTCACGTCCAACGACGGCAAGCTCGATGACGTGGCGCTCAGCGACTACCTGGCGCGTAACGTGATGAACGAGCTCAAGCGCCTGGACGGTGTGGGCAAGGCCCAGCTGTACGGCGCCGAGCGTGCCATGCGGATCTGGATCGACCCGCAGAAGCTGATCGGTTTCAACCTCACGCCGGCCGATGTGAACGCGGCGATCAGCGCGCAGAACGCCCAGGTCTCGGCGGGCAGCATCGGTGACTTGCCGGGTACCAATACCCAGGAAATCACCGCGGCGATCCTGGTCAAGGGCCAGTTGTCGACGCCGGCCGAGTTCGCCGACATCGTGCTCAAGGCCAACCCGGACGGCTCCACCGTGCGCATCGGCGATGTGGCGCGGGTGGAAGTCGGCAGCCAGGAATACCAGTTCTCCACGCGCCTCGACGGCAAGCCCTCCACCGCCGTCAGCGTACAGCTGTCGCCCGGCGCCAACGCGTTGAGCACCGCCACCCTGGTGCGAGCCAAGATGGACGAGCTGTCGCGCTATTTCCCGGCCAATGTGGAATACAAGATCCCGTACGACACCTCGCCGTTCGTCAAGGTTTCGATCACCAAGGTGGTCTACACCCTGCTTGAGGCAATGGCGCTGGTGTTCGCGGTGATGTTCCTGTTCCTGCAAAACGTGCGCTATACGCTGATCCCGACGCTGGTGGTGCCGATTGCGCTGATGGGCACTTTTGCCACCATGTTGCTGCTGGGCTTTTCGATCAACGTGCTGACCATGTTCGGCATGGTGCTGGCTATCGGCATCCTGGTGGACGACGCGATTGTGGTGGTGGAAAACGTCGAGCGCATCATGGCCACCGAGGGCCTGTCGCCCAAGGAAGCGACGAAAAAAGCCATGGGCCAGATCACCGGCGCCATCATCGGCATCACCCTGGTGCTGGTGGCGGTGTTCCTGCCGATGGCGTTCATGGCCGGCTCTGTGGGGGTGATCTACCAGCAATTCTCGCTGTCGATGGCCACCTCGATCCTGTTCTCGGCGTTTCTCGCCCTGACCTTGACCCCGGCCCTGTGCGCCACCTTGCTCAAGCCGATCCCCAAGGGCGAGCACCATGCCAAGGGCGGTTTCTTCGGCTGGTTCAACCAGCGTTTTGAAAGCCTCACCGACCGCTATGAAGGCTGGGTGGCCTATGCCCTCAAGCGCAGTGGCCGTTACCTGCTGATCTACCTGGTATTGCTGGTGGGCCTGGGCTGGATGTTCAGCCGCCTGCCCTCCTCGTTCCTGCCGGTGGAAGACCAGGGCTACACCATCACCGACATCCAGTTGCCGCCGGGTGCGAGCAAGAACCGCACGGTGCAGGTGGCCGAGCAGATCGAAGCGCACAACGCCGAAGAGCCTGGGGTGGGTGATACCACCATGATCATGGGTTTCAGCTTCTCCGGTTCGGGGCAGAACGCAGCGCTGGCGTTTACCACGCTCAAGGATTGGTCGCAGCGCAGCAGCGATGACTCCGCATCGTCGATTGCCGACCGCGCCAACATGGCCTTCAGCGAACTGAAAGATGCGGTCGCCTACGCCATTCTGCCGCCGCCAGTGGACGGCCTGGGCACCTCCAGCGGCTTCGAGTTCCGCCTGCAGGACCGCGGTGGCGTCGGCCATGCCGCGTTGATGGCCGCGCGTACCGAGTTGCTGGCCGCCGCCGCGAAAAGCCCGATCCTGGCCAACGTGCGCGAAAGCGCCCTGGCCGAAGCACCGCAAGTGCAGCTTGAAGTGGACCGCAAACAGGCCAATGCGTTGGGCGTGTCGTTTGCCGACGTCGGCAATGTGCTGTCCTCGGCCGTCGGTTCGGCCTATATCAACGACTTCCCCAACCAGGGCCGCATGCAGCGGGTGGTGGTGCAGGCCGAAGGTGACCAACGCAGCCAGGTGGCGGACTTGATGAAAATCAACGTGCGCAACAACGCCGGCAAGATGGTGCCACTGTCCGCCTTTGTCGAAGCCAGATGGACCCAGGGCCCGACCCAGTTGACCCGCTACAACGGCTACCCGGCCATCGCGATTTCCGGCGAAGCCGCTCCAGGGCACAGTACCGGTGAGGCCATGGACGAGATCCAGCGCCTGGTCAGCCAATTGCCCGCCGGCCTGGGCCAGGAATGGACCGGTTTGTCGTTGCAGGAACGTCTGTCCGGCTCCCAGGCCCCGATACTGCTGGGCTTGTCGCTGCTGATCGTGTTCCTGTGCCTGGCGGCGCTGTATGAAAGCTGGTCGATCCCGACCTCGGTGCTGCTGGTGGTGCCGCTCGGTGTGCTGGGCGCGGTACTGGCCGTGGCCTTGCGGGGCATGCCCAACGATGTGTTCTTCAAGGTCGGCCTGATCACCATCATCGGCCTGTCGGCGAAGAACGCGATCCTGATCATCGAATTCGCCAAGGACCTGTACGACCAGGGTGAAGACCTGATGAGCGCCACCCTGAAGGCTGCGCGCTTGCGCTTGCGCCCGATCATCATGACCTCGCTGGCGTTCATCCTCGGCGTGGTGCCGTTGGCGATTGCCACCGGCGCCAGTTCCGCCAGCCAGCAAGCGATTGGTACCGGCGTGATCGGCGGGATGATCACCGCGACACTGGCGGTGGTGTTTGTGCCGGTGTTTTTTGTGGTGGTGATGAAGTTGGTTAAAAAGCGCCGCGACTGATTGACGTCAACCGACGCAAGCCCACTGAAAAGAGCCCTTACAAACTGTCAATGTTGACAGTTTCGCAGGGTTCTTTTTCGTTTTAGTGTGCCTTTGTTCAATCCGAACGATCAGTAAAGAGAAGCTTCCCATGAGCGAACACTCAGGCTTACTGCTTTCCAACGGGTACCTGGCGGTAGGCATTGGAAACAGTTTTTTTGTCAGCGAAGACTTAACAGTAATCCATACGAGCCAATTGCTGCGTATTGAGGCACCGGGCACTGGAAACTCAGCCGGAGAATTCATCATCACGGTCAATAACCCTGGGAATGGTGGAACAGCCATACCGGTTGGTCCTGGCAACCCTTCGCAGCTCACCTACGAACGGTACGGCTATCCTACCCGCCATGCCGGTAGCGGAAGCATAACCTTCGTGTGGGACCCTACACGTAAAATGCTTGATGCGACGTTTGAAGCCATCTTGGTTCCTGTCGCGCACTACCCCGCAGTCAAACTCACGGACGGCGCCATCCGTCACGTTGAATAAGCACGGCTGTAACCGCCATGTTTGATGGCCAGGACGTGCAACTGACAAAAAGGAGTGTTCGACGCAGTCAGTCAGGGACTAAAGAATGCGCTATGGTGCTCGCAGAGACATTTCATTGTGAGCCGCCATGCCGTTCCTCGCCCGCACCCACCCTCGCCTCTCCGCCGCCGCCGTGCTGGGTATTGCCGTGGGCATCATGGCGCCGGCAGACACCGTCGTCAGCAAAATCCTCATCGGCTGGAATGCCGGGGTCTGGACCTACCTGGTACTGATGCTATGGCTGACCCGGCGGGCCAAGGCCGAGGATGTGAAGCGCATCGCCGAAATCGAAGATGAAAATGCCGGGCTGGTGCTGTTCACGGTGTGCATCGCCGCTCTCGCCAGCCTGGCAACCATCACCTTCGAACTGGTGGGCAGCAAAGACCTGGCCACCTCGGAACGCCTGCTGCACTACGGTTTCACCGGGCTGACAGTGATCGGTTCGTGGTTGCTGATCGGGGTGATCTTCAGCGTGCATTACGCGCGCCTTTATTACACCTGGGACGGCAAGGAGCCGGCGCTGCGCTTTGCCGAAGGTTTGCAGACCCCCAACTATTGGGACTTCCTGTATTTTTCCTTCACCATCGGCGTGGCGGTGCAGACCTCTGATGTCGGGGTTGCCACCCGAGGCATGCGCAAGGTAGTGCTGGGTCAATCATTGATCGGGTTTCTGTTCAACACGGCGATCCTGGGGTTCTCGATCAATATCGCCGCTGGCTTATTCGGTTGAGGCTGCACAAACCTTCTAGACGCTTATGCCCAGCTGGGCGCTAATTACCTCACCTATTCCGCCTCGGTGTTTTATGGCCGCGCACAATTGGATCGACCTGTCCCAGGACGCCGACACCGGCATCGAGACCCTGCGCGCGCATTTCGAAGGCCATGCGTACGACCCGCATTGGCACGACAGCTACCTGATCGGCGTGACCGAGCAAGGCGTGCAGCAATTCAACTGCCGCCGTACCCGCCACAACAGCGTGCCCGGCCAGGTGTTCCTGGTGGAGCCCGGGGAACTGCATGATGGCGATGCGCCCACTGCCGACGGCTTCACTTACCACATGCTCTATCTCGACCCGCAGTGGTTGGCGCGGGAGGTGAGCGCGGTGTTTGAAGAGGCACCACTCGATAGCCAACTGAGTTTCGCCAATACCTTGACCAGCGACCCGCGCCTGGCCATCGCCACCACTCAAGCTTTCCAGACCCTGCACGCCGGCGAACTGCGCATCGTGCGCCAGCGCGCCATGGACCATCTGTTGGAGCGCCTCACCGGCCAACTCTACTGGCGCATCCGCTACCGCGAAGACCCGCGACTGCCACTGGTTGCGCACAAGGCGCGGGAATACCTGCACGCTCATCTGCACGTGGATGTGGGCATGGACGAACTGGCCCTGGCCTGCGGCGTCGACCGTTTCCGCCTGACCCGTGCGTTCAAGAGCGCCTTTGGCCTGCCCCCTCACGCCTATTTGGTGCAACTGCGTCTGGCCCGCGCCCGTCATTTTCTGACCAGGGGCGAACAACCGGCGGACGTCGCGATTGCCCTGGGCTTTGCCGACCAGAGCCACTTGGGGCGTTGGTTTGTACGCGCCTACGGCCTCACACCTGCGGCCTACCGCAAGCGCTGCTCAAATCTTCCAGACAGGTAGCAAGCGGGCTTGTGAAGATCGACTCCATCGATTGGTTTATTGGAGTCTGCCGTCATGTTGCCGTTTATGTTGTTCGCCTTTGTGGCGTCGATCACCCCCGGCCCCACCAACATCCTGGTGCTGAGCAACAGCGCACGTCATGGTTTCAAGGCGGCCTTGCCGATCATTCTGGGTGCCTGCGCAGGTGCTGCGGGCCTGGTGTTGGTGGTGGGCAGCGGGGTTGGCCAGTCGTTGGTGCATGTGCCCAAGGTGCAAATGGCCATGCAATGGATCGGCATCGCCTGGTTGAGTTACCTGGCCTGGCAGATCTTCAGCGCGCCCGCCCAAGCCATCCACGTGCAAGCCAGCGAAAAGCCCCTTGGCCTGATCGGCGCCGCCAGCCTGCAGTTGATCAACCCGAAAACCTGGATGATGGCCCTGGCGGTGGTCAGCGTATTCGCTGACAACGGTGCTGAGCGCCAGAGCCAAGTGGTGTACCTGTCCCTAGTATTTTTCCTGATATCGCTGCCGTGCCTGGGCACTTGGGCGTTGCTGGGCGTGGGGTCGGCACGGCTGTTTCGTTCGGCCAGGGCGATGCAACGTTTCAACCGGGGCATGGCGCTGTTGCTGCTGGTGGCGACTTGGCTGAGTGTGGTGATTTGACGCACCGGCCATCCGGCTTTGTCCGACAACAGCTTGACGACTTTCCTCATTTGATGGTTTCCTGAAACCGGTTTCAGTCATTCCAATAAAAACAGAAGGTCGATGACCGTGAACACTTTTTCCGCCGCCCAGCGCAGCCGCGTGACCATGCTCGACGTGGCCCAACACGCCGGCGTCTCCAAAGCCAGCGTCTCGCGCTTTATCGGCGACGACCGTGCCCTGCTCTCCGATGCCATCGCCCTGCGTATCGAGCAAGCCATCGAGCACCTCGGCTACCGCCCCAACCAGATGGCCCGTGGCCTGAAACGTGGGCGCACGCGCCTGATCGGCATGCTGGTGGCCGATATCCGCAACCCCTATTCCATTGCCGTGATGCACGGTGTCGAAACCGCTTGCCGTCAACACGGCTACAGCCTGGTGGTATGCAACACCGACCGTGACGACGAGCAAGAACGCCAGCACTTGGCAGCGTTGCGTTCGTACAACATCGAAGGGCTGATCGTGAACACCCTCGGCCATCACTTGGACCAGTTGCTGGAACTGCAACGGGAAATGCCGCTGGTGCTGGTGGACCGCAAGGTCGAGCCGCTGCGCAGCGACCTGGTTGGCCTGGACAACCCGGCGGCGGTGCGTATGGCTGTAGAACATCTGGAGCGACAGGGTTACCGCGATGTGCTGATGGTCAGTGAAGCCACCGATGGCACCAGTTCGCGCCTGGAGCGCCTGGACAGTTTCAAGGCTGAAATCGCCAGCCGCCCGGCATTGACCGGCGCTGTGCTGGCGTTGGATGAAACACTGCAACAACACCTGCACACCTTTCTTGCCAAACCTGGCCCCAAGGCACTGTTCTGTGCCAACGGCGTCGCGGCGCTGGCCTGCACCCGTGCATTGAAGAACCTGGGTTGCAACCTGTTCGACGACATCGGCCTGATCGCCCTGGATGACCTGGACTGGTACCCGCTGGTAGGCACGGGTATTACCGCCCTCGCCCAGCCGACCGCATCCATCGGTGCAACGGCATTCGATTGCCTGCTCAAGCGCTTGCGCGGCGATACCGAGCCAACACGTACCCTGGATTTCCTGCCCGAGCTGATCGTCCGTGGCTCGACCCGGCACCTCTAAAAAATTTTGAACAAAAATGAAACCGGTTTCAGAGGTAAACAACAATGCATAAATACCCCGTCTCCATCAGCCTTTCCAGCTACGGCGCCGAGCTGGTACGTCAGCAGGGCCAGCTTAGTTTCGTCGAAGTCCTCGCCGCCGCCGGCGCCCAGTGCATCGAGTGGCGCGAAGAGCTTTTAACGGACGAACAGCCCACCGAACTGGCCCAGGCAGCAGCGCAACAGGATTTGAAGTCGGTGTTCTCATCGCCTTTGGAACTGTGGGTCGCCGGCCGCGCCCAAGCGAATGCCGAACTCGCGGCCACCCTGGATCGGGCGCAGGCGTTTGGCTCACGCTGGCTGAAAGTCTCCCTCGGCTACTTCACCGACACCAACGACCTGGAAAGCCTGCACGCCCTGCTCAACCGCCACCCGGTCCGCCTGTTGGTAGAGAACGACCAGACCCTGCACGGCGGCCGCATCGAACCCCTGCAGCGCTTCTTCACCGAAGTGGAACGCCTGGGCCTGCCGGTGAAGATGACCTTCGACATCGGCAACTGGCAATGGCAAGACCAATCCGCTCTAACCGCTGCACGCCTGCTGGGCCGGCATGTGGATTACCTGCACTGCAAGGCCGTGGCCCGGCGCCCGGACGGCAAGCTGGTCGCTGTGCCGCCGGGCGCCACCGACCTGCATCTGTGGGAACAACTGCTCAAGCATATGACTCAAGGGATTACCCGGGCGGTGGAATTCCCGCTGCAAGGCGATGACCTGGTCGAGGTCACCACCCGGCACATTGCCGCCCTCGCCATCCTTGGCCAACCGCGCGTGGAGAATGCCCATGTCTGAGATCGATATCCTGTCGTTTGGTGAGACCATGGCGATGTTCGTCGCCGAACAGACCGGCGACCTGGCGCAAGTGGCGCAGTTTCACAAGCGCATTGCCGGGGCGGACAGCAACGTCGCCATTGGCCTGTCACGCCTGGGCTTCAACGTGGCCTGGCTGAGCCGGGTCGGCAATGACTCCCTTGGGCGCTTTGTGGTCGATACCTTGAACAAAGAAGGCCTGGACTGCCGGCATGTGGCGGTCGACCCGTTGCACCCCACCGGCTTTCAGCTCAAGTCCCGTGAAGAAACGGGTGATGACCCTCAGGTCGAGTATTTCCGCAAAGGCTCGGCAGCCAGCCACTTGTCCGTCGCAGCCATCAGCCCTGCCCTGCTGCAAGCCCGCCATCTGCATGCCACCGGCATTCCGCCAGCGTTGTCCGCCGCCACCCGCGAGTTGTCCGCCGAGCTGATGACCCAGATGCGCAAGGCCGGGCGCAGCGTGTCGTTCGATCCCAACCTGCGCCCATCGCTGTGGGCCAACCAGCAGACGATGATCCGCGAAATCAACGCCCTCGCTGGGCTGGCCGATTGGGTCCTGCCGGGTCTGGGCGAAGGTCGCCTGCTGACCGGCTTCGATGACCCGGCCGATATCGCCGCGTTCTACCTCGACCAGGGCGCCGAAGCCGTGGCGATCAAGCTTGGCCCGGACGGCGCCTATTACCGCACCCAGATGGACCAGGGCTTCGTCGCCGCCGTGCGGGTGGACAAGGTGGTCGACACCGTTGGCGCCGGCGACGGTTTTGCCGTGGGCATGATCAGCGCCCTGCTGGAAAACCTCAGCTTTCCCGAGGCGGTGCAGCGCGGCAACTGGATCGGCAGCCGCGCCGTGCAGAGCCGTGGCGATATGGAAGGCTTGCCCACCCGTTCAGAGTTACCGATTCGATCCGTTGCCTGACCCATTCCCTGTTGCCACAACTACAACAAGCTCAGGAGCAACCCCATGGACACCGTGAAACTCGCCACCCGCCGTTGGTGGTACATCATGCCCATCGTTTTTATCACCTACAGCCTGGCGTACCTGGACCGCGCCAACTATGGCTTCGCCGCCGCCTCCGGGATGGCCGAAGACCTGATGATCACCCCCGGTATGTCGTCGTTGCTGGGGGCGCTGTTCTTCCTCGGCTACTTTTTCTTCCAGGTGCCGGGGGCGATCTATGCGCAGAAGCGTAGCGTCAAGAAGCTGATCTTCGTCAGCCTGATCCTGTGGGGCGGCCTGGCCACCCTGACCGGCGTGGTGTCCAACGCCTACATGCTGATCGTGATTCGCTTCATGCTCGGCGTGGTCGAAGCCGCCGTGATGCCGGCGATGCTGGTGTACCTGTGCCACTGGTTCACCCGTGCCGAGCGCTCGCGCGCCAATACGTTCCTGATCCTCGGCAACCCGGTGACCATGCTGTGGATGTCAGTGGTGTCGGGCTATCTGGTGCAGCATTTCAGCTGGCGCTGGATGTTTATCATCGAAGGCCTGCCGGCCGTGCTGTGGGCGTTTATCTGGTGGAAGCTGGCCGATGAGCGTCCAAAGGATGCCAAGTGGCTGAGCGACGCCGAGAAACAGGACCTGGAAACCGCGCTGGCCGCCGAGCAAGTCGGGATCAAGGCGGTGAAGAACTATGCCGAAGCGTTCCGCTCGCCCAAGGTGATCATCCTGGCGCTGCAGTTCTTTTGCTGGAGCATCGGCGTGTATGGCTTTGTACTGTGGCTGCCGTCGATCCTCAAGCAAGGCTTGCAGATGGACATGGTCGAAGCCGGCTGGCTGTCGGCGCTGCCTTACCTGGCGGCGGTGATCGGCATGCTGGTGGTGTCCTGGGGCTCGGACAAGCTGCAAAAACGCAAGCGCTTCGTATGGCCGCCGTTGCTGATTGCTTCGATTGCTTTCTATGCGTCCTACGTGCTCGGCGCCGAACACTTCTGGTGGTCCTACACCCTGCTGGTCATTGCCGGCGCGTGCATGTATGCGCCGTACGGACCGTTTTTCGCCATCGTCCCGGAAATTCTCCCGGCCAACGTCGCCGGGGGCGCCATGGCACTGATCAACAGCATGGGCGCCCTGGGTTCATTCGGCGGCTCGTACCTGGTGGGCTATCTCAATAGCAGCACCGGTTCGCCCGGCGCCTCTTACCTGCTGATGAGCGGCGCGTTGCTGCTGTCGGTGGTGCTGACGATTTTTCTCAAGCCCGGCGCCAGTGACCGTACGCCGGCGCCCAACCCGGAATTGAAGGTAAAGACCGCATGAAAAAGTCTGTCGTGTTGTACAAGAAACTCTCGGCACCGTTGATGGCCCGCCTGCATGAACAGGCCGAGATCACGCTGATCGAAGCGTTGGGCGAGACCGGCCTGGCCAAGTTGCGCGCCGCCCTGCCCGGCGCCCACGGCCTGTTGGGCGCAAGCCTGCGCCTGGACGCCAGGCTGCTGGACCTGGCGCCACGACTGGAGGCGGTGGCGAGCGTGTCGGTGGGCGTCGACAACTATGATATCGACTACCTCACCGAGCGCGGCATCCTGCTCAGCAACACCCCGGATGTGCTCACCGAGACCACCGCCGACACCGGTTTTGCGCTGATCCTGGCCACCGCGCGCCGTGTGGTCGAACTGGCCGACATGGTGCGCGCAGGCCAGTGGAGCAAAAACATCGGCCCGGCGCATTTCGGCAGCGACGTGCATGGCAAGACCCTCGGCATCATCGGCATGGGCCGCATCGGCGAAGCGTTGGCCCAGCGCGGGCATTTTGGCTTCGGCATGCCGGTGATCTACCACAGCCATTCGCCCAAGCCTGCGGTGGAGGCCCGTTTTGGCGCGCAGTACCGCAGCTTGAACGAGTTGCTGCAACAGGCCGACTTTGTCTGCCTTACGCTGCCACTGACCGCTGAAACCGAGAAGTTGATTGGCGCCGAACAATTCGCACTGATGGGCGCGGAGACGATCTTTATCAATATCTCGCGGGGCAAGGTGGTGGATGAGGCGGCACTGGTGCAGGCGTTGCAACAACGCACGATTCGAGCGGCGGGGTTGGATGTGTTCGAGCAGGAGCCGCTGGATCATGGCTCGCCGTTGTTACGCTTGAACAATGTGGTGGCCACGCCGCATATCGGCTCGGCCACCCATGAGACGCGGGAAGCCATGGCCAAATGTGCAGTGGATAATCTGTTGCAGGCGTTGGCGGGTGAAAAACCGAAAAACCTGGTGAACCCAGGCGCCTGGAAACAGTAGCGCTGACACAACACAGAACAAATGTGGGAGGGGGCTTGCCCCGATGGCGGTGTATCAGTCGACTTATCTATAACTGATCCACCCAGATCGGGGGCAAGCCCCCTCCCACATTTAAATCACATTTCAGCCAGCTAAATAACGAACCTGGCCACCATCCCATTCAGGTCCACCGCCAACCGCGACAGCTCATGGCTGGCCGCGCTGGTCTGGTTGGCACCCGCCGCCGACTGGGTCGCCAGGTCACGGATATTGACCAGGTTGCGGTCCACTTCGCGGGACACCTGGGCCTGTTCTTCCGAGGCGCTGGCGATCACCAGGTTGCGTTCGTTGATCAGGCTGATGGACTGGGTGATCTGCTCCAGGGCCACCCCGGCGGCGCGGGCCATTTCCAGGGTGTCCTGGGTGCGCTGGTTGCTCTGCTGCATGGACTGCACGGCTTCACCGGTGCCGTTCTGGATACCGGCGACCATTTTCTCGATCTCCTGGGTCGACTGCGCCGTGCGGTGGGCCAATGCCCGCACTTCGTCGGCCACCACCGCAAAGCCACGCCCAGCCTCACCGGCACGTGCCGCTTCGATGGCAGCGTTAAGCGCCAGCAGGTTGGTCTGTTCGGCAATCGCGCGGATCACGTCCAGCACCTTGCCAATGTCCCGGCCTTGGGTGGCCAGGCCTTCGATCATCGCGGCAGTGTTCTGCACGTCCTGGGTCATGGTCTGGATCGCGCCGACGGTTTCCACCACGCGGTCGCGCCCTTCCCGCGCCGCCTGGTTGGACTGGGTCGACGCCTCGGAGGTGGACACCGCGTTGCGCGCCACTTCTTCCACCGCCGCAGTCATCTCGTTGACCGCCGTAGCGGCCTGGTCGATTTCATTATTCTGTTGTTGCAGGCCCTTGGAGGCTTCCTCGGTGACCGCACTCAGCTCTTCAGCGGCAGACGCCAGCTGGGTGGCCGACCCGGCAATGTGCTGGATGGTCTGGCGCAGGTTGCCTTGCATGGTAGACAAGGCGTTGAGCAAGCGCGCCGGTTCGTCCTTGCCGTCGTCTTCAATGGTCTTGGTCAGGTTGCCACCGGCAATGGTTTCGGCCACCTCCACGGCTTTGCGCAAGGGGACGACGATGCTGCGGGTCAGCAGCCAGGCCAGCAATACCGTGAGCAATGCGGCGGCAACCGAAACGACAATAGCGCCAGTGATGGCACTGCTGTAGTTTTGCCCGGCTTCCTCGTTGGCTTGCTTGGCATCCGCCGCGTTGATGGCGATCAGCTTGTTCAGCTGTTCGCCCATCTGGTCGGTGCCGTCCTTGATCCGCGTGTTGATCAGGGTGCGCATCTCATCGACCTTGTTCTGCCTGGACAGCGCCAGCATCTCGGCCTGAGCCTTGAGATAGTTGTCCAGGGTGGTCGTGAATACCTTGTACAGGGCGGCCTCCTCGGGCCCGGCAGGCAAGGCTGCGTAACTGGCCTGGGCAGTCTTCACCTTGTCGGCCAGCACGCCGATACGCACTTCAGCTTCCTGAAGGCCGGCAGGCTCACGGTTGACCAGCACGCGGAACGAAAGGATGCGCATACGCAGCACGTTTTCGGTGATCACCGACAGTGACGTCACGCTTGGCAGTTGATTGGTACTCATGTCCACCGAGGCCTGGCGGATCAGCGTCATACGGTTGACCGCAAATACCCCCAATACAACCACTAACACAGCAATAAACGCGAAACCGAGAGAAGCGCGAGGAGCGATATTCAGATTACGGATGGACATGGGGGAGCTCTCAAAAGTAGTGTCTGCGCGCGTCCCTGCCGCGAAACGATCTGTCAGCGTCAACGCACTGCCCAGACCTTGGTCACCACCGTTGTCATTAGTATGTGGGCCTAACCACGCTATCGGCAGGCGCTGCGGTTTCCCGCAGGGGCTTTATAAATATTTTTTTACACTTCTGACGACAGGCAGTTTCTGGCATCCTGCGCCTCCATTTTCTGACCCGAGCCCGCATTTTGTCTGACGCTCAAGCCCCGCGCCCCCGCTATAAATCCGACCTGATCTACGGCCTGGAAGACCGCCCGCACTTCACCGCCGCCCTATTTGCCGCGCTGCAGCATGTGCTGGCGAGTTTCGTCGGGATCATCACCCCCACCCTGATCGTCGGCGGCGTGCTGGGCCTGGAAAGCGAAGTGCCATACCTGGTGAGCATGGCGCTGTTCGTGTCGGGGCTCGGCACCTTTGTGCAGGCACGCACCTTCGGCCCGATCGGCTCGGGGCTGTTGTGCCTGCAGGGCACCAGTTTTTCGTTTATCAGCGTGATTCTCAGCGCGGGCTTCATGGTCAAGGCCCGGGGCGGCGGCACTGACGAAATCCTCTCGACGATCTTTGGCATCTGCTTTTTCGCCGCGTTTATCGAGGTGGTGCTCAGCCAGTTCATCGGCAAGCTGCGCAAGCTGATCACCCCGGTGGTCACCGGCACCATCATCACGCTGATGGGCTTGTCGCTGATCAAGGTGGCGGTTACTGACATGGCCGGCGGGTTTGGCGCCAGCGACCTCGGCGCGGCGAGCAACATGGGCCTGGCGGCGCTGGTGCTGCTGACCATCGTGGTGCTCAACCGCTTCAATAACCCCTTCCTGCGCCTGGGTTCGATCGTGATCGGCCTGACCCTGGGCTTCGTCGTGGCCTGGCTGCTGGGCCGCGTGGACATGGCGGCGCTGCCTGAGGTGCCGTTGATCAGTGTGCCGGTGCCGTTCAAGTACGGGTTCTCGTTCGACTGGGTGGCGTTTATCCCGGTGGCGGTGATCTTCCTGATCTCGCCGCTGGAAGCAGCCGGTGACCTGACGGCCAACTCGATGATTTCCCAACAGCCGGTCAAGGGCCCGCTGTATATCAAGCGCATCAAGTCCGGCCTGCTGGCCGACGGTCTCAATTCGGCGATGGCCGCCACCTTCAACAGCCTGCCGATGGTGACCTTCGCCCAGAACAACGGGGTGATCCAGTTGACCGGCGTAGCCAGCCGCTACGTGGCGTACTTCATTGCCGGCCTGCTGGTGCTGCTGGGGCTGTTCCCGATGATCGGCGCGGTGCTGCAACTGATGCCCAAGCCGGTACTGGGCGGCGCCACCCTGATCATGTTCGGCACCGTGGCCGTCGCTGGGATCAAGATCCTTGCCGAAGCCGGGTTGCATCGGCGCAATGTGCTGATCGTGGCGATCTCCCTCGGCATGGGCCTGGGCGTCGCTGCCGTGCCGGAAGTATTGCGCGAGCTGCCCAAGGCGCTGCACAACATCTTCGAGTCGCCGATCACCGTGGGCGCTTTCTGTGCAATCGTGCTGAACATTTTCCTGCCGGAAGAGTTCATAGAGCTGGAAGAAGATGAATTTGATCCGGAGTCCTCTACCCTCAAAGTGATGCAGGACCCGGACGTCACGAAATAGGAGCACCTTTGTATGCGCAGGCTCATGGTTCTATCGCTGTTGCTGCTGACCTTGAGCGCCTGTGCGCTGTTCCCCGACCGTGATCCGGTGAACATCAACGTAGTGGGCATCGAGCCCCTGCAAAGCCAGGACCTGGAAGTGCGCTTCGCCGTGAAACTGCGGGTGCAGAACCCCAATGAAACGGCGATCGACTACAACGGCGTGGCCCTGGACCTGGAGGTCAATGGCCGACCGTTGGCGTCGGGAGTGAGTGACCAGAGCGGCTCCATCCCGCGATTTTCCGAGACGGTCCTGAGGGTGCCGGTGAGTGTTTCGGCGTTTTCCGTGTTGCGTCAGACCCTGGGCCTGAGCCAGACCCAGAGCCTGAACAACCTGCCGTACGTGCTGCGGGGCAAACTGGCGGGCGGGCTGTTCGGCACGATGCGCTTTGTGGACCGTGGCACGCTTGACCTGCCCAATACCGCCACCTGGTAATTGACGCGGCTCACTTGTGGCGAGCGGGCGTGCCCCGCGTTGGGCTGCGTAGCAGCCCCAGCCCAGGCTCCACACAGTGTCAGACAAAAACGGTCGCTGGCTTCAGGGCGGCTTCGCCACCCAACGCGGGGCAAGCCCGCTCGCCACAGGATTTTGCTCAATCCGTCAGGTAGAGCACGCCGGGCTTGGCGCGCTCGTCCACCACCAACTCGAAGATATCCGGCCGGGCATAATGCCCCACCACGTCATAGTCATACCGCGCGCGTACCAAGTCATCCGTATTGATTTGCGCCGTCAGCAGCCCGGCTTCTCCCAGCAGCGGCCCGGCGAGAATGTCGCCCATCGGCCCGACAATCACGCTGCCGCCCGCGATCAACGGGCGGTCTGCCGGCCAGTTGGCGATCTCGACCCCCAACGCCTCGGGCGAGGCCTGCACCTGGCAGGCACTCACCACAAAGCAACGCCCTTCGTGAGCCACATGACGCATGCTCACCTGCCACATCTCGCGCTCATCCACCGTCGGCGCGCACCACACTTCCACGCCCTTGGCATACATCGCCGTACGCAGCAGCGGCATCATGTTTTCCCAGCACACTGCGCCACCGACACGGCCCACTGCGGTGTCGATCACCGGCAGTGTCGAACCGTCGCCCTTGCCCCAGATCAGCCGTTCAGTGCCGGTGGGCATCAGCTTGCGGTGCTTGGCCACCAGGCCGCCCGCCGGCTCGAAGTACAGCACGGTGCAATACAGGGTGCTGCCACTGCGCTCGATCACGCCAAGCACCAGACTGGCGCCGGTACGTGCGGACAAGCCGGCCAGCGCCTCGGTTTCCACACCTGGGACATCGATGGCATTGGCAAAGTAACGGGCAAAGGCTTCGCGGCCTTCCGGCAGGCGGTAACCCAACTGTGTGCCGAACGCCTCGCCCTTGGGGTAACCACCCAGCAGCGCTTCAGGCATCACCACCAATTGCGCGCCGCTGCGCAGGATCTGGTCCTCATAACTCAGGATTTGCGCCAGGGTTTCACCCTTGCCGCCGGGCAAGGAACCGATTTGCAGGGCCGCCACAGTAGAAACAGGCATCACGATCACTCCAGGTAAAGGGGGGTTGCCCATTCTCCCGCCAGCCTCGATCATGAATAAAGCCCACTTCAGTGCTGAATGATATGAGCCAAACAAATATCGACCAGGTCGATCTCAACCTGCTGAAAACCTTCGAAGCGTTGCACGACGAGTCCAGTGCCAGTCGCGCAGCCTTGCGCCTGGGCGTCACGCAATCGGCGATCAGCGCGGGGTTGCGGCGCTTGCGCGAGGTGTACGGGGATCAATTGTTCGTGCGTACCGGGCGCGGCCTGGCGCCGACGTTGCGAGCCAACCAGTTGAAACCGGTGATCAGTGAGGCGTTGGACCGCTGTCGGCAGAGCCTGGCAATGGTCAACCCGGATAACCAGCAGTATCAGGGCCGCTCAGTGGTGCTTGGGTTATCCGATGATTTCGAGGTGGCCTACGGCCGCCGATTGATCGAAGCGATTGCACAACGTGCGCCCAAACTGCGGGTGATTTTCCGTCAGACCCACAGCCAGATCGTCGCCGGCGCCCTGCTCGACCGCACCCTTGACCTGGCAATCACCGCCGGCGGTTTTGCCCAGGGCAGGCTGAGCCGCCAGGTGTTGGGGGAAGGTGATTATCGTTGCCTGGTGGATTCGGACCAGGCACACATCAGCCTGGACGAGTTTGTCACGCGTGAGCACATTTTGGTGTCGTCAGGCGGGTTTATCGGCATCACCGATGAAGGCCTGGCGGCGCAGGGCCTGAGCCGCCAGGTGTGCGCGTCGACCAGCCACTTTGCCGCACTGCCCTTTTTGCTCAAGGGCAGCCAAGCCGTGGCGACCATTCCAGGGCATGCGGCCCAGGCCATTGCCGAGATGACCGGCCTGCGCGTATTGCCCTGCCCGCTGGCACTGCCGCGCTACCCGGTGGAGCTGGGCTGGCGCACCCAGGCGCAGCTGGATCCGCTGTTGTTGAAAGTGCGTGAAGCCATCGTGGCGGGCTTTACTTGTTGGCCGCCATCAGCTTGTTGACTTCGCTGCGCACCATGTTGGAAAACTCCGGCGGCGACATGCCGTCAAGCTCTGCGCGAACCCATTCGGCCCACTTGCCCTTGCGCTTGGCGCGCTCACCGAACAAGCGTGCAGCTTCGCCCTTGGCCTTGCCCAGGTTGGTCTGCCACAGGTCATAGAGGCGGGACTTTTCATCTTCCAGCTCGGCGCGTTCGGCGAGGGTCTTGTTGGCGAGATTGAAGCTCATGTTGAATTACCTGCTGCACAAATAGGCGACATCTTACACTGTAGGTCGAAATTTCCTGATTCGGATTTTGCTCAAGAACAGGCAGCGGCAAAAAAACTGCAACTTTTGCCGCTGGCCAATACTCCATTGTTCACTGCCACATTCACTCGCAAGGAGTCACACAATGGCCCGCAAAACCGCTGCCCAAGCCGTCGAAGACCAAATCAAGGACCAAGCCTTCAGCGAACTCACCGCGCTGATCGAAGAATCGGACAAACTGCTCAAGAGCAGCGCTTCCCTGGTAGGCGAAGAAGGCGAAACCCTGCGCGAGCAGGTCGCCATCAAGCTCAAGCAAGCCCTGGACTCGGTGTCCAATGTGCGCGAGCGCAGCAAGCCGGTGGTGGATGCCACCGAAACCTACATCGGTGGTCACCCATGGCAGACCGTGGCGATTTCCGCAGGGTTTGGCCTGGTGGTCGGCCTGCTGCTCGGTCGTCGCAACTAAGCGGCTACAGGGGCTGCGCCAGCGGCGCAGCCCTGTTCAACCTTGCGCGATTTCCCGCAAGTGCTCCAACTCTTTGCGATCGACTTCGATCCCCTGCTCCTGCGACTTCGCCCGTGTGCGATGGCGCCGATCCCCCGGTAAACGCCGCAACCCTACCGCATGCATCTGCCGCACCAGCTCCTGGCTGCGCTCGGCAAACGCTTGCCCGGCGGTCTTGCTCGGGTCGATCACGATCAACAGTTGGCCGGTCCAGGGTGTGCGCGCCCCCGGATGATCGGCCCAATTGAACTCGAACGAGAAATTGCCGCCGGTCAACGCTGCTGCCAGCAGTTCGACCATCATCGATAACGCCGACCCTTTGTGCCCGCCAAACGGCAGGAGTGCGCCGCCCTCGAGGATCGCCTTGGGGTCCTGGGTCGGCTGGCCCAGGCTGTCGACGCCCATGCCCGGCGGCAGGCGCTCGCCTTTGCGCGCAGCGATCTGAACATCACCGTGGGCGATGGCGCTGGTGGCCAGGTCGAACACAATCGGCAAGCCATCGGCGCGAGGCGCGGCAAAGGCGATGGGGTTGGTGCCGAACAACGGGCGGTCGGCGCCATGGGGCACCACGCAGGTCATGCTGTTGACCACGCTAAGGGCCACCAGGCCTTCTTCGGCGAACGGCTCGACATCCGGCCACAGGGCGGCGAAGTGGTGGGAGTTATGGATCGCCAGCAGGGCAATGCCGGCACTGCGGGCTTTCTCCACCAGCAGCGCACGTGCGGCTTCGAGCGCCGGCTGGGCAAAGCCGTTGGCGGCGTCCACGCGCACAAACCCTGAGGCGACATCGGTCACCTGGGGCACGGCCTTGCCATTTACCCAGCCACTGGCCAGGGTGCTGATGTAGCCGGGAATACGGAAAATGCCGTGGCTGTGGGCGCCATCGCGTTCAGCACTGGCACAGTTGTGGGCGAGGATCGCCGCGACTTCAAGGGACGTACCGTGCCGTACGAACACCTCTTGCAACAGCGCGACCAGTTCAGCGAAAGCGACCGTGACGCGGGAACCCTCAACGACGTTGGACGGCGTAGACATCTGAAGCTCCGATTTTATGATTGGAAGGCGCAACAAGACGAAAGACCATGATTAAACAACGCGCCGACGGCCTGCTGTCAATCGACTTTATCGGCATGGCCGTCTCCGATCAGTTATGTACCGCAGTCATCGAACCCTTTGCCCCTAACGTGCTGCTCATCATCGTTGCCATCCCCAGGCCCTTACAGAGAGCAGCTCATGGCCCATGTAGATCCCCCGTATTTTTTTGATGAGTACCTGCGTCCGGTTTCGAGAAAACACCCAACCGACCGAGAGCGGGCGCTGGGTTTGACACTCAAGGATGTCAATTGGCTGAGTACGGTGTACGGCGCCACCCATGTCGGGCGCTATAATCGTGACGCGCCGATGACCGTAGAAACCCTGATGTTGAAAAGGCGCGGCAAGCGTGCAGTCGCGCTCGCCGGTGCGTTCATGATGAGTTCGAGCCCCGAAGAGAAAAAGACTGCGCTCTACACCCCCTATGCCGGTATCGAGGTATTCAATCAGCGCAAGGACTGCCTGGATGAGATAACCCGGCGACTCAAAGATCCAACCTCATACCTTGATTTAATCAGGTTTGTACCTATTGAATGGCGCAACCAGTTCAACCCCGGCAGCCCCTTCACGCTCAGCACCGCCACGGTTGAACACGCGGTATTCGAAGACCAGCAAAACACCCTGCGCGCCAACCAGACCCAGGATCTGCAGTGGGCGTTGAAAGAACTGCAAACCCTGCCGACGCTGCCCGACCTGCTGGAAGCGGTCCTCGACCTTGTCGGGGCAGCGAGCCCACACTTTCAAGGGCTCAAGCTCAAAGACACGCGGGTCAACAGTTTCGTCTCATCAACCCCGGACATTCCCGGGAGCACCTCCCACTGGGTGGCTTCGGCCACCCTGGCTGAAACCTTGCTGCAGTACTACGCCAGGCACGATTGGCCGGCGCAGCGCACACGCACTTTCGTCAACCCCAGGCATGACACCAGCCGGTTCAGCGCGGCCCAGCATCAACAAGACCTGCAACGCTGGGAAAGCCTGGTTCAGCAAGCCAGCGCAATCTTCTCCAAGCTGCTGAGCGCCCTGCTGCAAACCTGGTGGAATGCCCCCATCAGCCAGAACATGTCACGCCTGGATTTGTTTACTCAAATCATGAGCGACAAGTTCCGCCTGGACATGCTGCTCAAGCGCCAGTCACAAAGCGACATTTTGTCCTCAGACAACGCCTACCGACTGCTCGCCGTCTTCCTCCCCGACGAGGCTGAGCGCAACGCGTGGCAAAAAGGCTTGCGCATCGAAAAAATCAGCATCCATGCGCCCTATCAACATCACGTGGAGCTTGCCGCCACATTGTTGATCAGTGACGAGCACGCCTACCTGTACACCCAATCACGCGGGCTGCAGGTGCTCAAGGATGTCGACGACCTGAACGACACGCTGTTGAGCATGCTCAAGGCCGCCGGGCATCAAGACGAATTGTTGAACTTCCTCTCCCTGGAGGAGCGCAGCATTTACCTCGCCATGCGTGGCGTACAGGTTAGCGGGCGGGCGACACAGGGCAGTGTGTTCGGTGGGATGCTCACAGACATTCAAGACAAGCAACTGAGCAACCTGGAGCATGCACTGACGCAATTCCGCCGCAGCGAGGGCACCGTGGACCTGGCCGCTTTGCTCGATTGCTCCCTGGACATCCGCCAGATGCTCGACAGCCGCCTGCTGGACCTCGACGCCAGCGGACGCTGGAGCATGCACCCCGTCAGCAGCGGAAACGGCCGGCCATCCACCGTGCAGGCAGAACGCGCCAAACTGCAACTCCAAGCACTGCAGACCGATGAAAACGCCTTGCTGGCCGCACGGGCCACTCACCCGACGGTGCGTAGCCTGGCCACCAAAGCCCTCAATGAGGAAATGAATAAGCGCCATCTGGGCCTGGATGCCAGCGACGTCTACGTCAATACCTACCCCAGCGAGGCGCAGGACAGGGAAGAGCGACTGCCGCAGTCATCGGTCAACATGGTCGAGCACTTCATCAAGCGCCTGGCCAACGCCGCCGCGAATATAGGCAGCTCACCGCGCATCGGTTTTTACGGCGCGCGGCGCGACGGCGCAGCCTTGAGCTTGAACAACCTCAACAGCCATATTTTCAATGCAGTGATCACGCAGACCACCGCCTACTTCGTCAAACGCGACGTACGTTCGTTGCCCGGGCGATTCATGAAAAACCATGGTGATCAAATGATCGCAAGCCTCCTCCACGGCCTGCGCAGTGAGGCAGAGCTACGGCGGCTCAACAACACCTTGGGCCAAACCCCTTACGCGATGCTGGATACGGTCTTGCGTCGCGACAGCATGACCCGCGATAAACGCCATGGATTGCACGGTTTCTTGCCGGATGTTTTCGAGGTCACGGTCAGCATCAACGGTGACAAGCCGGTTCACCCCCTGGCCAACTGTTTTGTGCTGACGGAACGGGGCGGACTGGACCCGCGCCTCTCCGGTGCAGTCGTGCTGTGGACGCCGCAGCGCGGCCATGAAGCCTTCGACTCGCTGACCAGCCTGCGCAACCGGCTTCAACAGCGCCTGGAACACCCTGGCCGACGCACCGCCCTGCTGCAGAACTTGCCCATCAGCCTGCGCTCCCCGCACCAGCGATACCGACTGGGCCCATTGCAGCGTATCGACGAGCATTTTTTACTCAACCGCCAAAAGAGCCACCTGGTGCATCATCTGGATACCCTCGACTACTGGCTCGCCATGCCTCTGGAACCGATCCAGTTGCAGGACTGCCTGGATGCCGAGATGGGCCGTGTGGCACCGTCAAATATCGGCAGGGCGAAAGCCATTGCCAATGCCATGATCCAACAGCAAGGCCTGCCTGCCTGGCTGGGCATGGCGTCGCCAAAGGATCAGTTGCTGCATGCCGAACTGCTCGAGCAATATCGTCTCAGCGCCCCGGATAACCAAGATTACCTTCATAGCCTGCCGCTTCTGGAGGAACAGGTCGCTGAAACATTGACCGCCCTGCTCAACGCGCGCTTCCCACACCAGGCATTGTCCCCGGACGACATTCTGATCCCGGCACGCTTGGCACTCAATGGGCACACCCAAAGCCTGACTGAGTTTGCCCTGCGCCATTTGCCCGACCTGCAGCCCGATAACCTCACACCGCACGCACGCGGCACAACACCCTTGCCCGCCGCATTGAATGGCGAAGCGATCGTCCAATTGGTACGCCAATTGGACATCGGGAAAATCTACCGCGACCTGTTGACCACCCACCTGACAGCTGACACCGAGGATGCGCGCAAACGCCGCGAGCTATTCTGTCAGCAGCTTCCGTGGCAAGTACTGCTGCATGCCCACGAGGAAAAGCTGGCGGAACGCCTGAGCACGACGGCGTGGGGTTTTATCCAACAGATTTTCGATATGCCAGATGCCGTTGCCCGGGAAGCTGTCAGCGGCGCCACCGCAATGATCCGTCCGCTGGAACTGATTGCCACCCGCGGGGCGACTCCGGCCAGGGTGCCTGGCGTTTATGTGATAGGCGCGAGGGCCGGAACAAGCGGTCCATTGGTGCTCTATGCACCCTATGCCCCGTTGAGCGTTTTGAAGGAATACGGCGACGAAGAAAAATTGCTGGATGACATCAGCCGCCCAGGCCCACTTCAGGCCTGGATCATCAGCCAGTTGGGGGATCCCGAACAGGCAACATGGCGCAATCTGTTCGAAGCGTCGACCTCGCAGGAAAAAGAAAAAGAAAAAGAAAAAGAAAAAGAAAACATCAGCCTGGCTTCGAATCCGATCAGAGGCAACCTGCTGCGACTGCTGTTTCATGACAATGCCCTCCAGTTGATCAACATGCTTTCCAACCAATTCACCAAAGAGGGCAAGCATTTGTGGGAGGGCGTAACCAGCCTTGTACGTAAAGGCATTCCCATGGCACTGCAATTCATTGCGGGCAAACTCAAGTTTCCGCTGGTGGTCTGGCGTAGCTTCAGGCTGTTTGAAGCCTCCGCCGAGAATTTGCAAGAGCAGCACTTTGGCGCCGGTCTGCGCCTGTTTATCCAAGGCGTGGCTTCAATGGCGTCGCTGCGCAAAGAGCTCGACGGTGTGACCGCGGCTGAGACTGACACGCAGCCACCCACGACCTGGGAAGGCCCGGTGCCTGCCACCACCGTAGAAACCCTGGACATCACAGACCCATTGCGCACTCGGTTACGGCGGTTCGAAGACGTCACGGTGGCATTGACCGATTTGTCACTCGACCGCCAGAACCACGTGTACATCCAGCCGATCAACAGCCGCACCTATGTGCCCGTGGCCGGCCGAGTCTACCCGGTCGCCCGCAGCGGCACACAATGGCGAGTCAGCCTTGCTCGGGAACTGGGGCCCTTTGTCGAACGCAACGCACAGGGTCAGTGGGTGTTCGATCTGTCCATGCGCGAGCCGCGCTTCGGGCCAACCGTGTCCCGTATCAGGGACCGGGTCAGCACCCATCTATCAGAACGCGACGCCATCAATATCGAGGCTGTCGGCATGCCGGCCATTCGCGGGCTTGATCGTGACAAAGGGCTGTCTATCGACCGCGCACTCAACGTTGCGCTGTATTACACCAATACCTGCCAGCGCAACCTTGCGGAGTTTGCACTGCAGCGCCTTACCGAATCCACTGTCGGTCGCTTCTTGAGCGAGATGTTCGGCCTGCTGAATTTCAACCCCGGGCAAGTGGAGAAAATCCGCAACCGGGTCATGGAAGTCATGGAGGAGATGACCCGGCAGGATCTACTCACCCTGGACTCCAATCGATTTGTCACCGGCACTTCACGCTGGCCCATCGACGACGAAATCGCTTTTGTGATTCCTGAGGATGCAGAGCGGAAAATCTATCTGCTGGATCGCTTTTTCAATACCGGCATGGATCAATACCGCGAGCACCTCACTGCACCGTTCGATCTCGAGGATCATGCACGGGCTGCTACCCTTATCCATGAGATCAGTCACTTGGCGTCGAACACCGAAGACATTGCCTACATGGACACCATCCGCCCGTTCGTGGACCTGATCCATCGCGGTACGGCCGAGGGCTTGCGCAAGCACACGAGCCTGTCCACTTTGCAAAGCACTGCCCTCTCCGCGCTCACGCCGGCAACGATGCTGTTCAAGAGCTGGGATGCACTAGAACAACGCTGGGAAGACTTCGGCAAGACCGGCTCCACCAAACTGCGCGACAGGGTACTGCACCTCACGGGCGCCAGGACATTGGATGAGGCGCGGCAGACATTCATGAGCAATGCGGACCTTCGAATGGACATCATCCTGGCAAATGCCGACTCGGTGACCTTTCTGATTACACATCTGGGAAGGCGCTTGGAGCCAGGGGCCTGAACAGGCCCCTGGAGGATGTATCAGTCTTTCTGGTCACGCAGAACGTTGCCTGATGCGCCGTCGATACGGGCTTCATACACGGTGCCATCGGACTTGCGGCCTTTGACTTCCCAATAGCCGTCGTTGTCGGCTTCTGCCGAATAGACCTCGATGTAGCCGGCCTTGGTCTTGGCCACTTCGATGGCTTTTTCAATGGTAATCCAGCCTGCGCCCGGCTTGTCCGCCAGGGCAGCGCCTGCACTGAGCAAGGCGGTGGTTGCACACAGGGTGACTAAGGTTCTCTTCAGCATCGTCGTACTCCATTGTGGGAATGTCCTGAATATTTTTTTAGGTAGCAACAAACGAGAATAAGTTCCAATTGATGTGCAATCGCCATGACGGCTGTTCTCGCCGTCCACCTTGGGAGGTTAGAATGTGGGAAATCAGGATGAGTAAATGAGCGAAAAGTCCCTTTCAGAAGCCGAATATGACGCCATCACCGACGCCGCCGCGCATTGGTGCATGCGCCTGCATGCAAGCGATTGCACGCCCGGCGAACGTCAGGCCTTTGCCCAATGGCATGATTCGCACCCCCTGCACGCCTTTGAATACGCCGCGATGCTGGAGATCTGGGACGTCGCCGACCACCTGCCGCGCAGCGACATCCCGCCGGTAACGGTGCCCTCCAAACCCCGCAGCCGGGTGCGCACCTATGCCGTGGCAGCGGCCATCTGCCTGGCCGCCCTGCCCCTCGCCGCCTTCACTGGCTGGGAAGCGGGCTGGCTGCCGAGTTCCTATGAACGCTTCGAGGCTGCCAACGGCTTGCGCCAGGTCACCCTGGGCGACGGCAGCCAGGTGGAACTCAACCTGGGCACCGAACTGGTCTACAGCAACTACAAGGACCAGCGCCGCGTCACGCTGAACAAGGGCGAAGCGTTTTTCAAGGTCAGCCATGACAGTACCCATCCTTTCATCGTGCACGCCGGCACAGGCCAGGTGCGCGTCACGGGCACTCAGTTCAACGTCTGGAAATATGAAGACCAGGTGCGGGTGATGCTACTGGAAGGCTCGGTGCAGGTCAGCAGCGACCAGGTGCACGGCAGCGTCCCCCTCACCCCCGGTATGCAGGCCAGCTATCAACAGGGCGATGCCACACCGAGCGTGCGTGCAATCAGCCCCAATGACTCGGCCCTGGCGTGGCGCCAGGGCAAGCTGATCCTCGACAACCTGGCCCTGGCCGATGCATTGCCGCTGATCAACCGTTATCTCAGCAAACCGGTGATGCTGGCCGACGCCAACACCGGCACGATTCGCATCGGCGGTATCTACAACATCAACGAGGTCAACAACCTCGTGCCCTCCCTGCCCAAGGTGCTGCCGGTCTACCTGACCCAGAACCAGGACGGCAATCCCGTCCTCAATGCCATTCCGCGTAAAGCCCCCAAAAGCTGAGCCCTGTTGCGTCCTGCCTCAGGCATCGTTACGCCTGAACTGTCCATTTTTTTTACACACCTCTTCCCTGGATCGCCCGTGCGCAGCGGATTCAGCGTTTCGTCATGTTCGGTGTTACAGCGCTGATACAACGGGGTGAAGCGGTTGTGCAGTGGCTGGATAGCCGGGGCTTTCAGGGCGGTTGTCTCACGGCTGATACAGCACGGCTATCATTTTGCCTTGCAGTTATTGCAAGCCTTTGAAAAACCGTAATAAATCAAAAGCGGCACGGCTTCTGCTCTTTCCCTGACAACGTTGTTTAGGGTCAGCGTTGAGAATAAGGGATGCCGCCGTGATCACATTCACTCAAGGTTCGATGAACGTACTGCTGGCCAGCTGTGTACTCAGCGCCAGTATCAGTCTTCCAGCCCTGGCAGGTGACGGCGTGATCGTGACGGGCCGCAACGTACAGGGCCACATGTATGGCCGTTCCTCCTTTGGTCCTGACCCTTATCCCCAGACCGCCAACGCCAATCCCAGCCGAGAAATCAACAGCGCCCTGTCGGGCGAGCTGAGCGACCGTGACTTCGGTAGCGTCAGCAGCGGCCTGGGCATTACCCGCGCCCTCCAGCCCAACAGCAACCTCACCGGTTTGAGTGCCACGCAAAACGGTATGTCCACGCTGGGTGCCGGCGCAGCAGCCAGCCGCTCGGGCGGCAGCGGCAGCATGGGCGGGCAGATCAGCGATTCGATTCAGCGCGGCATGGCGCCCTTGAACAACCTGGGCGGCATGCTGGGTGGCAAACCATGAAACGCGCCCTGTTCATTCTGGCCCTGCTGGGCAGCGCCGTGGCCATGGCCGACAACACCGCCGTGATCAACAACAGCGGCAAGGACTACACCGGCAACCTGATGATCAACCAGGCGGCGGGCAACCAGCAGCAAACGGCAAACAACCGCGCCGTCACGCTGGGCGGCCAGGCCACCACCGGCAATACCCAGAGGATGGACGGCAAGGTCGACCCTTCCCTGAACGCCAAGGCGGCGATCGAGGGCACTTCTTTTACCAATGGCAACGGCATGTTGGGCGTCAACCAGTCCGCCGGGGCCAATAACCAATCAGTCAATGCCGTGCGGATCAGCGTCAATTCTGACCCGCAAGCCATCGACGACAGCGTCCTGTTGCAACAGAACACGACGACGCTGGCAACCGACTCAGGGCTCACCCCCACCACTGGCAGCCGCCAGGTCGTGACAAGCGACCAGGCCTTCACCGGCAGCCGAGGAGTGATTCAGGTGAACCAGAGTGCCGGGGTGGGGAACCGAGTGGCTAACACCCTGGGCATCACTATCAAGTAACGGCTTGGTAGCACTAGCTAGACCGTACCAACACTTAACCAACTAATCAGAAGCAAGGAGAAACACCATGAAACCTCAAATGGCTCTGAAACCAATGGTTTTCGCGCTCGCTGCACTCATGGCTGCTGCAGCTCAAGCAGGTGGTGGTGGCTGGCATCCAGCGCCTCAACCTACCGGTGTGGTTGCCTCCGTGGTTACGGACGTACAAAACAGCATCGGCAACAAGTTCGATGACACCAAGACCGAAAATAACGCGTCTAACGACAACTCAGTGAACGGCAACAGCGGTAACGTCGGCGTTAACGTTCAATCCGGCAGCGGCAACCAAGCTGACAACTCTGGCGCGATCTCCAGCGCCAAGGGCGACTTTGCTACCGTTTTCGCGGTAGTCGATGTCAACCAAAACAGTGCGCTGAACAACTTCATCAACAAGGGCACTCAAAACAACGCCTCCGTGGATAACGGCATCAACGGCAACTCCGGCAACGTGGGTTACAACGGTCAAGCCGGTCAAGGCAACCAAGGCAAAAACAACCTGGCGATCACCACAGCTGATGGCAAAAACATCGCAGCGGCCGCCAATACCGAGCAAAACTCGCTCGCCAACAACTACCTCAACACGGCGGCTACCAGCCACGGCTATGGCTATGGCGGCAAACCTCAGTATGTCTCCAACAACTCGAGCCTCGACAACTCGGTTAACCGTAACTCCGGCAACGTAGGTGTGAACCTGCAATCCGGCGCCGGCAACCAAGGCAGCAACAGCCTCTCTGTAGGCCAAGGCTGCAGCGTTTGCGGCAGCGGCGTGCGCTTCTGATCCAACGGGGCCTTGGCAACAAGGCCCCTTTCTTTTGCCAATGTCCAGCAGGTCACACGATCATGCGCCTCGCGACCCTTTCCCTCCTGATGCTGCTCACCGGCCCGACCTGGGCAGGCACCATGGCGATTTCCGCCATGCCTGGCGGTGCAGTCATCTACAAGAAGGTCGAGAGCATCCGTGAACGCAAATTCGCCAACCTGGTGGAACAGAAAACCGATTTCAGCTGCGGTGCCGCGGCACTCGCCACCATCCTGCGCCAGGGCTATTGGCTCGACGTCGATGAAGACCACGTGATCAAAGGCATGCTGGTCAATGCCGACCAGGACCTGGTTCGCACCCAGGGTTTTTCCATGCTGGACATGAAGCGCTACCTCGAAAGCATCGGCATGCGGGCCCGGGGCTACAAGATTTCGCCGGACACCCTGGTGACCGTGAAAATCCCCGTAGTGGTGCTGCTGGAGATTCGTGGCTACAAGCACTTTGTGGTGTTGCAGCGCGCCGACAAGGACTGGGTCTATATCGGCGACCCGGTGCTGGGCCACAAGCGCTATTCGCGCGACGACTTCGTCAAGGGCTGGAACGGCATCGTGTTTGCGGTGCTGGGTGAAGGCTACGACAAGGCCAATGCCTTGCTCGACCCGCCCACACCGCTGACCGCCAAGAACCAAGTCAATGAGTTCAGGCCTGTAGGCGATGCCGAGCTGATGGATTTCGGTTTCATCCAGAGCGACTTCTTCTAAGAAGCGCAATAAGGGGCAGGACGCTCCAGGAGCAGCAGATGAACACTCCCCGTTGGCTGACGGTCTTGTGTCTGGCAGCCTCAATGCCCGCTTATGCTTCATCGGCATTCAAGCCGATCGAACTCAAGGATTCGGAAATGGCCGAGTTGCGCGGTCGTTATGTAATGCCGGGGCGGATCATCAGCTTCGGTATTGTCATGAGCAGCACCTGGACCAATGCCGTGGGCGACACCCTCACCGGCAAGGCCAGCATGCAAATCGATTCATCGACCATTACACCGCAGTTCTACGTGCAGACCACCGGCTCGACCGGGAACGGCACCAACCCGAACGCCGGCACCGGTAACGTCACCGGAGGTGCCGGCCTGGGCACCGGCACAGGCGTGACCCAGAGTGTGCGTGCCGCCGGCGACAAAAACACCGCCTACAACAATGTCGGGATCAACGTCACTGAAAACGGCTTTGCACCTTCCAATGCCGCGCAATCGGGGCAGGTGCTGGTGGCCGGCGGTACCGTGACCGGCGACAGCGCGGCAGGCCGCGTGAGCGTCTCGGCCAACAATGGCGGCTTGCAGATGGCGATCCAGGCCAATCATAACCAAGGCAACAGCCTCCAGCAGATTGGTGGCGGCCAGGTGCTGCAAGGCACGGTATTGACTGGAAACAGCAACTTCGTCAACAACATGACCCAACTCAACGTGGTCATGAATAACGCATTGAACAACCCGGCGTTGAACTGCAATCTGGATCAACTCAAAGGCCTACGCACTCTCGGTTATTGAACTACGCTGACCCTCGACACTTACGCATTAGAAAAGGACGGCTTATTTCATGCATCGATCGTTATCGCTACGTGCGGTGGTCTGTTTAAGTACGCTCTTGCCCGCATCCGTGTTGTATGCCGCGCCAGACGCCGATATCGAAACCCTCAAGCGGGAACTTCTGGAGCTCAAGCAGCGGTACGAAGTGCAACAGAAAGCCCTGGCGGTGTTGGAGCAACGGGTGCGCCAGGTCGAGGACACGCCGGCGACCCCCGCGCCCAAGCGCCTGGCCAAATCCCCGGCGGACTTTCAAAAGGCCAGCGGTGCCACCGTGGCAGGCACGGGAGCGGCGGCGGCCTCCGGCGGTGCGGGCGGTGGCGGCAGCTCCTATGGGCAGTCGCTCAAGGACGATTCGGCGCCTGCGCAAAGCGTGAGCAACCTCTATAACGAGGCCAGCGGCTTCTTCGGCAATGGCAAATTCAGCTTCGAAACCGGCATCACTTATGCGCGCTACGATGCACGTCAACTGACGCTAAACGGCTTCCTGGCGCTGGATTCGATCTTCCTGGGCAATATCAATCTGGACCGGATCAAGTCGGATAACTGGACCCTGGACCTGACGGGGCGCTACAACGTCGACAACCGCTGGCAGTTCGATGTGAACGTACCGGTGGTGTACCGCGAGTCGACCTACCAGTCGGGCGGCGCCGGCAACAATGCCAACGCCACCTCGGAAGAATCGGTGAGCCGTGACCCGACCATTGGCGACGTCAACTTCGGTGTGGCCTACAAGTTCCTCGACGAAACCCCCACCCTGCCGGATGCGGTAGTGTCGCTGCGCGTCAAGGCGCCAACGGGCAAAGAACCGTTCGGCATCAAGCTGGTCAGGTCAACCGCCAACGACAACCTGTATGTACCGGAAAACCTGCCCACCGGTAATGGTGTCTGGTCGATTACCCCGGGTATCTCGCTGGTCAAGACCTTCGACCCTGCGGTGCTGTTTGGCTCGTTCTCCTATACCCATAACTTCGAGGAGTCGTTTGACGACATCAGCAGCGACGTCAACCAGAAAGTCGGCGGCAAGGTCAGCCTGGGTGACAGTTTCCAACTCGGTGTAGGCGTCGCATTTGCCTTGAACGAGAAGATGAGTATGTCGTTCTCGGTCTCCGATCTGGTGCAGCGCAAGAGCAAGCTCAAGCCTGACGGAGGGGACTGGCAGTCAGTGGTGTCCAGCGATGCCAACGCCGGTTACTTCAACGTGGGCATGACCATTGCCGCGTCGGATAACCTGACGATCGTGCCGAACCTGGCGATCGGGATGACGGATGATGCGCCGGACTTTACGTTCAGCTTGAAGTTTCCGTATTACTTTTAGGGAGAGCCGGGGGTGGGGGGCTGCTTCGCAGCCCAACGCGGGGCAAGCCCGCTCGCCACAGCAAGCCCCCCTAACCACGGCAAGCCCGCTCGCCACAGTACATAAGGAAAAGCCCCGCAACGATAAGGGTCGTTGCGGGGCTTTTCGGTTTACCCGCCCTAGCGGATCTGGTGTTTGTGCAGCAACCGGTAGAACGTTGGCCGGGAAACCCCCAGCACACGGGCGGCGACACTCAGGTTGTCGCTGTGCCGGTCGAGCACATCGCACAGCGCCTGGCGTTCGGCGCGGTGCTTGTAGTCTTCCAGTGTAGCCATCGGCGGGGAAATTGCCTGTTCGGCCTGCAATCCCAGATCAGCGGCTTCGATCTGGCGTCCTTCGGCCAGCACCAGGCCACGGCGCACGCGGTTGGCCAGCTCGCGCACATTGCCCGGCCAGGCGTGCTTGGCCATGGCCACCAGAGCACTCTCGCTGAAACTGCGCGGGCGTCGGCCCGTCTCCTGGCTGTAAAAGCGCGAAAAATGGTTGGCCAGCATCGCCACGTCGCCATGGCGTTCGCGCAACGGCGCCGTCACCACTTGCAGGACGTTGAGCCGGTAATACAAGTCTTCGCGAAAAGCGCCCCTTTCAACTGCGGCCTCCAGGTCGACGTGGGTCGCGGCCAACACCCGTACATCCACGGGAATGGGCTGGCTGCCACCGACGCGCTCGATCTGTTTTTCCTGCAGAAAGCGCAGCAGGTTGGCTTGCAGTTCCATCGGCAAATCACCGATCTCATCCAGGAACAGCGTGCCGCCGTGGGCCGCTTCAATACGCCCGACCTTGCGCTGATGGGCGCCGGTAAACGCGCCCTTTTCATGGCCGAACAATTCGGACTGGATCAAGTGTTCCGGGATTGCCCCGCAGTTGATCGCGACAAAGGGCTTGGCATGGCGCTGGGACTGGCGGTGCAACGTCCTGGCCACCAGTTCTTTACCCGTGCCGCTGTCGCCACGGATCAACACCGGCGACTCGGTGGGCGCCAGCTTGGACAGCAATTTACGCAGTTCACGGATCGCCCGGCTGTCGCCCAGCAGCTCATGCTCAGGCTCATCCACCAGGGTGTGGCCCTTGCCGCGCAAGCGCGCCATGCCAAAGGCACGGCCCAGGGTGACCTGCACCCGGGCGACGTCGAAGGGCAAGGTATGGAAGTCGAAAAACCACTCGCAGACAAAATCACCGACGTTCTGCAAGCGCAGTACGTCCGGGCTGAGCACGGCAATCCACTCGGTGCCGCTGCGGCCAATCAACTCCTTGACCGCTTCGGGGCGTTCCAGGTGAGAGGGTTGCAGGCGCAGCAGGCCGACATCACAGGAGCGCTCGCCGACCCCTTCCAGCGGGCAACTGTCGACCGCCCAGCCGGCTGCGCGCAATCCAGGCAACAGGTCGTGGCAATCGTCACAGGGATCAACCACTAGCAACCGACGTTGAACGGGAGGCATACCCATGACTGTTCCTTGGCGTCAAGCTTGGTAAAGTTATTTAGAAACAACGGTTTGTGACGCCTGCGACTAACACTAGCAAGATCTTGACGCGCGGCTTGTACCATTTCGCTATAAGTGTGGGCAAAAAGCCACTGGCCGGTGTTTTCAACGAATAAAGTTGCGAACCTTGGAAACTTTCATTCAGCTTTCAAAACAGCCGCTTACATGACGTCAATCACTAAAATCCGAAAATAGTTGTTCTAACATGTGACCCGTACCCCGCCATCGTGCATCAGTACAAGTAACCCGCCGCACGGTCAGCCCAACCGCCGGCAATCACTTGAATGGGCATTTAGAGAGACGACCCACATGAACGCCCCGCTCCGCATCAACGAAGCTCTTTTGATCGCAGACCGTGCTTTCCAACCCTTTCAGTGCGTGGCCTGGCATGACGGCAATGGCGCCCTCAGCCTGAGCGTCATCGACCGCACCAATACCCGCATCGGCAGCCAGCAACTGGATGCCGGCGTCTATTCCGATCCAACTCGGTTGGAAAACTTGCTGTTGCAGGCTCGTGCCGAGTTGGACAAGAGCGGCTATCAATTGCAAACCTGGGCCATGCCGAAGTAATTCAACGCACCGTTGAGCTGACGTCTTCGGTGAAGAACACGGTTTCGGCAACTTCGTGATCAATGTTCGAGCGCAGGACATTGATCAGTTGCAGTCGATTATTCGCCGCATAGTCTGTCAACTTCTTATAGCTGATGTTGCGCTCTACAAAGCGTTTGAGATACCCGCGAATGAAGTGGTAGCCGATATCCCGTGCCGCCCGTGTCCTATAGTGGAAACGGGCCAGCCACAGCGGGCGGCCGCTGGACTTTTCGCGCACTTCGAACTCGCGGATCAGTTCGACTGAAGATGGCCTTTCCACTACGTCGACCTTCCAGGCCTTGTACAGTTGCAACAGCCCTTCCGATGTCGGCGAGTACTTCATGATCATACGGTCACGCATCGCCGAACCCTCCTCCATGTAGCGCAAGATCTCGTCATACAGCGCACTGGGGGTATGTCGGAAGAAGTCTTGCAGGTCCCGATGCCCGGGCGAGTCCGGTCGCGCGTTGAGTGCCTTGATGAGTAACTCCCGTTGCGTCCTCATACGCTGGGCATACTTCCACCATTCGCCGCGCGCCAAGCGGGGCGACAACCTCTGGATGGTCTCCAGGCCGCAAAGCAGGTCGTACTCTCGCTGTGCATTGCGCCACAGGCGCAGTGCCTCATTGCCGATGTCAGCGAGCGACTGGAGCGCATCATCGTTGTCGGGCGGCGTTACAAGCCTCGGCACTGCTCTCCACAAGGACTCCTGTTCAACCCCCGGACGCTCGAATGTAAAGACAGGGCGATGGTCGAAAGGCTCCAGCACATCCACATATTCATGGGTGACACTTTGCTCGAGCACACTGCGTGGATTGCCGATCACCGCTCCCAATATGCCGTCATCAATCAGTCGCTTGGGCATGCCGGTGACTTTTGTGGAAATGGCTTCCAGGCTGGCATCCTCGTAGCGCCGATAGCGCTCGATCAGTTCTTCTTCCAGCCTGAGCTGCAGGCGCCTGACATGGCTTCGAAAATTGCCCAGCGCTTGAGGGACGATATAGGGAGGCGAAGGGGCCAGATGGTAAGCCACGCGCAGGTAGGCCAGCACCACCCCATCCAGTGCGTCATTGGCGACTCGCAGTTGATGGTCCAGGTTAAAACGGCCGGTGGTATATAGCTCCCGATAAGTCAACAGCTTCAGGCTGCATAACGCGGTGAGCTCTTCGATCAGGTCCATCGTCGCATCCCTGAAGGTGCTCACTCGCCCGTTGAAACACTGCAACGCCAGGGTGCGCAGGTGTAATTCTTGCCATTTCAAGGACATGCGACCACCGGCCCAGGCCGCGTTATCCAGCGCGGCAACAGCCGTGTCGCCAATCCTGCCCGAGCGCTTCATGTCTTCAAAACGCCGTTCGGCGTCCAGGCAAGCCTCGATAGCCTCCAGTTCCAGCGCTGCGTAATCGGGCAGCCTTGCGGCGATCCCACCCCAGGTTCGAGTATCCAGGACCCGTTTGCTCAGACTCTGTGCATCGAACCACGCAGCGTTGAAAAGATCGTCATGGAGCATGACCTTGCGTTTGCTGGCAAGCAACAATGCCTGATTGCGCCGCGCCTTGACTGCTCCGGCGGCGAACCGGTTGTACAACGCACTGAACTCCCTGATCAACATCATTTCCCGACGCCGGGTGAGCGCCTCCATCAGCGCGCTGGAACACCAAAACGCGGTGCTCGCATTGGCCAACTCCTCCTCGATCAGTGCCAGCGTGCCGGGCTCGTCACTGCGCTGGGTCAGCACCTGCAGCGTATCGTCGGCGGGATAGACCAGGCCCGCAAACTTCAGCACCAATTGGTTGTATTCATCATCGAGGGCCTTGCGTCGTTGCTCGGCACTTTTCAATTGCGCCAGACGCTGTTTCTCCAGCGCGAGGGCTTCCTGGAAGTCGTGGGGCACGACCGGCCCAGGGGAAAACAACCATTGCCCGTGTTCACCGGCCACCACTTGGGGGCCGAAACGGTTCACCAGGTCGTCGCTGACCACGCGCGTGGCCCCCTGGTGCTGCTCGACCTTGTACATGTCCCCATCGATACTTGCGTATACGGCTCCGCCGGCACGGAACAAGCCACGTTGCTGACCGCTGCTGATGCGCTCGGCATACGGCAGCGGCCTGACCTTGTACAGCGCCAGTTCGGCCAGGCGAATAACCGACAGCCGCTGGAACAGACCGCTCCATAACCGCTCCAGGTCCCCCGCCCCCCGCACCAGCTCTTCAGGCCCCTGCACCGTCGGCAATTGAACCGTCGGCGTCTGGATGCGACTGGTCTGGCCACCTTCGGACGGATGTTCCGCTGCCTCGCTCCAGCTCATTTCAATGCTTTGCTCCAGATCCGCGCCCTGGGCCAGGTCCAGCAAATCATCAGTTTTCGATCGCACTCCCGCCTTGGTGGAAATACGACCACGGCTGAGCAGGAGCAAACCGATATTCAACAACAGGTCGGCCACGCTGGAAGCCTTGCCTTCGGCGTGCTCCTGGCCAATCACGCGAACGTCCTGCACCACCGACCACGCCAGGTACAGCCACCCCAATGCCCGGCCAACCGCCCCCCCATAGAAGGTCAGGAGCAGAAACAGGCCTACGCCGAGAAAGCGCTTGATCCAGTCCCAGAACACCTCCAGCGCGGTCGGCTCTACCGGTTCTGTCAGGCTTAACATCGTGTCGACGCTGCTGCTGAACAGCGCCTCCATATAGTCGCCGTCGACCTCCCTGTCAGCCAGGACAATGCCGTCGCCCGACCACAGCGACTGATTGAAGTCGACCGCCTCGAACGCCGCGGGGCTAGGAGCCGTCACGCCCGGTACCAAATAACGCGACCTTGCCGTCTCCGGCAACCAGGCCAACACTTGGTACTGCAATTGCCCGGGACTGGCGATGGCCGCCATCAGTGCGTCGGCCGTGGCAAACTCGATGAATTTCACTGCACACATTGGCCGATACAGTATTTGCGGGCCTGCGTTGAGGTTGCGCGGGCCGATGATGAACGTGTTGCGAACAGTATCGGGTTGTTCGCCTACCTGGGCGTTGAATGCCAAAGGGCGCAGCACGATCGCCTCGGTCTTGGCGGCGGCGCGCGGCTGAAATACGGCGACCACGCTGGTGTAGGCTTTCCGGGAAAACGCCTGGGGGTACTTGAGGTGGTATTCCAGCGCCAGCATGGGTATTTGCAGGCGCACTTGCCGGATGAACTGGGCCTGGCGCCAGCGCCGCTCACTCTCGTTGTCCTTGAACTTTTCCCGGATCAACCGATTGTAGCCGCCGCGAACATCAGCCCGCGCGACCACGGCCAGCGCTTGAGCGCGTGTGAGCGATACATCAGGGTCGCCAGGGGCCGCCGTGAGCGTAAGTCGTGCAGGATCGACGGCCGTCAACGGCAACCATGCAAACTCGCTCAGGGTCCAGCTGCCATGGTTGTATAACGGCGGCAACTGCCACAACAGCGCGGGCTGCGTTTGCAGGTCACGCTCATCAAGTTCGATCATCACCTTGATGCGGTCGGGGTCGAGCACCGGTTCGCCGGGGTGGTCCTTGGCCAATTGCGCCGACAGCCCCTGGCGCGCGTAATCAAGCAACGACGGCACGCCTTCGTCAAAGGCTCGCCAGTCCGGCTGCCGGACCTGTCTGGCCAGGTCCAGGACATGGCGGCTCATTTGCAATTGCAGGTCATTGGGTGCCTGTATCAACCATCCCGGCAGTGCGTTACGCAGACGCTCCAAGAGCGGGGATTCGAGGGCAGTGCTGTCAAAGTCAGCGGTGATGACCTCCATTGCACGTTCCAGTACATATTGTGGTTCGGGAAATGTTCGGACCAAAGACAGGACGGCGTTGATATCTGCCAGTTGTTTGGCCAGGAAGGTCAGGCTGAAACTGTAGAAGATATTGCCAGCAGGCTGGTACAAACGCCATTGCATCGAATGGCCGGACGCTATTGCGCTCAACAGGTTGACCAGCCATTCGCCCAATTGCGCCAGGGAATCAAAGCGTTGAATGCCCTTGGACAGGGTGAAGAGCAACACCGTCGTACGTTCGCCCTGCTGCTTGACCAGCACCAGCCCGCGCAGCATCTCAAGGTTGATTGCCCCGGTTTCGCCCCATTGGTCAACGATGTAGGCCTGCCCGTTGGCCGGCTCCAGGTGCGAAGTCTGCTGTGAGCGGCTGATCAGACTCATCACCAGATCCAACTCAGTCCCGGCCAAGGCTGCATGGGTCGCCGCGTCCATCAACGCATTCCTGAGAATGTCGGCCAGGCCTATGTAGCGAACGACCTGGCCCTCTCCCCGGCTCATCCAGTAATCCACCAGCGCTTCCTGATAGCGCTCGAGCAACACCGGGCCCTGCTGATTGAGCATTCGCTCGACATAACCGATATCGACGTTCAACGGCAGCGGCAAACCCTCGACGTCGCGCACGATGGAATGGTCCTGGGCAAAATCGACGAACCGACCCGTCGCGCAACGCTCGATCAGCGCATCCGGCAGGTTTTGTGCGTCATGGCGTTCAATGGTGTAACTGCCGTTGTCGTAGCGATACACCGGTCGCAACAATATCGGCTCGGTGTGATTGATGGGCAGCCAGGGATACTGCGTGCCCAGGTGGTGTTGCAGCACGCGCAACGCAACATCCCGCAACGAAGGGGGCTCGGCAAAATGTTGGAGGATGTTCTGCGCAAGCGCCGCGCAACGCTCGCGACAGGGAGGAGTAGACAGGGCGGCCATGGGACATTCCTTGCTGATGAAGCGCCCTGCCATAGCGGGCGCATTAAGTCAGCTTCCATTGTCGGCGCAGTGCCCCGCCTCATTGCTGTATCTGTCTATCGCACGACGTCGGTGCCTTCCCAGCCTGCCAGGATAAACCGCTCGATCGCCTCGGCGGCGCCCTCATCGAGGTTACTACCGGTGACCACACTGGCCTGGCGCTTGACGGTTTCTTCCGCCTGCCCCATGGCAATCGACAACCCGGCCACCTGGAACATCGCCGGGTCGTTACCGCCATCGCCGATCGCTGCAGTCTGCTCCAGCGGTATACCCAGGTGTGCGGCCAGGGCCTTCAAGGCTTCGCCCTTGTTGGCCAGCATCGCCGTCACATCCAGGTAAACCGGTTGTGAACGCGACACCTGGGCCAGCCCCTGTACCTTGGGCTGCAACTGCGCTTCCAGCTCGACCAGCAACGAGGTGTTGTTGCTCGCGGCGACGATCTTGTCGATCCGATCCAGGTAGGGCTCGAAACTCTCCACCACCACCGGCCCGTAGCCCAGGCCATCGGCTTCGCGCTGTACCATCGGCCCGGGCGGGTCGCGGCGCAGCCAGTCACCGTCGGCAAACACCCACACTTCCACGTCCGGCTCGCCGGAAAACAGCGCCAGGGTGACCAGCGCCGCTTCCGCCGGCAAATGGTGGGCAACCAGGATGCTGCCATCGGGGTTGATCAGCGTGCCACCGTTGAAGCCTGCCACAGGCACATCGATACCGAACGTTTCGATCAGATGCAGCATGGCCTTGGGCGGACGCCCACTGGCCAGGCTGAAAAACACCCCGGCGTCACGCAGCGCATGCACCGTGTCGACGGTGCGCTGGCTGAGGCTGTGGTCGGGGTGGAGCAAGGTGCCGTCCACGTCACTGAGGATAAAACGGATGGGATGAATCGCTGCATCACTCATCCGAGGCGGTGCCAGGTGCGGCCATCGCGGGCCAGGAGCGCGTCGGCGGCGGCCGGGCCGTCTTCACCGGCCTTGTAGGCCTGGATGCCGTCGTCTTCCTTCCAAGCATCAAGAAACGGCTGCACGGCGCGCCAGCCATTTTCGATGTTATCGGCACGCTGGAACAAAGTCTGGTCGCCGGTCATGCAGTCATAGATCAGGGTTTCGTACCCGGTCGACGGTTGCATTTCGAAGAAGTCCTTGTAGGCGAAACCCAACTGGATATTGGCCATATCCAGGGTTGGCCCGGGCTTCTTCGCCAACAGGTCGAACCACATGCCTTCGTTCGGCTGGATCTGGATTTTCAGGTAGGTGGGCTTGAGTTCGTCCACCTCGGTGTCTCGGAACTGCGCATACGGGGCCGGCTTGAAGCAGATCACGATTTCAGTGTCGCGCACGCTCATGCGCTTGCCGGTGCGCAGGTAGAACGGCACGCCGACCCAGCGCCAGTTGTCGATCATCACTTTGAGGGCGACGAAGGTCTCGGTGCTGCTGTCAGGCGCAACGTTGGCTTCTTCACGGTAGCCCGGCAGTGGCTTGCCGCCGATTTCGCCGGCGGTGTACTGCCCGCGTACCGAGTTGGCCCGCGCATCCTCCAGGGACCAGGGGCGCACTGCACCGATCACCTTGGCCTTTTCACCGCGTACCGCATCGGCACCAAAGGCTGCGGGCGGCTCCATGGCCACCATCGCCAGCAACTGGAACAGGTGGTTGGGCACCATGTCGCGCAGGGTACCGGTCTTTTCGAAGAAGTTGCCCCGGGTTTCAACGCCGACGGTTTCGGCGGCGGTGATTTGCACGTGGTCGATGTAATGGTTGTTCCAGAACGCTTCGAACAGCACGTTGGAGAAACGGCTGATCAGGATGTTCTGCACCGTTTCCTTGCCCAGGTAATGGTCGATGCGATAGATCTGCTTCTCGCTCATCACCTTGAGCAGGCTGGCGTTCAGCGCCTCGGCGGTGGCCAGGTCGGAGCCGAAGGGTTTTTCGATGACCACGCGACGGAAGCTGTCGTCGGTTTCCGTCAACAGGCCGGCACTGCCCAGGCGTTGCACCACTTCACTGAAGAAGCGCGGCGCGGTGGCCAGGTAGAACACCGCGTTGCCGGTACCGCTGTCGGCAATCTTGCGGCCAATGTCGGCGTAGGTGCTGTCGTCGAGGAAGTCGCCCTCGACGTAGCTGATGCCCTTGGCCAACTGCGCCCACAAGGCGGGGTCCAATGCGTTGTCGGCATTGCCCTTGACCTTGCTCGCCGCTTCGGTGCGGATGAAGTCTTCGAGTTTCTTGGCGAAGTCGGCATCGCTGATGGCGTTGTGATCCACGCCGACAATGCGCAAGCCATCGCCCAGCAGGCCATCACGGCTGAGGTTGTACAGCGCCGGCATCAGCAGGCGCTTTACCAGGTCACCATGGGCACCAAACAGAAACAGGGTGGTGGGCGGAGCGGGTTCGGCCTTGGGTTTCTTGCCGTTGGCGGTCATTTTTTGGAAGTCTCCACGTGACCACCAAAGCCGAAGCGCATGGCAGAGAGCATTTTGTCACCGTAAGTGCTCTGCTGGCGCGAACGGAAGCGGGCGAACAGCGAAGTGGACAATACTGGCACCGGCACGGCTTGTTCCATGGCGGCTTCGATGGTCCAGCGGCCTTCGCCACTGTCGGCCACGGAGCCGGAGTAGCCGTCGAGTTTCGGGTCGGTGGCCAGGGCATCGGCGGTCAGGTCCAGCAGCCAGGACGAGACCACACTGCCACGGCGCCAGACTTCGGCGATGTCGGCGACGTTCAGGTCGAAACGCTGGTCTTCGGGCAGGTTTTCCGAGTTCTTGGTCTTGAGAATGTCGAAGCCTTCGGCAAACGCCTGCATCATCCCGTACTCGATACCGTTATGGATCATCTTGACGAAGTGCCCGGAACCGGCGGGGCCTGCATGAATGTAACCCTGCTCGGCACGCGGGTCGGCGCTGGAGGAACGATCCTTGGTACGCGGGATATTGCCCAGGCCCGGGGCCAGGCTCTTGAAGATAGGATCAAGGCGCTGCACGGTCTCGGCGTCGCCACCGATCATCATGCAATAGCCACGCTCCAGACCCCACACGCCGCCGGAGGTGCCGACGTCGACATAGTGCAGGCCCTTTTCCGCCAGGGCCTTGGCCCGGCGCACGTCGTCCTTGTAGTTGGTGTTGCCGCCGTCGATGATTGCATCACCGTCTTCGAGCAGCGTGCTCAATGCGTTGATGGTGTCTTCGGTGGGCGCGCCCGCCGGCAACATGACCCACACGGTGCGCGGCTTTTGCAGCCCGTCAACCAGCGCCTTGAGGTCGGAAACGCCGGTGGCGCCCTCTTCGCTCAGGCCTTTTACAAATGTTTCGTTACGGTCGTAAACAACGGTGGTATGCCCATTGAGCATCAGGCGCCGTGCAATATTCCCGCCCATGCGGCCTAGTCCGATAATCCCCAGTTGCATGTGCTGATGCTCCTAACTACTAAAAAATGTGTGACATAGTTTATAGCGCAATGCGGCTAATGAGGGTTAGTCCAGCGCGGATACCGCTAGTTTCATGGAAAAAAGTTGCCATCATTTCAGCATCACAGCACAAAAAGTCACACGACCATCAAAAATAAAAAAGTTCCATTGCCCGCAAAAAGAATTCAGAATTGTCTCCGACTGCTGCCGAGAACCTCGACTCAAGCGTTCTGGCACACCGCGACACACCGGCTATTTGCGAGGTAAGCAATGAGCACTGCACAGATGACACGTCCGCCACAGACCCTCTACGTCACTATCCGTCGCGACGAGTTGCACCAGTTGAAAGACGAGCGCGAACAGCTGCAGCAGGAAGTCCTGCGCCTGCGTGCCCATATCATCCAGGCCCAATTGGACCAGCCCGCCGGTGCGCAACCCGCGCTCTGCTGAGCCCCGTCATCGCTTTGTAAGATAACCGCTACAAAAATCTCACAAAGTTTTCACATGCCTCTCCCGATACTCCAGCCCCCAAGGGCCACCCCATGCAAGGGTGGCCTCCGTTGCGTGCAGCCCTGCGCGTCAACTGGAAAATCATCGGGTTGGAGCACTGGATGGCGATGTTCAAACGCAGCACCACGTCTGCGAAAGGCTTTGATTGGGCCGGCCTTGGCTGGCTGTTCTTGTTTTTCTGGTACTTCTCGGGCATTACCCAACTGCTGATCCAGTTGACCGGAACTTCCGGTTTCAGTGGTTTTCGCCAAGCCTTTTTCATGAGTGCGCTGTGGCTTGCGCCCATGCTGTTGTTCCCCAGCCGTACACGACTGCTCGCCGCCTTGATCGGCGCAGTACTGTGGGCGTGCTCCATGGCCAGCCTGGGTTATTTCTTCATCTACCAGCAGGAATTCTCCCAAAGCGTCATCTTCATCATGTTCGAGTCGAACATCTCGGAAGCCGGCGAATACGCCACCCAGTATTTTGCCTGGTGGATCGTGCTGGCGTTCATCGCCCATACCGCCTTCGCGGTATTCCTGTGGACGCGGCTGCGCCCGGTCTACCTGCCTCGCGGCCAGTCGATACTGGCGGCGGCAGCGATTGTGCTGGCGGTGGTGGGTTATCCGCTGGTCAAGCAGATCGCCACCAGCGACAACATGGAACAAGCCATCGATCGTTTTGAAACCCGTATTGAACCAGCGGTGCCGTGGCAGATGATCGTCGCCTACCGCCGCTACACCGAGCAGTTGGACAACATGCAAGGCATGCTCGACAGCGCCAGCCAGATCCCGCCCCTGACCAACCTCAAGGACACCATGGCCGGCCAACCGTCGACCCTGGTGCTGGTGATCGGCGAGTCCACCAACCGCCAGCGCATGAGCCTCTACGGCTACCCGCGCAACACCACGCCGGAGCTGGACAAACTGCGCGACCAACTGGCGGTGTTCGACAACGTCATTACCCCGCGGCCCTACACCATCGAGGCGCTGCAACAGGTGCTGACCTTCGCCGACGAAGAAAACCCGGACCTGTACCTCAAGACGCCGTCCATCGTCAGCGTGATGAAACAGGCCGGCTACAAGACCTACTGGATCACCAACCAGCAGACCATGACCAAGCGCAACACCATGCTCACGACCTTTTCCGAACAGGCCGACGAACAGGTGTACCTGAACAACAACCGCAACCAGAACGCCCGCCAATACGACGGCGACGTGCTGGCGCCGTTTTCCAAGGCCCTGGCCGATCCGGCCGAGCGCAAGTTCATTGTGGTGCACTTGCTGGGCACCCACATGAGCTACCAGTATCGCTACCCGCCGACCTTCGACAAATTCACCGACCGCCAGGGCGTGCCGGCGGGCATCAGCGACGATCAGTTGCCGACCTACAACAGCTATGACAATGCGGTGCTGTACAACGACTTCGTGGTGTCGAGCCTGATCAAGGACTACGCCAAGACCGATCCCAACGGCTTCCTGCTGTACCTGTCGGACCATGGCGAGGATGTCTTCGACTCGATTGGCCACACCACCCTGGGACGTAACGAAGGCAAGCCGACAGCGCCGATGTACACCATTCCGTTCATGGCCTATGCCTCACCGAAATGGCGCGAAACCCACGACTGGAGCTTCGCCGGTGACTTGCAACGGCCCTACTCCAGCTCGCAGTTGATTCACACCTGGGCTGATATGGCCGGTCTTAGCTTCAATGAACTCGACCGTACAAAAAGCCTGGTGAGTGACAGCTTCACGCCGCGCCCACGGATGATTGGCAACCCTTACGAGCGCCAACAAAAGCCCCTGATCGACTTCAGTCTGATCAAGCCGAAAAAGGCCAGCCCGACCGACGTGGTGCTCCAGGAAAAACCGGCCTTGTAACAGAAAGATAACAATCATTCTCGTTTAAGCCTAAAGATCCCCCTCTCCTTTCGTCTTTGAACCAAGGCCATTCCGACCGGAAAGGCCGCAAAGACGACAAGGAGTCTTCCGCGATGTTCGCGCCTTTCACCCGTTCCATGACGCTCACCATCGGCCTCTTCAGCGTGGTGGCAAGCCCCGACCTACTGGCTGAAACCGACCCCGAAAACAAAGCCCTCGAGCTGCGGTCCACCAGCATCACCGCCGAAGGCCTGGGTGCCACCACCGAACACACCGGGGCCTACACCACCGGCTCGATGAGCACCGCCACGCGGCTGAACCTGTCGGTCAAGGAAACCCCGCAATCGATCTCGGTGATCACTCGCCAGCAGATGGATGATTTCAATCTCAATACCTTGACCGAAGTGCTGCGCCAGACCACCGGGGTCAACGTCCAGCACAACGACTCCGACCGCGTGTCCTATTCCTCTCGTGGCTACGGCATCAACAACTTCCAGATTGATGGGATGCTCAACACGTTCGGCTACATGAAGTCCGATTCCGACACCATCATCTACGACCGCATCGAGGTGGTTCGCGGTGCTACCGGCTTGACCACCGGCGCCGGCGACCCCTCGGCCACGGTCAATATGGTGCGCAAGCGCCCCACCGCCCAGTGGCAGGCGAAAACCGGGGTGAGCGGTGGCAGCCATGACAACTACTACAGCTTCGTGGATGTCGGCGGCCCGTTGGCGTACGACGGCAAGCTGCGCGGGCGTACAGTGCTGGCCTATCGCGACAGCCAATCCTTCCGTGACAACTACGCGCTGCAGCGGGCAGTCGGCTACGGCATCCTCGAAGGCGACCTGTCGGACGACACCGTGCTGGCGGTCGGTTTTGATTACCAGGACAAAAAGGTACAGGGCACTTCCTGGGGCACCGTGCCCTACTGGAACAGCCAGGGTGGCAAGGCCGGACTGTCACGTTCCACCAATATGGCAGCGCACTGGAGTTCCTGGCCACTGACCGACAAGACCACCTTTGCCAGCCTCGACCACCGCCTGGGCGGCGACTGGCACTTGAAGGCGGCCTACACCCATCGCCAGAGCGACACGGACGGCAAGGTCTACTACGGCGGCGCGGGGTTCCCCAACGACGACCGCAGTGGCATGACGGCCTGGGCCAGCCATATGCGCGGCACCTCGAGAATGGAGGCGGTAGATCTCAACCTGGCCGGCAGCTATGCGCTACTGGGCCGCGAACATGAACTGATGGTGGGTTATGGCGAAGCCACACAGCGGGACGTCTCGCCAGTGATGCGCGACAACATCCCGGACGGCTACTACAGCATCGAAGACTGGAAATACATGGGCGGGATCGGCAAGTTTCCCGACACCGTGACCGGCCTCAAGGGTGAGCACAGCAGCAAGCAACAGAAAGCCGGCTACCTGGCCACGCGCCTGAGCCTGACCGAGCGCCTGCATGCGGTACTCGGCAGCCGTTATGGCAGCTGGGAGCTGGAAAGCGCGGCGCCTGAATACACGGCCAATGACCAATTGCTCAGGGCCAACAAGACCCGCCAGACCCACAATGATATGTGGACGCCCTACGCCGGGCTGCTCTACGACATCACCCCGGAGTACACCGTCTACGCCAGCTACACCGACATCTTCAAGCCGCAGAGCCTCAAGGACGTCAGCAACAAATACCTGGAGCCCGTGGTGGGCAGCAACTATGAAGTGGGGCTCAAGGGGAGCTTGTTGCAGGAGCACTTGAACGTAGCGGCCGCCTATTTCTGGAGCAAGCAGGACAACGTCGCGGAACGGGATGACTCCGTACCGCCGAACCCGATCACGGGCGAGGAGTACTACAAGTCAGGCGGCAAGGGTAACAAAGTAAGCGGCTTCGAGCTTGAGGTGGCCGGCGAGGTGATGCCGGACTGGAATCTCACGGCCGGCTACACCTATACCCACTCGGTGAATGGCACGGACAAACGCAACAACACTGGCCAACCGCTGAACCTGCTGAAGGTTTCCAGTTCCTACCGGTTACCCGGTGCATGGCGCAACCTGACGGTAGGCGGTGCCGTGAACTGGCAGAGCGATATCCATGAATTCGGCAACCGGCCAACGGGGGCTCGTGACAGCGAGGGAAATCGAATCACCACACGGGCAAAGATCACCCAGCAGGCCTACAGCGTGGTCAACCTGATGTCCCGCTACCAGTTCGACGAACATGTTACGGCATCGCTTAACGTCAACAATCTATTTGATAAAAAGTATTACGAGCGCGTTGGCTTTTATAACGGCGTGTATTGGGGTGACCCACGCTCGGTCACCTTGGCTTTGGACTGGAAGCTGTAGGATTTTTTAACCAAAAGTTAACGAAATTGTTAGCTTTTGGTTTTTCTGGCGTTAATTCCTACTTAATAAACTCTCTCCACACTCGCCCCATGAATCTGATCAAGGACAGAGCGGATACCGATCACACTTACCGGAAACACTGCCATGAAACTTTCTACCCTGATAGTTGCCAGCCTGATGACCTTGACCTCCGCCGCCGCCTTCGCCGAAGGTGGCTCGGAGCGTTCCAAGGCGTTCTACAAGGACTTTACCTTCGTGCAGCAACAAACCCACGGCACCGCTGAACAAACCGCGCTGGCCGATGGAAAGAGCGTGAAGAAAGAAACCGCTGACAAGTCCGCTGCCGAGCAACAACCAAACACTTGATGTAACCGTATTAACCCTTTGCCATCCCGCTCCTTTGGCCAAGGTCAACTTTGGCGCCATTCAATGGCGCCTTTTTTTGCCTGTTATTTATTAAAGCGGTTTGCTCCAGAACAACATGCGCCCGTGGGCCGGATCAAACTTCGAGTCATCAAAACCAAACTTGCGATACGCCGCTTGAGCCACCGCATTACCCTCCAGTACCTCCAGGGTGATCTTGCAGCAGCCACGCTGACGGGCGATTTCCTCGACCTTTTGCAGCATTTTCTGGCTCAGCCCCAAACCACGGAATGCATCCATCACCACCACGTCGTGGACATTGACCAAAGGACGGCAGGCAAACGTGGAAAACCCTTCAAAACAATTGACCAGACCCGCCGGTTCTCCCCCCACAAACGCCAGCACGCTGAACGCATGGGGCCGTTTGGCCAGCTCGCCCGGCAGTTGCTCCAGGAGGTCGGCGGGCAGGCTGTGACCACCGCCCATCGGGTCCTCGGCGTAATGGTTGAGCACGCGGCCGATGGCGTCGGCATGCACGGGGTTGGTGTAGCTGGCTTGCAGCACCAGGATGTCTGGGGTGTCCATGTCCTTCCTCGATCACGATTACAAGGGATTCGGCTCCCTATGAGGGGCACGATTGTAAGCGTGGAGCGAGCGCCAGATGAAGGAGATTAACTACAAATATGCGCATGAATACGCGAACGTTGCGTGGTTGAAAAAGCGCAATCAGACGATTCCTGGATTTTTTCGTACGGGCGTCAGCCGAAACGCTGCAACTGCATTTCTTGCAGCCGGCTGAGTGTCCTGCGAAAGGGAAACGCCAGGTAACCCTCGGTATAAAGTCGCTCCAGCGGCACCTGGGCCTCGATGAACAGCGGTACTTTACGGTCGTAGCACTCATCCACCAGGGCGATAAACCGACGCACGCTGTCATCGTGCACCGACAGCGCCGGCAACTCACGGTCGCCGGCTACTACACGCTGAACGCCATCCTCGGTGCCACGGGCAATCCGGCCAGGACGCTGTTGCGCGCTGAGGTTGGGGACTTCGCCAATCAGGATGGCCTTGAAGCGATCGCACAGCAGCATGAAATCCATGGCCGCCAGCGGTTGTTCGCACAGGTCGGCGTAACGGCACCAGAGCACGGTGTCGCTGGACTGCACGGCGACGATGGCGCGATGCCCCACGACAATCGGCCCGCTGCGGGTTGGCTCGCCCTGGGCCAAGCGCTGGAACACGCCCGCCAGCGCCTCGGGTTGATTGACCCAGTAGCGCTGGAGTCCTACACCCGGATGCAACCGGTGATCCTCTCCCCCATCCACCGCAACCACATGCATGTGCTGCTTGATCGCTGTAATGCCCGGCAAAAAGCGCTCGCGGTTGAAGCCATCGGCATACAGCTGGTCAGGTGGTTGGTTGGAGGTGCAGACCATCACGACGCCTTCTTCGAACATCACCTGGAACAGCCGCCCGAGGATAATCGCGTCACCGATGTCATTGACGAACAATTCGTCGAAGCACAGCACACGCACTGCCTGGCTCAGTTCCCGGGCCAGGGCCTGCAAGGGGTCGTGGGTGCCGGTCAGTTGGAACAGACGCTGATGCACCCACTGCATGAAGTGATGGAAATGCTGGCGCCGCGCGGGCACTCGCAGGCTTTGATGGAACTGGTCCATCAGCCAGGTCTTGCCCCGCCCCACCGGGCCCCACAGGTACACGCCAGTGATCGGCGCATGGCCGTGGTGCAGGGCTTGGTGGCAGGCTTGAAGAGCGTCCACCGCGCGGCGCTGGGCAGCGTCGGCGACGAAACCCTGTTGGGCAACGGCGTGTTGGTAGGCAGCGAGGGGCGTGTCGAAAGTCATGCCCGCCAGTATGAACTACAGCGAAATATCCAGCCGCGAAATCTTGCCCTGCTCGTTCAAGCGAAAGGTGTAGCGCAGCTCCAATGGGCTGCCCGGAAAATTGCCGGACACGATATTGCTGACCAACACCTTGCCGGTACGGTGTTGCACCTTGAGCACTTCGACCCGCGGCTGATAACGACGCCCGGTGTCTTCCATCCAGCGTGCAATGGCGGCGGCGCCCACCTGGTGCTGGCCTTCATCGAACACATTGGCATCCTCGGCAAAACACTGGGCGATAGCCGAGGTGTCACGGGTATTGGCCGCTGCGATATAGGCCACGATGGCCGGCGCCAACTCAGGGATAGACATGGCACAGCTCCTTTCTTGGTGATTTGTAGTGCCATGCTAAGCCACCATCGTGTCAGTTTTTGTCAGGAGTGAAGGGACCGGATTCATTCTGTTCCATCAGCTTGCGCCAGGCCCGCAGCCAATCGCTGCGCCGGCCCGGGTAACGTTCACCGGGCACCTCGGCTCTCGCCACGCGGTCGGTGCGAAAGGTGCGATAGGCACCGCGCAACTCACACCAGGCCACGATCACCCGTACTTCATTCAGAAAGCCCAGGGCCAGGGGCCAGATCAGCCGTTGGCTCTGGGTCTGGCTGGCGTCGGCGTAATCGATCTGCAGCTTGGCCTGGTTGCGAATGGCCTCGCGAAACACATCGAGCGACACGCGGTTTTCCGGGTAACCAAACCCCGGCGGGCCAGGCAGCAGTGTCGGGTTGCGCAAGGCTTCCTGGGCGGCGGGGTCGAGTACATCGGCGATCTTCGCCAGGGCATTGGCTGCGGCGCGACTGAGCACCTCGTCGCCACGCTGGTCGACATAACGCAGGCCGAGCACGATGGCTTCGGTTTCCTCGGCGTTCAACATCAAGGGCGGCAGAAACAAGCCACTGCGCAACACATACCCTACCCCCGCCTCACCAAAAATCGGCGCGCCCAGGGCAGTCAATTCGGCGATATCGCGATACAGCGTGCGCTCGGACACCTCCAACTGCGCCGCCAGCACGGCAGCGGTCACCGGACGTTTCTTGCCCCGCAGGGCCTGGAGCAAAGTCAGTAGACGAGTGGTTCGCGACACAGGAACGCCTGCCGAGAAGGGAAAAGTGACGCAGCTTAACAGAGCCCCCTGTCAGAAAACGTCAGCAGTAAAAAAGCCCCCTTGACCGAATACATTACCAATATCATATTAAATACATGTTACTAAACATGTAAGAAAATCACTGCCTCAGGAGTCCTTGTATGCGCAATAAAGTCTTTGGCCGCCGCAGCGGCCTGCAGGTATCCGAACTGGCCTTGGGCACCGGTAATTTCGGTACGGGCTGGGGCCATGGCGCCGAACGCGACGAAGCCAAGGCGATTTTTGACGGGTACCTCGAAGCCGGGGGCAATTTCCTCGATACCGCCAATGGCTACCAGTTCGGTCAGGCCGAAAAGCTGCTGGGGGAATTTATCGCCTCGGAACGCGACAACCTGGTGGTGGCCACCAAGTACACCCTGCGCACCGAACCGTCCGATGAAGGCACGATCCGGCTCGGTAACAACCGCAAGAACCTGGTGCGCTCGGTGGAAGAAAGCCTCAAGCGCCTGAACACCGACCGCATCGACCTGCTCTGGGCACACATGAGCGACAACGTCACGCCCATGGAAGAGATCCTGCGCGGTCTCGATGATCTGGTGCGCGCCGGCAAGATCCACTACGCCGGCCTGTCCAACTTCCCCGCCTGGCGCATTGCCCGCGCTGACCTGTTGGCCGAGGTACGCAGTTTCGCGCCGATCATCGGCATCCAGGTGGAATACAGCCTGGTCGAGCGCAGCGCCGACCGCGAGCTGCTGCCAATGGCCGAAGCATTGGGGCTGGCCGCCACGCTGTGGTCGCCCCTGGGCGGTGGCTTCCTGACAGGCAAGTACCGCAACACCCAGGACGACAACCGCGCCAACAAACTCGGGATCCTGGTGCACGCCGAACACACTGCGCGTGAAACCGCAGTGCTCGATACGCTGCTGGCGGTTGCCGGTGAAATCGACGCCACACCGACCCACGTCGCCATCGCCTGGCTGCGGGACAAGGCCCGGCGCTCGACCACCGCGCTGGTCCCGATCCTCGGCTCGCGCACCCGCGCCCAGCTGGACAGCACCCTCGGCGCGTTGAATGTGCATCTGTCGGCCGAGCAAGTCACCCGCCTTGACACCGCCAGTGCCATCCCGCTGGGCGTGCCGCACGGGATCATCGCAGAGCGCTTCCCCGTCGATAACGGCCTGGACACCCCGCGACCACCGGTTATCTGAGGCGAAAAAAAACGGCCTGTCGAACAGGCCGTTTTTTATTCAACGATGCAACTCAGGCAAGGCTCTTACTGACCACCTCGAACACATCACTCGACAACTCACCGGACGCCAGAATGCGCTCCAGCTCGGCTTTCATCAACGCCTGGCGCGCGCTGTCGTATTTACGCCAGCGGGTCAGCGGCGCCAACTGGCGCGAAGCGATCTGCGGGTTCAAGCCATTCAACTGGATCACCAGGTCCGCCAGGAAGCGATAGCCCGAACCGTCCGCCGCGTGGAAGTTGATCAGGTTCTGCCCGGCAAAGGCACCGATCAAGGCGCGTACCTTGTTCGGGTTCTTGAGGGTGAACGCCGGGTGCTCCATCAACGCCTTGACCCGCGCCAGCCCGCCCGGCAACGTGCTGCCAGCCTGCACGCTGAACCACTGGTCCATGACCAGCGGGTTGTCCTTGAAGTTCTCGGCAAACACCGCCAGCGCCTGGGCTTTCTCTGCCTCGAACGGCGAATTCACCAGCACCGCCAGCGCGGTCAGGCGCTCGGTCATGTTGTCGGCCGTGTCGAATTGCTCGATGGTCGCCGCCAACACCTCTGGCTTACCGCTGAGCATCAGGTACGACAGCGCGATGTTCTGCAACGCACGACGGGCGAAGTGCTCGGCGGCCGCCACGTACGGCGTTTGTCTGGACAGCTCGCGATTGGCCTGGTAACGCAACGACAGCGCCTCGTGCAGGTTGTCCGCCAGTTGCTTGCGCGCAAACTCACGGGCGGCGTGGATGGCATCCACATCCGCCACGTCGCTGATTTCGGTCAGGTAGGCTTCACCCGGCAACGACAGCATTTCCGCGACCATCGCCTGATCCAGGCTTTCATCACTCAGCACGCTGCGCAGCGCAGTGATCAAGCGCTGATCCATCTTCAAGGCCTGGCCCTGTTGATGCTGCTCAATCAACTCCTGCAGCACCTGCACCGACAACTGCTGGCCGGCGTCCCAACGGTTGAAACCGTCACTGTCATGCTGCATCAGGAACATCAGTTGGTCGCGGCTGTACGGGAAGCTCAGCTTCACCGGCGCCGAGAACCCGCGCAGCAGCGAAGGCAACGGCTGTTCGGCGATATCAACGAAGGTAAACGTCTGCTCGGCCTCGGTCACCGAAATCACCCGCGACGTGCCTCCCGCAGCCTTCTCACCGGCCAGGCGCAAGGCAATGCCAGCGCCCTTCCCGTCCAGCAAGCCCAGCTCCACCGGAATTACGAACGGCAGTTTTTCCACCTTGTCCGGGGTTTGCGGGCAGCTCTGGCGGAAGGTCAGGCTGTAGGTTTTCGCCGCCGCATCGTAGGACTCGCTCACCGCCAGGCGCGGCGTACCGGCCTGGCTGTACCAGCGCTTGAACTGGGTCAGGTCGGCGCCGTTGGCGTCCTCCATGGCCTTGATGAAGTCGTCGCAGGTCACGGCCTGGCCGTCATGGCGTTCAAAGTACAGGTCGCTGCCCTTGCGGAAGCCTTCGGCGCCGAGCAAGGTGTGGATCATGCCGACCACTTCCGAGCCCTTTTCGTACACGGTCAGGGTGTAGAAGTTGGAGATCTCGATGAAGCTGTCCGGGCGCACCGCGTGGGCCATCGGACCGGCGTCTTCGGCGAACTGATGGGTACGCAGGTACGCCACGTCCTGGATGCGCTTGACCGTGGCCGAATTCATGTCGGCCGAGAAGCCCGAATCGCGGAACACGGTGAAGCCTTCCTTGAGCGACAGCTGGAACCAGTCGCGGCAGGTCACGCGGTTGCCCGACCAGTTATGGAAGTATTCATGGGCAACGATCGCCTCGACCCGCTGGTGCGCGGCGTCGGTGGCAGTTTCGGCACGGGCCAGCACGGCGCTGGAGTTGAAGATGTTGAGGCCCTTGTTTTCCATGGCGCCCATGTTGAAGTCGTTCACCGCGACGATCATGAAGATGTCGAGGTCGTACTCACGGCCATAGGTTTCTTCGTCCCAGCGCATGGACTTTTTCAGGCTGGTCATGGCGTGCTGGCACTTGTCGATGTTTTCCGGCTCGACGTAGATGCGCAGCGCCACGGTGCGGTCGGTCATGGTGGTGAAGGTATCTTCGACACACCACAGGTCACCGGCCACCAGGGCGAACAGGTAAGCCGGTTTCTTGAACGGATCTTCCCAGGTTGCCCAATGGCGGCCGTCCTCACCCGGACCGCTGGCGATCGGGTTGCCGTTGGACAGCAGGATCGGGTAGCGGTGTTGCTCGGCGATCACCGTGGTGGTGAAGGTGCTCATCACATCCGGGCGATCGAGGTAATAGGTGATCTTGCGAAAGCCCTCGGCCTCGCACTGGGTGCAGAACATGCTGCCGGACTTGTACAGGCCTTCCAGGGCAGTGTTGGTTTCCGGATGGATTTTTACCGTGGTATCCAGGGTAAACGTCGCGCTTTGCGGATGCACCGTCAGGTGGCTGTCGGTCAGCTCGTAGTCACCAGCGCTCAGTGCCTGATCGGCCAGGTTCACGCTCAACAGCTCCAGCTGCTGGCCGTCCAGCACCAACGGCGGCAAACCGGCGCCGCGCTCGGGATTGCGGCGCATCACCAGTTGCGCGTGGACCAGGCTGTGGTCCTCGAACAACTCGAAGGTCAGGTGGGTCTCGTCGATCAGGTAGTCCGGCGCCTGATAGTCCTTGAGGTAAATCATCTTCGGTTGTTCGGTGCGCATGGGTGGCATCCTTCTACTGATGCACGGCGAGCTGGTAGGCCGTGTACTTACGAATATTGATCACGCCGGTATCGAAGATCAGGTACTGGCCCTTGATCCCCAGCAGCGTGCCTTCGGCAATCGGGTTCTTGTCCAGGTTGAAGCTGACGATCTTCGCCGGATACTGCTCCACCGGGTAGCGGATTTCGAGCGGCTCGATGTCGGTGACCGGTTGGATGGCCTGCAGGCCAAAGCGTTCCTGCAAACCCAGCAGGCCGTCAGCACAGGCGGCGAACAGTTGGTCACGCACCTGCTTGAGGTCGACGGACTGGGCGTCGCCCTTGAGCAGCGCACGCCAGTTGGTCTTGTCGGCCACTTGGCTGCGGAACAGGTCTTCGACAAAACCTGACTGCTGGCGGGTAGCCACGCGCATGATCGGCAGCGCCTGGCTCGCGCCCTGGTCGAGCCAGCGCGTCGGCAACTGGGTGGCACGGGTGATGCCGACCTTGATCCCTGACGAGTTCGCCAGGTACACCACATGGTCGGTCATGCAGAATTTCTCGCCCCAGCCTGGATCGCGGCAGGTGCCGGCGTCGTAATGGCAACGCTCGGGGCTCATGATGCACAGGTCACACTGGGCCAGCTTGGTCATGCACGGGTAGCAATACCCCTGGCTGAAGCTGGTCTTGGTCTTGCGGCCGCAATGGCTGCAATGGATGGCACCGAGGTATTCCAGGCGCACATGGGTGCCGATCAACGGGTTGACCGGCACCTCGGCGTCGCCCAGTCGAAACGCGTATTGAACGGTCGGCTCACCGAGTTGCGCCGACATCTTGCTGACTGCACCGCGACCGATTTCAATCAATGGATCGCATCCGACTTGAACAGGATGTTCGGCACGGTGGTCGACTTCGACTGGCATTCCTGCGGGCCCATGTAGCCGGTGCGCTGGTCTTCCGGCAGGTTCTGGATTTCCCAGGCTATCACCGCCTGCAACGACAGCTCGCGCTGTTCGGCAGTGAGCTTGCGGCCATCGGACCACTTGCCGATTTCCACGGCGAGCTTGAGGCTCTCGTAGATATCCGGGGTGATATTTTCGATCATTTCAGCAAAAGAGGACATGAGGCTCTTCCTTATCAAATAGACGATTTGCGACGGCTGTACAGCCCGCCCAGCAAACCTGTCAGGCAACCGATGACCAAGCCGCCGACATGGGCCGCGTTGGCGATTTCGCCGAAACCGATCATCGAGACCAGCCCCGACAGGCAGAGCAGCAGCCAGACCAGCATCATCACCAGTACCCCACGGGGCAGGCGATAGGCCGGGTTGGGCGACAGCAGTTGAAAAATCCAGCAATGCCCGAGCAGGCCATACAACACGCCGGACAACCCACCGAACAGACCGGGGCCACCATAAGCGTATTGAGCGTAGTTGGAGACCAGGCTGAACAACAGGGTCAGGCCCAGCAAGTTGATACTGCCCTGGCGCGCCTCTATGCGCCGGCCCAACTCCCAGTACCACATGCCATTCATGGCCAGGTGCAGGATGCCGAAGTGGATCAGCATCGGCGTGACCAAGCGCCACCACTGCCCCGCCGCCAGACTGTCGGCCAGCGGCGTGAACTGGATGTACTCGCCGATAATGCGAAACTGCAGGAATGTCAGCCAGCTCATGGCTTGCAGGTTTTCACCGAGCAAGGTCACCGCGCCGACGATGATGCTTGCCAGCAACACCAGAGCGGTCAATGGGCTGTGCCGCAGTTGCTGGACAAATCCAGGGCGCCTGTTCGCTGCCTGTTCGGGAATATCCAGTTGCCGGTCCGGGTCACCGGCGGGAAAGCGCTGGTACAGCACGCGCACGTCGTCGCTGATGGTCTCGGGTACCCATAACACTTGCTCCCCGGCCTCTTCACTGACGCGATGGGGCACCTGCATGCGTTGCAGCAATTGGATAAAGCCGCCCAGGTCCACACTCAGTGGCAGGCGCAATACGGCCACGGTACTCATTGGATGACCTCGGGCCGCTCAACGTCGACCCAGACGAATTTATTCGGGTCCAGCCGCGTTTCCTGATCCAGGCGGTACGCCACCAGCTTGCCGTACAGCACCGCGCTGTAGTCCAGGCAGGCCAGGTTCGGGCGGATCGGCGCCGGTTTGCCACTGCGCCAGTAATGCCCGACGAACAACAGCGGTTCATCGACGCCGTAGCGCAGCAGGGAATTCTTTTCGGTGGACGACAACGGTGTACGCGCCACCGGCTCGGGCAGTGCATCGGGCTGGAACACGATATCGCCGTAGGTCTTGGGGTCGTCTTCCCAGAACTTGGTGCGGAAGAACGAGCGCGTCAGGCCATCGCCACCGGTCAACGTGAGGCCGTCCGGCAAACGCATGTCGGTGCCGCGCAACAGGCGGTCGAACGCATTGCAGGCAAAACTGCCCGGCACGGCGGCGGCCTGCAGGAAGTGCTGGTCGATGCAGCCGTCCGGGAAGGTGCCACGCAGCGGCTGGATAAAGCCATCATCCCAGCACGCATGCACCACGCGAAAGCGCCCGGCGTCGACAAACAGCGGCATGTCATAGAACCAGCCGAGGAAGTCGTGCCAGTCGGCCGGGTGATGTTCGAACTGGGTCAGGGTCTCGTGGATCAACCGCGCATGCCGTGGGTTGTGCTCACGCACGAACTGCCTGCCACTGCCCGGCGGTGCCGGTGTGGTCCAGCCCAGGGCGTTGAACTCGTGGTTGCCCATGATGCACAGCGCCTGGCCGGCCTCGGTCATGTCGTGGACGATATGCAGCGCCTCGCGGATGCGCGGGCCACGGTCGATGATATCGCCGAGGAACACCGCCATACGCGTTGGATGGCGCCAGGTGCCGCCCTGCTTGTGGTAGCCCAACAGGTCGAGCAAGTGCTCAAGGGTATGGGCGCAACCGTGCACGTCACCAATCAGGTCGTAGCTACGCGCGGGATCGAGCATCAGTCGCCTCCACCCCCCAAGCGGCTGCCCCAGCCCAGCTTGGTGCGGCACACTTCGTAGTAGTTGTGGTCCAGCGGGTGGATCAACCGCAACTTCTGTGCCTTCTTGCTCACGGTGATGGTGTCACCGGGGGCGCAGGTGAAATGGTTCTGCCCGTCACACGAGACCTGCGGGTAGATCTGCATATCTTTGGACACCACGATTTTCAGTTCACTGTTGCCGTCGACCACAATCGGCCTGCTCGACAACATATGGGGATACATCGGCACGATCACAATGGCATCCAGCTTGGGATGCATGATCGGGCCACCCGCCGACAGCGCGTAGGCGGTGGAGCCGGTAGGCGTGGCAACGATCAGGCCGTCGGCCTTCTGGCTGCACACGAACTGGCCGTCGATATACAGTTCGAACTCGATCATCCGCGTGGACTTGCCGGGGTGCAGCACCACGTCATTGAGCGCATCGCCCTGGCCGATGGCTTCGCCGTGGCGGCGCACTTCTGCCTGCAGCAGGAAGCGGTTCTCCACCAGGTAATGACCGTCGAGCACCTTGGCCACTTCGACTTCCAGCTCATCCGGGCGGATATCGGTGAGGAACCCCAGGCTGCCCCGGTTGATCCCCAGCACCGGCACGTTATGCCGCGCCAGGGCACGGGCCGCGCCGAGCAGGCTGCCGTCGCCGCCGACCACGATGACCATGTCGCAGACTTCACCGAGCATCTTGCGCGACGAGGTCTGCAGGCCGTGGCCCGGCAGGATTTCAGCGATGGTGTCTTCGAGGATCACATGCAGGTGACGCTCCAGCAGGAATTTTTTCAGCCGGCGGACGGTGTCCAACACCTGGGTACTGCCCAGGCGACCGATAATGCCGATATTGCGAAATTGCTCCATGGGGCTCCTGCGGGATGTGGAGTGTGGCAAAAAAGAACGATTATGGGCGAAAGGCCGTCTCAGGCAAAATCCTTTGTCGCCGTGAAGCCTTGATGACAACGGTTCTCAGCCACCTTCAGCGCCGTTAAAAGGCTATGCTCGGACCATGACTGTGCTCCCCGATCTGCACAACCTGCCCCGCCAGCTGCGCCACCCCGAGGTGCGCGACCTGGCGTGGGTGATGCTCGCCCCGCCGATGCTCGCGCAAACGCCATGGCCACAACGTCACCCGCTGGCCGGCAGCGACTGGGTGCAGGCGCCGCATCTGCTGGAACGCTGGCTACGCCAACTGGACCAGGACAGCAGCGCCTTGCAGCAGTGGCTGAGCCTGTCACGTACGCGCCGCCTGGGCCTGTATTACGAACGCCTGTGGCAGTTTGCGGTGCAGCATGCGCCGGGCGTGGAATTGCTGGCCGCCAACCTGCCGATCCGCCGTGCCGGGCACACCCTCGGCGAGCTGGACATGTTGCTGCGCGATCGCGATGGCGTGCATCACCTGGAACTGGCGATCAAGCTGTATCTGGGCCCGCAGGACGGCAACGGCCAGGACACTGCGCAATGGCTCGGCCCGGGCTGTCATGATCGACTGGACCGCAAGCTGGCGCATCTGGCCCAGCATCAGTTGCCGATATCGTCACGGGCGGAAAGCCGTGAAGTGCTGGCCGCGTTGGATGTCCAACAGTTTGATGCGCATTTATGGTTGGGGGGCTACCTGCTCTACCCCTGGCCCGGCCAGGCCATGGCTCCCAGTGGCGCCCATCCACAACACTTGCGTGGGCGCTGGTTGCATCAGCGTGACTGGCAGGCGTTTGTCAGCCTCAGCCAACCGGGCCGGTGGCAGCCCCTGCCCCGGCATGCCTGGCTGGCGCCGGCGCACTACCCCACGGAAGAAGTGTGGAACGAAGAACAGATGCACGGTTGGCTGGCCGACCTGGACCCGATGGCTCCGGCGCAGCTGCTGGTGCGGCTGGTACAGGTGGGTGAGGATTGGGAGGAAGCCGAGCGGTTGTTTCTGGTGGCGGATCTTTGGCCAAATGTGCCGGGGGCGGGCTGACAGTTTTGCGCTGTCTTTTAGGGCCTCATCGGGGGCAAGCCCCCTCCCACACTTGACTCTATTCACAAATACAAATGTGTGAACCCAATCCAATGTGGGAGGGGGCTTGCCCCCGATAGGGCCGGTGCAGGCACTACAACTGGTCGATATGCCGATACTCCAGCTGCAACCCAAAAGCCAACTCCTGAGCCCTGCCCAACCTGATCGGCCCCCGCTCGATATCCACCAGCAACCCAGTGCAATCCAACACCGGCAACCCGCCAATCTCCTTAAGCCGCCCATCGGTAATCACTAACAGCCGCTGCTGCTCCGCCGGATAGCGCTTGCGCCGCAATGCCAGCCAATTTCCGGCCTCGACAAGCGCCGCCAGCAATGGCGTACCGCCGCCCGCGCCCAACTGCGCCAGCCAACCCGCCAGACCCTTGGCCGCTTTCAACCCCTGCACCTGCCACTTCGGCGCCTGCCCGCTGGCCGTCAACAGTGCCAGGCGCGACCGCTGGCGGTAGGCGTCGTCAAACAACTGCGCCAACAAGCCCTTGGCGTCGGAGAGCGCTCGATGTCGTCGGGTGGACGCCGACGCATCGACAATCACCAACCACAGCTCATGGGCCGCACGACTGCGCAGGTGAAACAGCAAGTCCTCTCGCGTTTGCGGCCGACCGCCGAGCAAGGTGCCCGGCCAGTTGATCGCGCCCTGCTTCGCGCTGCGTGCCTTGCCTTGCCTGCCGTTGCCTAGTCGCCCTGCCTTGGGTCGCGCATCCGCCCCCGCGTCAGGTCGAGGGCGAATGCCTAGGGCTTTTTTGGCCAGGCGGGCACTTCCCGGCGTGCGCCCGTGGGCAGGGCCGGTGCGGGCATATCGCCCCATTGGCCTTGACCGGGAGAGGAGCCGGAGGGTTTCGGCGACTGCCCTTCACTCGGCGGGCTGGCCGGTGGAGGAGACTGTTCCTGCCGGCGATGGCGAAGAGCGAATTCAGCAACCGCTTGGATATCTTCCTCGGCAATGGCACTGGCTCCCCGCCAAGCGGCATGAGCCCTGGCACCGCGCAACCAGACAAGGTCCGCACGCAGGCCATCGACCCCCGCCGCAAAGCATCGCTCGGTGATCTGCGCCAGCGCCAGGTCATCCAGTGCAATGCTGTCGAGCCGCGCCCGTGCCTGGGTGCAACGCTCGCGCAATGCCGCTTGTGGCACGTCCCACTGCGTGCAAAAGGCAACAGGGTCGCTGTCGAAATCCAGGCGACGCCGGATGATCTGCCCACGCTCGGCCGGCAAGGTCTGCCCGCTCAAGGCCACGTTGAAACCGAAGCGATCGAGCAGTTGCGGGCGCAACTCGCCCTCCTCCGGGTTCATGGTGCCGATCAGCACGAAGCGCGCCGAATGGCGATGGGAAATGCCATCGCGCTCGATCAGGTTGGTGCCGCTGGCGGCCACATCCAGCAGCAGGTCCACCAGATGGTCGGGCAGCAAATTGACTTCATCGACGTAGAGCACGCCGCCGTCGGCCTTGGCCAATACACCGGGGGAGAATTGCGCCCGGCCTTCGCCCAATGCGGCGTCCAGGTCCAGCGTGCCGACCAGGCGCTCTTCAGTGGCGCCCAAGGGCAAGGTCACGAACTGACCACTGGCCAGCAGGTCGGCCAGACCACGCGCCAGGGTAGACTTGGCCATGCCGCGCGGGCCTTCGATCAGCACACCGCCAATCTTCGGGTCGATAGCGGTCAGGCACAGCGCCAGTTTCAGATCATCGGCGCCGACCACGGCGGACAGCGGGAAATGGGGAATATCAGTCATCAGCTGTCTTCTTCTATATCCAGCAACAGGTTTTCCAACGCCTCGCGATATGCCCCCGGTTCCTGCCACATGCCCCGCTGCTGCGCTTCCAGCATGCGCTCGGTCATGTCGCGCAGTGCATCGGGGTTGTGCTGTTGCACAAAGGCCCGGGTGTCGGGGTCGAGCAAGTAGGCGTCGGCCAACAGTGCGTATTGGTGATCGTCAATCAGTGCGGTGGTGGCGTCGAAGGCGAACAGATTGTCCACCGTCGCGGCCATTTCAAACGCACCTTTATAGCCATGGCGCTTCACGCCTTCGATCCACTTGGGGTTGGCGGCGCGGGAACGGATCACCCGGTTCAGCTCTTCCTTCAACGTGCGGATCTTCGGCAGGTCAGGCTGGCTATGGTCACCGTGGTAGCTGGCGGCCTTGTCGCCGCTCAGGGTTTCCACGGCAGCGAGCATGCCACCCTGGAATTGGTAGTAATCGTTGGAATCGAGCAGGTCGTGCTCGCGGTTGTCCTGGTTCTGCAAAACGGCCTGCACCTGGCTCAGGCGCTGGGCGAATTGCCCGCGGGCGGCAGTACCTTCGTCGGAACCGCCATAGGCGTAGCCGCCCCAGTTCAGGTAAACCTCGGCCAAGTCTTCACGGCTTTGCCAGAGACGCCCGTCGATCGCGCCCTGCACGCCCGCACCGTAGGCGCCGGGCTTGGCACCAAAGATGCGCCAGCCGGCCTGTTTTGCCGCGGCCTCTGCGTCCAGGCCCGAAGCCAGCAACGCTTCACGCTCACTGCGCACCTTGGCGGCCAGCGGGTTCAGCTCGTCCGGTTCGTCCAGCGCAGCCACCGCCTGCACCGCCGCATCGAACAGGCGGATCAGGTTGGCAAAGGCATCCCGGAAGAAACCGGACACGCGCAACGTCACATCAACGCGCGGACGATCGAGCAGGCTGACGGGCAGGATTTCAAAGTCATCCACGCGCTGACTGCCCGTCGCCCATACAGGGCGCACGCCCATCAGCGCCATGGCCTGGGCGATGTCATCGCCGCCGGTGCGCATGGTCGCGGTCCCCCAAACCGACAAGCCGAGTTGGCGCAGGTGGTCGCCATGGTCTTGCAGGTGCCGCTCCAGAATCAGGTTGGCGGATTGGAAACCGATGCGCCAGGCGGTGGTGGTAGGCAGGTTGCGCACATCGACGGTGAAGAAGTTGCGCCCGGTCGGCAACACATCCAAACGCCCACGACTCGGCGCACCACTGGGGCCAGCGGGTACGAAACGGCCGCTCAAGGCATCCAGCAAACCGCGCATTTCTGCCGGGCCACAAGCATCCAGCCGAGGCGCCACGACAATACGCAGGCTTTCGATCACGGCCTTCACGTCTTCCCAACCGGGCTCTTCCAATTGCTCAAGTGGCCCTTCCAGGGCTTGCTCGATCAATCGCGCCGCGTAAAGCTCCAAGCGTTCACGGGTATCGCCGGCGGTACGCCACAACTGCCCGTCGATCTTCTGTAGCACCAGCGGCCGGCGTCCAGTCCAGGGTTCAGCCAGGGCGCAGTCCAGCGGGTCGAAGCCCAGCTCGAAGGCCTTGGCCAGCACGCGCAGCAAGCTCGACTGCGGGCCACGGCCATCGCCACGCGGGATGCGCAGCAGCGCCAGCAAGGTATCGATACGCAGACGACCCTCGGGTGACTCGCCAAAAATATGCAGGCCGTCGCGGATCTGCGATTCCTTCAAGTCGCACAGGTAGGTGTCCAGGCGCGGCAACCACACGGCGGCATCGGCGTCGCTCTCCAGCTCAAGCTCCTGGTCGATGCGGGTTTCGCGCACCAGCTTGAGAATGTCCTTCTGCAGCTCCAGGGCGCGGCGCGGATCGAGCAACTGCGCTTCGTAATATTCGTCCGCCAGCAGCTCCAGGTTACGCAGCGGGCCGTAGGTTTCGGCACGGGTCAGCGGCGGCATCAGGTGGTCGATGATGACTGCCTGGGTGCGCCGCTTGGCCTGGGCGCCCTCGCCCGGGTCATTGACGATAAACGGATATATATTCGGCAGCGGCCCCAGCAACGCATCGGGCCAGCAGTTTTCCGACAGGCCCACGCCCTTGCCCGGCAGCCACTCCAGGTTGCCGTGCTTGCCCACATGGATCACGCCGTGGGCGCCGTAGGTGTGGCGCAGCCAGAAGTAGAACGCCAGGTACGCGTGGGGCGGCACCAGGTCCGGGTCGTGGTACACGGCGCTGGCGTCCACCTGGTAACCCCGCGCCGGCTGGATGCCGATAAACGTCAGGCCCAGGCGCAGGCCGGCGATCATCAGGCGACCGTCGCGGCACATCGGATCGTTCTGCGGCGCGCCCCAGCGCTCCAGCACCGCCTGGCGATTGGCTTCGGGCAGGCACTGGAACATCGCCTCGTACTCGTCCAGGCCCAGGCTTTGATGGCAAGGGCGCAGGTCGAGGCTGTGCAGGTCGTTGGTGACGCCGCCGAGCAACTCGTGGATCAACGCCGTGCCGCTGTCCGGCAATACGTCCGGCAGCGCATAGCCTTCGGCTTGCAAGGCACGCAGGATGTTCAGCGCCGCCGCCGGTGTATCCAGGCCCACGCCGTTGCCGATGCGACCGTCGCGGGTCGGGTAGTTGGCGAGGATCAGCGCAATGCGTTTCTCCGCATTCGGCACCCTCGCCAACTCGACCCAACGCCGCGCCAGCTCGGCGACAAAATCCATGCGTTCCGGCGCAGCGCGGTAGCACACCACGTCCGACTGGCTGCGTTCGCTGCGCCAGGCCAGGTCCTTGAAGCTGATGGGCCGGCTGATGATGCGCCCATCCAGCTCCGGCAACGCGATGTGCATCGCCAGGTCGCGGGGGCCGAGGCCCTGTTCGCTGGCCTCCCAGCCGGGCTGGTTGTCTTGGGCACAAATGGCCTGGATCACCGGGATATTGCGGCGAAACGGGCGCAAATGCGGCGCTTCGGGGCTGGATTGGGCGAAGCCGGTGGTATTGAGGATCACCGCCGCGCCGACCTCATCCAGCAGGTCTTCGACCACCGCCAGGCAGCCGGGCTCTTTCAAGCTGGCGACCGCCATCGGCAACGGGTTAAGCCCCGCTGCGTGCAGGCGCTGGCAGAACACATCGATAAAACCGGTATTGGCCGCCTGCAAATGGGAGCGGTAGAACAACACCGCCGCCACCGGCCAGTCGGCGTTCCAGTCTGCCTGCCAATGGTTCAGGCGGGCGCTGGCGTGGTGCGGGTGATAGATCGCCGTGCGTGGCAGGGTTTGGGGCTCGGCCCAGGCATAGTCGCGGCCCAGGTAGGCGCTGGCCAGGCAACGATAGAAATCCAGGGCATTGCCCAGGCCGCCCTGACGCAGGAAGTGCCACAGCCGATCACGCGCTTCGGCACCGACGGTGCTCAGCCCGCTGAGTTCCGGGTCCGGGCGATCATCCCCCGGCACCAGGATCAGCTGCACACCGCGCTCGGCCAACTCCACCAGACGCTCGATGCCGTAGCGCCAGTAACCGATACCGCCATGCAGCGAAATCAGGATGACTTTGGCGTGGCGCAGCACCTCATCGACGTACAAGTCGACCGAGGCATGGTTCTGCACCTGCATCGGGTTGGCCAGGCGCAGGCTCGGGTAGTCGTCGGGCAACTGTCGGGCCGCTTCGGCCAGCAGCGCCAGGCTGGAATCGCCGCTGCACAGGATCACCAGGTCAGCGGGGGTTTGGCCAAGGTCGGCAATATTGTCGTCCGAGACGAAACCACCGGGCTGGGTCCTGAGCAGGTGCATGGGTCAGACGCTGAGGGCGGCGCGCAGTTGCGCTTCGAGGCCCGCCGCGTCCAGTTCCTGGCCGATCAGCACGAGGCGCGTGGTGCGTGCTTCTTCAGCGCCCCAGGCACGGTCGAAGTGTTTGTCGAACCGCGTGCCCACACCCTGGATCAGCAGGCGCATCGGTTTGTTCGGGATGGCGGCGAAACCTTTGACGCGCAGGATGTCGTGTTGCACCACCAGTTGCGTCAGGGCATCGAGCAGCAGTGCTTCATCGGCTTGCGGCAAGTCGATGGAAATCGAGTCAAACGCATCGTGGTCGTGGTCGTCTTCACCTTCGTGGTGATGATCGTGGTGGCTGTGGCGGCCGTCGATGTGCTCTTCGGAACCGGCGCCCAGGCCGATCAATACGTCCAGGGGCAAGCGACCGCTGCTGGCTTCGACGATCTTCACCGCCGCCGGCAGCTCCTCGGCGACTTCCAGGCGCACGCGGGCCAGGTCTTCGGCATTGATCAGGTCGGCCTTGTTGAGGATCACCAGGTCGGCGCTCGCCAGTTGATCGGCGAACAACTCGTGCAACGGCGATTCGTGGTCCAGGTTCGGGTCGAGTTTGCGCTGTGCGTCCACCTGGTCCGGGAAGGCAGCGAAGGTGCCGGCGGCGACGGCCGGGCTGTCGACCACGGTGATCACCGCATCCACGGTGCAGGCACTGCGGATTTCCGGCCACTGGAAGGCTTGCACCAATGGCTTGGGCAATGCCAGGCCGGAAGTTTCAATGAGGATATGGTCGAGATCGCCGCGACGGGCGACCAATTCGCGCATCACCGGGAAGAATTCTTCCTGCACGGTGCAGCACAGGCAGCCATTGGCCAATTCGTAGACGCGGCCGTTGGCCTCTTCTTCGGTGCAACCGATGGAGCACTGCTTGAGGATTTCACCGTCGATGCCCAGCTCGCCGAATTCATTGACGATCACCGCGATGCGACGGCCCTGGGCGTTGTCGAGCATGTGGCGCAGCAAGGTGGTCTTACCCGAGCCGAGGAAGCCGGTGACGATGGTGACGGGGAGTTTGGCCAGTGTTTTCATCGGATGCCCTTGGGGGCGGGCATATGGGACGATTGGCGCTGCGACGGCGCGCAGCAGCGGATTTCGTCACCGGATCACCCCGCCCGGTTGAAGTAGAAAATCGGTTGCGAGGCAGGTCTCCTGGCTTGGGGCTTGCGGGTCTTGCGACCGGCGCTGGCTGCGCCTTCCCGCCTTGTCGGCAGTGGCGTGGCAGTCAGCTGAACCCTTTACAGTTGCGGGGGCAGCCGCGGCTTGGACCGCGTTCCCTTCTTAGCTTCGGCCTGGGCCGAAGAACCTCGAGGGTGCAAGGCTACGCAGTGCTTGGGGGATGGTCAATGATGGGGTTGGGTTGGCTTGAGTACATATCCATTGCTGCGGTAACGGACATGCCCCCAGAACGCACATCCCCAATTGACTCCCCTCCCACCCCCATGCTCTCCTACACATCTTGTTTCGGGTGCCCTGCAAAGGGTGAAACGGGAAACCGGTGACTCATGCACACACGCATGACAGTCCGGTGCTGCCCCCGCAACGGTAAGCGAGCGAAACGTCATATCCACTGTGCCAGTCGGCATGGGAAGGCGACGTTTTCAGGCATTGAGCCCCTCGCAAGCCCGGAGACCGGCCCGAAAAAATCAGATAACAAACCCGCGGTGGGCGGGCGCTGTTCAAAGCCCTGCGTGCCTGGCTCGCGGGGCTTTCATGCGCTCGTTTCACCCTGACACCTGAGGGACGCGCCATGTCGATCATCAGCAGCACTTCGCACGCCACCAGCAGCACCTCTACCTTGGGCCAACGCCTGACCGCCGCCATCGGTGCGTCGATCCTCGGCGCGTGCCTGGTGTACTTCGCCGGCTTCTCGCATATCGAGGCGGTACACAACGCTGCCCACGATACCCGCCACAGCGCCGCGTTCCCGTGCCACTGAGGCCTGCCGACATGATCAAGCGTATTGCGCAAACCGCAGGTTTCACCGGCCTTCTGGCTGCCCTGTTGCTGACTTTGCTGCAAAGTTTCTGGGTCGCCCCGCTGATTCTGCAGGCGGAGACCTTTGAAAAGGCCCCGGCAGCGGCTGAGCTGCACGAACACGCCGACGGCGCAACTGCACATACCCATGACGCCGAAGCCTGGGAGCCTGAAGACGGCTGGCAGCGCGTGCTGTCCACCACGGGTGGAAACCTGGTGGTCGCCGTTGGCTTCGCCCTGATGCTGGCCGGCCTGTACACCCTGCGTGCACCGACGCGTACCGCCCAAGGCCTGCTCTGGGGCCTGGCGGGTTATGCGACCTTTGTACTGGCGCCTACCCTGGGCCTGCCGCCCGAGCTGCCGGGCACCGCCGCCGCTGACCTGGCCCAACGGCAGATCTGGTGGATCGGTACTGCCGCGTCTACTGCAGCCGGTATCGCGCTGATCGTGTTCGGTCGCAACTGGCTGCTCAAGGCGCTGGGCGCGGCAATCCTGGTGGTGCCGCACGTGATCGGCGCGCCACAACCGCAAGTGCATTCGATGCTGGCCCCGGAAGCACTGGAAGCGCAGTTCAAGATTGCTTCGCAGCTGACCAACGTGGCGTTCTGGCTGGCCCTGGGCCTGATCAGCGCCTGGCTGTTCCGCCGCAACCGTGACGATCGATACTCGGCGTGAAACTGGTCGTCGGCCTGGGCTGCCGGGAGGGCTGTGATGTCCACACTCTGCTGGCCTTGTTTGACGCCGCCCTCGTCGAGGGCGGTATCGAGCGCCACCGTATCACTGCGCTGGCCAGTCTTGATCGCAAACAGGAAGAACCCGGGCTACTGGCCTTGGCCGCGCTGCTGAACCTGCCGTTGCAGTGTTTCAACGCTGAACGACTGGCGATTTATGCCGACCGGCTGAGCCATAAATCGGACGTGGCTTTTGCCCACACCGGCTGTTACGGCATCGCCGAAAGCGCCGCCCTGGCCCTGGCCGAACAGCTCGCCAACGCCCCTGCGCACCTGCTGATCACCCGCCAGAAAACCGCCCTGGCCACCTTTGCATTGGCGTGCGCCGACTGAAAACCCGATAATCGCCCCTTTCGATCATGAGCAGATTTCATGCTCGCCCGTTTTCATCAGGATTTCCCATGACCGTCTACTTCATCGGCGCAGGCCCCGGCGACCCGGAATTGATCACCGTCAAAGGCCAACGGCTGATCCGCAGTTGCCCGGTGATCATCTATGCCGGCTCGCTGGTGCCGGCGGCGGTACTGGAAGGTCATCAGGCAGAAACGGTGACCAACAGCGCCGAACTGCACCTGGAACAGATCATCGACCTGATCAAGGCCGCCCATGCCAAGGGCCAGGATGTGGCACGCGTGCACTCCGGCGACCCCAGCCTGTATGGCGCGATCGGCGAGCAGATCCGCCATTTGCGCGACCTGGGCATCCCGTTCCAGATCATCCCTGGCGTTACGGCGGTGGCCGCTTGCGCGGCCCTGCTGGAAACCGAGCTGACCCTGCCCGACATTGCCCAGAGTGTGATCCTGACCCGCTACGCGGATAAAACCAGCATGCCGGCCGGTGAGGACTTCGACAGCCTGGCGCGACATGGCACCACCATGGCGATTCATCTGGGGGTCAACCACCTGGACAGGATCGTCGCCGAACTGCTGCCCCATTATGGCGCGGATTGTCCGGTTGCCGTGGTGCACCGGGCGACGTGGCCCGATCAGGATTGGGCGGTCGGCACCCTCAGTGACATCGCTGCAAAAGTGGCGACCAAAGGGTTTCGGCGTACGGCGTTGATTGTGGTGGGTCGGGTGTTGGCGAGTGACAGTTTCAGTGAGTCATCGTTGTATCGGGCGGGGCATGCGCATCTTTATCGATCTTGATATTCAACATCACAAAACATTTACAACATATTGATTTTATTGAGTAAATTTATTAAAAAAAATCTGACAGCCCAGCTTTCGCAATGAACACTCAACATTAGATAGATAGCGTAATCTATTGAATTTAAAGCAAAAAAAAACGGCGCTCACGGGGCGCCGTTTTTATGTCCGCAGCGAACGCCTTACTCAGTAGTAGGCGTTTTCTTTCTGCGTGTGGTCGGTCACGTCACGTACGCCCTTGAGCTCCGGAATACGCTCGAGCAAGGTGCGCTCGATGCCTTCGCGCAGGGTCACGTCCGCCTGGCCACAACCCTGGCAGCCACCGCCGAACTTGAGCACGGCAATACCGTCTTCAACCACGTCGATCAGGCTGACCTGACCGCCGTGACTGGCCAGACCTGGGTTGATCTCGGTCTGCAGGTAGTAGTTGATACGCTCGTTGACCGGGCTGTCAGCGTTGACGTTCGGCACCTTGGCGTTCGGTGCCTTGATGGTCAATTGGCCGCCCATGCGGTCGGTGGCGTAATCGACCACGGCATCGTCAAGGAAAGCTTCGCTGAAGGCATCGATGTACGCGGTGAAGCTTTTCAGCCCCAGGGCGGTGTCTTCAGGCTTCTCTTCGCCAGGCTTGCAGTAGGCAATGCATGTCTCAGCGTATTGGGTGCCGGGCTGGGTGATAAAGACGCGGATGCCGATACCCGGGGTATTCTGCTTGGACAGCAGGTCGGCCAGGTAATCGTGGGCGGCGTCGGTAATGGTTATGGCAGTCATGGAAACTCCTCACAGGCTTGCCGGCAGTTTACGCCAAAATATTACGCAGGTACAAAGTCCTAGTATTTTTGTCGGGCAATAGATTCCGGCCCCTCTATGTCAAGCCAGCGCCTGAGGGCGCGATAGGTTCCCTTTTCAAGCCATTGGTAGCTCCAATATGAGCCCAACGCTATTGCTGCGATGCACACCAGCAGCATCGCGTAGGGATCTATTCCCATACTCTTGGCAATCAATAGCCCAGCAGCGAGTACCGGCACGTGGATCAAGTAAACCGAGTAAGAGCAGTCTCCCAGCATCTTCAAAAGGCGGGAGCCCTGAAAGTAGGGTTCCAACGCCACACAACTGATCACCAACACAGCGCTTGGCACCCCCCACTCCAACGAACGCGGTAGATTTGCCCCGTGATAAATCGCCACTGACGAGACCAGGATACCCAATAACGGCAACCATGAGCCGGACCGGCACAGGCCACATCGGTACAGCATGCCGATGGCAATACCCATCAGAAAGTCGAGAATAATGTCATTCCTGTAAAAACCGCTGGCTAGACCCAGGGCGGGGCCGATATAACACACAAGATAAAGCAGTGCCGCGACAACCCACAGCCGATAGGATTGCCGAACGAACAAAGAGAAGGAAAACAGCAGATAAAACAGCATCAAGAAGTTCAGGGTCCACCCGACGCCCAGCAGAGGGTAAACCTCCACACCCGGCGGGCTCGGGGCGGCAATGAACAGCAGCGACATCAACACATAGCCCGGCTCGATATTCTCGTACGGAAACATCGCAGGCACAGTCGCAACCAGCAGCATCATGAGCAGGGTATAAAACCAATACGCCGGAACGATTCTTGCCACACGCATGAGCATGAAACGCCAAGGTGTCAGGGTTTTGTCCGCAGTCGAAAGAAAAATCACAAACCCGCTGATAACAAAAAATATATCGACCCTGACCCCGCCTGTTTCGACCAACAGGTCCTCCAGCCAGTTATGCGCCTCAAAGTCGAAAAACAACTGTACGAAGTGAACACCCACCACCATCCACGCCGCCAAGGCACGTAGCGCTTGCACTGAAATCAACATGATCGGAATACCTGTTCCATTCCCGCAAGATAGATATCCGACCGCTTCAGCACCCGCTCAGAGAGATGACTGGATCACTGTCATTAGTTATAGGTTCTCATAGCGGTTCATGTCCAATACACCCTCTTCCACCGGCGTAGTCTCACGAATGTACCGCGACAGATCATGGAAATACTGCCAGAACAACGAATGACTGCGCCGCACACCCCACCGATCCACAATCTTCTCGAAACCCTTGGCATCCTTGGCCTGCTCCATTTCAGCCACGAACTCAGGCACGTCCTGGGCTGGAATATTGAACATGAAGTTCGGGTAGCTGCTCAGCACACCCGGATAAATCGTCACCGTATCCAGGCCCGGCTGGTAGCGATAGGCCTCCCCCAGCAAAAACGCCACATTACTGTGGGCACGATTGCGCAGCATGCTATAGACCACACGCTTGCCACCGGCGGTTTCAACCCGCAGCATCGTCGCTTCAGGCAATTGATCAATCACCTTGAGCCCGGCAGCTGGGCGTGAGGTCAGGCGGCTCAGGGCCTGCTCCGCATCCTGCAAGGCCGGGTCGATCCCATCGCGAGAGCAATAGGCGCCGCTGCAGCGGTTGATCGGGTCCGGGCTGGCGTTCAAATCGCCGTAACGGGTGAGCAACTGGTTGGCAAAGTCGCGCTTCGGATCGTTTTTGTTCAGGTGCAGACCAGTGGGTTTGTCGTCATCGATCGCCTCGTAATCCAGCCACAGCTTGAGCTTGCCGCTGTTCTGGTACCAATCGTCGAGGAAACCATCACGCGAATCGGCCGGCATCAGGCGCAAAAAGTTCTGCTCGGCACCATTGCGGATCAGGTCGAAATACAGCCGGGTCTGGGCCTGGTGCGACACATTGCCGAACACGTCGAAATTCACCGCCAATTGGTAATAGGTGCGCTCCAGCAGTGGATAGTCGAACAGCCACATCGTTTGCGGCACCTCGCCGATCAGGCCTTTGTTGACCGCGGCACTGTCGAAGTGGCGGAAGATGCTCAGCAAGGCATTGTCATTGCCTGCCCACAGGCTCGACCAACTCGGCGGCGGCAGGTCGGCGTAGCTGTCGCGGCGCAGCGCCTCGTATTCGTTGCGCTTATCGCGGTAGGCCAACCACAGGCTGAGCACGCTGCCCACGTCATCGTTTTGTCCCGGCATGGCCAGCAGCGGCGTGGCCTGGCCGCGATAGCGCGCATCGGTGATGTACAGGTCGTGGTCCGGGTCCTGGAACAGGGTCCAGAAATTGTCGCGGATCACATCCGTGGCGATCTGCCCACGGCACACCGGCCCACGGATAAAGGTACGCACGAAGTATTCGGCGTTATCCAGCATGAACTGGTAGCGCGCCTTGGCCGGGATGGCTTCGAAGGTTTCAAAAGGGTTGGCACGGCGGCCCGGACCGTAGCCCGGCAAGGCGTTGACCTGCCAATTGCCGGCGTAGAACAGCTCTTTGATGCGGGCCATCTTCTCGGCGCTGAACGGGTAGGTAATGTGGGTTTTATGCACGATCACGCCCTGCACCGGCCACAGGCGGTAATACACGCGGGTGCCGGGGTCATCATTGGGACGGCGCGTAGCGATCAGGTCAATCGGTTGGCCACTCGGCGTGCGCGAACGCACCCACTGGAAGAAATGCCCCGGCTCGCCATTCTCGAAGTAGATGTGCGCGAGGAATAAATGCTCGAACAACCAGCGCGCCACCAGGCTTTCGCGGGCGCCGGGCTGGTTGAACAGGTTTTCCCACTGCTGCACTTGCAGGGCTTCTTTCGCGCTGGGCGCCAGGCCTTGTTCATCAATCGGCGCGCCGGAGGCAAGCCAGCGTTGCAGGGTCTGGTACTGCTGGTCCGTCAGGCCAGTGACCGCCAGCGGCATGCCTTCCCTGGGGTGGGCGCCGGCATAGGCATTGAACTCGCCGGGCATGGCGCACATGTTCTCGCGGTTCAGGCCCAGCACGATGTCTTCGGGCAGCTTGGCGTTGGGTTGCAACGGCGCGTTGTGGCCCAGCTCCAGCATGCGCGCCATCAGCGCGGCCTGGCTGCCCTGGGCGTCCAGCACCGAATAGAAGCCCTTCTGCTGCCAGGCCTGTTTGCCGAAGGCGTCATAGAACAAGCGGGTGGTCGGCGTGGCCTGGCTGCGTTCGCCATCGTAGACCGGCACTTTGCTCGCGCCACGCGCCGCGCCCTCGGCACTGCCCAGGTTGAGCTGGCAGGCGGAGTCGTAGCAGGCATGGCAGGCCACGCATTTCTCGGTGAAGATCGGTTGAATGTCGCGGGTGTACGAAATCGCCGGGGCGGCTCCGTCGGCCTGTGCGATGCAGGCGACCAGTGCCAGGACGGCGCTGGTGATGAGGCGAAGTGACATGTATCCGGTCCCGATTCAATGCGTGCGCTGGAAAATTGCCGGTGATTCTACCGGGCCATACGGCCCTGCAACATGAGCGATATTCATCTAAAAACCGGGCATACTGCAAAACCGCACAGGTTTGTTATGATCCACGCCCTCCGTGATGCCTGACCAGAGTAGTCCCATGTCCGATCGTAGCGTTCGTCTGCAAGCCCTTCATCAAGCCCTCAAGGAACGTATCCTGATCCTCGACGGTGGTATGGGCACGATGATCCAGAGCTACAAGCTCGAAGAAGAAGACTACCGTGGCAAACGTTTCGCCGACTGGCCGAGCGACGTCAAGGGTAACAACGACCTGCTGGTGATCACTCGCCCGGACGTGATCGGCGGCATTGAAAAAGCCTACCTGGATGCCGGTGCCGACATCCTCGAAACCAACACCTTCAACGCCACCCGCATCTCCATGGCTGACTACGGTATGGAAGAGCTGGCCTACGAGCTGAACGTAGAAGGCGCACGCCTGGCGCGCAAGATCGCCGACGCCAAGACCCTGGAGAACCCGGCCAAGCCACGCTTCGTCGCCGGCGTGCTCGGCCCGACCAGCCGGACCTGCTCGTTGTCACCAGACGTGAACAATCCCGGCTACCGCAACGTGACCTTCGATGAACTGGTGGAAAACTACACCGAGGCCACCAAAGGCCTGATCGAAGGCGGCGCCGACCTGATCCTGATCGAAACCATTTTCGACACCCTCAACGCCAAGGCCGCGATCTTCGCCGTGCAAGGTGTGTTCGAGGAGCTCAATACCGAACTGCCGATCATGATCTCCGGCACTATCACCGACGCCTCCGGTCGTACCCTGTCGGGCCAGACCACCGAAGCGTTCTGGAACTCGGTCGCCCACGCCAAGCCGATTTCGGTGGGCCTGAACTGCGCCCTGGGCGCCAGCGAACTGCGTCCGTACCTGGAAGAGTTGTCGAACAAGGCCAACACCCACGTGTCCGCGCACCCCAACGCCGGCCTGCCCAACGAATTCGGCGAGTACGACGAACTGCCTTCGCAAACCGCCAAGGTCATCGAAGAGTTCGCCCAGAGCGGCTTCCTCAATATTGTCGGCGGCTGCTGCGGCACCACGCCAGGCCATATCGAGGCCATCGCCAAGGCCGTGGCCGGTTATGCGCCACGCGTGATCCCGGACATCCCCAAGGCGTGCCGCCTGTCGGGCCTGGAGCCGTTCACGATTGATCGCAGTTCGCTGTTCGTCAACGTCGGCGAGCGCACCAACATCACCGGCTCCGCCAAGTTTGCCCGGCTGATCCGTGAAGACAACTACACCGAGGCCCTCGAAGTCGCCCTGCAGCAGGTGGAAGCCGGCGCCCAGGTGATCGACATCAACATGGACGAGGGCATGCTCGATTCGAAGAAGGCCATGGTGACCTTCCTCAACCTGATTGCCGGTGAGCCGGACATCTCCCGCGTGCCGATCATGATCGACTCCTCCAAGTGGGACGTGATCGAGGCGGGCCTGAAGTGCATCCAGGGCAAGGGCATCGTCAACTCCATCAGCATGAAGGAAGGCGTCGAGCAGTTCATCCACCACGCCAGGTTGTGCAAGCGCTACGGCGCGGCCGTGGTGGTGATGGCCTTCGACGAAGCCGGCCAGGCCGACACCGAAGCGCGCAAGAAAGAGATCTGCAAACGCTCCTACGACATCCTGGTGAATGAAGTCGGCTTCCCGCCGGAAGACATCATCTTCGACCCGAACATCTTCGCGGTCGCCACCGGTATCGAAGAGCACAACAACTACGCCGTCGACTTCATCAACGCCTGCGCTTATATCCGTGACGAACTGCCCTACGCGCTGACCTCCGGCGGCGTGTCCAACGTATCGTTCTCGTTCCGTGGCAACAACCCGGTGCGCGAGGCGATCCACTCGGTGTTCCTGCTGTATGCGATCCGCAGCGGCCTGACCATGGGTATTGTCAACGCCGGCCAACTGGAGATCTACGACCAGATCCCGGTCGAGCTGCGCGACGCCGTGGAAGACGTGGTGCTCAACCGCACCCCGGACGGCACCGACGCCCTCCTCGCCATCGCCGACAAGTACAAGGGCGACGGCAGCGTCAAAGAAGCCGAGACCGAGGAATGGCGCGGCTGGGACGTGAACAAGCGCCTGGAACACGCCTTGGTCAAGGGCATCACCACGCATATCGTTGAAGACACCGAAGAATCCCGGCTGTCGTTCGCGCGTCCGATTGAAGTGATCGAAGGCCCGCTGATGTCCGGCATGAACATCGTTGGCGACCTGTTCGGCGCGGGCAAAATGTTCCTGCCCCAGGTGGTGAAGTCCGCCCGCGTCATGAAACAGGCCGTGGCCCACTTGATCCCGTTCATCGAGCTGGAAAAAGGCGACAAGCCGGAAGCCAAGGGCAAGATCCTGATGGCCACCGTGAAGGGCGACGTGCATGACATCGGCAAGAACATTGTCGGCGTGGTGCTGGGTTGCAACGGCTATGACATCGTCGACCTCGGCGTGATGGTGCCGGCGGAGAAGATCCTGCAGGTGGCCAAGGAGCAGAAATGCGACATCATCGGGCTGTCCGGCCTGATCACCCCGTCCCTGGACGAGATGGTGCACGTGGCCCGCGAAATGCAGCGCCAGGACTTCCACCTGCCGCTGATGATCGGCGGTGCGACCACCTCCAAGGCGCACACGGCGGTGAAGATCGAGCCCAAGTACAGCAATGATGCGGTGGTGTACGTGACCGACGCTTCGCGTGCGGTCGGCGTGGCCACGCAGTTGCTGTCCAAGGAACTCAAGGCCGGCTTTGTCGAGCGCACCCGCGAAGAGTACGTGGAAGTGCGCGAACGCACGTCGAACCGCAGCGCCCGCACCGAACGCCTGAGCTACCCGGCCGCCATCGCCAAGAAGCCGCAGTTCGACTGGAGCAGCTACACGCCGGTGGTGCCGACCTTTACCGGCGCCAAGGTGCTGGACAATATCGACCTCAAGGTGCTGGCCGAGTACATCGACTGGACACCGTTCTTTATCTCCTGGGACCTGGCCGGCAAGTTCCCGCGCATCCTCGACGATGAAGTGGTCGGTGAAGCGGCCACTGCGCTGTACGCCGACGCCCAGGAGATGCTCAAGAAGCTGATCGACGAAAAACTCATCAGCGCCCGTGCGGTGTTCGGCTTCTGGCCGACCAACCAGGTGCAGGACGATGACCTGGAAGTCTACGGCGATGACGGCCAGCCGATTGCCCGGTTGCACCACCTGCGCCAGCAGACCATCAAGACCGACGGCAAGCCGAACTTCTCCCTGGCCGACTTCGTGGCGCCCAAGGACAGCGGCGTGACCGACTACATCGGCGGCTTCATCACCACCGCCGGCATTGGTGCTGAAGAAGTCGCCAAGGCCTACCAGGACGCGGGCGACGACTACAACTCGATCATGGTCAAGGCCCTGGCCGACCGCCTGGCCGAGGCCTGCGCCGAATGGCTGCACCAGCAGGTGCGTAAAGAGCACTGGGGGTATGCCAAGGACGAGCAACTGGACAACGAGGCGCTCATCAAGGAGCAATACAGCGGCATCCGCCCTGCCCCGGGCTACCCGGCGTGCCCGGATCACACCGAGAAAGCCCAGTTGTTCCAGTTGCTCGACCCCGAGGCCCGCGAGATGCAGGCCGGCCGCAGCGGTGTGTTCCTCACTGAACACTACGCAATGTTCCCGGCGGCTGCCGTCAGCGGCTGGTACTTCGCCCACCCGCAGGCGCAGTACTTTGCCGTGGGCAAGGTCGACAAGGACCAGGTGACCAGCTACACCGCGCGTAAAGGCCAGGACCTGAGCGTGACCGAGCGTTGGCTGGCGCCGAACCTGGGGTACGACAACTAAGCCCGGCTGGATTGTCTATGCTCTCCCTCACACACCTTGTGTCGAGGGATGTATGGACGATCCAGTCAACAACAAACCCCCTACCTTCTGGCAGATGCTACACAGCGTCGTGGCGGCCGCGTTTGGCGTGCAGAGCGGCAAGAACCGCGCCCGCGACTTCACCCACGGCAAGCCCAGCCACTTTGTGGTGCTGGGCATTCTGTTCACGGCGGTGTTTGCCTTGACGCTGTTCGGCATCGTCAAGCTGGTGCTGCACCTGGCCGGCGTCTAGCGCAGCAGCAGTTGCAGGCTGAAGGGGTAACGGTAGGACGCCGGCTTGCCGACGGCTGACAGTGCGCGAAAATCCACCGGCGCCAACGGACCGAGCAGGCGTTGCGCCTGGGTCGCATCGATCAGCTGGAACAACGCCTCCTGGCAGTCACGCCCGCCATGGGCGTCGATATTCACGCCCTTGGCATCATCGTTGATCAACACCATCGCCCAACCACCCAGGGTGAAATGGCCTGCGACCAGCGTACTCAGGCGACCATCCAAGCGTGCCTGCAAGATAGCCGGCGAGCTGTTGACGGCGCTGAACAGTACGTCCTTGCCAGGCACTCGCCCGCTCTGTTGAAAGGCCTGCATCGCCATAGACCAAATGACGCAGGCGCACCTCGAGGTGCTCGACCAAGCGCGGCGCAGGCCCTGTTCACGCAACTGCGCAGCCGGAGCGGTCTTGGTGCCGGAGAACGCTAGCAGTTCGATGGATTGGCCAGCGGCAACGGGACCGTGCAGACGTAGCAGACCCGTGAGCATCAGGTAGCCGGCCTGTTCATCATCGGTGACCATACTGGCGATCCGTAGCGCACGCGCAGATGCAGGCCGAGGTCCTTGGCACCGGCCTGCATGAATTGCGCGTAGCTGACCCGGAAGGTTTCCGTCGACATGCCCGGGTTGAGAAACACCACCGACGTGGCATGGACCATGGCCCCATACGCCGATCCCAGCAACCACACACACGCAATCAGCACCTTCGATAGGGTTATCAAGCCTTGAACATTGACCGCCATGGATAGTGGCAAGGCGACAGTCAATCGAGGCTCTTTACTGGTGGCTCACCCAGAATACGGCGGTTCCCACCACCAGGATGATCAGAAACAGAATGGCCCAGGCATCAACGGTACTATCAGGTTTACGGGCTTTTGTCGGATTGCTCATCGCATCGCCTCTTGTCGGTTTTATAGGAGATAACGCTTAAACACGCTCACAGTAAAGTCGACGATTGCCCGCATGACAAATGTGGGTATGGCGATAACGGTTCTCATTAGTCAATTTGGTTATTTGCATATACTCAAACATCACTTTTGCGCATAAACGCAAACTGGTATCGTGCGCCGGCTCCGTTGGGAGTGCGCGGCCGTGCGCGCAGATTTGCCGAGAACAGGACCTATATGTACGTATACGACGAATACGATCAGCGCATCATCGAGGACCGCGTCAAGCAGTTCCGTGATCAGACCCGACGCTATCTGGCAGGTGAACTGAGCGAAGAAGAGTTCCGCCCTCTGCGCCTGCAAAATGGCCTTTATGTTCAGCGCTTTGCGCCGATGCTGCGGGTGGCCGTGCCCTACGGCCAACTGACGTCGCGCCAGGTACGCATGATGGCCAAGATTGCCCGCGACTACGACAAAGGCTACGCCCACATCAGTACCCGCCAGAACGTACAGTTCAACTGGCCGGCCCTGGAAGACGTGCCGGATATCCTGGCCGAGCTGGCCACCGTGCAGATGCACGCCATTCAGACCAGCGGTAACTGCCTGCGCAACGTGACCACCGACCAATTCGCCGGTGTCGCCGCCGACGAGCTGATCGACCCACGCCCGTGGTGTGAAATCGTGCGTCAGTGGACCACCTTTCACCCCGAATTCGCCTACCTGCCGCGCAAGTTCAAGATCGCCATCAATGGCTCGACCTCAGACCGCGCGGCCATCGAAGTGCACGATATCGGCCTGGAGCCGGTGTACAACGCGGCCGGCGAGCTGGGCTTCCGCGTACTGGTGGGCGGCGGCCTCGGCCGTACCCCGGTGGTCGGCGCATTTATCAATGAATTCCTGCCATGGCAGGACCTGTTGAGCTACCTCGACGCGATCCTGCGGGTCTACAACCGCTACGGCCGTCGAGACAACAAGTACAAGGCCCGGATCAAGATCCTGGTCAAGGCGCTGACCCCAGAGGTCTTCGCCCAGAAAGTCGATGCCGAGATGGAACACCTGCGCGGCGGCCAGACCACCCTGACCGAAGCTGAAGTGCATCGTGTGGCCAAGCACTTCGTCGACCCTGAGTACAAGGTCTTGAGCAATCAGGACGCCGAGTTCGCCGCGCTGGATAAAGAACATCCAGGCTTCGCCCGCTGGCGTGCCCGCAATACCCTGGCGCACAAAAAGCCGGGTTATGTGGCGGTGACCTTGTCGTTGAAACCTACCGGCGTAGCGCCGGGCGATATTACCGACAAACAGCTGGACGCCGTCGCCGACCTGGCCGAGCGCTACAGCTTCGGTCAACTGCGCACCTCCCACGAGCAGAACATCATTCTCGCGGACGTTGAGCAGAGCCAGTTGTTCACTCTGTGGGGCGAGCTGCGCGAAGGCGGTTTCGCCACGCCGAACATTGGCCTGCTGACCGACATCATCTGCTGCCCGGGCGGCGATTTCTGCTCCCTGGCCAACGCCAAGTCGATCCCGATCGCCGAATCGATCCAGCGCCGTTTCGACGACCTGGACTACCTGTTCGACATCGGCGAGCTGGACCTGAACATCTCCGGCTGCATGAACGCCTGTGGTCACCACCACGTCGGCCACATCGGCATCCTGGGCGTGGACAAGAAAGGCGAAGAATTCTACCAAGTGTCCCTGGGTGGCAGCGCCAGCCGCGATGCGAGTCTGGGCAAGATCCTTGGCCCATCCTTCGCCCAGGAAGCCATGCCCGAGGTGATCGGCAAGCTGATCGACGTGTACATCGAACAGCGCACCGAAGATGAGCGCTTCATCGACACCTACCAGCGCATCGGCATCGACCTGTTCAAGGAGCGCGTCTATGCAGCGAATCATTAAGAACAACGAAGTCCTCGACGAAACCTGGCACCTGCTGCCCAAGGACGCGAGCTTCGACGGCATTTCCAACTGCGACGACCTGATCGTGCCGTTGGCCCTGTGGCGCGAACACGGCCACGCCCTCAAGGCCCGCGACGGCGGCCTGGGTGTGTGGCTGGACGCCGATGAAGAAGCCGAGGAGATCGGCGACGACGTGGAACACTTCCAGGTCATCGCCCTGAACTTCCCGGCCTTCACCGACGGTCGCAACTACTCCAATGCGCGCCTGCTGCGTGACCGCTACGGTTACAAGGGGGAGTTGCGTGCGATTGGCGACGTGCTGCGCGACCAGCTGTTCTACCTGCGCCGCTGCGGGTTCGATGCCTTCGCCCTGCGCGCCGATAAAGACCCGTACGAAGCACTGGAGAGCCTCAAGGACTTCTCGGTGACGTACCAGGCGGCAACGGATGAGCCGTTGCCGTTGTTCCGCCGGCGCTGAGTATCAAAGGTGGGAGGGGGCTTGCCTCCGATGGCGGTGGATCAGTCAATGAATCTGTTGACTGGCCCTCTGCTATCGGGGGCAAGCCCCCTCCCACATTGGCATCTACTTGCTCTGTAGACCGGTCTTGATCGACGCCAGCACCTGCTTCTGCCCCATCGAACACGGCACCCCTTCCGGCTGCGCCTGCACTGCCTCGATCACACCCAGTAGTTGCGCCTTGCTGTGGGCCAACTGCGCCTGCATGGCCTCAATCTGCTCCACCTTGCGCTCCAGCGCTTCAAGCAACGCCTCACGCTTGTGCTCCCCTGGCGCGGGCATCAACGCCTTGAGTTCCTGCAAGGTGAACCCGGCCTGCTGCGCGCTCTGGATCAGTTGCAGGGTCTGCAGCGCTTCGGGTGCATAGCGTCGATAGCCATTGGCCTGCCGCCCCACTTGGCTGATCAGGCCCTGCGCCTCATAGAACCGGATACGCGACGCCGCCAGCCCACTCTGTTTTGCCAGTTCTCCAATATTCATCGAACTACCTGCTTGACCTTAAAGTTACCTTTAAGCTTAGCCTGAGGCTTCCCCTGCTCAGGAGTCAACTCATGTCGCCCTTTGAAACCCTGCAACTGCCCAATGGCCAAGTCCTTTCCAACCGTATCGCCAAGGCGGCGATGGAAGAGAACATGGCGGACGCCCGGCAAGCGCCCTCCCCCGAGCTGAAGCAGCTCTACACGGCCTGGGCCGATGGCGAGCCGGGCCTGTTGATCAGCGGCAACGTGATGGTCGACCGCCGCGCCATGACCGGCCCCGGCGGCGTTGCCCTTGAGGACGAGCAGCAACTGCAGCGCTTTCGCGAATGGGCCGACGTGGCGCGGCGCAAGAACGTGCACTTCTGGGTGCAACTCAGCCATCCTGGGCGCCAGACACCCGCCAACCTGCGCCAGCAGGCCATTGCACCGTCCGCCGTGGCGCTCGACCTCGGCGGTTTCTCGAAGATGTTTGCCACGCCCAAGGCCATGACCGAGGCCGACATCCAGGACGTGATCCAGCGCTTCGCCACCAGCGCCCGCCTGGCCGAGAAAGCCGGTTTTACCGGCGTACAGATCCACGGCGCACACGGCTACTTGCTCAGCCAATTCCTGTCGCCGTTGAGCAACCAACGTACGGATCGCTGGGGCGGTTCACTGGAGAACCGTGCACGCCTGCTCCTGGACGTGATCCGTGCGGTCCGCACCAGTGTCAGCCCGTCGTTTTGTGTGTCGGTCAAACTCAACTCCGCTGATTTCCAGCGCGGTGGGTTCGAAGAAGCGGATGCACGCGCCGTGGTCGAGATGCTCAATCCGCTGTCCATCGACCTACTGGAATTGTCCGGCGGCAGCTATGAAGCACCGGCCATGCAAGGCGAAGCACGGGACGGCCGGACCCTGGCCCGGGAGGCGTATTTCCTCGAATTCGCCAGCGAAGTCGCCGCCATTGCCCAGATGCCGGTGATGGTCACCGGCGGCATCCGTCGCCTGCCCATCGTGCAACAAGTGCTCGACAGCGGTATCGCCATGGCCGGCATCGCCACCGCCCTGACGCTGGAACCGCAACTGATCCAGCACTGGCGCGAAGGCCGCGACCCCAACCCGCAACTCAAACCCATCGACTGGAAGCGCAAGCCCCTGGCATCCCTGGCCATTCTCGCCGTGGTGCGCTACCAGATGCGCCGCCTCAGCCGCGGCCATCTGCCCAAGGCCCACGTCGCACCTTGCATGGCGCTGGTGCGTGACCAATGGTTTCTGGCCCGGCGCACCCGGCAATACCGCGCGGCCATGACGCAATCTTCACATTAAAGGCGGAGCATTCGCCGTGATCGAACTGTCCCCTATTGATCAGCAGTTTTTAACCTCACTGACGATTGGAGTTCTTCATGGCGAAAATCAACCTGGCCCAGCAATTGGCGACCACCCTTGAACAGGCGGGCATCAAGCGCATCTGGGGGCTGACCGGCGACAGCCTCAACGGCCTCACCGACGCGCTGCGCACCATGGACAGCATCGAGTGGATGCACGTGCGCCACGAAGAAGTGGCGGCGTTCGCCGCCGGTGCCGAAGCGGCTGCTACTGGCGAGCTGACGGTGTGCGCTGGCAGTTGCGGGCCGGGCAACCTGCATTTGATCAACGGACTGTTCGATTGCCATCGCAACCATGTGCCGGTGCTGGCGATTGCCGCGCAAATTCCATCTTCAGAGATTGGCCTGAACTACTTCCAGGAAACCCATCCCCAGGAACTGTTCAAGGAATGCAGCCACTTTATCGAGCTGGTCACCAACCCCGAGCAGATGCCCCAGGTACTGCATCGCGCCATGCGTTCGGCGATCCTCAATCGCGGAGTGGCCGTGGTGGTCATACCGGGCGATGTATCGCTGCTGGAGGTCGAGGACAAACTCAAGCCGTGGCCCGCCCTGCATGCACCGCGTACGCTGCCAGCGGAACAGGACCTGCAACGCCTCACTGATATCCTCGAAAACAGCCGCAAGGTCACCCTGCTGTGCGGCAGCGGGTGTGCCGGAGCCCATGATCAAGTAGTCGCCCTCGCCGACGCACTGGGCGCCCCCGTGGTACACGCGCTACGTGGCAAGGAGCATGTGGAGTGGGATAACCCGTTCGACGTCGGCATGACCGGCCTGATCGGTTTCAGCTCCGGCTACCACGCCATGCTCGACTGCGACACGCTGATCATGCTCGGCACCGATTTCCCTTACCGCCAGTTCTACCCCACCGACGCCAAGATCATCCAGGTCGACCGCAACCCACAGGCACTCGGTCGACGTGCCACGCTGGACCTGGGTATTGCCGCCGACGTCAGCGAAACCCTCGCTGCGCTGCTGCCAAGGTTAACGCGCAAGACTGATCGCAGCTTTCTCGAAACGTCCTTGAAGCATTATGAAAAAGCCCGTCAAGGGCTGGACGACCTGGCCCAGCCGTCGAAAGCCAACCGGCCGATTCACCCACAGTACGTGGCACGCCTGCTCAGTGAGTTGGCGGATGACGATGCGATCTTCACCGCCGATGTCGGCTCTCCCACCGTGTGGGCAGCGCGCTATTTGAAGATGAACGGCAAGCGCCGCCTGATCGGTTCGTTCAACCATGGTTCGATGGCCAATGCCATGCCCCAGGCCATTGGTGCGCAGGCGGCATTCCCGAATCGCCAGGTGATCTCGATGTCGGGTGACGGCGGTTTCGCCATGCTGATGGGCGACTTTATCTCGCTGGCGCAACTGAAGCTGCCAGTCAAAGTCATCGTATTCGATAACTCGTCCCTGGGCTTTGTCGCCATGGAAATGAAGGCGGCGGGCTACCTGGACGCCGGCACCGAGCTGAAAAACCCGGATTTCGCCGCCATGTCCAACGCCATGGGCATCCTAGGCATTCGCGTGGAGCAATCCGAAGACCTGGAACCGGCCCTGCGCCGCGCCCTGGCCCATGACGGCCCGGTGCTGGTGGATGTGGTCACCGCCACTCAGGAATTGGTGATGCCGCCGACGATCAAGCTGGAACAGGCCAAGGGGTTCAGCCTGTACATGCTCAAGGCGGTGATGAGTGGGCGTGGCGATGAGGTGATCGAACTGGCACGCACCAACTGGCTGCGCTGAACCCAGCGTGGGAGCTTGCTCCCACTGCTGGACCTGATTGCCCGATCAAGCGAGCTGTTTTTCGACCCATTTACCGTAGGCATCGATGAAGGCCTGCAGGAACGGTCTGGTCTTCTCGGACACCTTGCCCGCCTCATCGAACACACTGCCCGCGCCGCCCAGGTAGGCCTCCGGCTGCTGCATGCACGGCACATCGAGGAATACCAGGGACTGGCGCAGGTGATGGTTGGCGCCAAACCCGCCAATCGCACCCGGCGATACGCTGATGATCGCCCCCGGCTTGCCACTCCAGGCGCTCTGCCCGTACGGCCGGGAACCCACGTCGATGGCATTCTTCAACGGGGCCGGGACGGAGCGGTTGTATTCCGGGGTCACGAATAACACCGCGTCGGATGAGCTCACCTGTTTGCGGAAAGTACTGTAGGCTGCCGGCGGTGATGCTCCGTCAATGTCTTCGTTGTAGAGCGGCAAATCGCCAATTTCCACAATGTTCAACTTCAGGTTGGCAGGGGCCAGTTCAGCCAATGCCAGGGCAACCTTGCGGTTGATCGAGTCTTTTCTCAAGCTGCCGACCACGACGGCGATGGTGTAGACCTTGCTCATTGGGGCTTCCCGACGTCTGACTAAAGGAGCTTGTAGTTATAAAGTCTTCGCGACGGGTTCACCAGAAGGTTTTTGATAATCCTGCGGGCACCTGCATTGCGCAGCATCATGTAGGAAGCATCTGAAAACATCGGCGAATAGTATTTTTATTCCGTAAGTAAACTACCCAGCTCCATGACGGTCTACAGAACCGCAAATCGAGTGTTTATCTCCAGAGGTTCTAAACAGATGGCAGCAGTACTAGTCGGACAGTTTCATGCCAGAGACGCAGAGGGACGCGTGTATTCGGTGCATGAGTTCCAGGAATCCAACCCGGCGCAAGGCGACCTGGCTGGCTCGGCACCTACCATTACCTACAAGCTGGCCATTGGCGACCGTGTAGAGAAACTGGAAGGCGACGAATTCAAGCTGATCCAGTCGGGCACCATTCTCGTGCGCGAATCGCAAACCACCCTCGCGTCATAAGATCCCGCCTTATCCACCTGCTCAGTCCTGGCCATTGACGGCGTTGACTGGGCTGGGGTGATCACGGGCGACGGATCTCGGTGACTTCAATGCCCTGCTCGCCCTCGACCTTCTTCACGGTCACCACCAATCGCCCCCGCTCACCCTCCACCGCGAACATGGAACGCTGGTAGCCCGCCGTGTTGTAGCCTGGGTGCGCCACCACCTGCCTGACCAGTTCAATTCCCAACACCGCCCCCACCTGTTCGATGACCTGTTCCTGGGAACGGATAAACGCTTCAAGTGCCAGGTTTTCCGGCGCGGTTTCGTTTTGACTGTTGAAGAGATAAGCAGCCACGCACCCTACGGTCACCAGGACCAGCAGTTGCTTGACCGTTACCCCGAGGAATATCGAGGGTAGAGGCATGTGAGACCAGACCTGTTTTTGTTGTTAATGCCGGCAGCCGGCTTTGGTCGTTAATGATCAGCGAAGCCATTCTATTGAATACCCGGCTCGCTGCACATAGACTCCGGCGATGCGTTTACGTCATATCGAAGTGATTCAGGCCATCTTGCAGACCGGACACCTCGGCACGGCCGCCGAGTGGTTGCAACTTCCCGTGGGCGATGTGGACGCGGCGCTCAAGGACGCCGAGCAACAGCTCGGCTTCATGTTGTTCGCCAGTGTGCGCGGGCGTTTGCAAGCTACCCGGGAAACCCTGGAACTGCAGGCGGAAATTGCCCATGTGTATGAGGCCCTGGAGCCGGTGCAACGCCTGGCCAGCCGCCTGAAAAACCATCATGCCCCTGCCCTGCGCGTGCTCTGCACACCGCCGCTGGCCAATCAGCTGTTGCCGCACAGTATTGCGGTGCTGCGCCGACGCTTCCAGGACACGCCCTGCAACCTGTCGAGCCAACCCACCCGGGAGATCATCAGGAGCCTGCTGCTGCACGAAGCCGACGTGGGTTTGAGCCTGCATGACCCGGAGCACCCGCAGATCCACTGCACCGTACTCGCCCAGGGCAAGCTGCAACTGCTGGCCCCCCATGGTTGGCTCAAACCCAAGCAGAAGTACATTGCGCTGCAGGACCTCGCCGGACAATCGATGATCGGCCTGGAGGGCCAGGACCCGCTCAGCCGCCTGCTGGACGCCAAGCTGCAAGCCTTGCGCCCGCTGCCGGTGGTGCAGACGCGGGTGCAGACCTACCAGATGATGCGCAGCATGGTGGAAGCAGGCGAAGGCCTGGCGGTGGTCGACCCGTTCACCGCGTTCGGAGCCCGCGAGGCCGGGCTGGATGCGTGCCCGGTGTCGCCGCCGATCATGATCAGCCTGTATGCGCTGACCCTCAAGGATGGCCCGACCTCCCCGGCGCTGAATGCGCTGCTGGAGATCGTGACGCAGAAGGCCGAGGGTTTGTTGGCGGGTTAAGCGTTGCCGGCTTCGCTCTTGAACAACCGATACCAGAATATCGCCACTTCGCGGGTCTGCGGGTCGATACCGCGATAGCGCAGATGGTCGATGCCGCCCATCACATAGCCGCAACGCTCGTACAAGCGGCAGGCACCGAGGTTGTTGTTCTGGGTTTCGAGCATCATGCCGGGGAGGTTTTTCTTGCGACTCCAGAACTGCGCCACATCCAGCAACGCCTTGGCTACTCCGTGGCGGCGCGCAGGCAAGGCCACCGCCAACTCGTCGACATGGGCAAAGCCGTTCCAGTTGGTGCTGACCACGATGTGCCCCACCGCCCGGTCGTCCAGGTAGGCCATGAAGATCGCACTGTCGGGCGCGTCACGGAAACTGGCGAACTCCTCAGGGTCAATGCCGTAGCACTTGCGGTACGGCAAGATACGCTCCACGGGCCATTGATCGACCCGCTTGCCCATCTGCGGCTCACCGTAGGCGCTGACCTCAAAGCTGAAGTCATTGCCCCACACATAGGCATCAAAGCCTTCATCTGCGACCCGCACACTGAGTCCGGGATACTTCGGGTTCATTACAGCCTGCATAAACATCCTTAACCCTTGATGCAATCGACGGTGTAACAACGACCGCTGCCATCATCCTCGCGTTGCAACCCATGAACATCGGCGACAAAACCGGGGAAACTGCTATCGAACGTCCGGGCAAACGCCAGGTAGTCGATGATCGAGCGCGTCGACTCGGTAAAGCGCTCGCCCGGCATGATCAACGGAATGCCGGGCGGATAAGGCACCAGCATCACGGCTGCGATGCGTCCTGGCAAGGCGTCGATGGAAACCGCCTCCACTTCGCCCCTCACCAATTGGTCGTAGGCGTCGGCGGGCTTCATCGCGATTTCCGGCAATACGGTGTACATGCGCTTCAAATGCCTGGCCGTGGCGTTGCTGCGATAACAGCTGTGCAACTGGTCACACAGGTCGCGCAAGCCCAGGCTTTGGTAGCGCGTCGGCCCTTGGGCAAACACCGATGGCAAACAACTGGCCAGGCTGATATTGGCGTCGTAACTGCGCTTGAATTCCAGCAATTCGGTGAGCAAGGTACTCCATTTACCTTTGGTAATGCCCATGGAGAACAGCACGAGGAAGGAATACAGCCCGGTCTTTTCCACTACCAGGCCGCGCTCCCAGAGGAACTTGCTGACCACCGCCGCCGGGATCCCGCAATCGCTCAAGGCACCGCCGGCATTGAGACCGGGCATTACCAGGGTCACTTTGATCGGGTCGAGCAGCACGTAGTCCTCGGCTACGTCACCGAAGCCATGCCAGTCATCCTGGGGATGCAATAACCAATCGGCGGTGGCGACCTTGTCGATCCCCGCCACCGACGGTGGCTGCCAGATGGAAAACCACCAGTCCTCGGCGGCGATATGCTGGCGCAGATTGGCCAGGGCGCGGCGGAAGCTCAGCGCCTCATCAAACATCTCCTGCAACAGCGAACGCCCGGCCGGGCCTTCCATCATTGCCGAAGCCACGTCCAGGGAGGCAATGATGCTGTATTGCGGCGATGTGGAGATATGCATCATGAACGCTTCATTGAAACGGTCACGGTCGAGCTGGCGTGCGCCACCGTCCTGCACATGGATCATCGAAGCCTGGCTGAAAGCTGCCAGCAGTTTGTGGGTGGAGTGAGTGGTAAACACCAGCGGGCTGTCCGCCGTGCGCGAGGTGCCCATGCCGTAGCGCCCGGCGAAGAACTCATGAAACGCCGCGTAGGCGTACCAGGCCTCGTCAAAATGCAGCACCTCGACGCTGTTACCCAATTGCTGCTTGATCAGCTCGGCGTTGTAGCACAGGCCGTCGTAGGTGGAATTGGTGACCACCGCCATTTTCACTTTCGGCGGGCGGCCACGGGTCAAGGGACTGGCGTCGATCTTGGCGCGGATCGACTCGGGGCTGAACTCGCTCAGGGGAATCGGACCGATGATCCCCAGTTCGTTGCGCTCCGGGCACAGGTACAGCGGGATGGCGCCGGTCATGATGATCGAATGCAGCACCGACTTGTGACAGTTGCGGTCCACCAGCACCAGGTCATCGCGCCCGACCATGGAATGCCAGACGATTTTGTTGGCGGTGGAGGTGCCGTTGATGACGAAGAACGTATGGTCGGCGCCAAAGTTACGCGCAGCACGGGCTTCGGCTTCGGCCAGCGGCCCGGTGTGATCCAGCAGCGAACCCAGCTCGGGCACCGAGACCGATAGATCCGAGCGCAGTGTGTTTTCCCCGAAGAACTGGTGGAACGCTTGCCCCACCGGGCTTTTGCGATAGGCCACACCGCCGCCATGGCCCGGTGTGTGCCAGGAATAGTTCGAATCAGCCGTGTGCTGCACCAGCGCCTTGAAGAATGGCGGCAACAGACCATCCAGATACGTACGTGCCGCACGGGCGACTTGCCGGGCGAGAAACGGCACGGTGTCTTCGAACAGATACAGGATGCCGCGTAACTGGTTGAGTTCGCTCATGGCGTCGGCAGGCGCGTTTTCCAGGGTGACTTGCTCCCCCAGGGCAAAGATCGGCAGGTTGGGCGCCCGCAGCCGCGCCAGGCGGATCAGCTCGACCATGTTCTGTAGAAGGTGGGTGTTTTCGCCAGCGCCTTCGGCGGCGATCAACATGCACGCCAGGCCATGATGGGTAGACGCCACCAGCCTGCCTTCGGCGTAGTCCACCGCGGAAAATATAGAAAAGCCCTCTTGCTCCAACTCCCGGGCGATGCCTCGGACCCGGTCACCGGCAACGGTGTCGGCCTTGATGTCGCGGTGCACGATCAGGACGGGAAACTTCAGGTCTTTATACATGTTTGCTTGTCGTCCTGAGGGCTATGCACTCAAGGGTAGAAGCTTGGCGGCCATGACGCGAATGAAGATTGACAGGCAATTGAAATCAATTGTGGGAGGGGGCCTGCCCGCGATAACGGTACATCAGTCAACACAGGTTTCGACTGGCCTGCCCCTATCGGGAGCAAGCCCCCCCCCACAGTTCCAATCGAGTTCAGCCAGGGGTTATTGCTGGGTCAGTTGGGTCCATAATGCCGGCGCGCCCGCCGATTTGGCGATCGCTTCGAGCCGAGCCGCGTGTTCCGCGAGGTCCTGTTCGCTGGCGCGGATGATAGTGGTCGGCTTGCGATCAGCCGGCAGTCGGCGGATTTCCGAAGGACGGTTGCCCGAGCCTTCCGCCGAACCGCTGCCATCGGAGGCGTTGCCCGCCAGGGACAGGCTGGTCTGCCCGCCGGTCATGGTCAGGTAGACGTCAGCGAGAATCTCGGAGTCGAGCAAGGCGCCGTGGAGCTCACGGCCGGAGTTGTCGACGCCATAACGTTTGCACAGGGCGTCGAGGCTGTTGCGCTGACCCGGGTGGCGCTCACGGGCCATCATCAAGGTATCGAGGATCGAGCAGTGCCGGGAAATGTCCGCGCGATCGGTCTGCCCCATCAGGGCAAACTCGTTATTGATGAAGCCGACGTCAAACGCCGCGTTATGGATGATCAACTGGGCACCGTTGATGAATTCGAAGAACTCATCGGCGACTTCGGCGAAGCGCGGCTTGCCCTTGAGAAATTCGTCAGTGATGCCGTGGACGGCGATTGCGCCTTCGTCACTGTCGCGGTCCGGTTGCAGGTAGACGTGGAAGTGACGGCCGGTCAGGCGACGCCCCATCAATTCGACACAGCCGATTTCAATGATCCGGTGACCGTCGGTCACCGGCATGCCGGTGGTTTCGGTATCGAGTACAACAGATCGGATGGCCATCAGGGTTCAGCTCTCAACGGTTTGGTGTATTTCAAAGGGCGCGATGTTACCACGTGAGTCGCCTTCAACTCTGCTTGTAGCCCCGCACTTCATCCACGCCACGGTTGGCCAACTGGTCAGCACGCTCGTTGCCGGGATGGCCGATGTGGCCGCGTACCCATTTCCAGGTGATGTCATGGCGATTGCATTGCTCATCGAGCAATTGCCACAGGTCGGCATTTTTCACCGGTTCCTTGGCGGCGGTTTTCCACCCGCGCTTCTTCCAGTTGACCATCCACTCGTTGATGCCCTTCATCACGTATTGCGAGTCGGTCACCAGCAGCACATTGCAGCGGCGCTTGAGTTCTTCCAGGCCACGAATGGCGCCCATCAGCTCCATGCGGTTGTTGGTGGTGTTGGCCTCACCGCCCCACAACTCCTTCTCCACGCCTTTGCACACCAGCAACGCGCCCCAGCCGCCGGGGCCCGGGTTGCCCTTGCAGGCGCCATCGGTGAAGAGTTCTACGCTATCGGTCATCGGTTGCTCGGTATCAATTCAAAAAGAGGATTACGCATCGCTTTGCTTGCGGTTGACCTTGGCCATCGGCAATGGCACCAGCTTGCCCATCGGTTCGCGGCGCACCTGCTGCAACGGGCGCAGCCCGACCGCGATCTTGCGCGCCACCAGCAGGTAAAAGCCGCCACCGGACAATTGCCAGGCGCCGGCCCGGCGTTCCCAGCCGGCCAGGCGGCCCTGCCACTTGGTCGACGCAAGCGGCGGACGATAGCACCCGAAGCGGCGTTTCTCCAGCGCGAAGCCCAGCAGGTTCAGCCAGTCGCCCACCCGCTGCGGCGAGATGCAGCGCGCCTGGCGCAGGCCGTCATGGGCGAACACATGGCGCAGGCCCCAACTGCTCCAGGGGTTGATACCCACGATCAGCAAATGGCCACCGGGCCGTACGCTGCTCGCCGCCTCGCGCAACAAGCCGTGGGGCGACAGGCAGAAATCCAGCCCGTGCTGCAACACCACTACATCGGCAGCATGCTCGCTCAACGGCCAGGCCTGTTCCTCGCACACGATCTCCACGCCTGGCAACGGTGCCCCCAGGCGAACATTGCGTTGCACCTGCGGCGCGCAGGGCGGCGTTTCGGCCGAGGGGCCGTAGTGCACCAGATAGCCACCAAAGAACCGGCCCAGCTCGTCTTCGAGCATGCGCCGTTCTTCGTCCAGCAGAAATTGCCCGATGGGACCGGACAGCCACTCGCGGGCCGCGCCGATCAGGGCCAGCCACTCAGGATCGGCCTGGGCGAACGCTTTATCAGTCATTGCATTCTCCAACTCGCCTAGACGTTCTAAGATGCACCAATGTGTTCAGCTTGGCGAATCGAAGAATGATACAGATCAGTGCCCTGCCCGCCTTCACCGATAACTACATCTGGTTGTTACAGGACCCTCGCACCCAACGCTGCGCCGTGGTCGACCCCGGCGATGCCGCGCCCGTGCTGGCCTGGCTCGAACAGAACCCTGGCTGGAGCCTCAGCGACATCCTGATCACCCACCATCACCACGATCACGTCGGCGGTGTCGAACAGCTCAAGCGTGAGACCGACGCCAAGGTCTACGGCCCGGCCAACGAGAAGATCCCGGCGCGGGACGTGGCGTTGCACGATAACGACCGCATCACGGTACTCGGCTGGGACTTCGACATCTATAGCGTTCCCGGCCATACCCTGGGCCATATCGCCTTTTATCACCCGGGCGTGCTGTTGTGTGGCGACACCCTGTTCGCCGCCGGTTGCGGGCGCCTGTTCGAAGGCACGCCGGAACAGATGCACAGCTCCCTCGAGCGCCTGGCCGCCCTGCCCGCCGATACCCTGGTGTACTGCACCCACGAATACACGCAGAGTAACCTCAAGTTCGCCCAAGCTGTGGAACCGGACAACACAGATATAGCCGAACGAGTGGAGAACGTACGCCAACTGCGGGCCAGAGGCGAGATCACGCTGCCTTCCAACCTGGCCCTGGAAAAGCTGACCAACCCCTTTCTGCGTACCTCTGAAACATCCGTTAAACAAAAAGCGGACGAACGGAATGGCCGTGACAACCGCTCTGGGGCCGAGGTGTTTGCTAGCTTGAGGGCTTGGAAAGATAAGTTCTAAAGGGAAGCAATCTGATACGCAATTTCTGAATGGTTGACCGGAACCCAACGGGTTTCTAGAATCGCCCGACATTTTTGCCCGGAACTTACTTCCAGCCAATGTCGTCATCTATTCGTAAATCCAACCATTCAGACGCATTGACCCGCCTGGCTCAAGCTGTGGCGGTGGCTGTGTCCGCCACACTGGCGGGCTGCCAATCAAGCAATTTCACCGCACAATCCACCGTGCAACCCAAGCCAAACCTCACCGCCAAAATCAAACAGAAACCCGTCATCTGGCTTTCAGAAAAACCGGCTCCCGACGTACCCCAGGATGTTTGGGAACGCATGCGCCGGGGCTTTCAACTGCAGGAGGGTCTAGGTGTCAACCCGCGTATCGAGCAACAGCGCCTGTGGTTCGCCAGCAACCCGTCCTTCCTGGAGAATGCCGGAGAACGCGGCAGCCTCTACATTCACTACATCGTCGAACGTCTCGAAGAACGCAACATGCCCCTGGAGCTGGCGCTGCTGCCAGTGATTGAAAGTGCCTACAATCCGATGGCCTATTCGCGCAGCGATGCGGTCGGCCTCTGGCAGTTCATCCCCTCCACCGGGCGCTACTTCAACCTGCGCCAGACCCGTGCCTACGATGGCCGTCGCGACATCACCGCCTCCACCACCGCCGCCCTCGACTACCTGACCCGCCTGCATGACATGTTCAACGGCGACTGGCTGCTGGCCCTGGCCGCCTATAACGCCGGCGAAGGCACGGTGAGCCGGGCCATCGAGCGCAACGAGAAGCTCGGCCTGCCGACCGACTACTGGAACCTGCCCCTGCCCCAGGAAACCAAGGACTACGTGCCCAAGTTCCTGGCGCTGTCCCAGGTGGTGCTGGCACCCGAGGCCTACGGCGTCAACCTGAACCCGATTGCCAACCAACCTTACTTCGAAGTGGTGGAAGTCAAGCAGAGCATGGACCTGTCACGGGTTGCCGCGCTGGCCGAGATCGACGAAGACGAACTGTTCCAGCTCAACCCGGCGCTGAAACAACGCACCACCCTGGATGGCCCGCAGCATTTGCTGGTGCCCAGTTCCAAGGCGCAACTGCTGACCAGCACCCTTTCGACGATGAAGCCTGAAGAATTGCTGGCGATGCGTCCGAAAAAGCAGGTGTTCGACGAGGTCGAGACCGCACGGGTGGCCGGGCGTACTCGCAGCTACAAGGTACGCACCGGCGACAACCTGACGCTGATCGCCAAGGCCAATAAGGTCGACGTACATGACCTGCAACGCTGGAACAAGCTCAACGGCCAGGCCCTCAAGGTCGGCCAGACCCTGGTAATGCAGGACACGCGCAAGCTGGTGGCCAAGGCCGACAGCAAGAAACCGGTGCAATACAAGGTCAAGAAAGGCGACTCGCTGTACATCGTCGCCAAGCGCTTCAATGTCGAGATGCAACACCTCAAGCGCTGGAACCCGCGTACCGGCCAGGCCCTGAAGCCTGGGCAGATGCTGGTGGTCTCCGGGCCACGCTAAGGCCTCTGGAACAATGGGGACCCCATGTGGGAGGGGGCTTGCCCCCGATAGCGGTAGGCCAGCCAATGAATCTGTTGGCTGGTGTGTTGCTATCGGGGGCAAGCCCCCTCCCACATTGTTTCTGCGTCAATCCAACGGCCTTTTTCCAACCGGAACAAGCTGTTACTGTACCGATCATAAAGCCCAAGCCGCCTGGATCGGATCTCTGACTTGAAGCGTCCCCTCCTTCTACTAATAAGTCTGGCCTTGAGCTTTGCAGCGAACGCGACGATTACCGAGAGCCACGGTTATGCGCAGTTCGGCAGCCTCAAGTACCCGGCCAAATTCACCCACTTCGATTGGGTAAACCCTGCAGCGCCGAAAGGCGGGACATTGCGGGTCATGGCCTTTGGCACTTTCGACACCCTCAACCCCTATACCTTCAAGGGCTCCAGCCCGGTTTCCACGCCGAACTTCCTGCAATATGGCGTCAATGAGCTGAATGAGCCCTTGATGGTCGGCACCGGCCTGTATGCGCCCTCCGGCGATGAACCCACCTCCAGCTATGGGCTGATCGCCCAATCGGTGGAGTACAGCGAGGACCGCAGTTGGGTGGTGTTCAACCTGCGTCCCGAAGCGCGCTTTCACGATGGCAAGCCGATCACGGCGTATGACGTGGCGTTTTCCTATCGCACCTTGCTGACCGAAGGGCACCCGCAATACCGCACCAACCTGCAGGAAGTGGCGCGGGTGGATATCCTCAACCGCCACCGCATCCGCTTTGTGTTCAAGCGTGCCGGCAACCCCTTGCTGATCCTGCGCCTGGGCGAGTTGCCGGTATTGCCCCAGCACTACTGGAAAAACCGCGACTTCAAGGCCACCACCTTCGAACCACCCCTGGGCAGCGGTCCCTACCGCATCAGCAAGGTCACGCCCGGACGGCAACTGGTGTTCGAACGGGTCAAGGACTACTGGGGCAAGGACCTGCCGGTCAACCAGGGCTTCTATAACTATGACAAGGTCGAGGTGGAGTTTTACCGCGACAGCGATGTGGCCTTCGAAGCCTTCAAGGCCGGTGAATTCGATATCTATATCGAGCACCAGGCCAAGAACTGGGCCAATGGCTACAACTTCCCGGCGGTGAACCGGGGTGACGTGATCAAGGCGCAGATCGCCCACCAAATCCCGACACAGAGCCAGGGTCTGTTCATGAACACGCGGCGGCCCACATTCAGCCAAACCAAGGTGCGCGAAGCCCTGGGGCTGATGTTCGACTTCGAGTGGACCAACCGCACCCTGTTCAGCAGCGCGTACAAGCGCACCTTGAGCTACTACCCCAACAGCGAATTCGCCGCCACCGGCGTACCCACCGGCCGTGAATGGCTGATGCTCTCGCCCTACCGCGAGCAGTTGCCGGCCAACCTGTTCACGCAAGCCTTCAGCCTGCCCCAGACCGACGGGCGCGGCATCCCTCGCGAGACCATGCGCCGCGCGCTGGCCCTGCTCGGCGAGGCTGGCTGGAAGCTGTCCGGGCAGCGCCTGGTCAACAAGGATGGCCAGCCGCTGCGTTTCGAGATCCTGCTGGTCAACCCGAACCTGGAGCGCATCCTGCAGCCCTATGTCGAGAACCTGATCAGCATCGGCGTCGACGCGCGCCTGCGTACCGTCGACCGTGCCCAGTACAAGCAGCGCCTGGACCAATTCGACTTCGACATGATCCTGATCACCCTCAACCAGACCTTGAGTCCGGGCCTTGAGCAGTGGCAGTACTTCCACTCCAGCCAGGCCGCGATCAAGGGCAGCAAGAACTACGCAGGCATCAACAATCCGATTGTCGATCACCTGCTGGAACAACTGCTGGCCGCCAAGACCCGCGAAGAGCAACTGGCCGCCGGCCGTGCCCTCGACCGGGTGCTGCTGTGGCAGCACTACAGTATTCCCAACTGGTACCTCAACTATCATCGCCTGGCGTACCGCAACCGGTTCGCCTTTGTCACCACGCCGCCCTACAGCCTGGGCCTGAGCGCGTGGTGGCTGAAAGCTTCGGAGAAAGCCCAATGATATCTTTGCGTACTGCCCTGCTCGGCAGCCTGCTGCTGTGCACTGCGGCCCAGGCCGCCCCGCAACATGCGTTGACGCTGTACAACGAACCGCCGAAATACCCCGCCGACTTCAAGCACTTCGACTACGTCAACCCGGACGCGCCCAAGGGTGGCACGTTCCGCGAGTCGGCCATGGGCGGCTTCGACAGCCTCAACCCCTATATCAGCAAAGGTGTACCGGCCGACAATCTGGGCCTGATCTACGACACCCTGGCCATGCAAAGCCTGGACGAGCCCATCACCGAATACGGCCTGGTGGCCGGCAAGATCGAAAAAGCCCCGGACAACAGCTGGGTGCGCTTCTACCTGCGCCCGGAAGCACGCTTCCATGATGGCCACCCGATCCGCGCCGAGGACGTGGTATTTACCTTCCAGGAACTGATCAAGGAAGGTTCACCGATCTACCGCACTTATTACGCCGACGTCGACGAAGTCATCGCCGAAGACCCGCTCAAGGTTCTGTTCAAGTTCAAGCGCACCAACAACCGCGAATTGCCGCTGATCCTCGGACAACTGCCGGTATTGCCCAAGCATTGGTGGGCCACCCGCGACTTCGCCAGGGGCAATCTGGAAATACCGCTGGGCAGCGGGCCGTACAAGGTCGCCGAGGTCAAGGCCGGACGAATGATCCGCTACGAGCGGGTCAAGGATTACTGGGCCAAGGACCTGCCGATCACCAAGGGTTTCTACAATTTCGACAACCGCATCACCGACTACTACCGCGACAGCACCGTGTCCCTGGAAGCCTTGAAGGCCGGGCAGTTCGACTACTGGCTGGAATTCAGCGCGAAGAACTGGGCCAACGCCTACAACATCCCCGCTGTTGCCCAGGGCCGGCTGATCAAGGAAGAAATCCCCAACGGTAACCCCACCGGGATGCAGGGGTTTGTGTTCAACATGCGCAAGCCGATGTTCCAGGATGTGCGCGTGCGCAAGGCCATCAGCCTGTTGCTGGACTTCGAGTGGAGCAACAAGCAGCTGTTCAACGGCGCCTATACCCGTACGCGCAGTTACTTCGAAAACTCGGAAATGGCCGCCACCGGCCTGCCCGGCCCGGATGAACTGGCGATTCTCGAGCCCCTGCGCGACAAGATCCCGCCCGAAGTCTTCACCCAGGCCTTCGAACCCTCCAGGACCGACGGCAGCGGCATGATCCGCGCCCAGCAACGCGAGGCCTACCAACTGCTGCAGGAAGCCGGCTGGCGCATCGTCGATGACAAGATGGTCGACACCACTGGCAAACCGGTAACCATCGAATTCCTGCTGGCCCAGACCGAATTCGAACGCATCCTGCTGCCGTTCAAGCGCAACCTGGCCGACCTGGGCATCGACCTGGTGATCCGCCGGGTCGACGTGTCGCAGTTCATCAACCGTATCCGCTCGCGGGACTTCGACATGCTGGTGGGCAGCTTCCCGCAGTCCACTTCACCGGGCAACGAACAGCGCGAGTTCTGGAAATCGTCCAGCGCCGACAAACCCGGCAGCCGCAACTACATGGGTCTCAAGGACCCGGCCATCGACCAGTTGGTGGAAGAGTTGATCGACGCCGATTCACGCAAAAGCCTGGTGGCCCATGCCAAGGCCCTGGACCGCGTGTTGCAATTTGGCTACTACGTGATCCCCAACTGGCACATCAAGACTTTCCGCGTGGCGTACTGGGATCACCTGGGCCACCCGAAAGTCCCACCGCGCTACGACGTCGGCACGGCCACCTGGTGGGCCAAGCCCGACGTCAAACCGGCCGTCATCCCGGACACCAACACGAGCGCCGATCCGGCGAGCGGAGGCGATTAAATGCTGGCCTATATCTTTCGCCGCCTGTTGCTGATTATCCCGACGCTGTTCGGGATCCTGCTGATCAACTTCGTCATCATCCAGGCCGCCCCCGGTGGCCCGGTGGAGCAGATGATCGCCAAGCTCGAAGGCTTTGAAGGCGCCACCAGCCGCATTGCCGGCGGCGGCGCCGAGGTATCGGTGGCCGGCTCCAGCAGCTACCGCGGCGCCCAGGGCCTGGACCCGGCGCTGATCAAGGAAATCGAGAAAATGTACGGCTTCGACAAGTCGGCGCCGGAACGTCTGTGGATCATGGTAAAGAACTACGCCCAGCTGGATTTTGGCGACAGCTTCTTCCGCGACGCCAAGGTCATCGACCTGATCAAGGAAAAGATGCCGGTGTCCATTTCCCTCGGGTTATGGAGCACGCTGATCATGTACCTGGTGTCGATCCCCCTGGGGATCGCCAAGGCCACGCGGCACGGCAGCCATTTCGACGTGTGGACCAGCTCGGCGATCATCGTCGGCTACGCGATCCCGGCCTTCCTGTTTGCGATCCTGCTGATCGTGGTGTTTGCCGGCGGCAGTTACCTGGACTGGTTCCCCCTGCGCGGGCTCACCTCCAACAACTTCGATGAACTGAGCTGGGGCGGCAAGATCCTCGATTACTTCTGGCACCTCGCGCTGCCCATCACGGCCCTGGTGATCGGCAACTTCGCCACCATGACCCTGCTGACCAAGAACAGCTTCCTTGACGAGATCAACAAGCAGTATGTGATCACCGCCAAAGCCAAGGGCCTGACCAACCACCGCGTGCTCTACGGCCACGTGTTCCGCAACGCGATGCTGCTGGTGATCGCCGGTTTCCCCTCGGCCTTCATCGGGATCTTCTTCACCGGCTCATTGCTGGTGGAAGTGATCTTCTCCCTCGACGGCCTGGGCCTGATGAGCTTTGAAGCGGCGATCAACCGCGACTACCCGGTGGTGTTCGGCACGCTGTTCATCTTCACCCTGCTGGGGTTGATCGTGAAGCTGATCGGCGACCTTACCTACACCCTGGTCGATCCGCGGATCGACTTTGCCAGCCGGGAGCATTGAGATGAACCTGTCCCCCCTCAATCGCCGCCGGTTCGAACGGTTCAAGGCCAACAAGCGTGGCTGGTGGTCGCTGTGGCTGTTCCTGATCCTGTTCGTGCTGAGCCTGGGCGCCGAGCTGATCGCCAACGACAAACCCCTGGCCGTGCACTACGACGGCGGCTGGTACTTCCCGGCGCTCAAGCGCTACCCGGAGACCACATTCGGCGGCGAATTCCCTCTGGAGGCCAACTACAAGAGCCCGTACATCCAGGAACTGCTCAAGGCCAAGGACGCCTGGACGTTGTGGGCGCTGATCCCGTTCAGCTACCAGAGCATCAACTACGACCTCAAGGTGCCGGCCCCCGCGCCGCCTTCCAGCGTCAACCTGCTGGGCACCGATGACCAGGGCCGCGACGTGCTGGCGCGGGTCATCTACGGCTTCCGCGTGTCGGTGCTGTTTGCCCTGACCCTCACCGTGCTCAGCTCGATCATCGGCGTGATCGCCGGGGCCCTGCAGGGCTTCTATGGCGGCTGGGTCGACCTGGCCGGGCAGCGTTTCCTGGAGATCTGGTCCGGGTTACCGGTGCTGTACCTGCTGATCATCCTCGCCAGTTTCGTGCAGCCCAACTTCTGGTGGCTGCTGGGGATCATGCTGCTGTTCTCGTGGATGAGCCTGGTGGACGTGGTGCGCGCCGAGTTCCTGCGTGGGCGTAACCTGGAATATGTGCGGGCGGCGCGGGCGCTGGGCATGCAGAACGGCGCGATCATGTTCCGCCATATCTTGCCCAACGCGATGGTGTCGACCATGACCTTCATGCCGTTCATTCTCACCGGCGCCATCGGTACGCTTACCGCTCTGGACTTCCTCGGCTTCGGTTTGCCCGCCGGTTCGCCGTCGCTGGGTGAACTGGTGGCCCAGGGCAAATCCAACCTGCAAGCGCCGTGGCTGGGCATGAGTGCCTTTGCCGTGCTGGCGATCATGTTGAGTTTGCTGGTGTTTATCGGCGAGTCCGCTCGCGATGCCTTCGACCCGAGGAAATGAGATGAATCAGGACAATCTGATCGAAGTCCGCGACCTCTGCGTCGAGTTCGTCACGGGCGAACACCACCACCGCGTGGTGAACCATGTCAGCTTCGATATCAAGCGCGGTGAAACCATCGCACTGGTGGGTGAAAGCGGCTCGGGCAAATCGGTAACCGCCCACTCGATCCTGCGCCTGCTGCCCTACCCGCTGGCGCGCCATCCCTCCGGCACCATCGAGTATGCCGGCCAGGACCTGCTGACCCTCAAGGAAAAAACCATCCGCCACATTCGCGGTAACCGCATTGCGATGATCTTCCAGGAGCCGATGACCTCCTTGAACCCGTTGCACCCCATAGAGAAGCAGATCAACGAAGTGCTGGGCCTGCACAAAGGGTTGCAAGGCAAGGTCGCCACCCAGCGCACCCTGGAGCTGCTGGAGCTGGTGGGTATTCCTGAGCCGCACAAGCGCCTCAAGGCCCTGCCCCATGAACTGTCCGGTGGTCAGCGCCAGCGGGTGATGATCGCCATGGCCCTGGCCAATGAGCCCGAATTGCTGATCGCCGATGAGCCGACCACCGCACTCGACGTGACGGTGCAATTGAAGATCCTGGAATTGCTCAAGGAACTGCAGGCGCGCCTGGGCATGGCGCTGTTGCTGATCAGCCATGACCTCAACCTGGTGCGCCGGATTGCCCACCGCGTGTGCGTGATGCAAAAGGGTTGCATCGTCGAGCAGGCGGAGTGCGAGACGCTGTTCCAGTCACCCCGGCACCCGTACACCCAGGAGTTGTTGGCGGCAGAACCCAGCGGCGGCCCGGCGACCAACGATGTTGGCCCACCGTTGTTGGAGGTCGATGACCTGAAAGTGTGGTTCCCGATCAAGAAGGGCTTTTTGCGCAACACCGTTGACTACGTCAAGGCGGTGGACGGTATCAACTTCAGCCTGCCCCAGGGGCAGACCCTGGGCATCGTCGGTGAAAGCGGCTCGGGCAAGTCCACCCTGGGCCTGGCGATCCTGCGGTTGATCGCCAGCAAGGGCGGTATTCGTTTCGAAGGCCAGCAACTGGACAAGCTCAGCCAACAACAGGTACGCCCGTTGCGCCGGGAAATGCAGGTGGTGTTCCAGGACCCGTTCGGCAGCCTGAGCCCGCGCATGTGCGTCAGCGAGATCGTCGGCGAAGGCTTGCGCATCCACAAGATGGGCACGCCGGCCGAACAGGAAGCGGCGATTATCGCGGCGCTCAAGGAAGTGGGCCTGGACCCGGAATCCCGGCATCGCTACCCTCACGAGTTCTCCGGTGGGCAGCGCCAACGCATTGCCATCGCCCGCGCGCTGGTGCTCAAGCCACGTCTGATCCTGCTCGACGAGCCCACCTCGGCCCTCGACCGCACGGTGCAACGCCAGGTGGTGGAACTGCTGCGCAGCCTGCAGGCCAAGTACAACCTGACCTACCTGTTCATCAGCCATGACTTGGCGGTGGTGAAGGCGCTGAGTCACCAATTGATGGTGGTCAAGCATGGGCAGGTGGTGGAGCAAGGGGATGCGCAGGCGATCTTTGCGGATCCGCAGCATGCCTATACCCGCCAGTTGCTGGAAGCCGCTTTCCTGGTTCCCGCCTGACACAACTTTGAAAAAAGTCTGAAAGGAGGCTTGCCCCCCCGCAGGCCTTAACCTTGCCGCCGTGGCTGACGCAAGCCACGGCCTTGCAGGAAACACCTGCTACAGAGGCCCCCTCCTCGTGGCGGATGATCCGGGGTTTCATCAGCCGGAACCGACCTCATGGATGACATTCACGCCCTTGCCCTGACCTGGGACAGCCTCCCCGGCGACACGCCGCTGCCACTCAGTCTCAGCCCTTCTATCGCCTACCTGAACGAACGCCAATCCCTGCGCAGCGAAGGCGACACGACCCTGATCGGCCACTTGAGCCGCCTGCTGGCCATCGCTTCGAACCAATCATTACCGCCTCCCACGCATCCCGTGACAATGGTCGCGCATTCTCAGTTGGGCCAATGGTGCGAAGCCTTTTGCAAGGCCATCAATCAGAAAGACTTCATTGACTGGGCCAACGCCGAGGGGTTTGATCTGGCCACGCTACGCGTGCACAACAGCCGGCTGAGCGTGACGGCTCACGGGCAGCCCAGGGTCTACACCCTGGCCGACACGTCCGCCTGGTGGACATTGGCCAACCCGATCATCTACATCAGCCAACTCCTGGACCCGACCGAACTGGGCATGCCGTATATCGCACCTGTGCCTCCCGCCGGTGCGCGCACCTTTCCCTTGAACCTGACGCTGGCGTTCCATGGTTTGCCGATGCCTGCCAACCGCCTGCAGGCGCAGACCATTGTCGAAGAGCTCGACGCCTTGAAGGGTTTTCCCGGCTTTGACGATAACGGGCGCAGCAAGTCGATGAGCTACGCCGAGTCGAGCCAGCAGATGCTCGACTATCGACAGCTGGCAGAGGCCCTGCAACGGTTGGTCAAGGACGAGAACAGCTTTGACGCGTTGGATATCTACCGCACTGTGCTGTATCTGACATCCGATTCGCGGTTGTCCAGAAACCTCAAGGAGGCGGCGGGCCTGTTGCAGGCAATCATCAATAGCAACGACCTGGGCAGCACGGACGACGCGCCAGCGCCCGCTTACTTCGATTACCAGCGGCAAGTGTTGTGTGTGCTGAACCCGGACAGCGGGCGCGAAATAAACACCTTGGTGCCAAAGGCACCCGATGAGCGTTGGAACCGGTTGGCCACACTCGGCGAACAACTGGGCAGCCATGTCTATACCGACCAGCGCATCAGTATGGTCGGGGCTTTGCAGGCGTATGCCATCGAGCGCCCGCTGAGCAGGACGGAGGTCAGCCTCCTGAGCCAGCGCCTGCGCGACTGGCCGGCGCCTGCGGTGCCGGTGATATTGAACAGCGCCCGGTCGTTCGGCGAACTGTACCGCTATCGGCAGTACATCGGTCTGCTCAATGATCGCCACGTACTGCGCAACGCCTTGTCGACGGTGATCGCTGGCGGGAACCTGAATGATGCCGATCGGTTTGAGGTAGGCGCCAGCGTTGACCCGGACACACTCCAGGCAACCGTTAAAAAAGCCTACGCCCAGATCCACGTGCTGACCGACCACCCTGACTTCCTGGCCATCCGCACCCGGGAACGCGTCGACCCTGCCAGCCACGTATTGCTCACTGCCGAGGGTAGCGTTGGCGCCAATGGCCTGGACGGCACCTGGAAAACCCTGACCGACCCAGTGATGAGCAATGTTGAACTTGCCCCTCTGGTGTCGCGCCTGAAGCTGGTAGCGGCCAAGACAGGCGGGTACTTGCGCAGTCATTTCAAGGTGACGCTCAGCCAGGCACTGAACCTCTACCACCTTGTACGCCCCCACACACTGCACGAGGCACGCCTGACGTTGCAGCAACTGACCGTCAGCCAACCCCTGCCGACGCGTCAGGGCCACTACTGGCGAGCGCTCAAGCCGCTGTCTGGTTCACAACCCTCAGCCTGGAAACTGTCGGTGCTCGATCGCACGCAAATCATGCGCATCATCGAGCGCTTCACGGCCGACCAGGACGTGCCGCTGTTCGAGTACCTCGGCCAGCCCATCGTCGCCGGCAAGTCGATAGCCGATGTGCGGGCGGAAGCGGATTTCCTCATGGTCCGCCTGCTCGCAACACCCTTGGCCCAGCAACTGGCAGACGCTTTGTCGAACGCCCTGCACTGGCATGGCGGCCACGCCGGCGAGCGCACGGAAAGTGGCAGCCGCAGTGCACTGATACTGGCAGCACTGATCCTGAGCCTGGACCCCGAGCCCGATGCGTACCCGAACCGGATCAATCTGGTCGACTGGCACGACGATTACTTCTGGGGTGAGCACGTGCCGTTCATACGCCAGTGCATCGACAGCAGCCTGGCCGGGCTCCACCCAGCTACCGCAGCACTGGCCGCGCACCTGTTGCTGAGCGAAAAGGGTCCACATTTGCTCGTACGCGACATACCCGACGCCACGCCTTGCCTGAGCGCCCAGACCTGGGTGCTGTATCATCAATACGTCATGTACATGGAAAAGGTCATGCCGGGGTCTTCCCGTCAATTGACTTACAACCAGATCATGTTCCTGGCCGGGCTGGCGCCACACGGCAGCTGGAAGCGCTTCCTCGAAAGCAGCGAAGCAACGCCGCCGGTGCTGGAATGGGCCGTGGTCAACGGCATGCTGGACCCTCGACCGCGTTACGATGTGCTGGCGATCAATACGGCACTGGAAGGCCTCAATCGACAGCGTGCCAGCCTGGCCGACGCCGTCGAGACGTTTGCACAGCCTGTGGTGACCTTGCGCCAGACCGCGCTGGACGATCTGCGCCGAGTGTATGCCGACAACACCTTGCTTGAAGAGCCAGTGCTGATGTGGCTGCCGGAGCATTCGCCGTTTTCCGAAGACGGCCGCTTCGAGGGCGTGTATACGGGCCCTCTGTACTCGTTCGTCGACCTGCACAGTGCCGGTGCCCTGGATGTCACCTCGAAACGCTGGCACTCGGCAAACGCTGGGGTCAAATATCGGGAATTGGCTCGGCAATTCCACTTGCTCACTCCGATCAATCGGCTTTTTTTCGACACCTTTGATCGCAAGCTCGGGCAGTTGAAAGAAGCCTACGGGACCGCGCTCCGTTACGGCTTGTCGCACCTGACCCTGCCCAGTCGTGAAGCCCTGGAATACGGCCTGGTGCTTTTTTTCGGTCTCACCCAGAGGCACGGCGAAGTCGGCCGGTTCGGTGTACTGATGTATGTCTCGCATTACAGCGACAGAAAGTTCTATGAAGTTTTTCCCCGGCACCTGTTGGTTCGTCCACGTCCAGACCTTGACTACAAGCGGGTCATGCAGGCGGCCAAGGACGGCGCCAGCGGTGCCTGGATGCGTTTCGACTGGCCGGCCTACGCGCAAGGCACCCGACCTGCCGAGGTGGCGCTGACCGCGGCGGCGACAGACCTGGTCATCCATCAGCTCGACAACTTCGCACCCGCCGAAATCCCCGCCCCGGACCTCTTCGGACGCAGGGTGCCACGCACCTTCGACTCACCACGCAGCCGCGCCTTGATGAGTGTCATCGTCGAGCGGCATATGCTGCATGACGGCGAGGCCCTGCGGGAAAAGGCCCGGCAACCGGTCACCCTGGCTGAGGCCGTGGCCGGTTACGATCCATGGGCCGACTACCTGCGCCGCTGTGCACCGCCGGTACGTCAGGGCTTGAACAATGGCGAGTTTTAGCTGACGCTGCTCGCCTGCCCGTTGAACTGCTGCGAGGAAGCGCCCGCCCATGACTGCTGCCACTGCTCCGTATTTCTGGCGTGACCCCGCGCTGGCCTTTATCGAGGCGCGGACCATCGCCGATGGGCGCAAGGTCACCTACAGCCGGCATGCCCACGAGCATTTTTCCATCGGTGCGATCACCACCGGGCGCAGCTATTACCACTATGGCAGCGAGACATTCCAGATCAGCGCCGGCACGGTGGTGTTGATGAATCCGGGCGATGTGCACGCCTGCAACCCCATCGACAATGAACCGTGGTCCTACCAGATGCTGTACATCGACACGCCCTGGCTGACGGAGTTGCAGCATCAGTTGGGCTTCAGCACCGACCAGGGTTACCGACCGTTCAATACGCCCCATACCCAGGACGCCGTGCTGTACCGTGGCTTGCTGGAGTTGTACCGCATCCTGGTCGATGAACAGGCCGAGCACTTGCAGAAACAGGACGCGCTGGTGAGTTACTTCAGCGACGTACAACAGCGCCTCAACCCAGCCGGCACCCCGCTGCGCGAGGTCAACCACAAGCTGGAGCGGGCCGCCGAGTACATCCGCACGCACTGCACCGAAGGGGTGAAGCTGGAAGACATCTGCCTGGCGGCCGAACTGTCGCCGTCTTACCTGATCCGCGCCTTCAAGCAATATTACGGGCTGACACCCCATGCCTTCCTGGTCAACCAGCGCATCCAGTTCGCTCGCGCCCGATTGCGTCAGGGCGCGCCCATCGCCGACGTGGCGCTGGCGGCGGGGTTTGCCGACCAGGCGCATTTCCAGCGCGCGTTCAAACAGCATTTCGCCGCAACGCCAGGGCAATACCGCGACGTGCTCAAGCCATCAGCAAATAACCCACACTGGCCACCAGCAACGCGGCCATTGAACGGTTGAATACGCGCACGCCCTGGGGGTTGCCCAGGTAGCGCCGCAGAAACGTGCCGGCATAGGCCCAGCACGCCACCGACAGATAGCAGATCACCAGGTAGAGTCCGGCAAACAACCACACCTGCCGTGCATCGCCATCAGCGACGAACAACCCCATCCCGGCCACACACGCCAGCCAGGCCTTGGGGTTGAGCCACTGCATGATCGCGCCGTACAGCATCGACGGCGCCGTGGCACTGCCATCGGCGTCCAACCGACCATCGTCCACCGCCAGCTTCCAGGCCATGTACAGCAGAAAAGCTACCCCGCCCCACTGGATCAACTGGGTCAGTATCGGCCAACGTATCAGCACCTCATGCAACCCCAGGCCAATCAACACCAACAGCAAGGTGAAGCCCACGGCGGCCCCCAGGACATGTTTCTGGCTGGCGACAAAACCGAAACGCGCCCCCGTACTCAGTGCAACCACATTCACCGGGCCGGGGGTGATAGACGTGGCGAGTGCGAAGGCAGCCATGGAAATGATCAGACTCATTGCAGTTCCTTTTTATTCGAGCGAGTGACGATGGGACCACGGTAAAGGGGCCGCTCGGTCGAGGTATTGAAGAAAATGCCCCTCGCTCACTTAGATGCTTTTATTCCATTGATATAACTGTATTTTTTTCTTTCGCACTGGCGATTTTGATAGGCAAAAATGCGTATTTGCCGTGCGGGGGCCGATGCTAGAGTTCAATTCCTACTGATCAAAAAAAGGAACCGCCATGTCACGTCGCCTGCTGGCAGCCGCCTGCCTGATGTTGTGTTTTTCCGCCGCCCAAGCCGCTGAGCGCTGGGAAACGCTGCCGCCAACACCCGCCCCCGTGGCCGGTGCCAAGACCGGCTATGCCGCCGTCAACGGCATCAAGGTCTACTACACCCGTACCGGCCATGGCTCGCCGGTGGTGCTGCTGCATGGTGGCCTGTCCAACTCCGATTACTGGGGTAATCAGGTCAAGGCCCTGGCAGCCAGGCACACGGTGATCAGTATCGACAGCCGCGGCCACGGGCGCAGTTCGCGGGATGAAAAACCCTATGGTTATGACTTGATGGCCGATGACGTGGTGGCCGTGCTCGACCACCTGAAAATCCCCCGCGCCGACATCGTCGGCTGGAGCGACGGCGCCATCATCGGCATCGACCTGGCCCTGCGTCACCCGGACCGCCTCGGCAAAGTCTTCGCCTTCGCCGCCAACACCCAGACCGCCGGGGTGAAGGAAGGCGTCGAGAAGAACCCGACCTTCGCCGCCTTCATCGAGCGCGCCGGCAAGGAGTACGCCAAGCTGTCGCCGACGCCGAAAGAGTACGACGCGTTTGTCGAGCAGATCAGCCATATGTGGGCCAGCCAGCCGAACTGGACTGACGCACAATTGCAAAGCATCAAGACGCCGATCCTGATTGCCGACGGCGACCATGACGAAGCGATCAAGCGCGAACACACCGAGTACATGGCCGCAACCATCCCCGGCGCCGGCCTGCTGATCCTGCCGAACACCAGCCACTTTGCGTTCCTGCAAGACCCGGCGTTGTTCAACGCAGCCCTGCTGGGCTTCCTCGACAGCAAGTAGGCACCGCCTCAAGCTCCGGGCATCTGGGTGACGATGTCGCCGATGCCCAACACCCGGCCATCCTCGGCGAGGATCTCGACCTTGCGCAGTGGCTTGAGCGAGCGCGCATCCAAGACTTGCGCGCCGACCTCCTCCGGCTCGGTATAGGCCTGGCCCCACTGCGCCAGCGTCACCAGCACCGGCATCAGCGCACGGCCCTTGTCGGTGAGTTGGTATTCGCTGCGTGCGCCGACTTCGCTGGTCTGCAACAGGCCTTGCTCGACCATGTCCTTGAGCCGTGTGGCGAGGATGTTTTTCGCCACGCCCAGGTGTTTTTGAAAATCACCGAAACGCGTTACTCCGGCAAAGGCGTCGCGGATGATCAACAACGTCCACCAGTCGCCCACCACGTCCAGGGCGCGGGCCACCGGGCAGCCATCGCCTTCCAGGCATTTGCGTTTCATCGTCGGGCCTCCGGGCACTTGCAAAATGAGGTTGCATTATAGGACCAACAGGCTCAGGATAAAAACGGTTTCATTATTAAACCTAACTAACTGTCTGGAGCGCATCATGGATATTCGTGGAAAAGTGGTACTGGTCACCGGCGCCAATCGCGGCCTGGGTAAAGCATTCGTCATTGCCTTGCTGGAAGCCGGCGCGGCCAAGGTCTACGCCGGCGCACGCGATCCAGGCAGCGTGAACATCCCCGGCAGCACGCCGATTGCCCTGGACATCACCGACCAGGCCAGCGTGCAGCGCGCCGCAGAGCAGTGCACCGATGTAGACGTGGTGATCAACAACGCGGGGCTCCTGAAATACGGCGCGCTGCTGGCTGAAGACAGCGTCGAAAACCTGCAACAGCACTTTGACGTGAACACCTTCGGCACCCTGCGCGTCAGCCGTGCCTTTGCGCCGATCCTGGCCAGGCAAGGCGGCGGCGCGCTGATCAATGTGCTGTCGGTATTGAGCTGGCTCAGCCCGCCCGGCACTGGCGGCTACAGCGCCTCCAAGTCCGCCCAGTGGGGCCTGACCAATGGACTGCGCGGCGAACTGCGCGAACAGAAGACCCTGGTGATCGGCGTGCACCCCGCCTACATCGACACCGATATGGTGGCCGACGTGCAGGCGCCGAAGAGCACGCCCCAGGACGTGGTCGCCATCACCCTCAAGGCCCTGAGCGAAGACCGCGAGGAAGTGCTGATCACCGACATGACCCTGGCCGTGAAGGCCTCGTTGTCCACTGACAGCCCGGTCTACCTCAACAACTGATCAACCCGATGCCCGCCAGCGGCTTATCACCGCTGCGCGGGAATCCGCACGTCGCCATCGCGGCACTGGGTTTTCACACTGCGCGGGCAACCAGCAAAGGCCAGGTCCTTGGTCAGGCATACCCGCACCTCGGACAGCACTTTGCCTTTGCAGATGACTGCCAGCCCATGATTGCCCATGCGCGGGTTGCTTTCACGGAACAACGCCTCGATCTCACTGGCCTGCAACGCCGGCGGCGTATTGAACGGCTGCAGTTGCTGCGGAATGCTCACCACCCCCAGCGCCTGGTCGGTTTTTTCCAGGTAGGCCGACGGTTCCAGGCCACTGCAGGTGCCATGCTTGGACCATTCATGCTTGAGCAATGCACGGGTCGGAAACAGTGTTGCGCCCTTCTCGATTTCTTCACGACTCAACGGCGACTGCGGCGCACAGGATGCCGGCCAGCCGCCACGCGCATATTGCGGCCACAGGCCATGCAATACAAAACCGTAGCCTTTACCGGAGCACTGTTCATTGTCCGGGTGGGTCAGGCAAAAAGTCGGCGACCACGACAACGACAGCACATAAAAATCAAACTCCCCCGGTGTGCCTTGGCTGCGCGGAGCCGCCATCGCACTGGTGGCCAGCACCAGCCACATCGCCATCCAGTATTTCATTTGTCTGTTCCTTGGAAAAAAGACCACCCTAACGCGCCTACTCAGGACGATGGGGGTTACGTTGTAGCACCTTGTCCAGGATCCGATCGGTCTTCAACGCTTCGATGCCCAGCGATGGGTGCTCGGCTTCGCCACGGATATGTGCGTTCATCGCCAACACGTGGTGCCACTGGATATGCGCATGGCACGGCACTTCCAGCACTTCGCACGATTCACCCTCAAGGTGCAGCGGCTGGTCTTCGAAGACCGAGAATCGGATGCGCCCACGGCTGCCGATCAGTTCCACCCGGTCCTCGCGACGGTCCGCGACAAAATTCCAGCAGCCCATGCCCAGTGCCCCCGAACTGAACGTCCAGCACGCCGTCACTGCATCCTCGGCCGCATACCTCCCGGCTTGTCGCGCGGTAAACCCTGTGACCTCAACGATATCCCCGGCCAGGTACTGGAACAGGTCGAAACCATGGCTGGCCAGGTCGGCGAAGTAACCACCGCCAGCGATGGTCGGGTCGGTGCGCCAGTTGGCGGGGCTGGCGTCGTCGGCACCCGGTGGCTTGCACAAGGTCCAGGTCAGGTGGCGCAGTTCGCCGATGCGCCCATCTCGCAACCAGTCGCGCACTTGCTGGAAACGCGGCAGTGAACGGCGGTAATAGGACACAAACAGATGCAGCCCGGCACGCTCGAAGGTGCGCTGCATCAACGCGCTCTGCTCGGCGTTGAGCGACATGGGCTTCTCGACGCAGCAATGCTTGCCGGCCGCCGCGACCATCAGGCTATATTCGAGATGGCTGTCCGGCGGCGTGGCGATGTACACCGCGTCCACCTCGGGGTCGTTGATCAGCGCCTGGGCGTCGGTGTAGAAACGCGCAATGCCATGGCGTGCCGCATAATCACGCACCGCCGCTTCGCGGCGCCCCATCACGGCCACCAGCGCAGAACCTGGCGCTTTGTAGAAAGCCGGTCCACTCTTCAATTCAGTGACACTGCCACAGCCGATCATGCCCCAGCGTACGGTGCTCATCTGCCCTCCTCGTGCGTTTTGATCAATCGGGCAGTATCCACATCCCCACACGTCAGCGCCATAAGCACTTAGCATGACAATTGCATTACACTTTTATGACACTCATCCCGCTGCGGGGCACAGACGATGAAAATACGTGCAACGGTCATTTGCGAACACGAGGGGCATATCCTCTTCGTGCGCAAGGCCAGATCCAAATGGGCATTGCCGGGAGGCAAGGTCGAACGCAACGAGCGCCCGGTCGGCGCGGCCGAACGCGAGCTGGAAGAAGAAACCGGATTGAACGTGGACGGCTTGCTGTATTTGCAGGAACTCAAGGCCCGCGACACCGTGCACCACGTGTTCGAAGCGTCGGTGGTGAACGTCGCCGATGCGAAACCTTGCAATGAAATAGTCGATTGCCAGTGGCACCCCTATGGCGCCATGGACGAGTTGGACACCACCGATGCCACCCGCCACATCGTCAAATCCTTCCTGCGTCGCCTGTAGTTCAGCGCTCCGGGCGCAGACCTACAAGCGCCACGTTCAGGACTGAGGCTTGCGGCCTGCCGCCTGCCCCCGCAGATACAACGCCTCCACTAACTTCTGCCGCTCCTCCCGAGGCAGGGTGCTGGCGAACTGCGCCAACGTCGTGTCCACCAACGCACGCAGCGCCATATCGGCTTCACGGGCCTTGGCCAGTTCCGCCACCAGCACATCCCGATCCAGGGTCGGCGCTTCCAATTGCTTGATCACGCCCATGCGCGCTTCACGCCCGGCCATGATCAGCGGCTGGCTGTCGGCCCGGTTGTGCCGCAGCAGTTGGCGCAATTCCCGGCGGCGCTCCGGCGGCAGCTTGATCATCGCCTGGCGCAAGCCGTGCTGATTGACCACCGCCTCCGCGGGCTTTGCACTGGCCATCCAGTGGTAGAGGCCACCGCCGACGCCGCCGATCAGGAACACGTTGAGCAAGGCCGAGGCCAGCAGCCAGGGTTTGAGGGACTTCAGGCTCATTGCTCGGTGTCCTCGGCATTGACGGTAAAGATGACTTGCGCATCGCCTTGATCGAAGACGCTGGGCAACACCTCGGACGACAGCATCGGCAGCGGCACGCTCAGGGATGCCACCAGCATCCCGGTGACAATGCCCGCAACACCCACGCCTACCAGGCCGGCCGGCGACAACCAGCGGGCATAGCGCGACCAGAACGAATGGCCGCGCGGGGCCGACAGCTGAATCTGCCGCGCCAGCGAAGGATCGACGTAGGCCAGTTGATGGCTGTCCAGTTGACCGTCGAGCCAGCGCGCCTGTTGCTGGGCCTCATGCGCAAGCACATTGCCGCTGTCCAGCAAAGCCTGGGCTGCGGGCTGTTCAGCGCGGGGCCAGCGGTGCAGGTCGGCGCCATAGGCGTCGGCCAGGTAAGCAAAACGTTCGGGTGTCATGGTTTTCCCCTTCCTGGGCGGGCAAGCCCGGGTGTGTCGGCAAGTTGGCTGCGCAACTGGCGTCGGGCCCGCGACAGCAGGCTCTCCAGTGCCTCGACGCTGATGTTCATCAGGGCCGCGGCGTCGATGTTCGACAGCTCCTGGTAGTACTGCAACACAATCGCTTCGCGCTGACGCTCGGGCAGCGCCGCCAGGGCGGCAGCCATCCGGGCGCTGCGATCGGCGGCTTCCAGCTGTTCATCCGGCGTCAGTGCGCTGTCTGTCAGCGCCAACGCTTCCTCGTCCTCCAACGGGCGCTCCTTGCGCCGGCGCAGACGGTCGTGGCACAGGTTGAGCGCCACCCGGTGCAGCCAGGTGTCGAAGCGCGCCTCGCCACTGCGCCAACTGGCGGCGTGGCGCCAGATGCGCAGGAAGCTTTCCTGGGCCACGTCCCTGGCTTCGTCGGCATCCCCCAGGATCCGGCCGGCGAGCGCCAGCAGACGCGGCAGTTTGCGCGTCACCATTTCGTTGACGGCCGCTGGTTCGTTGTTACCGATGCGCGCCAGCAGTTCAACGTCCGGATCAGTGTCTTTCAATCGGGCAATTCTCGGTCAGCGGATCCAATGCCCTTCACGCCAGTACCAATTGGGGCCGTGAGCCTCCCAATGGCCCGGTTCCCAACGCGCATTGCGCATCACCGGCTGCCAGTGCCCAGGCACCCACCCATAGCCGTGCCCTTCCCAGCGCCAGTGGCCGCGGTCCCAGGCGTAACCCGGGCGCTCCACGGGGATCACTTCAACGCGTTCCGGTGGCGGTGCCTGGCGGATGATGATTTCGGTCTGGGCAAACACAGGGGTGCTGACAAGCGCGGCAAGGACCAGCGGAGCAAGCAAGGCATAGCGCAATTTGGCCAGGGGTCTCATGGCAACTCCTTCATGCAACACGCGAAAGTGCGGGTGCTGATGGGTTGAACGGCGGGGGCCGGAAAATCCGTCGCAGATTTTTTGCGCAGTATTGCGCAGGGGGTGGCAGGGCTTGATGAAATGTTTGAAAGCTTTGCGACGGATTTATGCCGGTGGCCGCGTTGAAGGATTGACGCTGATCAACCCAAGAGGAAACACCATGTATCGCCGACTTTACATGCTGGTTGCCGCACTGCTGATCGTCAGCCTCAGTGGCTGCGTGATCCTGCCGGAACATCGCCATTGCTGCTGGCGCTACTACGGCGCGCTCGATGCCCCGAGCCACACCGTCGATGCCTGACCCAGCGCAGTACACCGGATACCCCGGTCAACAGAGGGTCGCCCCGTCCGGCGACCTCTCGTCTGCTGCGCCGCCGAAGGCTTGACTCGGCGCCCCGATCGAAAGACGCTCTTGGCTTTTCGCCATCATCCAGAGCAGCCGCCCCATGAGCATCGACCCTCCGAGCCAGCCCGACAGCGATGTGTACAAGACCTTGCTGGAGTCGACCAAGGCCATCCCCTGGCGTATTGATTGGCAGAGCATGACCTTCAGCTATATCGGCCCGCAGATCGAGGAGTTGCTCGGCTGGACCCCGCAAAGCTGGGTCAGCGTGGACGACTGGGTCGAGCGCATGCACCCGGACGACCGTGAATATGTGGTGGATTTCTGCGTATCGCAGTCCCGCGCCGGGGTCGATCACGAAGCGGATTACCGCGCGCTGACGGTGAATGGCGACTACGTGTGGATCCGCGATGTGGTGCACGTGGTGCGCAAGGACGGCGAGGTCGAGGCGCTGATCGGTTTCATGTTCGATATCAGCGAGCGCAAGAAGACCGAAGAGCACCTGGTGCGCTTGCAGAAACAACTCGAGGAATATTCATACCAGGATGGCCTGACCGGTATCGCCAACCGCCGCATGTTCGACACCGTGCTGGAACGGGAGTGGGCCAGCGCCCAGCGCAGCCAGTTGCCACTGTCGTTGATCATTCTGGATATCGATTTTTTCAAGCAGTACAACGACCACTACGGCCATATCAAGGGCGATGAGTGCCTGCGCCAGGTGGCACACACCTTGTCCCAGGCGGCCAATCGGCCACGGGATTTCATTGCGCGCATCGGCGGCGAAGAGTTCGTGTGGTTGCTGCCGGAAACCGATGCGCAATCGGCCAGGCAGGTGGCGCAACGCTGTCTGCACCTGATCCGCCAGCAGCAGATCGAGCATGGTCATTCGGCGGTATCGAGCCTGCTGAGCCTGAGCCTGGGCGTGGGTACACGTATCGTCAAACCTGATACGCCGATGCTGGGGTTCGTCGAAGAGGTCGACAAGTTGCTGTACCAGGCCAAACGCAATGGACGGATGCGCGCGGAGTTCGGCGACAGTGAAGTTTGACGCGAAGGTCAAATCCCGGGCAAAAAAAATCCCAAGTAGCTGATGGAAACTTGGGATTTAAAAATGCATAAACCGTGGGAGGTGAACGCCCGGCTATAGTAACGATTGTAAAAAGCTGTAACAAGATTATTTTAATCCTTTCGTCGGATTAAAAGCGCTGTAAGTCATTCAATAACCACACATTTTTTAAGGTAGCCAACCCTATAAGTGCCACTTTTTGGTGCAACTTCTGGTGCTATTTCCACTGATAAGAAAGGGTTATTGAGTTAAGGCGACTTCACACTTTCCGATATACGCTCGCTCAACTGTTCGCAGGCATCTTGTGTATCGAGGCTATTGGGCAACACCGAGCGCGCCACACTTTCCACCTGTCGGCACAGCGCCAAGCGCTCATTGGTCGCATCCCGCTCGCGGTCGACCTGGGCATTGAGCTGCACAAAATAGACCCCCAGCAACACCGCCGCGCAAAGCACTCCGATCACGAAGTAGCGAAAGTTGTTGGACGGCGGCTCGGATGGACTCATGGCTCACTGCGCCCTGCTCTTCTCATACTCAGATGGTTTTGCACCACCGAGGTGCGAAGGGTGAAGAGCGTGTCGACATCGTCCTGCGTCGCCGCGCGGATAAGCGTTTGCATACTGGCCTCCCAATGAAGGACCCAATTGTATGTAAATTGAAACACAGCGATTGTCGTGGATTTGTAAAACCGCCGCCCTACAAGGCCTGGCCATGTTGCTGGCGACGGAATTGCCCTGGGGCCAGGCCATGGGCCTTGCGGAAGCAGCGGGAGAAGTACGCTTCATCGGTAAACCCGCAGCGGTGCGCAATGGGACCGATCATCTGCGCACTGTTGAGCAACAAGGTGCGCGCCAACTGCAGGCGGCGGTCGAGCACCAGTTGCGAAAACGGCTTGCCAGTCTCCTTGCGCAACAGGTGCGTGAGGTAGTTGGGTGACAGGAACGCCGCCGCCGCCGCGTCAGTAAGGTTGAGGGTCGGCTCGTGCAGATGCTCGCGGATGTAGCGTTGCACCCGCGCCAACGCATCCTTGCGCCCGCGCCGGGTGGCGTTGTTGGCGGCGTACGCCTGCAACGGCTCGGCATACTGTCCGCAGACCAGGCCGATCAGTTGAAACAGGTAGCCCTTGAGACGCTCGCGGGCGCCAAAGGAACGGCGGGCATCCAGTTCGCGCATGTGAGCGAGCCAGCTTTGCACCTGCTCAAACGCCGCATCATCGAGGATGAAGTCCAGGTGTTCCTGGAAGCGAAACGGCGAAAGCTCCGGCGCCTGGCCGATGGGAATGTCTTCCAGGTCGAGGGGGTCGCAGGTCAGTTGCGGCAGGAGAAACCCCTGGCTGAAGTTGATCAGCATGAACTCGCCGTCTTCGGGGTGGGGGATCACATGCAGGCGATGGGGCAGGATAAAGGCAAGGGCCTTGCGCGGGAACGGCCGCACAGCGCCGCCAATGTGCTGCACAGTGTCGCCGCCGAGGTTGACCTGGATCTGGAAGTATTCATGCCGATGCGGGCTGGTCAGCGCCGCCCGCCCGCGCTTGTCGCGGATGTAGAAGTCGGGGCGGTCGCTGCGCTGCTGCATGCCGTAGGTGGTAACGCGGGTGCCTGGCATAACGGTCTCTCGGGTGGCCGGGTCACCACTTTAGCCTCAAGCCTGGCCGAGGGTGAACTGCAACTCGCCGATGCCCTCGATGCCCGCCGTGACCACATCGCCCGGCTGCAAGGCACCGACACCTGCGGGGGTGCCGGTGAAGATCAGGTCGCCCGCCTTCAGCGCGACAGACTTTGAGGCATGGCTGATCACTTCGCTGACCGACCAGATCTGGTCGGCCAGGTCGCCCACCTGGCGCTGTTCGCCATTGACATCAAGCCAGATTTTTCCGCTGGACGGATGCCCTACCGCGCTCACCGGGCGCAATGCGGTACTCGGCGCAGACGCATCAAACGCCTTGGCCCACTCCCACGGCCGCGAGAGTTTTTTCGCATGGGCTTGCAGGTCGCGGCGGGTCAGATCGACGCCGACGCCATACCCCCAGATGTGGGAAACCGCCTGTTCCGGACTGATATCCACGCCGTCCTTGCCGATGGCCACCACCAGTTCCACTTCGTGGTGCAGGTCGGCGGTCAGCGGTGGGTAGGCGATCACACCTTCGGCGGGCACCACGGCATCCGCCGGTTTCATAAAGAAAAAGGGCGGCTCGCGGTCCGGGTCGTGACCCATCTCACGCGCATGCTCACTGTAGTTGCGGCCCACGCAGAACACACGGCGCAGCGGGAAGCGCGCATCGCTGCCCTGTACTGCGAGGGATGGGGTTGGTGCGGGGATGAATACGTAGTCAGTCATGGCCTGTGCCTCTGGATTTGCCTGGCGCCAGTATGGCCAGGGGCGCCGAGGGAAAGTTGGACAGGCTTACGCAGATTTTGCACGGGGCGGTGCTTGCTCGATCATTTGCGTGCGACCTTGTAGCGCACGCAATCCTGATAGAAACCCTGGCGAATCGCCTCGGGCTTGAGCCGCGAACGGCTGTCGTAGGTCTGTTCGGTGATGCCCATGGCCATCATGCGCATCCAGGATTTGTTGAACTTCATGCTCTGGATCTTCTGCCGCGCCGCGTACAGCGACACCCCCGACAGTTTCAACTCCTGGGCCCTGGCCGCGGTGCCGGCGCCCCAACTGCACATGTACTTGTCACCCTCGCGCAGCTCCCGAGCCTGCACGGCTGCCGCGCCGCCGGCCAGGGAGCAGGCGATCAGCATGATTCCAACAGTGCGCATTTGCATCCCCACCTAACCACCTGAAAATAAAAGCGATTCTGGCGAGGATTTAGTTACAAAGGGGCCATTAAATTGCCTTATCACCACTGATAGGTTGCGCTCGCCTGCACGGTACGCTGCGAGCCATACCAGCACCACGAATAGGAGTAGCAGGACGCGACATACTCTTTATTCGCCAGGTTAGTGGCATTGAGCGCCAGGCGCAGGTTGTCCTTGAGGCTGGTGATGTTGGGGATGTCGTAGTGCACGGCGGCATCGAACAAGGTGTAGCCCGGCACCTTGAGGGTGTTGGCGGTATCGCCCCACGAAGACCCGACATAACGCGCTCCTGCGCCGGCGCCGAAGCCTTTGAGTTGACCGTCATGGAAGGTGTAGTCGGCCCACGCCGAGGCGGTGTGGCGCGGCACGCCGTAGGTGGTGGTGCCTTCGGCGGGGATGGCCGGACCTACGCCGATATCGCTGATGGGCGCGTACCGCACGGTGTTGTTGGATTTGCTGATGCGGTTGTCCAGGTACGCGTAGGCCGCCGTGATGTCGAGGTTGTCGTTGAGGCTGGCCTTGCCTTCCAGCTCGAAGCCACGGGATTGCACTTCGCCGTCCTGGCTCTGGCAGCGCCCGGTGCCGCACAGGTGGGTGGGGTCCGGGTCGGTGGTCAGCACGTTGGTCTGGCGCAGGTCGAAGATGGCCGCAGTGATGAAGCTGTTGCTGCCCGGCGGCTGGTATTTGATGCCGATTTCATACTGCTTGCCTTCCGTCGGCTTGAACACCGAACCGCCGTAACCGGTACCCGATTGCGGGTTGAACGACTCCGCATAACTGGCATACGGCGCCAGGCCATTATCGAAGAGATAGACCAGGCCGATACGACCGGTAAACGCCTTGCTGTCCAGGGACGACTCGGATTTGGCGCCGGTGCGCAGGGTCTTGGTGCTGCTGTCGGTGCTGGCCCAGTCATAGCGACCGCCCAGCAAGAGCACCCATTTGTCCCACTTCATCTGCTCTTGCAGATACACGCCGGTCTGTTCGCTGCGCGAGGTGCCATCAGTGGTGTAGGCCGGCACCGGGACGGCTGCGCCGTAGACCGGGTTGAAAATATCCAGGGTCGGACCTGCGGTGTACACGCCGGAGCCGGACTTGGTGTCGGTGCTGGTGTTCTGGTAGTCGAGCCCCATCAACAAGGTGTGCTGCAACGGGCCGGTGTCGAACTTGGCCTGCAGCTGGTTGTCGAGGGTGTAGGCATCCAGGTCGACATCGCTGGCGATGGTCGAACGGCGAATGGTGCGGTAATCCGCCATCAGGTAGTTGTTGTACAGGCTGCGGTACTGGCCTTCGCTGCGCAGGTAACGCGCATTCTGGCGCACAGTCCACACGTCATCGAAGTGATGCTCGAACGCCCAGCCGATCGAGTAGTACTCGCGGTCGCTTTTCTCGAAGTTCTTCTCGCCATCGTAGAAATCCACATCGATGCTGCGTCCAGTCGGGCTGTGCAGCACCGAACCCCAGGCCGGCACCGAGCCGTAGGAAGCCCCCTTGGGGTCCTTCTGGAAATGCCCGAGCAAGGTCAGAGAAGTGGCGTCGTCCGGACGCCAGGTAAAGGCGCTGGACAATGACTGACGGCGCGTCTCGGTGTGCTCCACCTGCCCATCGGCATCGTCGAAAAGCCCGGCCACACGGTAGGAATACACGCCCTGATCATCCAGGGGGCCACTCAAGTCGAAGGTGGTGCGCTTCTTGTTGAAGGTGCCGTATTCCACGCCCACTTCATGAAACGGCGTGTCCAGCGGGCGCTTGCTGACCATGTTGATTACCCCGCTCGGCGTGCCCTGCCCGTACAGCACCGACGCAGGGCCGCGCAGCACTTCCACGCGTTCCAGGTCGAAGGCATCTTTCTGCGGCAAGGCGTCACGGCTCGAGGGCATGCGCAGGCCATCGAGGTAGGTGGCCGGGGAGAAACCGCGGATGGTCAGTTGATCGAGACGCGATGCGGTGGCGCCACGGGTTTCCGGGATGACGGCGGCGCTGTAGCGCAGGATCTGGTTGAGGCTCTCGGCGTTCTGCGCACGCATCTGGTCTTTGGTGACGATGGAAATCGACTGCGGGGTTTCGATCAGCGCGGTGTCGGTCTTGGTACCCGACAAGCTGCGCGTGGCCACATAGCCGGCCACCGGCCCGGTCGGGCTTTCGGCCTGGTACGCGCCGCTGATGGTGGTGGCCTGGAGTTCCATGGCGCCACCGTTATCCGGGATGGCTTCGAGGCGGTAGCGGTCGGCGGAAATCTTCAAGGCTTGCAGGCCGCTGCCGGCGAGCAATTGGCTCAGTGCCACGTCGGTGTCGTATTGCCCGCTCAAACCCTTGCTGCGCTTGCCCCGGGTCAGGCCCGCATCGAAGGCCAGCACCAGACCCGCCTGCTCGGCCAGGCTATTGAGTGCCTGGCTCAAGTCACCTGCAGGAATCGAGAAACGGCGCAGCGCGCTGCTGCTCTCTTCGGCATAGGAAGACTGAACGGTCAGCAACGGCACGGCGGCAAAAGCCATCGCCACTGACAGAGCCAGTGGGTGCAAGGGACGAGCAAGGCGCGACATGGGAAATCCTGCGTAAGGGAGGTTCTATTAACCATGACGGCCATGTCGGGAAATCGGGCAAGGATGCGAGCGATTTTTATTTGGCGGGCAATTTTGCAATCAGGTTTATCGCTTTTCGGTGTAGCACTTCGAGCTGACTTTTCGCGGTTTTTCCCCCTGCGTAGTGGGCTCTTTCTGAATTTTCCAACCGTTCATCCAGCCGCATTTTGCTGCGGCATGCTCCGACGCCTTGCCCTTTGCCGAGACGTCACGGATGACCCACGCTGCCCACATTGCCCTGATCGAATTTGAGCTGGATGGCTTTCATCAGAGCCTGGTGATTTATCGCCAGCAGATGAACGCCTGGTATTCGCGCGCGCTGGATTCAGTGAGCCATGCGGCTGACATGCCGTCGTTGCTGGGGATGGACCGGGTATTGCGGGTTGGCGATTCGCAGCGTTCGGTGAGTCTTTCCGACACTGACCTTTCGACCGTGACCCGCTGCCCGATGGGCGGTGAACTGAAGATCGAGAGCAAGTTCGAGTCGGTATATGACGTGCCGATCGGCAATATCCCGGTTGAGGTCATCGGCCTGGATGACGGCAGTTCCAGCGTAATCATGCTGGATGAACAGGGCAAGGGCTCACACCACTGCGCGGCGGGTGGGCGCTATCAGGTGCGGGTGCAGGGCGGTCTTTCCAGCGAGCAAGTCGACGCGTTGTTTGCCTCCTACGACGGGTTGATGGGGGATCTGCAGCAGTGGCTTCGGGAGCAGTGGTCTGGCTTTAAACCGCACTGGGAGCGCTCGACCGCCAGTGCGATTGGCAGCGGTCTGTTGGCGGGCAGTTGGGCGGCAATTCACGACGTGTGGGACAGCATCAAGCTGGTACAGGCGATTCTTGAAGACCCGCTGCAGTTCGCCGACCAGTTAGGTGATCAAGCCGCCAAGTTGGCACAAATCGCCACCGATACGCCAAAGGTCATGGAGCAGGCCATGTTGCTGGCCAGTGACGAGGCGGCGCTGTACCTGATGGTACGCACGGCGATGCTCTGGCTGGACGCATTACCGCCCAGTGAAATGGCCGAGGTAGCGGCAGGGTTAGTGGTGTCGCTGCTGATTGACCTGGTGATTGGCGCCGTGTTGACCATCGCCTTGCCGGCGGCGGGTGTGGCGTATCTGAGCTTGCGGTTGGTCAAGTATGGAGCGGCGATTCTTGAGGCGGCGGTGGGTTTTGTTAAGGGCCTGTTGGCGATTCTGACCAAATTCATGCAGGCGGTGGATCGCTACAAGGCGGTGGCGGTTCGCGGGGTAGTCGGCGGGCTCAAGCAAGGCACGATGCAGATACGCTGGAAGGCGCGGCAGAACGCGGTGCTGAAGCAGAAAGAGCATGTGGATGACGTGCCGGTTTCTGCTCGCAACCCGAATGGGGATGCGGCGGCATCTTCGGACAAGACCGCCACCAACGGCTGCCCGGTGTCGATGGT